>CALVAJ010000025.1 GCA_944325505.1 uncultured Bacteroidales bacterium
TCAAAGACCGATATGATTCTAGTGAACTGAATTTATTTAATTTTTAACCTTGTCCATTTTTAGTGGACAGTAGTGTTGTTCAGTAATTATTTATTGTCAAAGTGCAACATGTGCCCCATTTTCTTGTATTTGGTGTATAGATATGCTGCATTCTTCTCGTTGCAGGTCATTTCTATAGGGTCGCGTCCTGCCACTTCGATTCCGTAATGGTCAAGCCCGTTGATCTTCAGAGGATTGTTGGTCATCAATATCAGTTTCTTTACCCCCAGGTCGGCAAGTATGGCGGCTCCGGTGTCGTACTCACGCAAGTCAGGTTTGAACCCTAATGCGATATTGGCTTCGACAGTATCCATTCCCCGGTCCTGCAGCTCGTATGCCCGCAGCTTGTTTATCAGCCCGATGCCCCTGCCTTCCTGACGCAGATACAGCAGCACTCCCCTTCCGGCTTTCTCTATTCTGCGCAGCGCTTCAGCAAGCTGTTCGCCGCAGTCGCACCTGAGCGAGCCGAAAACATCTCCGGTCAGACACTCCGAATGCATCCTGCAAAGAACAGGCTCCTCTGTAGTGATGTCGCCCTTAATTACGGCTACATGATGCTCCCCGGTCACTTTGTTCACATATCCGCAAATACGGAAGTTTCCGTATCTGGTCGGGAATGCGGCATCCGTAGCTTTTTCCACCCACTTCTCATGGTGCTTGCGGTACAGGACAAGGTCCTCTACAGTTATGATTTTCAAGCCGTGCTCCCGGGCAAAAGCTGTCAGTTCGCTTGTCCTCATCATATCCCCGTCTTCCCTCATGATTTCGCAGCAAAGCCCGCACTCTTCGAGTCCGGCTATACGCATAAGGTCTACAGTGGCTTCGGTATGTCCCTCGCGTTCAAGCACACCCCAAGGTTTCGCCTCCAACGGGAACATGTGTCCGGGCCTGCGGAAGTCTTCCGGCCGTGCGTCGGGAGCGACGCATTTCATGGCTGTCACCGAGCGTTCTATGGCAGAAATCCCGGTGCTTGTAGACACATGGTCGATAGACTCCGTGAAAGCCGTACAATGGTTGTCGGTATTTCTGGCGACCATCTGCGGAAGCCCGAGTTTCCTGGTCATCTCCCGGCTCATCGGCATGCATATCAGGCCTTTACCGTATGTGGCCATGAAATTTATATTTTCAGTGGTAGCGAATCTTGCCGCACATATCAGGTCGCCTTCATTCTCCCTGTCAGGAGAGTCTATGACGACTATTATCTTTCCCTGCCTCAAATCCTCGGCAGCTTCAGGTATTGTATTGAATTTCATTATATTATATTGTAAAATTATATCGAGTATTACTAAAATCCGTTCTCTTTCAGGAAATCGATGGTCAGTTTCCCCGAATCACACTCTGTACGGCTGTCATCCGGCTCATTCTTTCCGAAATCCAGCAGCCTTTCCACATATCTGGCAAGCATATCGACCTCTACATTGACCGGACTCCCGACACGCAACAGTCCCAAGGTCGTGGAGGATAGCGTATGCGGAATCAGTGACACCTTAAATGAACCGCTTCCGGCTGAAACCACTGTCAGCGAAGTCCCGTCAAGAGTGACAGAGCCTTTTTCAGTTATGTATTTCAATAAATTATGCGGCACCGAGACAGTCATCAACACGGCAATGCCTTCTTTTGTGAGAGTCTCTACCCGTCCGCAGGCATCCACATGCCCTGATACGATATGCCCTCCGAATCGGCCTCCGCATTCCATGGCACGCTCAAGGTTGACTTTCGAGCCGGCTATAAGACTGCCGAGCGATGTCCTGCGCAGGGATTCCGGCATCACGTCAGCAGTAAAGCATCCATGCCCGGGCGTAACGGTAAGACATACTCCGTTCACCGCGATACTGTCTCCTGTCCGTGTACCTTCCAGCACCTTACCGGCAGATATCTCCAGTACTGCTCCAGAACTTCCGCCGCGTACCGAACGGACAGTCCCTGTTTCTTCTACTATTCCTGTAAACATATCATTTCATATTATCGGACCCTTCGGCTCCGGGCTACGTCCCAGCTGGATACCTGCCTTTGGGAAAACAATGTATCAGAATATCTTCGCCTGATGTCGTGACGGATTCTATATCAAGGCAAAAAGCGTCAGCCATCCTGTCAAGGCCGCTGCCTCCGACCGGACCTTTCGACGCTTTTCCGCCGATGATTTTCGGCGCGGCGAATATATAGTACTCGTCTGCAAGACCCCCAGAAACCAGGCTCCAGTCCAGTTCCGCTCCCCCTTCCACAAGCACGGAGTCGATTCCCATTGCCCCGAGTCTGGACATCAGGTCATCAAGGTCGACCATACCGTTTTCCGTGGCAGCGCACTCCACAGTCTCTATGCCGCAGCTGTGAAGCGGTTCAAGCCTTTCCTGCATGGCATCTGTCGTATGGGCAAGCACTGTCCGGTATTTCCCTGCAGTACGGGCTATCGCCGAATCTTCCGGAAGGGATGCATGAGAGTCCACTATTATCCTCACCGGCTGACGCATACCGTCTGTCCTGCAGTTGAGCATGGGATTATCGGCCAGGACTGTCCCGATTCCTGCCATTATGCCCATGTATCTTCCCCGGAGCGTATGTACGTAATGCCGTGATTCTTCACAGCTTACCCATCTTGAATCGCCGGAGGCGGCTGCTATCCTGCCGTCGAGGGTCATGGCCCATTTCAGCACGGTCCAGGGCCGGTGCTGTGTAATATATTTGATGAATAACCTGTTCTGATACCGTATTTCTTTTTCCAGAAGCCCTGTGCACACTTCTATGCCGTGTTCCCGGAGGATGGAGATACCTTTGCCGCTGACAAGAGGATTGGGATCGGTCATCCCGACCACTACGCGGGAGATCCCGGCTTTGATGATGGCAGAAGTGCACGGAGGCTGTTTGCCGTAATGGCAGCATGGTTCCAGAGTGACATACATGGTAGCGCCTGCAGGACTTTCAGTGCATGATGCAAGTGCATCCGTTTCGGCATGAAGACCGCCGAAGACCTTGTGCCATCCCCGGGATATGACCCGGCCGTCCTTTACTATTACCGCGCCTACCATAGGATTCGGCGAGACATGTCCTGCGCCCTTCCCGGCAAGGGACACCGCCATTTTCATGTACTGTACGTCTTCGTTACTCCACATAAAATAAAAAACCTGGGTACAGAAATATGTACTCAGGGCAGCAACGATGACTGTTCACTACACTACACGTCATCCGATCTTATCCCTCTTCCATCCGGACTTTACCGTCGGTACCGGAATTTCACCGGTTCAGTCCCTGTCATCCAGGGAGTCGCGGACTGTCACCGCCGGTAGGGAATTTCACCCTGCCCTGAGAGATATTCTATTTTTCGGATGCAAAGATAAATCTTTTTTACGACTCTGCAACACTTTCCCGCTGCAGAACCGTAAAGCCTGCGCTTATTCCTCCTGCATGAAGGTATTTGTAACAGCTCCGGAATCGTATGCGACAGTTGTTTCCGAAAGCAGGCCCTCATTGTCCGTGACCGTTTTAAACTCTCCTCCGGATATAATGTTTATGACAACCTTGCCGCCGTCATATGTATTCCAGACAGCAACGTCATCCAGGGAGTGGAACATGAATTCCGGTACGCCTGAAAGTATTTCAGGGCCAGAAGACGACATTTCTTCCAGTTTCATCCTGCAGAAATTGAAGCTGTCTTTGTCATGGTAATACCACCAGCTTTCATTGTGCGGATTTCCCGGCACATACTGTCCATCACTGTCACCGGGAGCGGTATGGTAGTTATGTCCGGTAACATTGAGTTCCGTGTCTATGACGAAGTAGCGGTTCGCACCCATCAGATATGCCTTGTCATTATATACTACGGCAGATGAATACAGTATCCTGCAGTCGAGTTCATCGAATTTGCGCCATGAGCCCGAGCGTTCGCCGACAGATGCATAATATAGAGTGGATTCACCGACGTATCCTTTGAGCATGATCAGATTCCCGCCGAGTGCAAATACGCTTTCGACACTTCCATAGTCATCTGACGGGGCGCTCATTTCTATGGTATTGTCTCCGTTATAGACGTACTGTTCGCTCAGGAATACCTTTCCGTCCGATGTCGCTGCCGACAACGGCACAGCCGCGTGATAATCAAGCCTGCCTTCGGAACCTCTGAGGGCTTCCGGCCGTAGTGTCCTGTCCATCATGTCATCCGGAAAATCCGTGCCCTGGGCGGGGAACAGTGCTCCGTCAACGGCAGCCATATATACCGGTCCGGCAGGATCATTGTCTGAAAAATAGAATACATTGCCGGATACGCTGCAGATATTCCGGATTTTTTCAACCCGGCCGACCGGAAGCATGATTCCGTCTCTGTTTCTGATGATTACCGGAACGGATACTTCAGACGTGTATTCCCTGTAAGCCTCATAACTGCCGTCATACGGACAGATTACATCGAATTCCGAACAGTAGGTTACTGTACCTGTAGAATAGAGTGACGATACGGCCTGTTCATCATAAAGTTCCGCCTTTACGGGTTTGCCGTCAATGTCGTAGAAATCCAGTTTCTCTATCCCGTCCATTGTCACCTTGCATGAGTTGAGAATCATGACGGAACCGCTCAAGTCCGTTCTTACCGGTCTGCCTGTGGAAAACTCCGGTTCGCCGGAAAGCTGCCATACGGCTATATGGCCTATATTGAATTCGGCTCCGTCCTTGCTGCCAAGGTCTTTTGCCGTAACGTCATATTCCCCTTTGAAATCCTCCGGCAGGCAGAGCCGGAAGCTGAAACCGCCTTCTTCATTTTCCTGAAGATACTTCACTGTGAATTCTCTGCCGCCAATATATACGGCCAGATCTTCGATCCTTTCCGATAAGGTAAGTTCGATCTGTTCTCCGGCTATCGCTTCGGCCGGAATTCCGAAAGAGACCTCGCTCAGGTCAGGATGAGAAGATGAAGAATCGCATGAAACTGCCGCCATGAGAGCCGCAACGGCGGATATCGAAGCAAGGATAATGTTTTTCATTGTTATTGTTATACTAAATTAAATGACATGGCTTTGACTTTTTGCCTGCTCTTTTCCCGGATACCGGTTGTTTGCAGGTTCAAATATATAAATAAATCCAATTGCACTGTATTCTCGCTCCAATCTTTTGTGCAATTATTGGCTTTGATTTTACTTCAGTCAAGAGTTCCGGTGCCGGGTTATCGGCAAATATGCTATCTTTGCAGGCATAATGAGACGGTAAACTTATGAAGTATATTTCAGTTACAGAGTCTGCGGACAGGCATGGAATTTCGGAGCGCACGGCACAGGGAAAAATCACTCCCCTGCTGGCGGTGCTGCGCGAGCAAAAGGATATGGGACTGAAAGGCGGCATCTATCATCGCACCCAGATCGATCTTACCTACAACTCCAATCATATTGAGGGCAGCCGTCTCACGCACGACCAGACACGCTATATCTTCGAGACAAACACCATCGGGGGCGAAGGTGTAAAAGTGGACGACATCATTGAGACCGTCAACCATTTCCGCTGCATTGATCTCATTATTGATCGGGCATCTGACACATTGACCGAGAGCCTTATCAAGGAACTCCACGCAATACTTAAATCCGGGACTGCCGACAGTCGCAAGGAGTGGTTCGCCGTAGGCGAATACAAGCGCTTTCCCAATGAAGTGGGAGGCAACGAGACAACAGCCCCGGAAGATGTTGGACGCGAGATTAAGGCACTCCTGAAGGAATATAATACAAATAAGGAAAAAACGTTTGACGATGTTCTTGATCTGCATCAACGTTTCGAGACAATACACCCGTTCCAGGATGGCAACGGTCGTGTAGGCAGACTTGTGATGTTCAAAGAGTGCCTGGCAAATGGGTTCGTACCGTTCATCATTACGGACGAGTTGAAGATGTTCTATTATCGAGGTCTGCAACAGTGGCCGGTTGTCCGTGAGTATCTGCGCGACACCTGTCTCACGGCTCAGGACAACTACAAGGCGTTGCTCGATTACTATCGCATAAAATATTAGAGCGATTCTATTGATTGTCATCCCGAGGGGCGCAGCCCGAAGCCGAGGGATCTGCAGGATTCTACAGGCAGATTTCTCCATTTCCTCCGCTCGGTCGAAATGACAATTAAAAAGCACTGTCGCACAAAAAAAGAAGAGCTGCCGAAACAGCTCTTCTTCAATCATTTATATGTCAATGTATGACTTTAGTCTACATCTTTCATTTACCACTCGAGGATCTTCTTGAAGTCGTATGCCTCAGGGTTGCTTACGTATGCCTTTGCAGCCTCGTAGTCAGCCTCTGTGATATAGTGTGCGATATAGTTGTAGTAGTTCTGCGCTGTACCTGCGTTGATGTCCACAACCCTAGGAGGGATCTTTCCTGTCTCAGGATCCTGAAGGTCTGAAAGGTACAGAGGAGATACGTTGCCGTATGCGTCTACATATACCATGCAGCCTGTCTTGCCCTCGCTGAAAAGCTGGTAAACGCCCATGGCAAGCTCCGTGCAGTATGTAAGGTCATAAGCTACAGGGTCCTGGCAACGTACGTCGTATCCGATTTCCACCGGACGGCTCTTTACCTTGAGACCGAGTTTCTTGAACTCTTTCTCGAGAAGGTCATTGAAAAGCACTGCCTTGGAAATCTTGCCGAGCTCCGGATGTCCGTGCTCGTCGTATGTAAAGTGGATACCTGCGTCTGCAGCCTCTTTAGCTACGCCTGCATCGTGGAACAGACCTTCTGCAGCCACGATCGTACCGTAGTTCACGCCCATTATCTTCCTCTTGAGGATAGCGGAAACCGAGAGCTTGATAATCTTGTCCAGGGTCATCTGGGTCTTGTTGAACATCTCCGGGATGATGGTCATAGGACAGTGGGTAGCCTCTCCGATTCCGAGGGCGAGGCTTCCGCAGGTGCGGCCCATTGCGGAGATTATCAGCCAGTTGCCTGAAGTGCGTGCATCCTCGTAGATGGTCCTTGCAAGGTGCGCACCTTCGTTCTTTGCCGAATTGTATCCGAAAGTCGGGGTATTGTTCGGAAGAGGAAGGTCATTGTCAATGGTCTTCGGACAGTGGATATTGGCGATAGGATAGTTCTTTGCAGCAAGGAACTTCGAGATCCTGTTTGCAGTGGAAGCGGTATCGTCACCGCCGATAGTCACCAGAAGCTTTATGTTGTTGTCCTTGAAAAGGTCGAGGTTGAAGTTCTCCTCGAAATCCTTGTCGGTAGGTTTGAAACGGCTCATTTCGAGGTAGGAGCCGCCCCTGTTGAAATAACGGTCAGCCTTGAAGAAATCCAGATCCTCGGTACGTGCGTTCTTGCTGAAAAGTCCGGAATAGCCGCCGTGGAGGCCGATCACCCTGTAACCTTTTGAAAGGAAAGTCTTGGCTACGCTCATTGACACTGAGTTCATTCCAGGGGCAGGACCGCCACCGCAAAGGATAATTACTGCATCTTTCATGTTAAAAGCTATTTAAAGTTAATATTCTGAATATGTCAATTATCTGCCGTATGGGATTCCGGCGGTGCAAAATTATCTAATTTCAGGGAAAATCCGCGAAAAAATCGTTAAATTTGCAAACTTATGTCGTTTAAGAGGGGACAGGAAACTATGCTTACACGAGAAGAGGCCATCAGAAGGATACAGCAGCTCAGGGAAACGCTCTCCGAGAGCAACCGTCTGTATTATGTGGAGAATGCACCCGTATTGAGCGATTTTGAGTTCGACGCCCTGATGAAAGAGCTGTCGGACATCGAAAAACAGCATCCCGATCTCGTGACTCCGGACTCCCCTACACAGCATGTCGGAAGCGACTTGTCCGGGTCCAGGCAGGGAAACAAGGAATTTGCACAGTATCCTCACAGATATCCGATGCTCTCCCTTGGGAATACATACGACATTACTGAAGTGGAGGCATTCGCGGACCGTGCGGCAAAAAGCATAGGAAACTCCTTTACTTTTTCCTGCGAGCTGAAGTTCGACGGAACGGCCATCTGCCTTACTTACCGTAACGGCGTGCTTTTCAGGGCTCTGACCAGAGGGGACGGGACAGTAGGCGATGATGTGACGGAAAACGTCAGGCACATCAGCAACATACCGCAGAAACTCTCCGGCAGCGGATTTCCCGACGAATTCGAGATCAGAGGCGAAATCTATATGCCGTACAAGGCTTTCGACAGGCTCAATGAAGAAAGGCTGCGCGATGAGGACCCTCCTTTTGCCAATCCGCGCAACGCCGCTTCAGGTTCCCTCAAGCTCATCGATCCTGAAGAAGTCGGACATCGAGGTCTGGAATGCACCCTGTATCACATGTTGGGAGAGAATCTGCCGTTCGGGACCCACGATCAGGCACTGAATGCCGCGAAAAGCTGGGGACTGCCCGTATCCGACAAAAGGCGAATCTGCAGGAACATTTCGGAGATAGAAGAATACATAAGATACTGGGACACCGAGAGGAAATTCCTTCCGTTCGCTACCGACGGCATAGTCATCAAGGTGAATGAACTCCCATATCAGACGGAGCTCGGATATACGGCAAAGTTCCCGCGCTGGGCAGTCGCCTACAAATTCAAGGCGGAGCAGGCCCTCACGAAACTGCTTTCCATTGATTATCAGGTAGGAAGGACCGGCGCAGTCACCCCGGTAGCGAATCTGGAGCCGGTGCAGCTTTCCGGAACCGTAGTGAAACGGGCCTCGCTCCACAATTCAGACCAGATGGAACTGCTTGATATCCATGTAGGAGACTATGTCTATGTGGAAAAAGGCGGAGAGATAATACCGAAGATAACAGGCGTGGAGCTTTCAAGGCGCGGAACCGACGTGACGCTCCCCCGTTTTCCGGACCGGTGTCCTGACTGCGGGACCCTGCTTGTCAGAGACGAAGGCGAAGCAAAATATTTCTGCCCGAACACAGACGGATGCCCTACCCAGATAAAAGGCAAGCTGGTACATTTCATCAGCCGCAAGGCCATGAATGTCATAGCCGGCGACGCCACCATTGAACAGTTGTACAGCCTGGGACTGGTAAAGGATCCTGCTGATTTCTACAGCCTTTCCAAAGAGGACCTGCTACGGCTTGAAGGATGGAAAGACCGCTCTGCACAGAGATTTCTGGACAGTCTGGAGGCATCGAAGAAAGTGACTTTCGACCATGTACTTTTTGCGCTGGGAATCAGATATGTAGGTGAATCTACCGCCAAGGAGCTCGCTTCATATTTCAAGAACATCGACGCTCTTTCCGCCGCCTCCCGGGAAGAATTGCTGCAGGTTGAAGACGTAGGCGAGGTCATCGCAGACAGTCTGACGGCATATTTCAAGGATGGAAAGCACCTGGAAATGATTTCCAGACTGAAAGCTGCAGGGCTCAGGTTCGAGACGGAGTCAAATGAAGGCCCGGTTTCGGATGTCCTCAAAGGGAAAACCATCGTCATATCCGGCAATTTCTCCATTCCACGCGAAAAGATGAAGCAGCTGATCGTTTCCCACGGCGGAAAGAACAGCGGATCTTTGAGCGGCAAGACATCATTTCTCCTTGCCGGAGAAAAGCCGGGCCCTGAAAAAATGAAAAAGGCGGAAGCGGAAGGCATTCCGGTCATTTCAGAGGAGGATTTCATGAGGATGCTTTCGCGCGGAAGCGGTGATGAAACAGAGGAGACTGCCGACAATAAGGCAGGCCGCCCTGATAACCGGCAGCTCACATTATTCTGAAGAAGGAGGCAGGGATGAACAGGGTACGGCACACACTCAACAAATCAAAGAAATTCTTTGCGGAAGATATCTGGCAGATCAACCTTGAAGAGCTGTCCAGATTCAAGGCGAGCACTATAAAATATACAAAGATACTGATTCTCACCCTCAAAACGTTTTCCGCACAGAAAATCGGCTTCCAGGCTGTGGCCCTGAGCTTTTTCGGGACAATGGCGGTAGTGCCGTTCATAGCCGTGACATTCGTCCTGACCGGAGGCCTCGGTCTTGCCGACAGGCTTAAGGAACTACTCTATGCCAACTTCAGCGACAGCCAGCAGGCAGTGGACATGGTGCTCGGCTTCGCGGACAACATTATCGCCACGGCCCAGTCCAGCACTATGGGACTGGTAAGCGCCCTGCTGTTCATATGGCTGATATTCTGGATGATGTTTTCCGTAGAGAGAGTATTCAACAATGTATGGAAAGTCCATAAATCCAGAAACCTTTTCAAGAGGTTCTCGTTCTATATACTGATACTTGTCATTTCCCCGTTCATCATCATGCTGTTCTTCTCGGGGTCGATCATCTACTCGAATCTTCTGGAGAGCATCGGACTGGACATCAAATCGATGGAGTCATTCTCGTCCTTCCTCGGATGGGTGATATTCTATATAGTGGCGACGTTCACGTTCTCGGCTATGTATAAATTCATCCCGAATGCAAGGGTCATGTACAGCAATGCCTTGCGGTCAGCCGCCATTGCCGCCCTCGCATTTACACTTCTCCAGTACCTCTATCTGGGGACGCAGGTCTTTGTCACAAGGCTGAACATGGTATATGGAGCAGTCGCCGCAATACCCCTTTTCATGTTCTGGATGAATTTCGGTTGGTTCATCATCCTTTTCGGTGCAGAGCTTTCCTATGCATACCAGAATGTGGACAACTATAACATTGACAATTGATAACTGACAGATATGGCCATTTCAGAATTTACACAACAGGATTTTGCAGTCATTGCCAGGGACTATGCCGATCTCAAGGAAGCCGCAAGGAAAAGATGCGCCAACCAGGGCGAGCTGGATGTGGTCCAGAAAGCTTTCGAGTTTGCCAATGAGGCCCATAAAGGGGTCCGCCGGCGCTCCGGAGAACCATACATCCTGCATCCTATTGCAGTCGCGCAGATAGTCGTAAGCAATATCGGACTGGGCTACAAGTCCATCTGTGCTGCACTGCTGCATGATGTCGTAGAGGATACGGACTATACTGTCGATGACATACGGAATATCTTCGGGGACAAGATAGCCTCCTTAGTGGACGGTCTGACAAAGATAAAGACAGTTCTGGACAACGAGGACAAGGCCAAGCAGAACAGCATCCAGGCCGAGAATTTCAAACGTATTCTCCTGACGCTCAACGATGATGTCCGTGTCGTACTGATAAAGCTTGCCGACAGGCTGCATAACTGCAGGACCATCGAGTTCATGCCTGAATACAAGCGGGACAAGATCCTGAGCGAAACCATGTTCATCTTCATCCCTCTCGCCCACAGGCTCGGACTTTATGAGGTCAAGTCGGAAATGGAGGATATCTGGCTCAGATACAAGGAGCCTCAGGCTTTCAACGAAATTTCCGAAAAAATCAACCGCAACATCAATGACAAGGAAAAAGAGATCGATGAATTCATCCGTCCGATCAATGACGCGCTGAAGGCTGCAGGTTTCGACTTCGAAGTAAAGAAAAGAGTCAAGACCCCATATTCCATCTGGCACAAGATGATAACAAAAGGCATAACGTTCGAACAGGTCTACGACCTGTATGCCGTCAGGATCATTTTCAACCCGGACTCGAAATCCGCTGAAAGCGAGCGCGACCAGTGCTACCATGTATTTTCGATAATCACCGGTATATACAGATACAAGAGCGACCGTATCAGGGACTGGGTCAAGCATCCCAAGAACAACGGATACGAAGCACTTCACTGTACCCTTATGAGCCATTCCGGCATATGGATCGAAGTCCAGATCCGCACTACGAGGATGAACGACATAGCCGAGCGCGGCATCGCGGCACACTGGACATATAAGAAAGACGGCTTCGTGGACGAGAATGAAAACGAGATGGACAGCTGGATCAGCAAAGTCAAGGAGATTCTCGTCAATCCCGATGTCAATGCTCTCGAGCTTCTGGACATCATACACAATGACCTTACTACCACAGACATATTCATCTTCACGCCCAAGGGAGACCAGAAGCGCATACCGAAAGGGGCGACGGCCCTTGATTTTGCGTATTCGATACATTCGGAAATCGGCAACAAGGCCATCGCCGCCAAGGTCAACATGAAGCTCGAGCCCCTTTCCTACCAGCTCAAGACCGGAGACCAGGTGGAAATCATCACGGCGGAGACCGAAAAGCCGAAACGGGAATGGCTGCAGTTCCTCAAGACCAGGAAAGCAAGGAACATCGTCCTCGACTACCTTAAAGGAGAACGGCAGGAAAGTATCGGCATCGGCAAAAAGATGGTGGAAGAGCAGCTTTCGGCCATCGGCAGCAAACTGAATGAAACCACTGTCAGGGCGATGCTCAACGGATATGAAATTTTCGAGAACGATCCTGACGAACTCTATTTCAGGGTCGGGATAGGAATCCTGAAGCTGAACGGCCTTGAGGAAATCGTCAGGAAGAATGAGGAGAAGCAAGGCAAGTCATGGGGCTTCCCGTGGTTTAAAGGTAAAGACAAGAAGAACAGCTATGTGATTAACGATGAATCGGATACCAAGCATAAATATGTAATCGCAAGCTGCTGCAACCCGATTCCTGGAGACAGTGTAGTCGGATTCCTTGCCTCCGACGGTACCGTAACGGTGCATAAGAAAACCTGCAGCGTAGCCAACAGCATAGCGGCGAAGCACGGGGACAGGATAGTGATGCCGGTCTGGGAAAAGGCTGCCGACAAGTCCTTCCTGATACGCCTCTCCCTCAAAGGTGTGGACAGGATAGGTATCATCAATGAGATTTCGCGCTATATATCGCTTGTCATGAGCGTGAATATCAGGAAATTCTGCCTCGGGACCGATGAAGGCATATTCGAAGGCTACATAGATCTTTATGTGCATGACAAGGAAGACCTGGAAAAACTTATTAAAAAACTCAACAAGATAGAAGGAATAACAAGCGTAGTCAGAAGTGACATATAAGTAAGAATAACAGTAGGATTTTCATAATGAGACAGTTCCTGAAGAATTTGATTCCGGCGATTCCGGTCGGCCTGGTGCTGGGCACGATGATTTTCTCCCATTCGTGCGCAAACACTACCACTCCCCCTTCGGGAGGGCCGAAAGACACCATACCTCCAGTGATAGTCAAGCTTTCCCCGTATCCCGGCACCAAGAACGTACCGGTACACAAAACCCAGCTTGAGTTCACTTTCGACGAATATGTCGTGGTGAAGGACCAGCAGAACATCTTCCTGTCGCCGCCTATGGAAAAGCCTCCGAAGTACAGGATGAAAGGCAAGACTTTAGTAATATATTTCGAAAACGACCTGGATTCGAACAGGACATATACGCTTGATCTGACTAATGCCGTTGCCGACAACAACGAGGGCAACATGTTCCCGGGCTACAACCTCGCTTTCTCTACGGGAGAGAATGTCGATTCCATGTACATAACAGGGGTCGTGCAGGACTGCAATACGCTGATGCCTGTAAAAGGCGCTACCGTCATGCTGTATAAGGATCAGGCAGATTCGGCGATTTTCCTGCAGCGGCCTGTTGCCGCCGGCAAGACAGATGACTGGGGATACTTCTGTATCAGGAATATACAGGATACGGTCTACAGGCTCTTTGCCATTACGGACGTAAACTATGACAACAAATACGATGCGGCTTCCGAACAGGTTGCATTCCTGGATTCGCTGGTCAGGCCTGTAAACCGGGTGCGCGATTCTGTTCCCGAGCTGTACAAGTTCCTGATGACAGACACGCTGGCATGCCAGGCACGAAATAAGGAATACACTCTGAACCTGTTCAAGGAAACTCCTTCGACACAGATGATAGACAACTCTGAGAGGGTCGGTGAACGTGCGGCATACATTACCTTCATGGCTCCTTATGCCCAAATAGATTCCATATGGATAAAAGGAGTCCCGCATGAAAAGCTTATAACCCAGTTCAACATCATGCAGGACAGTCTGGAGATATGGGTCAACGACCCGGCCACGCAGCCCGACACGCTGTACCTGAATGTCGATTACATGAAGACCGACACTCTGGGCAATCTGGCTCCTTTCGTAGAGGAAATCAAGCTCGTAAAACCAAAAGAGCTTACCGTCAGGAAAAGTGCCCGGAAAGATATAAAGAAAGAAGACACTACGGCTGTATTTACAGTAGACGCAAAGCCGGAAAACATAGAGCAGAACGGGTATATAGTAGAGTTCAAGTACCCTCTGGTAGAGTCTGCGTTCGATTCCGTCGTATTCAGATACCTGAACCCGAGGCAGCAGGAGACAAAAGGGAAATTCACTGTAACCCGGGACAGCCTGAATCTGCGCAAATACGTTATCCGTCCTGTGGAAAAGCTGTTGCCCGGATACGAATATTTCCTGAATATCCCGGGACGCAAGTTCAAGGATATAAACGGTTTCTACAATGACAGCCTCGAAGTCAAGCTCATGCTTCCGAACGACGAGACACTGAGCACCCTGTCCGTTTCAATGACAAACGTCAGGAACAAATACATTGTAGATCTGCTGGACGAAAAGAGAAGCAGTGTACTCAGGACATATATCATAGAAAACGACCGGACGCTCCTGTTCCCTTATCTTAAGGCCGGCAAATATTCCATCCGTCTGACTGAGGATGTCAACAGAAACGGTATAGTGGATACGGGAAATCTCCTTGAGAGGAAGCAGCCGGAAAAGGTCCTGTTCTACAAGCTGGAGGACGGCACCGATTTTATCGACATTCCGGAAAAGACTGAATTGTCTCAAAGCATCGATGTAGGAGAAATGTTCAAATGAAAATAAGATCTTCGTTTATAAAAAGACTGACAGTGCTTGTTGCGGCAGTCATGCCGGCATATGCGGTCTATGGACAGGACGATCCGCAGTCCGGGCGTGACAGCATCAGGATTGTATCGGAATTCACCCTTCCATCCTCGCAGGACAGCCTTAACCTGTACCTCGATTCTATCGAGGTCAGGAAAAAGGTGGTGATCAATGATTATTCCATGATAGGACTCCAGTACGGCATGAGCATGAGCCAGGTGATGTGGAATCCGAGCATGAGGCAGAAATCCCTGTTTTTTCCGTATAATTTCGGAATATTCTATACACGGTACGGAAAAATGTTCGGCTATATGCCGTATTTCGGATTCCAGGCGGGAATCGTATATGCCAGAGAAGGATACAGTTTCAAGCAGGATGAAGATACGGAGGTATGGCCTGACCTCGGCGGCCCGTACCGCGGGGTACGTCAGGCTGTCATGGATGTAATCGAGGTTCCTCTGCTTGCCCATATACATGTGGATTTCTGGAAAATGAAGCTTCTTGCCAACATCGGTTTTTTTGTCGGCTACAGACTCAATATCGAACGCAGCGGTCCCGGGGTAGATCCTGCAGTCGCTGACAGTTTCATCGATACGGACAAACGTTTTGACTACGGAATCAAGGGAGGGGCCGGCTTTGCTTTCATTTTCGATCCTGTCGAAATACATTTCACGGCAATGTACAAGTATTCGATGGGAACGCTGCACCAGCCGGATTACTACAGCAATTATTATTACCGGTATTCCTATCCTTCCAATATCATATTTTCTGTCGGGCTGCATTTCCAGCTGACTAAGAGGACAGGATACACCAGGCATCAGCTGAAACGCGAGGCCAAAGCCCAGGTCGGGCTGGAGAGGTCGCTCGATGCCGGCCTGCCGGAAATGGATTCATCGGTAGAAGAAAAATAAAGAATATGAAAATCATAACTGCAACAGTAGGAGATGTCAGAATCGGCGAGGGCTGCCCTATCGTAGTCCAGACAATGTGCAACACGCATACGTCTGACGTAGAAG
Organism: uncultured Bacteroidales bacterium; assembly: GCA_944325505.1. Classification (GTDB taxonomy): domain Bacteria; phylum Bacteroidota; class Bacteroidia; order Bacteroidales; family UBA932; genus Cryptobacteroides. The sequence goes on from CALVAJ010000025.1 coordinate 15,745, forward strand.
CCAGTGTGGCGCAGTGCAGGCGGATGCATGAAGCCGGAGCCGGGCTTATAAGACTGACAGTTCCGTCTCACAGGGAGGTCGAGGCTCTCAGGGAAATAAAATCGAGACTGAGGGCTGAAGGGATTATGACACCTCTTGTGGCGGATGTCCATTTTTCATCTGAAATAGCCATAGAAGCTGCCGGGGTAGTGGAAAAAGTGCGTATAAATCCGGGGAATTTCCACAAGGACCATATACAGGCTCAGGCTCAGTTCTCCCGCCTGGTCGAAGTGTGCAAAAGAACCGGAACGGCTTTGCGCATAGGCCTTAACCACGGTTCCCTCGGTACCAGGATTACCGAAATGTACGGTAATACTCCGTTTGCAATGAAAGAAGCTGCGATGGAATGGATTGACATGTGCATTGCAGATGATTTCTATAATGTCGTCGTTTCCCTTAAAGCCAGCAATACTGCCGTCATGGTAGAAGCGTACAGGCTTCTGTACAGGGCAATGGAAGAAAAAGGAATCATATTTCCCCTGCATCTTGGCGTTACAGAGGCCGGGAACGGCGATTCCGGCAGAATAAAGTCAGCGGTCGGCATCTCAGCACTGCTTTCCGAAGGTATCGGAAACACGATCCGCGTGTCGCTTACCGAAGATCCCGTGAATGAGATACCGGTGGCAATGTATCTTGCCGACAGATATGACGGAAAACTTCATTCATCCATGGTCTCGCTGAATCTGGAGGGAAACAAAGCTGTCGCGACCTACCATGCCCCTTCAAGGGACAGGCTCATGCTGGACATGTCCTGTGACTTCGGGAAAATGCTGCTGGACAGGAAAATAGATGAAGTGGAAATAAAGGGGTACTATAAAGATGCCAACGGAGAAACCATCGGTCTGGATAGTTCTGAAACCGCCGCATATTTCACGGACGAACTTCTTCAGGCCGCCAGACGGAAGTTTTACCGTCCGGAATATATCGCCTGTCCGGGATGCGGGAGGACAATGTATAACCTGGAATCCGCTTTCGATGAAGTGAAACGGCGCACGTCGCACCTTAACGGTATGGTCATAGCCGTGATGGGATGCATAGTGAACGGTCCCGGTGAAATGGCGGATGCCGACTGGGGATACGTCGGTGAAGGCAACCGGAAAGTATCCATATACAAAGGCAAGACCCCTGTCATGAGACATGTTCCGGAAGCAGAAGCCGTAGACTGTCTGCTTAAACTGATAGAGGAGGACGAGGCATCCAGATGACCGGTGCCTGGCCGTAAGCGGACTGCCGCTTATTCCTGACCAGAGCCGGATTCTTGAGTGTCAGCCCTGTCCGACTGATCGGACGGATGTCCTTTCAGATTACGTATATCCTTGACTATCACTTTGTCTATTCGGGCTCCGTCCATATCTACAACTTCAAACTCGAAGTTCCCCCAAACGGCTTTTTCGCCCGCTACCGGTACATGGTCAAGTTCATCGAGGATAAGGCCTGCTACTGTAGTATATTCATAATCCTGCACTTCGTCATCAAGGTCGAAATGCATAATGAAATCATACATGGAGCACTGTCCGTCGACCAGCCATCCGTCATTGTCAAGTCTGGCCACGATATCGGGCTCTTTCTGATGGTCGTCATTGACCGTTCCGACAAGAGCCTCCATGATATCTTTCAGTGTAATGATACCGCTGCATGAACCGAATTCATCACATACCAGAGCCCTGCTGATCTTCTTCCGCTTCATGTCTTCCAGGACGGTATAGACATTCATGTTTTCATGGAAATATACGGGGTCATGCGTCATTTTGCTCAGGTCAAAGCCGCCTTTCCCTACATTCAGGACAAAATCCTTCAAGGAAAGCACTCCGACTACATGATCCAGATCCCCGTCTACAACAGGATAGGCTTCGAAGATATTCTCCTCGATCGTATGTCTGATTTCAGACTCCGACATCTCCAGATCAAGGAAAACGATATCGTTACGCAATGTCATGATCGTGCTGACCTTGAGATCGCCCAGCGCGAAAACCCTGTCGACTATGTCCTGCTCGACAGGCGAAACCTCGCCCTCATCGGTCCCTTCCTGTATTATCGACTTGATCTCTTCTTCCGTCACCTTGGATTCCTGGGCCTTGACTCCCAGCACTTTCAATACGCAGGCAGTGCTTTTGGCAAGCAGCCAGACAAAAGGTGAGGTCAGTACTGAAATCGCCTTCATCGGACCGGCAACGATCTTGGCCACTCTCTCAGATGCACTCATCGCTATCCTTTTAGGGACCAGTTCTCCCAGAAGAATGGTAAAGTATGTCACTATAATGACGATTATTGTCTGGGCCAGGGCTGAGGCCGCCCCAAGAGACATCCCCGCATTGTCAAGCACCTTTGTCAGCTCTGCCGCTACCTTGTTTCCGGAGAAAATACCGGTGAGAATCCCTATCAATGTTATTCCTATCTGGACGGCCGAAAGGAATTTGTCAGGATCCGAAGCGAGCTTGAGTGCAGTTCTGGCTGATTTCTGTCCCTTGTCTGCATCAGTCTGCAGACTGGACTTGCGCGCCGATATAAGCGCAATCTCCGACATTGAAAAAATACCGTTCAGTAGGATAAGAGCAAAAATGATGATTATCTCTTCCATTTATAATTCTGCTATAATAGTTTCACAGGCCCTGACCTCATCCCCTACCTTTACCTTGATTTTGGCATCGAGAGGAAGGTACATGTCAATTCTTGAACCGAACTTTATTATGCCGCACTGGGACCCTCTTTCAGTTGTATTCCCCACTTTGGCATAGCATACGATCCTTCTTGCAAATGTACCGGCAAGCTGCTTGAAAAAGACTTCTCCGTACATGTTCCTGACAGCTACGGAGGTATGTTCGTTAAGTTCTGATGCCTTCGGAAGGAAAGCCAGAAAATATTTTCCGGGATGATATCTGTAATAGGTCACTTCACCGGATACTGGCCAGAAATTCACATGGACATTGAAAAAATCCATGTACACCGATACCTGTATGCATTCACCTTTAATATATTCGCTTTCATAGACTTTATCTATGATGACGATTTCCCCGTCGGCAACGGAAGTGACTGCCTTCTCGCTTGCCGCTACCTCCCTGTCGGGAACGCGGAAAAAATACAGGACGAAGCCCATGAAGAAAATGAAAGCTCCGGCAAGAGGATATGAGACAAATACACACTTTATCTGGAGGACAACGAAAATCATCAAGGCGCAGAACGCCCAGATGCCAAGAATTGTACCTCTGCCGGCCCTATGAATCGTCATATACCCTTGAATTATCCTGCAAATTTATAAAATTTCCATATAAGTCGAGTCCCTACCATATAATATTGTAGACCATCAGGTAGATGACCCCCATCGGAATGGCAAAAAGTGCACTGTCGAACCTGTCGAGCATTCCTCCGTGCCCCGGAATTATATTTCCGGAATCCTTCAGCGCATAATGCCGTTTCCACTGGGATTCGACAAGATCGCCGTAAACGCCGGAGATATTCATGAGGACAGCCATTGCAATACAGTGCAGTATATGGTATGACTGCGGGAAAAACCCTGCATAATAAAGGGCTGCCGCAACAATGACTGACATGAGGAACCCGCCCCAGAACCCTATCCAGGACTTCTTGGGTGAAATCTCGGGAAAAAGCTTTTTGCCGAATCTCTGCCCCAACGTCATGCCGAAGATATAGGCGCCGACATCAGATGCCCAGATAATGATGAAAAAACATAGCAGGACGACTCCGGAAAAAGCTCCCGTAGAAGAGAATACCGCAAAATTGGTGAGAGTAACGGGAACTGCTATATAAAGGATTGCCGTATACAGGTTCGCGAATTTGCCGAAATCAGTCTTGTCCTTGACGTACAATGAGTTCACCATAACAATGAAGATGGGGATCATAGCCAGTATGACCAGCCTTCCCGGAAAGTCGAGCACATGCCCTTTGTACATGAACGTCAGGGTAAACAGGGTGACTCCGGCAAAAATGGCCAGTGCCCTGGAAAAACGGTACTCATCCCCCATGGTCATCTTGAAGAATTCATGCATCATGACTACCATTACAAACAGCATCACGGCAGCGAACAGATACTTGTCAAGGAGCAGGCCCGCCAGCATTACTGCGACGAATCCCGCTCCTGAAAGAGTTCTGGTAATCAGATTTTTAAATTTCATCCTGCGCCTCTCCCCCATTTTTGTCTCCCCACGGCCTCGGCCCGAAGATACGTTCCAGATCATCCGCAAAAATGACTTCTTTTTCAAGAAGCTGTGCTGCAAGCTGCTCGAAGCCTTCCTTATGTTCCATAAGAAGCTTGTATGTCCTGTCATGGATGAAATTGACAAGGTCTTTTACTTCCTGGTCAATGGCTTCTGCCGTCTTCTCGCTGTACGGTTTTGAAAGGTCATAGCCTCTGGCCCCGGTAGAATCATAGAACGAAACCGTCCCGACCTTGTCGCTCATTCCATAATATGTAACCATGGCATAAGCGGTCTTTGTAAGGCGTTCAAGATCATTCAGAGCTCCTGTTGACGGCTGGCCGTTCACGATTTCCTCTGCCACCCTGCCTCCAAGAAGTGCGCACATCTCGTCGATAAGCTGTTCTTTGGTTTCAAGCTTCCTTTCCTCCGGAAGATACCATGCGGCTCCGAGGGCCTGGCCGCGCGGAACTATGGTTACTTTGAACAGAGGGTTCGCATACTTGAGGAACCAGCTGACAGTAGCGTGGCCGGCCTCATGATGCGCGATCGATCTCTTTTCTTCAGGAGTGATTATCATTGTCTTGCGCTCAAGTCCGCCTACAATCCGGTCAACGGCATCGAGAAAATCCTGCCTGTCTATCACGGTCTTGTTCCTGCGGGCAGCCGTAAGTGCCGCCTCGTTGCATACATTCGCAATATCCGCCCCTGAAAATCCAGGTGTATGCCTGGCCAGGAAATCGACGTCGAAGTCAGGCTCGAGCTTGAGATTCTTAAGGTGCACCTTGAATATTTCGACCCTTTCCTTCAAGTCCGGCAGATCCACATGTATCTGGCGGTCGAAACGGCCGGCACGAAGCAGCGCCTTGTCGAGGATATCCGCCCTGTTTGTGGCAGCCAGAATGATGACGCCTGAATTGGAATCGAAGCCATCCATTTCCGTGAGCAGCTGGTTAAGGGTGTTCTCCCTTTCATCATTGGACGAGAATCCTACGTTCTTGCCCCTCGCCCTTCCGACTGCATCTATTTCATCTATGAAGACAATGCAAGGAGACTTTTCCTTGGCCTGACGGAAAAGGTCACGCACCCTGGACGCACCGACACCGACGAACATCTCCACGAAATCCGAACCCGAAATCGAAAAGAACGGTACATTGGCCTCGCCAGCTACAGCTTTTGCAAGCAGTGTCTTTCCGGTGCCCGGAGGGCCGACCAGAAGGGCTCCCTTAGGGATTTTCCCGCCAAGTGCGGTATATTTCTTGGGATTTTTCAGGAAATCCACTATCTCCATCACTTCTTCCTTGGCGCCCTCAAGTCCCGCTACATCCTTGAAAGAGACTTTGATATTCTCTTTTTCAGCAAGTTTTCCCGTAGACTTTCCGACATTGAATATGCCTCCGGGACCGCCTCCGCCATTCATCCCCCTGTTCATCCCTCTGAACATGAAAACCCACATGAGTATCAGCAGCAGCGGGAAAAGCAGCCACTCCAGAAGCGTACTCCAGAACTTGCTGTCATTCTCCACAACCACCCTGAACCTGTCAGACTCGGGAAGGCTGGAATTAAGTTCATCGAATGTCTCTTCAGGATTGAAACTACCCGATACAAGGAATATGAAATGAGGGGACTTCCTGGGCACCATGCCGCCGAACTTGTCCGCATACTTTGCCAGACGGTCAGGCTTGATAGTGACCCTGCCTTCGAAATCATTCCTGATAAAGACTATTTCCTTGACGTCCCCGGCTTTTATCTGCTCTTTCACATCCGACCACTCGATCTTCTGCGGATTGGCGCCGCCCTGATTGAAAAACATCCAGATGATGCCGAGAACCAATATTATATAAAACCATGAAAAGTTGAAAGATACCCGCACCGGTTTCCTTCTCTGCGGGTTATTGCCTCCGTTTGTAGGCATGCCGTTTCCAGATGTACCCATTCTTGAAAAAATTTAGGAGAGGGACTGATCGTCTGTGTACTCCTTTCTGTCAGCGTCCGCCCACAGATCTTCGAGCCTGTAGAAATCCCTGTACTGGGTCTGGAACACATGAACTACAATATCTCCGTAATCCAATATAATCCACAATGAATTTTCCCACCCCTGTGAACGCACGGGCTTCCTTCCGCAGTCGGCAATCATCTTTTCTTCGACATTGTCCGCTATGGCGGAGACATTTGTGGTGGAATCTGCACTGCAGACGATGAAATAATCTGATATTGCGGTCCCGATTTTCTTCAGATCCAGGGATACGACTCCGTTCCCTTTTTTCTCGAGCATTGCGTCCGCTATGACATCAAGTTCGCTTTTATGATTCATATTTTGAATTTTCTTATATTTTTGCGAGGCAAATATACTCAAAATCCGCACCAATGAAAAATATGACGGACATTATCTGGTACGAAAGCATCGATTCTACCAACAATCAGGCAAAACGCTTGCTTAAGGACCTGACCGGGACAACGGTCATAGCAGCCAAAGAACAGACCTCAGGACGCGGTCAGAGGGGGAATAAATGGACAAGCGAGGCTGGAAGCAACCTCACTTTCAGTCTGGTGCTGAAACCCGGGGACGGTCTGCTCGAGAATATCCCTCCTGACTGCCAGTTTGTCATAAGTGAGGCTGTCGCCCTGGGTATAAGGGACTACATTGCGGCAGAAAATGTAAGTGCAAAGATCAAATGGCCCAACGACATTTATGTATCGGACCGGAAAATATGCGGAATACTGATTGAAAATACGGTAGACGGAGGTAATCTGTCCGGCAGTATAATAGGCATAGGCATGAATCTGAACCAGCAGAGGTTTCCTCGGGAAATACCGAATCCCACGTCTCTTGCACTCATTACCGGAAAGGCCTACAGGCCTGAAGAAGTCCTGGAAGAACTTCTTCCCCGGATAATGGCTCGGCTTGATGAAGCCGTTTCCGGCCCCTCGGGCCTGCTCTCGTCCTATCTCGGCTCCATGTACCGTAAAGATGAGCCTGCAAGGTACACTGACGTCAGGACCGGAACGGAATTCACGGGAATCATAAGGGGAATTTCCGATAGCGCCTTACTGCAGGTCGAACTTCCGGACGGAACGATAAGGGAATTTTCATTCAAGGAGATAGGCTACATCATTTCATAGCCCTGACCACAGCCACCGGATCATCTGACCTGAAAACGGCACTGCCGGCAACAAGAATGTCGGCCCCGGCGTTTACAAGAGATGAGGAATTGGCCGGAGATACCCCTCCATCGACTTCTATCATGACATCGAGACCTCTGGCTGAGATTTCATGTCTGAGAGTACTGATCCTTTCATATGTCGATTCTATGAACTTCTGGCCTCCGAAACCGGCAAAGACAGACATTACCAGCACAAAATCGCAGTATTCCAGATAAGGGAAAACATTCTCTACCGGAACATCCGGATTGAATGCGATTCCGGCCTTCATGCCATATGAACGGATGAGTTTCGTTACGGATACAGGATCATCCATTGCCTCAAGATGTGCGCTTAGCATTGCCACCCCTGTCTTTGCAAACCTTTCTACGTATTTCTCCGGATGGACAATCATCAAATGTGCATCCATCGGTTTCACGGCTTTTGATGCAATAGCTTCCACGACAGGGAACCCGTAGGAAATATTCGGGACGAAAACCCCGTCCATTATATCGAGGTGAAATATGTCAGCACACGAATTTACGGTATCCACATCCTTTTCCAGATGCAGGAAATCCGCAGAAAGCATTGAAGGGGCTATCTGTGCCATGGTGCTATCGTTTTATGGAATTTCCGCTGTATGTCATTATGACATCATCGAGCAAGGCGACGAACTTGTCCAGTGACTTAAGGTCGAGTCTTTCTCCGGGAGCATGGACTCCTCTGAGTGTAGGTCCGAATGATATCATGTCCAGATCCGGCCACTTGTCAAGGAACAGCCCGCACTCGAGCCCGGCATGGATCGCTCTGACAACCGGTTCGACGGAAAACAGTTTCCTGTATGATGCCCTGCATACCTTAAGTACTTCTGAATCCATATCCGGCTTCCATCCCGGATATTCAGACTCATGCGAAACCCTGGCCCCGGCCAATGCAAAGCAGGCTTCAACCTTTGCGGCGGCAGACTGACGTTCAGATGTGACAGACGATCTCTGGCTGGTTCCGATTCTGATGATTCCCGGTGACGGCATCTTTACCGAGGCAAGATTGGTGGAAGTCTCCACCAGGCCCGGAATATCCATACTCATGGCCAGGACTCCATGCGGTGCCGCGAACAAAGACTTTATGAGAGCATATGCTACACTCTCCTCAATTGCTTCATGGAGGTTACCGGTGTCGTCTGACAGCCGGACTGAAATCCCCGGATCTGACAAGGCGAATTCCTGCCTGAGCACTTCTCCGAAGGTTTTGAAACGAGAAGATGTCGCTTCAGGGTCAGGCACTGCGATTACAGCTTCCGCTTCCCTGGCGATGGCATTGCGTTTATTGCCGCCGCCGATACTGCACAAGTCGATACCGTACGGCAATTCTCCGTACAGGAACCTTGCAAGCTGTTGGACGGCGTTGCATCTACCTTTATCTATATCGTCACCGCTATGTCCGCCCAATCCGTTGAATATCTGTATTTTTAACAAATGTGTTCCAGGTGATAACTTTTTTGTTTTAAAGTAGAATTCAGCAGTAGTGTCTATTCCTCCGGCGCATCCGACAAAAAGTTCGCCTTCATCTTCCGAATCGAGATTGATCAGGACTTTTCCGGATATGAATTCCGGCTCCAGGGCATTTGCTCCGTCCAGGCCGGTCTCCTCTGATACTGTAAAAAGGCTTTCGATACGCCCTGTCGGTGCCGTATCCTCAAGGGCTGCAAGAGCGGCAGCCATGCCGATACCGCAGTCTGCACCGAGCGTCGTATCTTTGGCGATCATCCATCCGTCTTCTATCACATATCTGATAGGGTCCCTGGAGAAATCATGCTCGACTCCGGAATTCTTCTCGCACACCATGTCGGAATGGCTCTGCAGGACCAGAACCGGCACATCTTCTTTACCTTCTGCGGCTTCTTTGACAATCAGCACGTTGCCTGCCTTGTCGGTTTTACACTGTAACGAATGAGACGAAGCAAACCGCTGCAGGTACGCAACGATCTGCTCCTCATGACCGGATTCGCGCGGAACCCTGGTAATTTCCTTGAAAATCTCAAGTACCCTTTCTGATTTCATATATGGTATAAGTATGTGGCAAGCTATCTGGCAGGCACGAGCATCTTTTCTATATCCGAGACATACTGCCTGAAACTCTTGTCTATAGCCATCAGGTCGGATACTGTCGTACATGCATGGAGAACCGTGGCATGGTCTTTCCCCCCGAGCTCGGCCCCGATGGTGGCAAGGGAGCAGTTTATCAGATTCCGGCTCATGTACATGGCTATCTGCCTTGCCTGGACGATCTGACGCTTCCTTGACTTGGACAGCAGGGTGTCGCGTGTGATGTTGAAATACTCGCATACGGCTTTCTGCACCTTGTCTATCGTGACATCGCTGTCTTTCTCCCCTACGATATTTTCAGTGATGCGCTCTGCCATATCGACAGTTACCTCCTTATGGGCAAGGGTGGCGTTGGCGATAAGGGAAATAAGCGTACCCTCAAGTTCGCGGAAGTTGGAAGTTATCCGTGTTGCAAGATAAATGAGCACGTCATCGCTTATAGTTACACCTTCACGGAAACTTCTGGCCTTGAGCATTGCAAGACGGGTCGGAAAATCCGGCCTCGTAAGCTCTACGGAAAGTCCCCATTTCAGTCTGGACAAAAGCCTTTCTTCAAAATTCTGCAAGTCGGCCGGAGCCCTGTCTGAGGTGAAGATCAACTGCTTGCCGGACTGATGCAGATGATTGAATATATGAAAGAAGGCATTCTGCGTACCGGGAGATACCAGCTCCTGGATATCATCCACTATCAGCACATCCATCTTCATATAGAATGCCAGGAAGTCGACGAGCTTGTTTTTCACGCTGACAGCGTCCATATACTGCGTCTTGAACCTGTTTGCAGGAACGTAAAGCACTACGAGTTCCGGGTGTTTCTCCTTGATCGCTATACCGATTGCCTGGGCGAGATGGGTCTTTCCAAGCCCCGGTCCGCCAAAAAGGAACAAGGGATTGAAAGGAGTCTTCCCGGGAGAATCGGAAATGCTTTCCCCGGCAGTTATTCCCATCTTGTTGCACTCCCCTTCCACGAGATTGCCGAAACAGTAGATCGGATTCAGCTGAGGGTTCACCTGCACCCTGTGTGTCGCAGTACCCGGAAAGACAAAAGGTCCGGGATTTGCCGCCTGCGTATATGAACTGGAGATGTTTATCGCTTTGTTTACCGGAGCATGGCCGTGTGCGGCCGGATAAGTCATTGCCGGCTGGACCTTGACAGGCCTTACCATATACTGGAGCTTCGCCCCTGCACCGAGTTCCCTTTTCAAAGTCTTTTTGAGGACATCCAGGAAACACTCTTCAAGATACTCTCTGAAGAACTCCGTAGGAACCTCTACGGTAAGTGTCGAATCTTCCAGGGATACCGGTCTGATAGGCTTGAACCATACTGCAAACTGCTGCGGCTCGACTATCTGTCCGATAATCTGAAGGCAGCGGTTCCATACGAGTATGTGTTTGTCAGAAAGCATCCGGATTGATTCAGGTTATTTATTACGATATTTTCTCAAAACGGTTACAAAGGTGGTGAAAAAAAACTTAGTAATTTTTTTGAAATGCTATTGTTTATTATGTTTTTTTTACATCCCCGAAGTCCGGACGATTAAACGAAGGTGTTTTATAAATACTTTAAAATCAATAAATTACGAAAGAATAGAACAGTCAAATATCAAAGAATCACAAATATAGCAATTTTGAATAATTCAAAATTGCTAATATGCATTATTACAGGAAAATAGCCCTAAAAAATCGAAACTCTGATATATTTTTTCGGGTTCTCCTGAATTTTACGCAAAAGACTGTCGGCATCTGAAATCAGGGATTCGATCGAATCATACATGCCGTCTTCGGACAAAAGCCTGCCGAAAGAACCGTCCGGATTCCGGATATTGTCGAGCAGGTCCCTGAAAGAGACTATCAGGCCTTCTATGTCCGACTTCCTGAGAGCGGCGGTAACGGAGTTGACATCCGACATTGACCTGTCGGTCTTGAGTGCGATGGAATCCAGCCGGGTGCTCAGGGATGCAAGATTGTCTATTAAAAGTTCAAGCTCGCCTGATCTGCCTCCGAGAGCGGAAGATATTTTTTCTGCTTCTGACGCGGTTTTTTCCAGTTTCAGTATTATGTTCCTTATTCCGTCACGGTTTTCTCGGCTGAGCAGGGCGTTTGCCGAGGCCGTCAGGGAATCGAGGCCTTCAACCGCCGAAGAAATCCTGGAAAGCAGAGGTACCGCCTGTCCTGCCAATGATGCCAGCATGTCAGGTTCTGTTGCGGGGGCAAGGACCGCTCCGTCCGAGATATGGTCGGCAGACAGGCCAGGGTCTATCCTTACGGCTTTCCCGCCCATGATGTCCCGGCTGTATATCGTCATTCTGGAATCCGACGGAATCCGGAATTTCTTCAAAACAGAACATGCGACTTCGAAGTGTCCCTTTTCCGGGAGATATTCGACCGATATGACGCTGCCTGCCTTATAGCCTTTGATGTACACCGGGTCGGAGGGTACAAGTCCGTCTATGTTCTCATAGGAAGACATGACGGTCATCTCCCTGTTGAAAATGTCTTTTCCTCTCAGGAAGTTGATGACAAAAAAGGAAGCGACGAGCACTGCCAGCACGAAACACCCTATCTTGAATTCTCTGCTAAGTTTCATGGATCAAAATTTTTCTGACACAAATCAAAAGCTAAGTTAAATTTTTTTTCCGACAAGCGGCAATACAGGCCGGCATTTAACGGCGGACAATCGTCCCGTTCCGGATCTCGACGACAAAGGCTCCGGGGAATTTCCTGACAACGGACCTGAGATCGGAGCGCACGTCCTTTTCCTCTCCGGACACGCAAATTACATATTTATATAAGGAGCCGTCCCGGACGACAAGCGGCCTGTAGCCTTTGAATGATTTGTCTGTCGCGGAGATTTCCCGGCCGGAAGCCATGATCTGGATTCCGTACATTGCGGATTCTCCAGACGGGAGCCCCGCTATCGTGGAACTTGTCTGAGGCGATGCCTCCGTCACGGACAGGCTCTGGGCCGACAGATCAAGGCTGCTGTCGTACTTGGTCTTGAATTTCCGGAATGCATCGAACAGCCTGGAGGCTATCTGGGAGCGGCCTTTTTCTGAATTGAGCACTTTCAGATCGGCCGAATTGGAAATGAATCCCAGTTCAAGCAGGACCGACGGCATGGAAGTCTTCCATAGCACAAAGAACGGATCCTGGGATATCCCCCTGTTTTTAGTTATAGGGCCTCCTTCCAGAGACTGTATGACTTCTCCGGCGAAAAGCAGGCTCTGTTCGTAAAAGGCATTCTGCATAAGGTTGAAGAAAATGAACGATTCCGGATCATTCGGATCGAACCCCTGATAATTGGTCGAATAGTCGTCCTCAAGCAGTATCACAGAATTCTCCCTGCGGCAGAGTTCCATGTTTCCTTTGAACAGGTCGCTGTCCTTCCCGCTCGAGCGTCCGAATATATGGGCGGAGAAGCCGCTCGGCGAGACGCTGTTATTGGCATTTATATGAATGGATATGAACAGGTCTGCATGGTTCCTGTTTGCTATGTCTGCCCTTTCGTTCAGCGTCAGGTATCTGTCCGTCAAGCGGGTATAATAGACTTTCACATCAGGATATTCGGCCTTGATTTTCTGACCGAGCTGCTTGGCAATGGCAAGGGTCAGGTTCTTTTCGTATGTCCTCCCGTCCCTGCTCACACAGCCTGCGTCTTTTCCTCCGTGTCCGGCATCAATGACCACTGTCCCCAGTTTCGGCCTCACGGTCTCTTGTGCGGCGGATGCGGAATGACAGGACAGCACCGGTAAAAGAAAGGTGCAGACAAGGGCTGGAATATATTTTAGATACATAATAGGCAAACGGCGTTTTGCAATTTTTGAAATTAGTGTTACTTTTGCATCTTGCAAAAATATGAAAAATTTGCGGAATAATAAGTATATAACTGTGGAAAAGCTGATATTCGGGTTCATTTTCTTCCTGATTATCAGCTCATTCAGTGTATCTTCCCAGGATGACAGGCGTTCAAGGCGCAACAGGCTCAGGGACAGGGCGAGAACCGAGCTTGCCGTGAAGGATACGGTCCAGCTTTCGGATTCCGCGATAGCGGCCAGGGATTCGATAGCCTTTGCGGATTCCGTCGCCAGGGCCGACTCCATCGAGCTGCTCGGTAAAAGTTCTCTTGAAAGACCGGCCTTCTCGACAGCCAGGGATTCCATAATCGAAGACTTCTCCGACGGGAAAAGGATGATATATTATTATGGTGACGTAACGGTTACCTACGGGACAATGAAGCTTTCCGCGGATTATATGGAATACAACCTGCAGACCCAGACCGTCTATGCCAGAGGTACCAGGGATTCTACAGGTGCCGTAAAGGGGCTTCCAAGAATGGAAGACAACGGGAAAACCTACGAAATGGAAGAGGTCAGATATAATTTCGACACCAGGAAGGCCCGCATAACCAATATGATAACCCAGGAACAGGAAGGCATCCTCCATGGAAAGAACATCAAGATGATGCCTGACCAGTCCATAAATATCACCAAAGGCAAATACACGGTCTGCGACTGCGAGCATCCGCACTACTATCTGCATCTTACTGCGGCGAAAGTCATGACCAAACCGTCTCAGAAGACGGTTTTCGGACCTGCATATCCTGTCGTCGAGGATGTGCCCATGTTCCCGATAGTGCTGCCGTTCGGATTCATTCCAAAGCGTCCCGACAGGGCTACGGGCCTGCTGATGCCGACTTTCGGAGAGGAAAGCGCCCGAGGGTTTTACCTCAGGGATCTGGGCATGTACTTCGTCCTGGGAGACTATTTCGACCTGTCGCTTACCGGTGACATATACACTCTCGGTTCGTGGGCGGTAGACCTGAATTCGCGTTACAAGGTCAACTACAAGTTCAACGGAAACCTTTCAATCACCTATTCAAACGACCAGACCGGCGAAAAAGGAAGTACTGACTTTTTCCAGACAAGGAACTTCGGTGTACGGTGGAGCCATTCCCAGGATTCAAAGGCACGTCCTGGAACTACTTTCAGCGCCTCTGTCAACTTCTCCAGCCCGTCGAACAGCAGATACAACTCGACATCCGTGACGGAAGCCCTGCAGAACCAGATTTCATCTTCAATATCCTATTCCAGAAACTGGAACGGCAAGATGAATCTCTCGGTAAATGCACTGCACAGCCAGAACTCCAGGGACAGCTCGTATTCGTTCACTCTGCCTAACCTGACATTTTCAGTGAGCAGGTTCTATCCGTTCAAAAGGAAGAACAGGGTCGGCAAGGAGAAATTCTACGAACAGTTTTCGCTGGGGTACAGTACCACCCTGCAGAACAAGATAAACTTCAAGGCCTCCGAATTCAACAAACCCGGGTTCTGGGACAAGTTCCAGAACGGTATGACACACAGTTTCCAGATCGGACTGCCTAATTTCGCCCTGTTCAAGTATATCAATGTGACACCGAGCATATCCTACGGTATGAACTGGTTCTTCAACAAGACCGAAAGGTACTACAATCCCGATACCGATCGTGTAGAGGAGCGCGAAGGAGGGCAGTTCAGCACGTTCGGAACCACGCATAACTACTCCGGTAGCCTGTCCATGAACACCAGGCTGTACGGAATGTTCAATTTCGGCAGACACAGGAAAATACAGGCCATAAGGCACGTCATATCGCCAAGCCTGTCATTCTCGTTCAGCCCTGAAAAAGGTACTTATTTCAACGGATGGAGGACTCTGACATATACCGACAGGGACGGAGTACAGCACAGTGAAGACTATAACATCTATGCCGGACAGATATACTCCGCCCCGGGCAAAGGGAAAACGGCGAGCATGAGCCTTTCCATCGGAAACAATGTCGAGGCGAAGGTAAGGGATCTGCGTGACACCACCGGTGCAGGCACCAAGAAAATCAAGCTCATAGACCAGCTGAATCTTTCAACCGGATACAACTTTCTTGCTGACTCGTTGAATCTCAGCAACATCGGTATAACGATGTCTACTTCCGTCTTCGGCAAGGTCGGCATCAGCGCGAATGCCAACTTCGACCCGTACGCAATCGATGAGCGGGGCCGTAAGATAAATAAGTTCAATGTCCAGACCGAAGGCTGGACAAAACCTCTGCGCCTGACTAACGCCAGTGCTTCGGTATCCTACTCTTTCTCTGGAGAAGGCAAGATAAACGGTAACGACGGCTCCGGAGACAGCGGGAATCCGGCGGACAATTATACCAGGGTGTATTACCATCCGGTAACCGGGGAATATATCCCTGGAGGATGGCTATATTATATGAACCCGAACGCCCCATGGTCGGTCAACATCAACTATTCATACAACTACAGCAGGAGCTATCAGTATTCCAATGACCATCTGATAACCAACCACAGGCATACGCAGACTCTGGGCCTGTCAGGCAATGTAAAGATCACCCCGGCGCTTTCCATCAACCTTACGACCGGCTTCGACCTCATGGCTATGAAAATGACCACGACGCAGCTGAGCGCCCAGTATGACCTGCACTGTTTCAATATTTCAGTTTCATGGGTACCTAGCGGGCAGTGGGAATCGTGGAGTTTCCGTATCGCCGCCAATGCGGCAGCCCTTGCGGATCTGCTCAGATTCAAGAAAAGCAGCAGCTACTGGGACAATAATTTCTAGAGAAAATTGTTTTTCCGATTATTTTACCTATCTTTGCATGGTCTGAAGCGGTATTTCCGCAACTTTTTGGTCATGACGTGACCTTTTCCCATTTATTTACATCAGATATTTTTATACACTACCTTAAAATATGCACAAGATTTTCGAGCTGAAAGAGATGGATGACGAGAAGCTCTACGCCATAGCAGCGGAACTCGGCATCAAAGGGGCGAAAAAGAAAGACAAGGATTCCCTTATCTATGACATTATGGACAAGGAGGCCGTACTGGATTCACAGAAAGCGCCTGAAAAAGTGACAAAGAAACGTGGAAGACCACGGAAAGCGGCTGCTGCCCCTGAACAGACTGTGCTGCAGGAGCCGGCGGCAGAAGAAACTTCCGCTGCCCGTTTGGAGACAGAAGCGGAAAAGACACCTAAAAAAAGAGGGCGCAAGCCTAAGTCCGCTCAGCAGCTCCAGCAGGAAAAACCTGCAGTGCAGACGGGAAACGGACCTGAAGTACAGGAAAAACAGCTGGAAGAACAGCCTGAGGAACAGAATCTCCGCGGTCACAGGGCAAGGATACAGAAGCAGGAGAAGCCTGAACAGAAACAGGAAACGCTTCAGAAGCCTTCTTCCGATACTCTGCAGAAGCAGGAGCCACAGCAGAAGAACGAAGCCCATGTCATGAACCAGTCCGAACATGACACTCAGCAGGCCCAGGGACCAAGACAGCAGATGCCGCCGATGCGCGACAGGAAGGAAAGACTGCAGTACATGCAGAGAAGCGCACAGCAGTATCAGCCTCAGAGACAGCAGGTCCAGCAGCCGAAAATCGAATTTGAAGGAGTTGTCGAAGCTACCGGAGTCCTTGAAATCATGCCGGACGGATACGGATTTCTGAGATCATCCGATTATAATTACCTTAATTCTCCGGATGACATCTATGTTTCCCAGGGACAGATAAAATCGAATGCGCTCAAGACCGGAGATACGGTAACCGGTGAAATCAGGCCACCGAAGGAAGGGGACAAGTATTTCCCTCTCGTAAGAATCAAATATATCAACGGACGTACACCTGAATTCATCCGCGACAGGGTTCCGTTCGACTTCCTGACTCCGTTGTTCCCGAACGAAAAATTCACCCTTCTCGGCAACGGACACAATGATCTGTCCTGCCGCGTAGTCGACATGTTCACCCCTATCGGGAAAGGCCAGAGGGGACTTATCGTGGCACAGCCCAAGACAGGTAAGACAATGCTGATGAAGTCCATTGCAAACGCCATTGCAGACAACCATCCTGAAGCATATCTGATCGTTCTCCTGATAGACGAGAGACCTGAGGAAGTCACGGACATGGCCCGTAGCGTTAAGGCAGAAGTGGTCGCCTCTACGTTTGACGAGCCTGCAGAAAGGCATGTGAAGGTAGCGAACATGGTGCTTGAAAAAGCAAAGAGAATGGTTGAATGCGGCCATGACGTGGTCATTTTCCTGGATTCGATCACAAGACTGGCCAGAGCCTACAATACTGTCCAGCCTGCTTCCGGAAAAGTACTCTCGGGAGGAGTGGATGCCAATGCACTGCATAAGCCCAAGAGGTTTTTCGGGGCGGCAAGGAATATCGAGAACGGCGGGTCTCTGACCATTCTGGCTACGGCACTCACGGAAACCGGCTCGAAAATGGATGACGTCATCTTCGAAGAATTCAAGGGAACAGGCAACATGGAGCTCCAGCTTGACAGGAAACTTGCCAACAAGCGTATCTTCCCTGCCGTTGACGTAACCCTGAGCAGTACGCGTCGCGATGACCTTCTGTACACACAGGAACAGAGCAACAGAATCTGGATACTGCGCAACTACCTGGCAGACATGACATCGGTCGAAGCCATGGAATTCCTGAAGGACCGTATGGAAAAGACCGTATCCAATGAAGAATTCCTCATAACGATGAACGGAGACAAACTCAAATGACGGAAACGGAAAAGCATCCGCTTGAACCCTTTTTACCGGAAGCTGCCAGGCTGCTCATGCTTGGCAGCTTCCCGCCTAAAAAGGAGAAATGGTCAATGGAATTCTTCTATCCGAATTTCATAAATGACATGTGGAGAATATTCGGTCTGGTCTTTTACCAGGACAGGGAGCATTTCATAGCATCTGACCGCAAGCATTTCGACAAGGAAAAAATAACCGCCTTCTGCCGGGACAAGGGTATCGCCCTGTTTGATGCCGCGACTGAAGTAATCCGCATGAAAGACAACGCCTCGGACAAATTCCTCGAGATAGTCTCCCCTACTGATCTGGATTCACTGCTGGCGAAGATACCTTTATGCCGTACCATCGTCACTACCGTAGAAAAAGCTACGGATACCGTATGCGGAATGTTGGGATGCAGCAAACCGAAAACCGGAGAATCCGTAAGATTCTCTACACCTGAAGGAAGAGAAATGACATTCTACAGGATGCCCTCTTCATCAAGAGCGTATCCCATGTCAGTAGACCGAAAAGCTGAAATATACAAAGCCATGTTCACGGCTTCCGGCATACTTTGATACTCCCCGACTGCATTTGCCGAGGGGTTCCGGGGTCATTGCATGTCCGGCTCCGACTGGTCCGTATCATCTGTAAATGACTCTATAAGTCCCTGGACAAATCCGCCGGCCTCATTCAGAAACTCGTTGAATCCATCTTCCGCATCACGTAAGCTGCGCTTTGCAAACAATGCAGCACATTTGCCTTTCAATCGTCCGATCTGCTCCAGCTGGTTCTCGTCATACACGTGTGAGTCCAGTTTTTCCACGATTTCGGCGTACCGTTGCGAGGCTTCTTCCAATGCCTGTCCGTCCAGTTCATCACTGTTTTCCTGCAGATACTCTACAAATTTCTCAAGTTCATTCACCGCATGCTGTTCCGAATTGCAGGATATCGGAATGAACAGGAAAACGGCGCTGGACAAAAATAAATATATTCTTCTCATCACTCTATGATTTGATTTTTGGCTTGATGGTCCGGTACAGGGAATACAGCAGGACTACTATCAAAACGATGTCAATGACAGTCAACAGCCTCTGCCCCATTCCAAACATATAAAACGGCTGAAAGACAAGGGCCGCCATCAGATACACCGCTGTAAATCCCCATTTCCCGTTTCTGACAGCCGTATAGCCCATATACAAATAACCGGCAAATGCAACGAATCTCACTGCCTGAGAAAGGATCTCCGGCAGATCTGTCAGGCAAAGAACTGTCAGAACCAGAAGAACGGCAGTCACCGCCCTTTCGGGAATACCGGTCTTATGGCTTTTCCTGCGCCGTCTCTTTCTCCCGTTACTGCTTGACGGCTTTTTTCCATTGCTTTCTGGCATTACGCACAAATTTTTTAGAAGAAGGAGTGTCTGCATAATCCATAGCCCTGTCATAATCGTGCTGCTCGCACAGAAGCTGCATCTTTCTGTTCCTTACCTCACTCCAATAGTGATACCACTTTTGACTGAGGTAATAGTCGCAGTCCTCTATTGTCCCGGAAGCGGCTTTCTGGAAATAGTAATACTCCTCGCATTCTTTCAGTATAAGTTTGTCTTCAGCCGTACTGTTCTCGCTTATGAACCCGTCCGGACACTTCCTGTAGTAATCATATGCCGCAAGCATATCCTTCCTGTAGTAATTGCCTCTGGCAGTAATCATGTAGATATAGTTTTGGGCATCTTCCAAATGGGCACCCCTTCCGTTGTTTTCATCGATATATTTCCGGAATGAGGAAACGGTATTCGTTTTTCTCGCCTCTTTCCAAGCCTTCACATCTATCAGGTTTATCCGGCTGTCGGCATCCGATACATATTCCCGAAGAACAGATTCCTGTTTGTAATGCTCATAAGATTCATATGGAAGACTTTTCATATCTCCTAACACACTGAGTCACAGCACTATCTTGAAAACAACAAATTCAAAACGGTACAAATTTTGAACAAGGGAAAATCTATGGTTCAAGGCATTCGGCAAAGAGAAAAAACTATGACAGGGGCAAAAAGCAGTTTTAAGATTATTTATGAAAATATTTTTGGCAATTTTGGCTGATTGCTATCCAAAGAGCGCATTTTTGATGAATAGTCCCACCTTCATCAGCCATAAAGAGTGAGACAATCGAAAAAGAAAAGGAGGGGGTGAGAGAGCCTTCTTGGTGGCTTCAACATTGGGCGAAAATGGATGTCTTGTACCTCAGTTGTATCTCAGTCGACATATATAGCTGATAGACAATAGAGGTTAATAATTCGGCGGCAATAGAATAGCGTTTGAAAGACGTATTCATTGTTTAGTAGTTTTCCTGATAAAATGTT
>CALVAJ010000026.1 GCA_944325505.1 uncultured Bacteroidales bacterium
CGGCAAAGGTAGCAGTACATTATGCTCAAAGAAGTAACGATTCTACGGAGATTTGTGACGGTTTTACTGATATTCGTCTCCGGATACAATAACGATTGGGAACAATAAACTTTTTTCAGGACGGGACACACACCTGGAAAAGGCATAAACTAGAAATATATTGAAAACCAACGCGTTATACAAAGTCTCTAACTGCAGGTGTAACATATCCCTGCACACCTGGAGGAGCCAAACCGCATTGCAGACACCTGCAGGGCATATCCGCCACTGCAGGTGTGCGTAAAAGTGTGACACCTGGAGTAGCCCTCCTTATGAAACATAGTGGTTTTCAAAGAGATACACAGATAACCCTACTGCAGGTGTGCAGTCTTCATGCAAACATCTCAATTCCAGGTGTGCAACCTCAGGCAGGACTCAAGCCAAAAAGAACCGCTACCAGTTCCTTTCCAGGGCGGCGGCACAGATATCGCGGATTCGTTCACGCAGATGCCTGGGACTGATGACTTCGAGGGAACGGCTGCGGGAAAGCAAGGCCATTACGAAATCATTGGTTATGCGGAGCCTGACCCTGACTATGATTCCTTCCCCGGTATCGGACAATATCTCCTGGGTATGGTGCAGAGGCATGGTCTTGAGAAAAGCACCGTCGACGGAATCGTATTTCAGGACAATCTCCTCCACCGGCATATCCGGATCATTCCATATCCCGTAACATTCCCTGAACAGGGCGGGGATATCCATGTCCTCTTTTCTACGGAAAGTCCTGTCGCCCGATACAGACAGAGAGGAAATCCTGTCCATGCCGAAAGTCTTCAGCTTGCCGTCACTGTCATATCCGACCAGATACCACCTCTGCTGCGACTCTTTCAGGAAGTAAGGCTCGACCGACTTGCGGATCATTTTATTTCCATGCCGGAACAGCGTATAGTCAAATTCTACAGGATGGCAGTTCCTTATCGCATTGAGCACTTCTGAAATATCGACCCGGAAAGCCGGACGGTGATGCTCTGAAAGGACATACTTCTGGAGAAGGCTGTCGGAATCTATGCTGCTGAGCAGTTCGAAATTAAGAAGCATGGATTCATACTCATCAGAAATGCCGTCCCGCTCAGCGACATGATAATACCCTGAAGCATCACACTTTATGGTGATGTGGAACAGTTCGTCAATGGTAGCGATATCACGCTGCAGTGTCCTGAGAGAAACATCCTCGTCCCTGTCATCAACGACCGACATGGATCGCCTGACGGAGTCCAGCAGGTCAGAGGGTTTCAGCCTCCTGCCGTCACTCAGTTTCGCTATTATGACCGCCATGCGGCGGAGCTGGTGGATTTTGGCCATAAAATCTGTCAATACAAAAATCCGACTGTCCAGACCGGCAATTTCTTTCCTATGGGCGTCTCAAGATCATCAGCAAGGATATAGGAGTCATGTAATCCTGCTATCTGTGCAAAACCTTTATCCCGGCCTCCGACTTCAAAGGTATGTTTACCATCCACTTTGAAATCACCTTCTTTTTTACCGTATTCGATCAAATGTGAATTTTTCAGCTGGCTTACAACAAAAGTCTCCCTTGCCGTTCCGGTTTTAACTCCACCGGAAGAGAGTGCATACAAAAGATTCGGATTTTCAAGATAAATCTTGTCCGGTCTGGTCAATTTGCCTACACTTTTCGAATCTGAATACAAAAGATTGAATATTTCTGCATCAGCCAGATGGTTCATGTATTCAATAACAGTATCCCTGCCGGCACCTATCGCCCTTGCCAGTTTACTTGCATCAACTTCATAGGGAACCTCGCTTGCAATTATACTGACAAGCGCTTTGATCTTTCGGAGATTCCTGACATCAACCTTGCGCAACTGTGGAAGTTCGACTTCTATGACGAAGTTTACAACCTGTTCGATTTTCGTATAATAATCCGTTTCTCCTTCAATATAAAACGGATAATATCCGAACATAAGATATTCTTTGAAACTTTTCACCGGAAAGCATACTTCATTTACCTCCGAACAAAGAGGCCCCGGGTTGTCAAGAATTTCATCCAGAGAGTATTTTCTAATATTGATTCCTTTATAAAAACACAGATACTCTCTGAAAGATAAGCCCCTTAAAGAGTATCTGACACAACGGCGCGAAAGATCAGCATCCGCATTAAGAATCTGAAGCAAAGATGAACCGCTTATTACAATCTTGATTTCCGGATAAAGATCATATATCTCCTTTATCTCCTTGCTCCAACCTTCATATTTATGTACTTCATCGAGAAACAGTCGTTGACCGCCATTAAGGGCAAACATTTCCACAAGATCAAGCAGTGTATGCGTGGCAAAATATACTGAGTCCAACGAACAATATAAGACGGTTCTATCATAAGTACCATAATTCAATTTAATGAATTGGCGTATAATAGTAGACTTGCCTACACCACGCGCCCCTACAATAGCTATCAGATGTGAATTCCAATTCACATCATTCATAGCATCTCTTATTATATCCATAGGCGTATTCGCCAAGAACTGGTCATGTTTTCTGAATAATGTTTCCATAGCCATGTATCATGGAACAAATATAATAAAAGTGTTGCGTATGAGCAACACTTTTTAAAGATAATTGCAGGTTTTGCGCAACACTCTCTACTCCCCTTTCAGGTAGTGCAGCCAGAAGGCGCGGTTTTCGGCAAGGAAGTGGGTTCCCTGGTAGCCGCGGTAGCCGTGCATGCCGTCAGGGTAGATCATGAAATCGAAACTCTTTCCGGCCTTCTGGAGGGCGTCAATGAGCTGGAGGGTATTCTGGAAATGGACGTTGTCGTCACCGGTGCCGTGGGTGAGTTTCAGCATGACAGGCTCGGTTACCGGCAGATTCCCATGTTCCTGATGCCCACTTTCCGGAACGACATGCCGTCCCCCATGCTTTCCGGTCATGATGGAAACCGGATAGCCGGAAACATATTCCAGGACGCAGGCGGCCTTGTAGCCGTCAGGGTTGGTCTGCGGGGTCTCCATATAACGCTCGGTATAATGCGAGTCATACAGTTTCCAGTCATATACTCCGCCCCCTGCTATGCCGTAGTGGAACTGCTCCGGAGCACGGAAAAGAAGCATGGAAGTCATCGTGCCTCCGAAAGAGAAACCTTCGACACCTATCTTGTCTGCCTGTACATACGGAAGTGACTGGAGGTACTTAGCCCAGGTGATGAAATCAGCCACAGGTACATCTGTCAGGTTCTTGTAGATCAGGTCGGTACCGGCCCGGCCGCAATGCCCGGCCGCCCTTCCGTCAGCCGTAATCTGTATGATACCGTGGTCTGACCACCACTGGTTGTTTCCGGAAGGCGTGCTCCACCTGTCGCGTACCATAGGAGTATCAGGTCCTCCGTAAATGTCCATGTGCACAGGATATTTCAGGGACGGGTCGAAACCCTTCGGATAAACAATGGCTGCAGGCATCCTCTGCCCGTCATCGGCCGTGAGCCATATCAGCTGTGCAAGTGCATAGTCTTCAGGGGAATACCCCTCGTATGCCATATCAGCCACCACATTCTGCCGGCACACCCGGATCTCCACAGGAGCGGCCGGACATATTTCGGGAGCATTTTCACCGGCTGGGAAGACAGGAAGTCCTTCCGCAGAAGGGTCCGTCATTACTGACACTTTACGGTACGTATCGAAAACAGCCACCCTGGTCGGAGTAGTATAATTCGAGTATGATGCGGCAAAATATTTTCCGTCAGGAGAAAATCTGACTCCGGAGACATTATATGCAGGATCGGTAAGCGCTTCGACCGGACAGACACCGGCGTTGCCGGCGGAAGGGAATCCCTTGCCGAGGTCAAGCCTGTAAAGAGTCTCCCTTACCCGGGAATCACGACGCGCCGTAAAGAACAGCTCTCCCCTCTTCTCATCCACGCGGAGTATGCTGATCCCCCAGTTCTTCCCGTCCGTCAGACGGCGGAAAGTCTTGCCATCGTATGAAAGGAAATATATCTGCTCCCATCCCGTCTCGAACCGGCGGGCCATATAAAGACCGTTTTCCGTAAACGATACGGCATTTATCCAGTCGATCCAGGTCTTGTATTCTTCGTGATAGACCTGTCTTTTCGAACCATCGGATGCATTTACCGCATACAAATCGAGAGTATTCTGGATACGCGGCATACGGGCGATATAGAACTCCCTGCTGTCGGCGCCCCAGAACGGTATTCCGAAATATTGGTCCTCCGAAGGATCGAAATCCGCCCATACGATCTCCGGAGCCTCCGGCGTGGCCTCATCCATCCCGTCCGGTCCGGCGATTATGACACCTCCGTTTTCCGGACTGAAGACGCCGGACACATCCACCATGCCTATCCGTACCTCAGGATTCCTCTCCCCTGCCTTCGGATAACGGGTATTGTTCAGTTTCCCGTCCTGGCCAAAAGGTGAATAGATAGGGAAAAGCGGCACAAGGGTATTGTCAAACCGGTAAAAACCGATCTTCCTGCTGTCGGGAGACCACCAGAAAGCCTTGTACTTCGAAGCCCTTCCAAGGATTTCCTCATAATATACCCAAGATGCATAACCATTGAGAATCAAGTCAGTACCGTCAAATGTCAGTCGGGCTTCCTTCCCCGTTGCAATATCGGCGACATACAGGTCATTGTCCCTGGTAAATGCCAGTTTCGTCGAATCCGGGGAATAAGTAAGGTTAACAGCCCCTTCCGGATGCAGGGGAAAACCGGAATACTTTTCCGGAGCGCTGGCTCCTTCTTTGACCCTGCCGCTGCGGGCATTTACAGAAAATGCCAGAGAATCCGTATAAGAGCCGTCATAAGTGAAAACCACCTCTTTGTCCGAAATCCATTTCCAGGATGACGGCACCTTGTTGAATGATCCTGAAGTCTCTGCGGCAAAGGCATCGGACATGCATACCATAAAAACGGCCGACACGGCCAGAGATACTATTGACTTGTTCATCTGATTCACGTTAAAATATTAAACACAGTTTCCAATAACCGCTCTTGTTGCTTCCGTGCCGACAGATAATATTGGCATTACGCAGCAAGGCAATGTGCTTTCTGACCATCCTGTCTGAAATCTTCATCCGGTTTCCGATTTCAACGGCAGTAACATGTGGATTCTCCATAATATGTTCAAGGACGTTCCATGTCGTATCAGAAAACTCAGGATGCAGCTGCTTCAGTTTATCAGGAACTTTATCAGGAACTTTATCAGGAACCTCCGCCATCAGCGGTTCTCCTTGCTCATAGTCCATCATCCTCTGATAATGTAAGGTTGAAATATTTCTTTGCATTAAAATAGCAGATATCGGACACCATCCTGCCGATAAAATCGAATTCTTCTTCCGGAAGCAGGCCTTTTTCAAGGTCATCCCCGAGAATATTGCACAGGATCCTGCGGAAATACTCATGTCTCGGAAAAGAAAGGAAACTCCGCGAGTCAGTGAGCATCCCGACAAACCGGCTCAACAGTCCCCCGTGCGAAAGGACCTCTATCTGCCGGCGTATACCGTCCATCTGGTCAAGGAACCACCAGGCGGCGCCGTACTGCATTTTACCGGGGAAAGAACCGTCGTTGAAGTTGTAAGCCATAGACATCAGGGTCTCGGAATCCTTCGGGTTCAGGTTGTAGAGGATAGTGCGGGCAAGACAGCCCTCGTCATCGAGCCGGCCCAGAATCCTTGACAGCCCTGAAGCGACCTTTCCGTCAGAGATGGAATCGCATCCGGCATCAGGTCCTATCCGGCGCAGAAGCCTGAGATTGTTGTTCCTGATGGCTCCGATATGGAACTGCTGCACCCAGCCCGCTTCAGCGTTCATTTTCGCCAGATGGTAGATCATTCCGCTGCGGAAAGTCTCCGCGTCATCAGAAGAAACTCTTTCCGACCTCATGGCTTTCCTGAAAATTACCTCCAGATCCGAATCGGTAAAATCCCTGTCCGGAAAATCCCGGAAACCGTGGTCAGCCCCCCGGCAGCCAAGCGACATGAAATATTTCCGCCTGACATCAAGGGCACGCATAAGATCCTGGAAGTCCTTTATTTCTACTCCTGCAGCCTCAGACAGTCTGGAAATATATCCTGTATATTCCTCACCTCCCTCGACTGCCATCACCTTGTCCGGACGCCATGAAGGAAGGACCTTTATGCTGAAAGTACCATCCTGTGCAATGGCCTTGTGCCACCTCAGATCATCGGCAGGGTCATCCGTAGTACAGAGCACACGGACATTCATCCTTTCGAGCAGTCCCCTGACGGAGAACCCGTCCTCACGAAGGAGCGCATTGCACCTGTCGTATATCCTGCGTGCGCTGCCCGGATTGAGCGGCTCCGTGATGCCGAAATACCTTTGAAGCTCGAGATGGGTCCAATGGTACAACGGGTTGCGCATGGCATACTGTACGGTTTCAGCCCACTTCACGAACTTGGCATAGCTGTCCGCGTCTCCGGTAATGAAATGCTCGTCCACACCGTTCGCACGCATGGCCCTCCATTTATAGTGGTCTCCGCCCAGCCACACCTGTGTAATGTCATCGAAACGGCAGTCCTCGGCTATCATGCGGGGATCCAGATGGTTGTGATAATCCACTATCGGCTGCCCGCTGGCAAAACGCTCATACAGCGTGGCGGCATAACCGGATTCAAGCAGAAAATTTTTGTCTATCATAATCGGTTCCTATCAGAATGTGACGGTTATTCATTTTTCTCCAGCATGGACCTTGCGATTCCGAGTTCCAGACCGCGGAGTTCGGCCAGACCGCGGAGCCTGCCTATGCCGGAATACCCCGGATTGGTCTTTTTCTTCAGGTCATCGAGCATCTGATGTCCATGGTCAGGACGGTAAGGTATGGCCTCACGGCGTCTCTCGGTCAGTTCATGGAAGGCTTTCATCACCTCGTACATATCCACATCGCCTTCCAGGTGATTCGCTTCATGGAAATTGCCCTCAGCATCACGCCTGGTCGATCTGAAATGCGCGAAATAGACTCTGTCACCGAGCCTTCTCATCATGCCCGGAAGGTCGTTGTCCTCACGCACGCCGAAAGATCCGGTGCAGAGACAAAGTCCGTTTGCAGGAGAAGGCACCGCATCGGCGATTTTCCTGAAATCATCCTCCGTACTCATTATGCGCGGCAGGCCCAGGATAGGATACGGAGGGTCATCCGCATGGATGGCAAGACGTACGCCTTCTTCCTCCGCGACAGGGGCGATCCCGTTCAGGAAATATATAAGGTTGTCCCTGAGCTGTTCCGCGCTGATATCCCTATAGTGTTCAAGCCTGCTGCGGAATTCTTCTATCGTAAAACTTTCCTCTGCCCCCGGCAGACCCGCTATGATGTTCCTGACTAAAACGGATTTTTCGTCTTCCGACATCTTGGCGAACCTTATACGGGCCTTCTCTATCTCTTGCGGGGTATAGTCTGCCTCCGCTCCGGGGCGTTTCAGAAGGAACATGTCGAAGGCTATCAGCGCTGCCTTCTCGAACCTCAGCGCAAGGGATCCGTCCGGCATCCTGAATGCCAGGTCTGTACGGGTCCAGTCCAGGACCGGCATGAAATTGTAGGTGACAATGTTCACCCCGCAGCGGGCAAGGTTCCTTATGCTCTGTCTGTAGTTCTCTATATAGAGACGGTAATTGCCTTCCCTGGTCTTGATATGCTCGTGGACCGGAACGCTTTCCACTACCGACCATTCGAGTCCGGCCGAACGTATGATGTCAATGCGCCTGCGGATTTCATCCTCCGTCCACACTTCCCCGTTGGGGATATGATGCAGGGCTGTAACAATACCCGTAGCCCCTGCCTGTCTGATATCGTTCAGCGATACGGGGTCATCAGGCCCGTACCACCTCCATGTCTGTTTTCCCAAATACATATCCAGGTCCGTTTAAATTGAGAATGCATCGAAGCCGCCGTCCACAACGAGTACCGTACCGGTAACGAACCGTGAGGCGTCGCTGACCAGATAATGAAGGGACCCGAGAAGTTCATCGGCCTCTCCGAAACGTCCGAACGGAGTATGGGCAAGAATAGTCTTCGCCCTGTCGGAATAGCTGCCGTCAGGATTGGTCATAAGGGTACGGTTCTGTTCAGTGATAAAGAAACCGGGAGCCATGGCGTTCACCCGGAAAGTATTGCCGAACTTGATGGCCAGCTCTCCTGCAAGGTATTTGGTGAAATTCACTATGGCTGCCTTGGCCGCTCCGTATCCGACTACGCGGGTAAGGGGTCTGAGAGCCGATTCCGATGCCATATTGACAATGGACCCTCCCCCTGTAGGGAGCATGGCCTTTGCAAAGACCATCGTAGGTATCACCGTCCCGAAAAGGTTAAGGTCCACCACCTTGCGGAAATCTTCGATACTGATGTCGAAGATGGTCTTGTCCGGAGGTATTGTTGCCCCCGGCATATTTCCTCCGGCGCAGTTCACAAGTATATCCACTTTCCCGTATGCGGCAAGCACATCGGAGCAGTTCTTCTCGAGAATGTCCCTGTCCGTCACATCTGTCTTAAGGAACATGGCTTCGTGTCCCTCCGACCTGATTCCGGCGGCAAGCGCGTTGCCTTTTTCTTCATTGCGTGCAAGAATCGCCACTTTGGCACCCTGGGAAGCAAGATACCTGGACATCGCGCTGCCCAGGACACCGCTGCCTCCCGTAATGACGGCCACCCTGCCGTCTATATCGAACAGATTATTCATAACATTACGTATTTATTTGACTTCAATAAGCTTGTATCTCGGCACCAGGAGCTTCATTATCACCCACCCTGCAAGATAAAGTACCGAGCAGATGCAGAATATGATGAAATATCCGGCTTCGATTCCTTCGAATCCCATGAATGCCATCCCGGAAGACCCGGAATAGTCGAACAGGACACCGGAGCATTTGTTGAATATGAAAGATGCCATTCCTCCGGCCATCCCTCCTATGCCGGTAACTGTCGCCACAGCGGATTTCGGGAACATGTCCCCTACCGTAGAAAAAATATTGGCGGACCAGGCCTGATGGGCCGCTGCGACTATACCGATGATGACTACTGCAATCCAGTATGAATACGCCCCGAGCGGCTGCGCCAATACGGCCAGCAGCGGGAAGAACGCGAATATCAGCATGGCACGCATCCTTCCTGCGTAAGGGTCCATCTTCTTCTTTCCGATAAAATATGACGGCAGCCAGCCTCCCACTATCGAGAGCATCGTGATCATATACAGGACAAACAGAGGAAGGGCCACCTGGGTGGAGGACATGCCGTAAACCGACTGCAGATATGCCGGAGCCCAGAAAAGCAGGAACCACCACACTCCGTCGGTCATGAATTTCCCTATGGCGAACGCCCATGTCTGGCGATAGCGGAAACATTGGATGAAGGAAAGCTTCTTCCCCCGGGCCGGCTCCTCGGCCGAATCCTGCATGATATACTCCAGTTCGGCCTTGTTCACCCTCGGGTTTACTGCAGGTTTCTTGTAAAGCCACTGCCAGAACCCCATCCAGACAAAGCCGAGGGCTCCTATTATAATGAAAGCCATTTCCCAGCCCCATGCCTTGGCTATGAAAGGAATGGTTATCGGAGCAGCCAAAGCCCCGATAGTAGACCCGGAATTGAATATGCTGGTGGAAAAGGCCCTGTCCTTCTTCGGGAAATACTCGGCCGTAGCCTTTATGGCTGCAGGAAAGTTCCCGGCTTCACCGACGGCAAGCACCAGGCGGGCGAGGACGAAGAGAGCCACACTGACATTCACGACCTTTGACACATCGGAGACGGCCGCAATGGCCTCTCTGGCACCTTCGAATCCCACAAACCATTTCCCGGCAGTGATTCCGGAAGTGGCGATCCCGCAGAACGCATGCAGACAGGCTCCGAAAGACCAGATGCCGATAGCCCACAGGTAACCTTTGCGCGTATCGAGCCAGTCCACGAAACGGCCGGCAAACAGCATTCCTATGGCGTAGAACAGGGAAAACAGTCCGGCAATGGTACCGTAGTCTTCATTGGTCCAGTGGAACTCCGGCGCTATGAACTCGACCCAGGTAAGGGAAAGGACCTGCCTGTCGAGATAGTTGACTGTAAGGGCGAAGAAAAGAAGGGCGCAGATGACCCACCGGAAACCGGTCATCTTGCCGTCTGGTTTAAGTTCAGTGTTCATTCGGTCAAATGTGGTTATATAATGTTATCGGCATTCAGCTATTATTGACAACGAACGGGAGCAGAGTTCCGAAATGATGTCCCACTGCCCTGCCTGTATCACATCCGGAGGGAAAAGCTTCGACCCCATCCCGACAGCCGTGACACCGGCCTTTATCCATGCGGAAAGGTTGTCCCTGTCGGGAGATACGGCCCCGGTGGCCAGAATCCGCGTCCACGGCATCGGCGCCAATACGTTTTTCACAAAAGAAGGTCCTCCGACATTGCCTGCAGGGAATATCTTGCAGATGTCGCATCCGTACTCCTGGGCCAGCCCAATCTCCGATACCGAGCCGCATCCCGGGATATACGGGACAAGGCGCCTGTTGCAGGTCCTGGCGACGTCTCCGTTAAAAAGAGGCCCCACTATAAAATCGGCCCCGCACTGCATGTAAAGCGAAGCGGTACCTGCATCCACTACCGTACCGGCCCCGAGTATCATGTCCGGACACTCTTTTCTGGCATATTTCACCAGTGAAGAAAATATCTCATGGGCAAAATCGCCCCTGTTGGTGAATTCGAACGCCCTGACTCCGCCCCTGTAGCATGCGGATAGCACTTTCCGGGCTGTTTCCTGGTCGCTGTGATAGAAGACGGGAACCATTCCCGTGGAAGCTATGGTACCGAGAACCTGAAGTTTCGAGAATCTTGCCATCCTATATGTGTTTTTTATGTTTTACCTTGCCACACGCCCTGATGCGTCACCGCCCATAAGTTTTTCCACCTCACTGACAGTCACCTGGTTATAGTCACCGTATATGGTATGCTTGAGACATGAAGCGGCAGTGGCGAACTCAAGCGCCTTTCCGTCATCCCCCTTATAGGTCAGCAGCCCGTATATAAGGCCTCCCATGAAAGAGTCTCCACCGCCTACCCGGTCTACAATATGCGTAATGTCATACTGTCTGGAGCGGAAGAAATTCCGCCCGTCGAACAGGACCCCGCTCCAGGTGTTGTGGCTGGCGCTTACAGAGCCCCTCAATGTGACCGCTATCCTGGACGCCCGGGGGAAACGCTCCTTGAGCTGCCTGCACACCGACTCGAACGATGCCGCCTCCACTTTTCCCTCCCTCGCGTCGAAACCTTCAGGACGGATGCCGAACACGGTCCAGGCGTCTTCTTCGTTGCCGAGAATGATATCGCAGTTCTCCACAAGCTCCGGCATCACTTCAGAAGCGGACTTGCCGTATTTCCAGAGATTTTTCCTGTAGTTCAGGTCGCAGGATACCGTCAGGCCCGCTTTCCGGGCAGCCCTGACCGCCTCCAGGCACGCCATGGCCGCACTTTCGGATATCGCAGGCGTGATTCCCGTCCAGTGGAACCACCCTGCCCCGCTGAACACCCGGTCCCAGTCGACCATCCCTGGACGGATTTCGGACATGGCGGAATGCGCCCTGTCATATATCACCTTGCTTGCACGGGCGACCGCCCCGGTCTCAAGATAGAAGATGCCTACTCTGTCCCCTCCGTAGACTATGCCGGAAGTATCCACCCCGTATCCGCGAAGGTCAGCTACGCATGAGCGTGCGATATCGTTTTCCGGGAGGCGGGTGACGAACGAAACCGGAATCCCGTAGTTGGCAAGGGACACCGCGACATTGGCTTCGGCTCCCCCGAATGTAGCCGAGAAGTCTCTCGCCTGGCCGAACCTGAGGTATCCCGGCGTAGCCAGACGCAGCATTATTTCTCCGAATGTAACAACTTTCCTGTCGGTCATGTCTGTCTGTTTTTGGTATATGCAGTTTGTCAAAACTTCCAAAGGTAAAATATTTTTATCAATTCCACGCAACAGAATGAACATCATAATCGAAAATGAGGTACCGTTATGGAAATTCATTCGGCAGGTATTTGAGTTTTAATAAATTCAATTATATTTGCAGGCGGTAGTACATAAAAACGGACATAACACTTTAACCATTGTTTGGCGTATTTATCCGCCTTTTTACTAACCAACTAAATTAATAACTATGTTCTTTCAAAACATTGGAATCAGCAGGCTGGTTGCCTTGTTGGCACTGTTTCCTGCTACCTTAGTCTACGCGGAGGGGGGGGGGAGAATCCGCTAACCTGACCCCATCAGCTGTACAGCAGTCCAGCGACTGTACCGGTGTCGTGCTGGATGCTGCAGGCGAGCCTCTTGCCGGAGTTGCAGTCTCTGTGAAAGGGACGACCAACGGCGTTTCTACCGACCTGGACGGTAAATTCATCCTTTCAAACGTAAAAACCGGAGACATCATCGTCATACAGTCCATAGGATACAAGACTGTCGAGATGTCATGGAACGGCGGCCATATGGATATCTTCATGGAAGAAGACAAGGAGCTTCTTGAAGAAGTCGTGGTCGTAGGTTACGGTACCCAGCGTAAGGCAGACCTTACCGGAGCGGTATCCACAGTCAAAATGGACGATCTTCTCGGCTCACGTCCGGTAACAAGCGTCCAGGACGTACTCATGGGACAGGTTCCAGACCTGCAGATCACCAAGTCATCAGGAACGCCGGGAGGCGGTTACGATATCTCCGTGCGAGGTGCGACAGGATCCATCAACGGAAACAGCGGCCCGCTCATCCTGGTGGACAACGTGCCTGCCGACATGAGCCTCCTCAACCCTGAGGACATCGAGAGCGTGACGGTCCTGAAAGACGCATCTTCCGCATCCATCTACGGAGCAAGGGCGGCATTCGGTGTCATCCTCATCACTACCAAGAAAGGCTCCCAGGGCAAATTCACCGTAAACTATTCAAACAATTTCTCTTTCTCCACCCCATGGGACCTTCCTCAGAAAGCCTCTCCGCTTGAAACGGTCATGGCATATAAGGATCTGGGATGGACCAACCATCCGAACTACGGTCAGAACATCGACACATGGCTGAACTACCTCAACGAATACAACGCCAATCCTTCCCTCTATCCTGACGGGTACGCCATCGACAAAGATACAGGAAGAAGATATGACCTGCGCGAGACCGACCTGATCCGTGAAATGATGGACAAGTACGGATTCCAGCAGACACACAATATCTCCGCCCAGGGCGGGACGGACAAGGTTTCCTTCCGTATGGGATTCGGCTACCTGAACGAAAACGGAGTCGTCGTAACGGACAAGGACTCTTACGACAGGTACAATGTTTCTTCATACATCCGTTCCGACGCCCTCAAATGGCTGGTTCCGGAACTCGACATCAAGTTTGCCAAGGCAGACCAGTCCACCCTCGGAAACAACAACATTTACAACACCGCCATCTGGTTCCCGAGTTACCATCCTACCGGATATATGGACGTAGACGGAGTGTCATATCCGGTAAATACTTCATACAACTTCGTGCAGCTTTCCTATCCTTCGACCAACACGACGGAAAACACCCGAATCACCGGGCGCATAACACTGAAGCCTCTGAAAAATTTCAACATAGTAGGAGAATACACCTATGACACGAACTTCTACGAGGCAGAATCGTTCAATCCGGTCTATGAGTTCGTGCGGGGACAGGATTATGCACTCGAGGCTTCCACTCTCGCTACAGACTCGAAATATACATATTCGAATACCCGGGCCACCAGAAACAACCTCAACATCTACGGTGACTACACGTTAGAGATAAATAAACACTATTTCAAGGCCATGGTCGGTTTCTCACAGGAAAGGTACTACTCTTCTTCGAGATCGATGAACAAGGCCAACATGATCAACCAGAGCCTGCCGTCCATTTCCGGAGGCGTAGGTGAAGACCAGGCGGCCGACGGATTTTCGGAGTATTCTATCAGGAGCGGGTTCTACCGTCTCAACTATACCTACGATGAGAAATACATGCTTACGGCAAGCGGCCGCTACGACGGGTCTTCAAAGTTCCCGAAGAATTCCCGCTTCGGTTTCTTCCCTTCATTCTCCGCAGGATGGCGCATATCAAGGGAAGGCTTCATGAAATGGAGCGAGCCTGTGCTCGACAACCTGACCCTCAGGGCTTCATGGGGTAATATCGGAAACCAGAACATCGGTGCATACGCTTACATCCCTGAAATGGCAACAGGAAAGTCAGGATGGATGGCCGGAGACAAGCCGACCTATACTGTAGGCGCCCCGGCGCTCGTAAGTGCGGACTTCACATGGGAAAGGGTGCAGACCCTTAACCTCGGAGTGGATCTGGCCCTGTTCGACAACAGGTTCGATGCCATATTCGACTGGTACCAGCGCGACACCAAAGGAATGCTCGACGAAGGAGTGGAGCTTCCTTCAGTGCTCGGGGCAGCCGCACCGCTGGAGAATGTGGCAAACCTCAGGACCAAGGGATGGGGACTCCAGGTGAACTGGAGAGACCATATCGGACAGGTGGCATATAACGTGGGCTTCACCCTTTCCGACAGGAACACTTACATCACAAAGATAAACAACGAGGTAGGGCTTCTGAGCGACTACTATGTAGGACAGAACATCAACGAGCAGTGGGGATATGTCACCGACCGCTACTATACGGAGGCAGACTTCGATGCTGACGGGAACCTTCTGCCCGGCATTCCTAAAGTCGAAGGATACACGCCTAAGCCAGGTGACATCCTTTACAAGGATTTCAATGACGACAAACTGATCAACAGCGGAAACAACACTTTGGACGATCCGGGAGACCGCAAAATCATCGGTGACAGGGGACGGCACTATCAGTACGGTATCACCGGAGGCCTCAGCTGGAAAGGAATCAGCTTCTCTTTCATCCTCCAGGGAGTCGGCAAGAGGGACATGTGGAATGACAGCAACCTGTTCTGGCCTTTCGCCGATGCCGATGCCACCATCTTCAAGTCGCAGCTGGACTACTGGACACCGGAAAATACAGATGCGTACTTCCCTCGGGTATATGAAAAAGCTACAGGAAATACAGGTGCGAACCGTATGACCCAGACCAAATACAAGCTCAACGGGGCATACCTCAACATCAAGAACATCACCCTGTCCTATACTCTTCCGAGAGAAATCACCCGCAAGTTCTATGTAGAAAGACTCTCTATCTTCTTCAGCGGCGAGGACCTTTACAGTTTCGACCATCTGGAGAACGGACTTCATCCGGAAGCCGGAAACACATCGAGGGGATGGACATATCCGTTCATGAGGAAATTCTCGTTCGGAATACAGCTGACTCTGTAATGTGACCTTTATTTACCAGTAAAACAATTAATTATGAAAAAGAAGATAATATATATGTCCTGCATGGCGCTGTCTTTCGTACTGGTTTCCTGCAACGATGATTTTCTGGAAGTCTACCCGAGAGACACGCAGACAGAAGCGACTGCCTTCGTAACGGCAGACAATTTCGAGACATACGCCTGGGGCCTGTATTCGATATTCGGAGGCTACAGCGACGACACACTCAGCGATGACAAGAACGGAGGTAATCTGACAGGGAATACCGCCGGAAGCGAAACCGCATGGGCCATGGACAGATACAAGGTACCGGCCAGCGGAGGAGACTGGGATTTCAGTTTCATCCGCCGGTGCAACCTCATGCTCGACCATATCGACGGGTCACAGATGAGCGAAGAGGAAAAGAAACACTGGCGTGCCGTAGGACTCTTCTTCAGAAGCCACAGATATTTCCAGCTCCTGCAGAAGTTCGGGGACGTGCCGTGGGTAGAGCATGTGCTTGCCACAGACTCTGAAGAACTCTATTACCCGAGGGATTCCCGTGACCTGGTGGCATCGAACATCCTGCGCGACCTAAAGCAGGCGGCCGCTGACATAAGGGAAGGCGGAAACGGCACCAATACCGTCAATACCGACGTAGTCAACACCTTCCTGTCACGTTTCGCCCTTTTCGAGGGGACGTGGAGAAAATATCACGGACTCCAGGATGCCGAGACATACCTGCAGGCCGCTGCCGATGCAGCATGGGCCGTAATCAATACGGGCAAGTATTCCGTCAAGCCGAGCTATGACGCCCTGTTCAACTCCGAAGACCTTACCGGAGCGGCCAGCATCATTCTGTTCCGTCAGTATACCGCAGGAGAAAACGGGCACAACTACACACGAAGGATACGTACCGGAGAGCTTACTTTTGAAGCCACAAAAGACCTGGTGGACAGCTATCTCTGCTCTGACGGAAAGCCTATTTCCACCAGCCCCGAATTTGAAGATACGCCGGAAGATACCGGTAAGGACAAATACAGGGAATACAACAGGTTCCGCAACCGCGACCGCCGTCTGTACCTGACCATATGTCCTCCGTACAACACGGCGACTACAGGAGGCAGCGTCACTAAACCGGAATTTACCGCTGATCCGCGCGACAACGAGTACATAAATATGATGAATGATGCTGCAAATGCATCCTGGACAGGTACCAAGCAGCTTCCTCACACCAACTTCAAGGGTTTCGTCTGCCACCGTCAGCCGAATCTGCTGAACACCACTGACGGAAGGAATACGGCATGGGGAAAGAGCAATATGGGATATTTCATGTGGAAATACTACAACACCACAACCCCTGCCCTTACCGCAAACAGCGACAACACTACCGATGCCCCTATCTTCAGATATGAGGAAGTCCTTCTGAACTACGCCGAGGCCATGTGCGAACTCGGAAAGTTCGACCAGACAGTGGCGGACAAGACAATCAACCTGATGAGGGCACGTCCAAGCTGCAACGTGGCAGTGATGAACGTAACCGAAATCAAGTCTGCCGGTACCGACTGGGACCCTGCACTCAGGGATGGCGGCTATTATGCCAGGGCCGCTGATCCGGTGCTGTGGGAAATCCGCAGGGAACGCCGCGTGGAATTCGTGGGTGAAGGATTTGCCTTCAGGGATATCCGCCGCTGGAAGATCGCCGACCTGGTGCTGAACAAACGCCCTCAGGGAGCATGGATCGACAGGGAGGAATATGGAGGATCGACTACGATCAAACTGCAGGATATAAACGGAAACGACCTTCCTTCAACCGAGAGGTACGGCTACGGGGCTTTCTTCGGCGAGCCTGTCGGATGGCCTGAAGACGGTCACTACTATCTGTACCCTCTTCCTTTGGACAACCTCGCTCTGAACAAGGCTCTGGAACAGAATCCTGGCTGGGACAAGACAGGCGGGACTGAGGAATAACCGGAACTTCGAACATTCTGTACTTGCGGGCCGGGCCGGATTCTCCGGACCTTGCCCGGGTGCAGAATGTTTTTTCATGTATCCGACTTCGTTATTTTTAAGTATATTTACAAGTTTTTACGTTTGCACGGAACAGATTTATGCAGATAAAACCCGTTATTTTCTCAGGGCTGTCGCTTATGGCATGCACTGCAGCAGCCCAGACAAAGGACCAGAGCGGAAAGATGAATGTATTGTTCATAATGGCTGACGACCTGAGGCCGGAATTAGGCTGCTACGGAGTAGAGGAAATAAAGACACCCAATATCGACCGTCTTGCCGCCTCAGGAACAGTATTCCGCAATGCATACTGCAACGTTCCGGTCAGCGGAGCCTCCCGGGCCAGCCTTCTGACAGGAATGTATCCGAAATACCCTGACAGGTTCGTGGATTTTTCCGCAAAGGCCAGTGTGGACTGCCCTGAAGCCATACCTGTTTCAGAGTGGTTCACATCGCACGGATACTACACCGTCTCCGACGGCAAAGTATTCCACCATATAGAAGACCATGCCGATACGTGGAGCGAACCTCCATTCAGGACCCACCCGGACGGATATGACGTCTATTGGGCGGAATACAACAAATGGGAACTCTGGATGAATGACGCTTCGGCCAGAAGCGTCAACC
Source organism: uncultured Bacteroidales bacterium (assembly GCA_944325505.1). Classification (GTDB taxonomy): domain Bacteria; phylum Bacteroidota; class Bacteroidia; order Bacteroidales; family UBA932; genus Cryptobacteroides. Next base: position 17,928 of record CALVAJ010000026.1, read on the forward strand.
CGAAAAACGGACGCGGACCGTTCTGCGAATGGGCCGAAGTCCCTGATACGGCCTACGATGACGGGAAACTCGCGATGAAAGCGGTTTCCGACCTGAAAAGACTGAAAGAAAAAGGAAAACCGTTTTTCCTGGCATGCGGCTTCTGGAAGCCGCACCTGCCGTTCAACGCCCCGAAAAAATACTGGGACATGTATGACAGGGAAAGCATCCCTGTCGCGGACAACATGTTCCGTCCTGAAGGACTTCCTCCCCAGGTGCAGAACTCCGGAGAAATCTATGCCTATGCAGGGACCACCGCACCTGATGACATCTACTTTCTGAAAGAGGCCAAGCACGGATACTATGCCTGCGTAAGCTATGTCGACGCCCAGATAGGTAAAGTGCTCGACGCTCTGGAAGATCTGGGACTGGCGGACAATACCATCGTAGTGCTTCTCGGCGACCACGGATGGCATCTGGGAGAGCACGGCTTCCTCGGCAAGCACAACCTGATGGAAAAGGCGACCCATGTCCCGCTGATAGTGAGGGTCCCGGGGAAAAAATGCGGCCAGACATTTTCAATGGTAGAGTTCGTCGACCTGTATCCTACTCTGTGTGAACTGTGCGGACTGCCGGAACCTGAAGGTCAGCTCGACGGGACGAGTTTCGCCTGCATGATGGACGATCCCGATGCCGTGACAAAAGACCGCGTCTACATCCAGTGGCAGGGCGGGGACAATGCCGTAGACCGCAGGTTCAACTATGCAGAGTGGCTGAGGGCAGGAAAGACAGTATCCAGAATGCTGTTTGACCATGACACTGATCCGGACGAGAACAGGAACGTATCGGAGATGCCCGTATATCAGGATGAAATCGACAGCCTGTCATCATTCCTGCAGGAGAAGAGAGAACATAACCAATAACGATAGGACTAAAGTATGAGAAAAGGATTTTTGGTTGTCGCTCTACTGGCGACACTGGGGCTGCAGAGCCTCCATGCCCAGCGTCAGAGTTTCCTTCTGAATGACAACTGGCATTTCAGATTTTCACATCAGGTAGAAAGGACCAGCGGACAGAGGGTCGATCTTCCGCACACCTGGAATGCACAGGACGCCCTTTCAGGCAAACTGGATTACAAACGCGGGATAGGAAATTATGAAAAGAAACTCATGGTTCCGCAGGAGTGGGAAGGCAGACGCCTCTATCTGCGTTTCGAAGGGGCGAACAATGTAGCGGACCTGTTCGTGAACGGGAAACACGTCGGGCAGCATAAAGGAGGCTACGGCGCATTCGTATTCGAGATTACGGACAATGTAGCCTACGGCAAGGCGAATTCCATACTGGTGAGGGTTAGCAATGCCGAGAACCTCGGGATAATGCCTCTTGTGGGGGATTTCAATTTCTACGGAGGAATCTACAGGGATGTACATCTCGTAGTTGCCGGGCCCGTCGGAATCTCCCTTTTGGACCACGGCTCGTGCGGAGTACGGCTTGTCCAGGAAAACGTAAGCGAGAGCACGGCGGAAGTAAAGGCCCTGGTGCAGCTGTCCAACTCTACAGGCTCCGTACGGGAGGCAGTCCTGAAAGTCAGGGTACTGGACGGGGACCGTCAGGTACTGGAAACTTCCGCCGAAGTATCTGTACAGCCTGAGGACAATGACACGAAGGAACTTTCATTCAATATCGCGAATCCTCACCTGTGGAACGGCACGGAAGACCCGTTCATGTACAGGGCAGAAGTCTCCCTGTGGACTGACGGAAAACAGATTGACAAGATAGAGCAGCCGCTCGGGCTGAGATATTACCATATCGACCCGGACAAAGGGTTCTTCCTGAACGGGAAGCACCTCCAGCTCAGGGGCGTATGCCGCCATCAGGACCGTCCTGAGATAGGAAATGCACTCAGGCCTGAACACCACGCGGAAGACGCCGCCATCATGGCTGAAATGGGAGTGAATGCAGTCCGGCTGGCACATTACCCGCAGGCTGAACGCATGTATGACCTGATGGACAGCCACGGATTTGTCGTCTGGGCCGAAATTCCTTTCGTCGGACCGGGAGGATACAGCGATGAAGGCTTCGTAAATCTGGATGAGTTCAAGGAAAACGGAAGGCAGCAGCTTGTCGAACTCATACGCCAGCACTACAACCATCCGTCGATCTGCCTCTGGGGTATTTTCAATGAACTCTCCATGCGTGGAGACAGTCCGGTACCGTATATAGAGGAACTGAATTCCATCGCCCACGCAGAAGACTCCACAAGGCCGACCACATCCGCATCGAATGTGGACGGAGAGCTTAATTTCGTCACGGACGCCATAGCGTGGAACCGCTATGACGGATGGTACGGAGGGACTCCTGCCGACCTGGGCAGATGGCTCGACCGCACCCATGAGGCCCATCCCGAACTGTGTATCGCCATCAGCGAATACGGAGCCGGCGCAAGCATCTACCACCAGCAGGATACCGTAGTAAAATCCGACCCTACGAGCTGGTGGCATCCTGAGAACTGGCAGACGGAATATCATATCCGGAACTGGAAGGAACTTTCATCCCGCCCGTTCGTATGGGGCAGTTTCGTATGGAACATGTTCGATTTCGGTGCCGCGCACCGCAGGGAAGGAGACAGGCCGGGAATCAATGACAAAGGCCTGGTGACATTCGACCGCAAGGTCAGGAAGGACGCCTTCTATTTCTATCAGGCAAACTGGAGGGATGACATCCCTGTGCTGTATCTGGCAGACAGGAGGTGCACCGAGCGTACCCGGGAACTGCAGACTTTCAGGGCCTTCACCAATTTACCGGAAGCGGAACTGCTTGTCAACGGAGTCAGCTGCGGGAAAGTGCAGGCGGACAGCCTGAATACCGTTACATGGGAAGGAGTACGGCTGTCTCCCGGCAAGAATGAAATAAAGGTCGTGGGAGGCACCCGGAAAAATCCCGTAACGGACTCCTATACCTGCTTCCTGCAATGATTCGGATTCAAGGGACGGCTACTCGAAAAAGCCGTCCCTGAAATTGACGAAAAACACCTTCTCGACACCGCGGGTGATGGCGGTATACAGCCACTTGAGATCATCGGGCAGAAGATCTTCCTGCCAGAAAGGGTTGTCGATGAAGACACATTTCCACTGACCGCCCTGCGACTTATGGCAAGTGATGGCATTTGCGTATTTAAGTTGCAGGGCGTTGTAATATTTATCCTCCCTCACGGCCTCATATCTTTTTTTCTTGGACGTGATATGTGCGTAGTCCGCATTTACTCCCTGATACAGAAGATTCTGCTGCTCGTATGTCAGTGCGGCGCTCTCGGCATCGAGAGTATCCAGTACCACTTCCGCCGTGATCTCCTGGTCCCCGTAGTCCGGGAAAGACAGCCTGGCCCGGGCGAAATGCAGTCCGTACCGGTCCTCGTATCCTGAAATCTTCAGAAGCTTGACTATGTCCCCGTTGGCGATATAGTCCATACCCTGTATCCCGTCCAGAAACTGATAGCAGTTCTTCACTATCATCAGCTTGTCATCACGCACCAGACGCTCCTCCTTGAACTGGACCGTGGAGCGTATCCCGGCATTGTACCTTATGGCCCTTTTGTTCGAGCGGCAGAGGATTATGACCTCGTCCTCTCCGTATTCGGAGTATGCATCGGAAATCTTCTCTATCAGTTCTCCGCCGGTTATCCTCTCCACATCATCGAATCCCTCCACCCTCATTTTCAGTTCGCCGCCGTCTTCGCCGTAGCTTTCTTCAAGGGAGGCGATCATCCGGCGCACAAGCGTAGCATTGTACAGTATGCCGGATTCTTTCTGCTGGCGGACCACCGTGGTGAGTTCCACGAAATCCACCCCTCCCATCATCGACATGTAGTCCCGTGAAAGGGCAGGGCTGCAGTCGAGTCCGACCGGAGGCAGCTGGGCGGAGTCCCCTATCAGTATCAGTTTGCAGTCCACGCCGTTGCGGACAAAAGCCACCAGATCCTCCAGCAGATTTCCCGAGCCGAAAAGCTGGGAAGACTGGCTCTGGGCCGCCTCTATCCCTATCAGGGAGACCTCATCGACAATGAAAAGCGTTTCCTTTGCCTTGTTGGGGGCAAGGGTAAACTGTCCGAATCCGTCCCCTCCGACGGATTTCTGCCTGTATATATGCTTGTGTATGGTGAACGCCGGAGCTCCGGCATAGCCGGACAGGACCTTTGCCGCACGGCCGGTAGGAGCGAGAAGGATGCAGGGGTAGCGATACTCCTTCATTGTCCTGATGACAGAAGCGATGGCAGTGGTCTTGCCTGTTCCGGCATATCCGTTGACCACCAGTATATCGCCGTCACCGCCCGTCAGGAACTCCGAGATTTTTTTCAGAAGATTTTCCTGGCACGGAGTCGGGGCAAAGCCGAGTCCGGAAACGAACCTGCCGGAAAGGAAATCCCCGTACCCCATCACTTGCCTCTCCTGAACATTAGATATACAATGACGAAAACAGGATAGATCTCCACTCGTCCCAGGAACATGTCGAAAGAATAGATGAGTTTGGCGACAGCCGGCTGGGCCGAATAGTTTCCGAGCGAACTCAGGTCACCCATCGCGGCCCCGGCGTTTCCCATGGAGGAAAGGGCTCCGGAAAATGCCTCGAGAGGCTCCACACCGCACAGGACGAGCAGGAAAATGGATATGACCACAAGCGATGCATACAGTACTATGAAAAGCAGGACCGGCATCGCGGCACTGTCGCTGAGAAGATGCTTGCCTACCCTTATCTGGATAACCGACGAAGACGGGAAAAGACGCTTGCGGATCTGGCAGGATATGGCCTTCATGGCAATATACATCCTGTCCGCCTTGACACCTCCCGCGGTAGAACCGGAGCATCCGCACTGGAACAGGGCATATGCCAGGACCAGAAGCGACAGAAGCGGCCAGCCGTCGGTATCGGCCGTCCCGAAACCGGTAGTAGTCACATAACTGCACACCTGGAACGCCGCATCCAGAAGGGACTCTCCCCATGAATCGTATCCGCCCTGAAATCTCAGGGATAACGTCACGATGACAGTCATCACCAGTATCGACAGCAGGAAGAACTTCACCACAGGATTGTTCAGAGGCTTCAGCGAGCGGGTGGCACAGGCGGCGAACAGCAGTCCGAAATGGAGGCTGGACACCACCATGAAGAACATGATGATCAGGTCGATTACGGCCGAATCATAGTATGCTATCGACATGTTCCTGACGCTGAACCCTCCGGTAGCCACCGTACTGAACGAGTGGTTTACGGCATCGAAGAGCGGCATCCCGGCAAGCACCAGCAGAACGGTCTCCGCAGCGACCAGACCTACATATACCAGGGCTGTGATGTACACTGTCCTGTAGGACCTCGTGCGGTATCCCTCCTTGGAAAGGGATGAAAGCTCTATATTGGTGAGTCTCAAGCGGAAAGGGCTGGCGTTGGGCATGATGAGAAGCAGGAACACCACCACTCCGAGTCCCCCGATGAAGTGGGTCGAAGACCGCCAGAAAAGCAAGCTTCTCGGCAGGGCTTCTATATCGGAGAGGATAGTAGAGCCTGTGGTAGTGTACCCCGATACGCTTTCAAACAGCGCGTTCACCAGAGAGAACTCCCCACCCCACATAACATACGGCAGCATCCCGAACAGGAAAGACAGTATCCACGACAGGACGATAATCATGAACCCGTCCTGAAGGGAAATCGCCTCGGACTTCCTGACGAAAATGAACGGGAAAGCTCCCGCGATGAAAGTGATTATAAAGCTGATGGACAGAGGGGCGAATGCCGAGTCCATCCCGTCGCAGATGGAGATCAGCATGGAAATGAACATGAACAAGGCGCTCACCAGAAGCGCCCTGCCGACATTCGTCGATATTACCTTGACGTTCATCCTCTATTCCCTGTTCTCTGAAGTTTCTATGAACTTTTCCCGTTCCTCACGCAGCCTGGCAAGACGTTTCTTCAGCTCGATATTCTCCTCCACTATCTCTGATACACCGTTGTTTATGGCCACCAGCTCATCGTCTCCGTCCACGGTACAGGTGTACCTCTTGTTGAACTTGAGATAGTTGTCCACCCCGTCCTCCATCCTGCAGATAGGGTTTACGTAATATGACATTATGAAGAACAGCAGGAGTACAACCAGCAGAAGCCCTACTCCCACCGATACTATTCCAGGCATTATACTGCGGTAAAATCCGGCCTGGAATGTCTCTGAATTGTCTTTCAGATCCTTGTATATGAGGTTGTTGAGATTCTCCGTCGCCGCCCTGAAGTCCTGGAAATCTGGCTGCAGCCTTTCAAAGAACCACTGACGGGAGTCTATGAAATCGGATTTGATGACATTCTCCAGATCCAGCGATGTCCTCATATACGTCGAATAGGAACTTATCACAGAATCGGCGGCCGCTATGGTCGGCTCCGAACTGAAGGAGGACCGGAGGGCATTGTACTCGGTCATGAATGCCACGCTGTCGAAAGACGGAAGTACATACAGGGTATCCTCCACCCCGATGGTAGCCAGTATCTTGAGGTTGTACTCCTCGCATGCGGCGGAAAGCTGCTGGGCCTTGTTGATACTGTTTATGTCGGCAGCAATAAGGTCGGATACATAGTTGCTCATCCTCCTGTACTCCAGCACGGAAATCACACTGGACAGGAGCAGTATGGCCGCTATGGCGCCCAGTCCCAACGAGAGTTTCACCCTCATCGACATCCGTCTGCGGCTGTCTTTCCTGAAAAATCGTCCGAACATTCCTTGAACAATCAGAACTTGAATGAATCTTTCAACGATACGGTCTTGTTGAAGACAGGGTGCTCCGGTGTGGAATCCGGATCCTTGAAGAAATATCCCACACGCTCGAACTGTACGGCGATTCCGGACCTGTCTTCAAGCAGAGCCGGCTCTGCATAGCCTTTCCCGTATGTGAGGGACTCCGGATTGAGATATTCCTTATAGTCCTTTCCTTCAGGGATGGAACCCATCTGAGGCTCTGTGAAAAGCTTGTCATACAGTCTGAGCTCCAGCTCTTTAGCATGCCCGATGGAAACCCAGTGGATAGTCCCCTTTACCGAGCGCCACTCGCCTGCCCCCGGTTTTGACGTCGGATCGTATGTACACCTGATTTCAGTGATATTCCCTTCTGCATCCTTCACCACTTCCTGACACTTGACGATATAGGTGTATTTGAGCCTTACTTCTCCGTCCGGTTTCAGGCGGAAATATTTCTTTGGCGGCTCCTCCATGAAGTCGGCCCTCTCGATATAGACCTCACCGGTGAAAGGCACCTTGCGTGACGGGCCTTCAGGATCGGCAGGATTAAGAGGGGCATCGAACCACTCCACCTTGCCGGGCTCCCAGTTGGTGATGGTAAGTTTCACCGGATCCTGCACTACCATATAGCGGTTTGACCTTTCATTGAGGTCCTGGCGGGCGCACCACTCGAGGAGCTGGAGATCGATAAGCTGCTCCCTTTTGGCCACGCCGACTTTCTCTGCGAACATGCGGATGCTTTCAGGTGTGTAGCCACGCCTTCTGATTCCGCAGATGGTAGGCATGCGGGGGTCGTCCCAGCCGCTCACAAACCGGTTTTTCACAAGCTCCAGCAGCTTACGCTTACTCATCACGGTATAAGTGAGATTCAGCCTTGCAAACTCGTACTGGTGTGAAGGGAATATCCCGAGCTTCTCGATGAACCAGTCATACAGAGGTCTGTGGACATCGAACTCGAGGGTACATATTGAATGCGTGATATGCTCTATGCTGTCGCACTGTCCGTGGGCGAAGTCATACATCGGATAGATGCACCATTTGTCGCCGGTACGGTGGTGATGTGCATGGATGATCCTGTACATCAGAGGGTCACGGAACAGCATGTTCGGATGGGCCATGTCTATCTTCGCCCTGAGCACCTTCTCCCCGTCTGCATATTTCCCATCACGCATCTCACGGAAAAGCCTGAGGTTTTCCTCTACGGAGCGGTTCCTGTAAGGGCTCTCAACACCGGGAGTCTGCACTGTCCCGCGCCCTGCACGGATCTCCTCCTGGGTCTGGTCATCCACGTATGCCAGTCCTTTCCTTATCAGTTCCTCGGCCCATTCGTAAAGCTGGTCGAAATAGTCCGAAGCGTATCTCTCGTTCTCCCACTCGAAGCCGAGCCACTTGATATCCTCCTTGATGGAGTCCACATACTCGGTATCCTCCTTGACAGGGTTGGTATCGTCGAAACGCAGGTTCGTCTTTCCTCCGTATTTCTTTGCAAGCCCGAAATTCAGGCAGATACTTTTCGCATGTCCTATATGGAGATAACCGTTCGGCTCCGGCGGGAACCTGGTCATTATGCTTTCGCATTTCCCTGACGCAAGGTCAGACTCTATGATCTCTTCCAGAAAGTTGAGGTTTTTGGTCTCGGCAACCTCTTTATTTGCTTCTTCCATAAGTGTTTCTGTTTTTTCCGGGGCAAAAGTAGTAAATTTTAGGGGATTATCATTGTATCAGATGTAATTAAGAATAATTATCCGCATCATCTTCAGGTCCGGGAAAACAAGTCCGGTCACCGGAAATCCTTATTCCGTATGGGACATTCCGGTGTTTGCCGCTCTTGGGAACAAGCAGACCTTTATCGACCAGATCCTTGACATCCCTTGCCGCAGTATCGACTGACGTATTGGCCTTTTTAGCCCAATTCTTTACTGTCAGTTTCCCTTCATAGCCATCGAGCCAGATATTCAGTGCGTTTTTCTGACGGTCGTTCATGGTTGTCTGTGAATGGTTCTGCCAGAAAATCGCTTTATCCAAAATAGACGACAGCATATCTTCCGCACCCGATATGGCTCTGAGCATACAACCCAGATACCAATGAATCCAGGCAGTAATGTCGCAACTCCCCTTTTGGCAATGCTCAAGCATATTGTTGTACTCCCGCTTTTCCTTATTGATTTGCCGGGAGATACTGAAATATCGCATTGTGGAATTGTCAGCCTGACTCAATGCCATATCCGCAATAGCACGGCCTATCCTGCCATTGCCGTCATCGAAAGGATGGATACTCACGAACCAGAAGTGCGCTACGGCCGATTTCACATAATCTTCCGGCGTATCATCAGAATTGAACCACGCAAGGAATCTCTCCATTTCAACAGGAACCATCTCCGGTTCAGGAGCATGATAATGGATCTTCTCACGTCCCATAGCGCCGGATTCTACATTCATTGCATCCGTTCTGTATCTTCCGACATTGATTACCTCCATCCCGCTCCTGCCTGTAGGGAACAGACAGTTGTGCCACCCGAAAAGCCGCTCATCAGTCAGAGGACTGCGATAATTGTCCACTGCATCGAGCATCATTTCCACTACCCCTTCCACATAATGGGAAGGCTCCGTCTCGCCGGTAATACGGCCCCCCATCCTACGTGCAACTGAAGAACGGACCTGACCGGAGTCCAGTACCAGATTCTCTATCTCATACGAAGCGACGATATCATGCGTCAACGCTTCCACAGCAGCTTGCTGCCGGACATCAAAACCGATTGCCGACAAGCGTCCCTCAAGGAATCCCGCTGCCTTGTTCAACTTTATCAACTCAGCATCTATTTTATCCCTGTCCCAGATGAAATGAGGCCAGTCTGCAGTCTGATGAATATACATATCTCGCCGATTTTTCTGCAAATCTAATCATTTGCGGACAATTAACCGCAAAATCTGCGGATTATTAACCGCATCGGAGAAATGCCGGCGGTTCCATGCAACGGCAGTATTCTTTGTAAATTAGGCAAATTCATATAATTTTGTACAAGTCATTCCGGTAATTTTATCGATATGGAACACCTGATCCAATTAAGTAAGGAAGAAATCGTCATGGGCTTTGTCGCTTCATGCATAGAAAGTGTGGCTGACAGGCTCGGAAAGGATTATGCCGAAATCTATGGCAGGATGAAAGCCGCCGGCCTGATAGAGAAATACATTATTCCGCATTACGATGTGATCCATACCGAAAGCAGGGAAAATGTAACGAATGACATGATAGAAACACTCAAACGGTGGGAGGAAGCGCAATGACATTGTTCCACGGAAGCACCAACAAGGTTTCAGAGCCGGTCATTTCCTTCGGCAGAACCAGCCTCGATTTCGGCCAGGGATTCTATCTGACAGATTTAAAAGAGCAGGCTATATCCTGGGCAAAAAGACAAGCCGATGCCAGAAAGGCTCCTCCGGTGCTCAATATTTACGAATTTGAAAAAGAAAGCGCGGTAACGGAATTCCGATATCTGCATTTCAAAGCATACGACAGGGACTGGCTCCATTTCATCGTTGACAGCAGAAACGGACTTGAGCCGTGGAAAGATTATGACATCATTGAAGGAGGAGTAGCCGATGACAGAGTCATAGATTCCGTAAACCTGTATTCAATAGGGCTGATGAGCGAAGAAACAGCATTGCACAACCTTTCTATGCATCAGCCGAACAACCAGATATGCATACTGAATCAGACCGTTATCGAAAAATATATGAAATTCATTGAATGCATCAAGTTATGACAAGACAGCAACATAAAGAAGTCAGAGATATCATCCGCTGGCAAAGGATAGGATGCATCACGGTGAAAATGTCAAAAAGGTTCAATATACCGCTACTGGAAGCGCTTGACCTCTTTTACAGGAGCAACACCTGCCGGCGGTTCCATGATGAAAACACGGGACTTTACCTGTTCGGGGACAACTACGTAATCGACGAACTTGTCAGGGAATATCAGGGGTGAAGGATGCCGGCGAGCCGAAACTCCGGCACAGGTGGACCGGAGAGTCACTTCCCGCAACTTTTTCAGGACGGGACTTAACCCTGGCGCACGCGGATATCTATACAATAGCTTAAAAATCAATCAATTATCAATCCTATTACTTGCGCCAGACCCCTCCCGGGAACTACCCTGAAGCAACTTATCAAACAGATAATCTACTAATATTCAGCATTTTACGCCCAAAACAACATGCACCAGGGTTTTGGGAAGGCTTGAGCTGCCGGAATGGAAAACCATCTATCTGGCGTGTTTCGGACTTGCACCGGTTAGTGAATGTTCGGACCGGGCAAACAAAAAGAGCGGTGACATCGCTGTTACCGCCCTAATATTCATATGCTTCAAATTGCTAAGCAAATCTTTCTACATATTCCTTAATACGTTTTGCCTGATTTGCTGTAATATTAGAAAACGTTATCTTTTGTCTAATAAAATCAGCGCCTCTTTCTCTGATAAATCTCCCGAATGACACATTTAAAAACATTGACGGGACAAGTGAAACGTTTGCCAGATTCAGGTCAATCTTCTCGACATCATCTATCTTCTCAGACATTATTTGATAAAGCTGAGTCCCGGCATCCGGATAGGACCTGTTCTGCATAAGATCATACACATTAATTGTAAAATACATCGCAATGTCCTCCTTATATTACCAATTAAAATCCGTTATTATCTCTTCATCGTCAAAGTGCGACAATGACATACTATATAATATCAAAGTACCCTCAAAATTAAAGCCAAGATTAAAAACTTTTTCTTGCGCCTCCGATGTAACCATTGCAGCCCGATTGCTTATAATCCAAAGATAATCATCCTGAGTACACGAACTTCTGATATTGCCTAAACCTTTTCCTGCATTATGTATTCTGGATCCTACAGTAAAATCGTCTTCCATTGCTTTAATCAAAGCTTGCCTGTCATCTATAATATCAGGACAAACAGTTCTTACCGAAGTCGGTATACCTATACCGAAATCACAAATTGCGACATTTAACGTTTCTTCATCCGGCTCGAATGACACCATAGAAAAGGCGTTATTTGATTTCGCGTGATCCTGTATATTATAATACGCCTCAGTCAGGCTCATCTCTACAGCGCTTAAATCTTTCTTTTTAAAAAATGTATTGCGTAAATACTCACTTATTCTCTTTGCATGTATGTCTTTTGTAGATGAATCAAACCTCCAAAGATTCAATATGTTGGAACTCTTTGCCTCTACATAATTCTGTCCGCCTTTCCAATATTCATGAAGTCGCAATTGTTCTATCAAATAGCCACTTACAGGATACTGATTGCTTACTTTCACATTTATTCCTCTATGATCCAGATACTCTACAAGACAGGCCAATAATACTATATGCTCCGGTCTGATTCTTTCTACAGAAATATCGGGGAAACAAAATATCACATTGTCCCCTCTACGTAACTGTATTCTTCTGGCTTCGCAAATCGTTGCCAACCATCCTACCCTGGTCGCTGTAGGAAACGGTAATTGGATCGTAGTCTGCCCTGGCATAGTTTGCAAATGTAATCACAAAGTAAATATTATCAAATATTTCCGCAGTAAATTTGAGACATTTGGGGACTTTACCTGTTCGGGGACAACTACGTAATCGACGAACTTGTCAGGGAATATCAGGGGTGAAGGATGCCGGCGATCCGAAACTCCGGCACAGGTGGGACCGGAGAGTCACTTCCCGCAAACTTTTTCATGACGGAACTTAACCCAGGCGTACGCGGATATCTGCACAATAGTCTAAAAATCAATCAATTATCAACCCTATTACTTGCGCCATACCCCTCCCGGGAACTACCCTGAAGCAACTTATCAAACAGATAATCTACTAATATTCAGTATTTTACACCCAAAACGATATGCGCCAGGGTTTTGGGAATACATGAACTACCGGAATATGACGGAGAACCGGAATGGATCAGTCTGTATCCTTGACACAGCGGACATAGCCGCGTTCTTCATCATTATCCGGATTATTTTCCAGAATAAAAGCATTGTTATCATAATTCCATAAGAAGCCATCCCTTCCAGAATATCCATGAACACCATCATTATTCATAGAAAAAGATGTCTGGCAGATATAGACTGAAGGATGCAGATTTGAAAAAGTCTTTGATTCCTGATGTTCTTCATGATTCCAAAAATTACCCCAATTAGAATCTCTTACCCAATATGTTGCAGTAACCTCATATCCAGGCCACTGATCTGCAGACAGTCGAGATGCCATTATAAGCAATTCCCTCTGATTTGGAATCCTATAACCTTCCGGACACACATTAGTAGACTGATAATAAGACCACGGATTCCTGTTTATCCATTTATACCCAGCAGAACTTTCTGTACTAGACTCTGAATGTGGATCTGTATGTCCGCCATTTACAGGCTCAAGCCTATCTTCAGGATATACATCCTTACTTACTACAAACTTCGCATAAGGTCTGTTATTGGCACTCGTTTCCGGATGATTTGGAAGAGGTACGATCTCCAGGTTAGTCCTGCGGGATTTCTCGCTCATATTCGTAATATCCAGAGTGTATGTACCGTCTTTGTTATATATGACATCAACCAGATCCTCAGGTATTTCTTCTTCGTCCGCAAGTGACAGCCCGAGATTCCTTACGCAGCGGTATGAGTAATTCTCTCCATTAAGTGTACAGGATCCGTATTGCCCGCCATAAGACCCTTTTGACGCGCCTTCTTCCGCCCACAGAACCCATGGTGCACTATCGTAAGAGTTGTACGAACTTGAAGTGTAGTGCCAGTATACTCCATCCGGTCCTTGAGCCCCCGGTCTGTCTGCACTGTTCCTCGGATACAGCCTGGACTCCGCATCAAGGGCATACTCGCCGAGGTAAATATCAGTGAGCTGGTTTATGGAAGCCAGATACCAGCGGATTTCATTATCATCAATTTTATTATCTCCATTCAGGTCACGGTTACGCATCAGACAGGCATATGCAGCATTTTCATATCCGCTGTTCAATCCATACTGATCCGAAGTATTCAGAACCTGGGTCCAGGACTTGCCACGCATCCAAGTCAGGGTATTGGTCCTTCCGTTGCTCTCGCTGGATGCAGATGAAGTTATCACACCTTCTCCTACCGGCAGTCTTTTGGTCTCCATAACGGATTCCAGACCCCATGCAGTCGTCAGCTCCTCTTTATCCACATTGAATATGGTCCTGATGGCTCTTTGGCTAAAGGTGTACAGGGAGTTTACCACACTTGAGTTCCCGTCCTCGCTGTAATGGACATCTCCCGTAATGATGTGCATCTGACGGTCTTCCTTCTCCACGCTTACCTTCCACAGAGACCTGTTCTCCTCACCTGTTTCTCCTGTAAGAGGATCTACATAGTACAGGTTCTCATCGACAAAGGCCGTAATACAGATATGATCGCTGCCTGCAGGAATCAGATTGGCAATAGTGACTCCGGTCACATTTCTGTTTTTAACATCCTTGAGATAATTCACCAACTGGTCGATATCCCTTAGCCTTGCATTCGGATGTGAGGAGGAATAGGAAGGAGATGGCGTGCCGTCATCGTCCTTTGCAGGGTCATCATAGTTCTGGTCTCCAGGATATTTGACGTACTGGCCGTGTCCGTAACCGTATTCTGTATTGATGGCAAACTTTATCCATTTGTAATCCTCGACTCCGCTATAATCCGTACTGCCCGGGTCATGTATACCGGAACTGAACGGTGTTTTCACCCCCCAGGTAAGATTATCGGTAATAATATCCGGAGATATCTCCAGCAGTGTCCTGTCATAATGGGAGTCCAGATTGAAAATGACATTATTGCTATATACTATGTCTCCTTCGTATCCTGGACGCACCTCTGAATTTCCAGATTCATTTTCATTAGTCACCTCGACGATAACATTGTCAAGTCCCGTTACTGTAACATTATAGGTATAATGTCCGTTACGTCTGGTGTAGTAATCATTTGCATCTCCTGACGCATATCCGAGGTGAATGATGAACCGCACATCAGCATTGATATTATAATTCTTTGTATCAATATAGGACATATGGCCTGTAAGGATGAGGTATGTGGAGTTATCTGCCGCATACATGAAATCAGTATTCTCATATATCTGGCCCGGTCTGCCGACTGCTGAGCCGTCGAAATCGGCAGTATTGCTTTCATCCCTCAAGGCATAGGCCTTATCCTTGTCGGTTTCCGTTATCTGCTGCTTGTATCCCTTCCTGTTTTCAGGCATGTAGAATACGAAACTTCCACCTCGATAATATACGTTGTTATCCCCATCTTCAAACTGATCCATCACTTCGAACACCCGTTCGTCCGTATCATAATACGAGCAGCCATCACCGTCAGCATCAGAGGTACGGGCATAGTCCGAGATTTCGGATTCAAGCAGCAGCGACTGCTTTGGCACCTGCATGACCCTCCATGTCTTAGGCTCGAACGAGAAATCCTTCCATTCTGCATTTGATGGTGACGAAGAGACTTTGACCTCGATCTTCGCATCCACCCTTTTAAGTCTCAGCGTGCAGTCAAGGGTTCCACCTCCGGCTTCAGAAACAATATCGATCTTTGTCCTCTCGTCTGAAAGAGAGACATCTTCATCCGACTGCACATTTCCTGCTACCGCGTAGCCGGCCATAAGGAACAGGCCACCGCGCTCTATCGATTCCTGACGGGCATTTATGACGAGATTCCGGAGTTCGTCAAGGGTATTGATTTTGTCCAGGTCAGAAGCAGAAACGTTATATGCCGTAGAAGTTTCGGATGTTGTCAGATTCGCGACGCCGATTATCCTCGCATCATTCGCGGATTTGACGGAAAACTGCACTTTGCCGGAAGAAGACGCATTTCCATTATTTACGGTAAGGCCTGCGTCAAGAGTAAAGAAGCTACTGCCACTCTCCAGGGAAATACGGTTTCCGGAAGCATCGAAAATGAAAATATACATATTTTCTACCCTGTACTCATATCTGCTCTCCTGAGCCGCCCTGGTAATGATTTCCGCATCATCTACGCTATATGACAGAGTCACTTCGGTAGGGATTCCCTCCACGACTTTACTTTCCGGGAATATTTCTTCCTTTACACAGGCTGACAGAAGCGTCAGCAAGGCCGGAAACCAGATTATATTCAATGCTTTCATTTCTCTCAACATTTATCAATTGAAGTCAGGGACATTCACAGTATAGGTATCCCAGTCAGAGACATTAAAGTCAAGGGTAACATTGGTCGTCGAAGTAATTCTGGCCCTTATGTTTACCTGAGTATTCCTTCGGAAAGAATTTTTCGTTGTGAACCTTCGGGCTTCATAATCAATTGTTTTTCCATCAACCGCGGCCGACATGGCTATCGTAAACGGACTGTCTCCGTCACCCTGATAAGCATATGTCGGGTATATGTAAAAGACATACGGCTCGCTGTCCTTCATGCTCTCCGCACTCAGCGATGGGCTGAAACTAAATTCTTCGTACTTCGGAATTTCAGGGATATCAAGCTGATACGTAGGGAACATATAGAACCTGTCACCGGAAAAAGGGCCGAATGAAAAACTGTCGATCGTCAGAGACGAACCTGTGGCATTCTCGACCGTAATATTGAACTTTACTACAGCCCTCTCCAAATTGATATCCACTTCTTTCATCCCCTGACTGACTTCCACCTGAGTTGCCCAGCTGCTGATCGGCAGTCCGTGATCTTCTATGCCGGCATAGTCTTTAGGGAAATGCCTGTTTTCAGGGTCATCGACAAATATCAGTTTGGTATTTCCTTCAAGTTCAGCCAAAATCGTGTTATTATCATAGGTTATCCCGAGACTTTCTTCATTTCCGATGCAATATACGGTCGCACTTCCGACCGGGATATCAGGAACGGTAACGGTTCCATGGTCAAGGACAGGCGTTCCTGCAGCGGTTCCGATATCCGGTATCTTATCATTATATATAATCCTCAAATCTCCGCCAGACACACTTCCTTTGGTGACAATGATCCTGAGGGTTCTCAGTCCCTCGTACGGCAAAGCATTGGCATCCTCGGCTTTGGTGGACAATATTGCCGGAGCACCGTCCATCGTCAGGACAAGCTTCATGTCCGCCGTGCCTTCTTCCTGTCCTATTTCGGTTTTCTGACATCCCGAAACGGCAAGACAGGCCATCAGACATGCTATCAGATATATTTTCCCGTATGACATAATATCGGACATAACTGTTTGCATCATAAAGACAAATTACCACTCTACCGATGTATTTTCCTGCACCCACGGACGTACGCTGACATTGACGGAAATGCTTCCCATATTCAACTGAAGGGTATATCTGTAGGACTGGCCTTTTTCCCATGCCTTCACATCCGTATCCGAAAGGTTCAAAGACAGCTTTTCTATTTCATCGGGATCAGAGGAAGAATTCTTTCTGTAAGAGATGGAAAGTACCGCTTCCGTAAGATCTGAATGCGGAATCATAAGTATATCGTCAAAAAGAGTAGCTGTTCCTTCTGTAGCAGCAGGATTCTCGACTTCAAAAGGAGTTGAGTCCTGTGTCGCCGTCCCGTCCTCGGAAGGAGACCAGGACGATGATGCCGCATTCTTGGTAAATGTTCCCTTGTAATCTACGCCATACAAGACGGACGAAACTACTGTAACAGCGTTCGTCTCCAGCATGAAAGACAAGCGGGTCAGTTCATGACTGAATTTGAAGCTGACTGTCTGAGGAGTGTTGCCGGACATATCGGTGCGGGAGGCTGTCATGAGGTCATGTCCCTTGGTGGAGTCGAAGCCGGTGACGGTGAGGGTGCCGTCCGCATCATAGGCTGCGCTTTCTGCAGCCTTGTGTCCGTTCCGGTCTTCTGCCGTCAGCGTAGCTGTGTCAGGATAGAGGGCGTAGAAGTCATATGTATTTTCCGGCATCCAGTATCTGGTTCCTTCGTATGTCCAAGATGTACCGGTACGGGAAACTTCGGTAGCGGAAAAGACTTCCGCCGGGGTCGGGGTGGCAGAGGAATTGTCTGTCCTCCAGCCCCATACGCTGAAACTGCCGATATCGGAAGGGCCAGTCACGACCGACTTGGCGGCCACGTCTGTGAATGTTATGGCAGAACTGTCCTGACCGTGCTGTCCTGCAACGGTGACCTTCGAGCAGGATGACAGCATGAACGCCACACTCCCCAGGAGCAGAACCGCCCGAGGGAGGAAAGTGATGGAGTGTACGGTATGTTTCAGCATATTCATTACATTATTGGCAGCCGGAAAGGGAC
>CALVAJ010000027.1 GCA_944325505.1 uncultured Bacteroidales bacterium
GGCTGGATGTCTTTTTCTGCGGAGATAAGATTGATGGTCACATATACTTCTGCGTGGAAGTCTTCAGGGAACAATGGTCTGAGAGCCCTGTCCACGAGTCTGGCAGTAAGGATTTCGGCGTCGGATGCCTTTCCTTCACGTTTCATGAATCCGCCCGGGAACCTTCCCGCCGATGCGAATTTTTCCTTGTAGTCTACCTGGAGCGGCATGAAGTCCACATCCTCTTTTGCATCTTTTGCGCATGTTACGCATGCCAGAAGCATGGTGCCTCCCATTTTGACTACTACCGAACCGTCTGCCTGTTTGGCCAGTTTACCTGTTTCGATTTCTATTACCCTTCCGTCGGATAATTCGATTTTCTTGTTAATGATATTCATGAATTTTTTTTCAACCTGCCTCCCCCTATGGGAGTTGATTAATATTTATTGTCTTCTTCCTTTGTACTATTCCGAAATATATATTGTGTTCCTGTGCCTGCCGCAGGTTGAATGGTTTGTTAACAGACACGTTGACCGTCCGATTTTTGCTGGGCGAGGATTTCCCTGCACAGCTTTTTAAAAAGAAAGAGGCTGAATGCCGTATTCTGGCACCCTTGCCTCTTTCCATGCTTCCCTGAAACCGGTGACTTCCGGTTCCGGATATCCTTTTATCGACGGAGACCGAGCTCCTTGACGATATTTCTGTATCTCTCGATGTCTCTCTCTTTGAGGTAATCAAGGAGACGACGTCTCTGACCTACGAGCTTGAGAAGAGAACGGCGGGTTACATTGTCCTTCTTGTTCTGCTTCAGGTGCTCTGTCAGATGAGCGATACGGTAGGAAAATAGAGCAACTTGACTCTCAGGAGAGCCGGTGTCCGTATTAGACTTTCCGTACTTCGCGAAAATCTCTTGCTTCTTTTCAGCCTGTAAATATTCAGCCATTTTGCAAAAAGATTAATGATTAATAATGTTTCCACGCTGTCTTCCCGTCACGGGCGGACAAGCGGGCGCAAAGATAGACAGAAATTCCGATAAAACAAACGGTTGTTTAACAAAAAATTAAATTATTGGGTACATTTGCACCCCATGAGAGAAAGAGTTTTCATCGATCCGGAAATAGGGCAGGTGCGCATAGTGAAAAGTGCGAGGAGCAGGCGCATAAGCATCAGGGTACATCCGCTCAGGGGAGTGGCGGTGAGCGTGCCGTATTTTCTGAAGTATGATGATGGAATAAGGTTTTTCCTGCAGAAAAAGGAGTGGGTGAAGGAGGCATTGGTCCGTCAGCGGCTCAGACAGGATGTTGCGGAGAAGGCGGGAGGCGCAGTAGGGGTGTTGCGCGATGGGGTGACAGTCAGGACATTGCTGTCGGAAATCAGGTTTCATCGTACTTCCGCCGTTCCGGGTGACAGCCGCTCTGAAATCCCGCCTGCCGTTCATGGCGGAGCCGGACGTCCGGTCCCGGATGCTGTGCCGGTGAGAACCATAACCGTGACCTCGGCCCTTGTGGAAGATGTCAGGCAGACCGGACGGCTGTTCCTTAGCCCCGACATGCCTCTTTCCTGCAAAACGGTATCATATCCTGATACGATGCCGGCTGAAGGTTCGCCGGAACTCTCATCCATGCTTTCCGGAGTGCTGGTGAAGATACTCCGTGACGAGGCCCGCAGCCTGCTGCCGCAGAAACTGGCCTTTTTTGCCGGAAAGTACGGATTCTCATACGAAAAGGTGGTTATAAAACACAACTCCACCAACTGGGGCAGCTGTTCCACTCGGGGCAACATAAACCTTAATCTCAATCTCGTGCGCCTTCCGGAGCCTGTGTGCGATTACGTGTTGCTCCATGAATTGTCCCACCTGCGGCATCCTGACCACGGCCCCGAGTTCCATGCCCTTCTGGAACGCCTGTGTTCCGACAATATGAAACGGCTTTCTTTTCTCGTGGATTCATTGCAGGCGGCGGATGGTGCTCCCGGTCATTCTGGGATCAAGACATCGAAAGATTATTTCCACGGCCTGCTCTCTGCCATGCGCCGCAGCCGTGCGAAATTCCCTGTGCATCATGTCCTGGAACAGGAGGTGAAGAAATACCGTCTTATATAGGGTCCCGTCCGGGCATGTGCAGGAGACATTGGCTCCCGAAAAGGGGGCCCGCTTGCGGGAAGGATCTCCGGAGTATGCCCGGACGGGACTTCTATACGGCCTTGCCTTTCCAGCGGCCGCTCTTCAGATACAGCCCGCATACAACGAGCATCGCCACGGCGTAGATTACTTCAGTAAACCACGCTACCCACACCGGCGGTTTAAGCCCGTTGATGATGAGCACGCAGAAAGCGGTATAGATGACCAGCACCACGGCTTCCAGCCCGAATGCGGTGCGGGTATTCCCAGTTCCGGAAATCGCATTGAAGCAGATAAGTGCCGGCGTGGTGAAGATGTATGCGCCGCACAGCACCCACAGGGATGATACCGAACCGTCGATTATACCGGGTATGTCGGTGTATATGCCTATTACGGTCTTCGGGAATATGCAGAAAAATACCAGCAGGGGAATGACCGGCACATAAGCCAGTTTGATTACCCTCCTGACCAGCCTCATTGCCGTATCCTGATGGCCTTCCCCGATGAGGTTGCTGACCAGAGAACTGCAAGTGGAGGAAAATGCCGATGCGAATACCCACACGAATCCTGAAATGCTACGGACAACATTCGATACGGCCAGAGCCCTTTCCCCGAGGTGTTCCACGCACAGGAAGAATATGAACCAGACCGATACTGAAAGGAAGTTCTGGATCATCGTCCAGACAGAAATGGACAGGATTCCTCCGAGTTTGCTCCAGCTGAAGTCTATCCTGCGGTTGAGCCCGTATTTCTCACAGTCTGTCTTGCGTATGGTATATACAATGAAGAATATGAGCGAAACAAGCTCTGCAAGGGTAGAACCTATCGCGGCACCGGCGATTCCCAGGGCCGGGAAGCCCAGGTGTCCGAACACCAGGATCCAGTTGAACACAACATTGGAGAGGACCATGACGATAGAGTTCAGTGTCAGGGTCTTCGTCTGGGTCGTTCCGACATAGAAGGCCCGGAACATTACCGTGACGAACGCGAATATGAACCCGACCAGTCTCCACCGGACATAATCCATTGCCGCATCGGCTATTTCCGGGGATGATACCATCCGGTGCAATGCCCACGGGGAAATCATTTCCGACAGGGCTATGATGACTACGGCAAGTCCCAGGAGGAAGTATACTCCATGGTAGAAGATGTTGCCCGTTTCCTTGTAGTTCCCTTCTCCGTTTCTTCTGGCGATAATGATCTGGGAGCCGAGCCCGAATCCCAGGCCGGCTACGAATATGGCCATGCAATACACTCCGGCTATGGCCGACGCCCCGAGTTCGACTTCTCCGACCCTGCCAAGAAAGGCCGTGTCTGTCATTCCGATAAGCTGTTCCATGATCAGGCTTATCAGAATCGGGTAGGCTACCTTCCAGATGTGGTGGTATGAATAGGGGAGAGTCTTTACCATATTAAGAAAAATCAGTATTTCGCGCCGCGAAGATACTGAAAAATTCTGTTATTGCTCTGGATTGGAATACGGGGATGGTTTCAGTCCCTCTCCTGTGACGGTATCCGGAACAGCAAGGCGGATACCGCATCCTCTACCCCGAGGCAGTCTTCTACCTTGAAGTCGCCGCTGCGGCTGCGTACAAGGGAGCACAGATGCGCCCCGCCCTCCAGCGCTTCGCCAAGGTCCCTGGCAAACGCCCGGATGTATGTGCCCTTGCTGCATTCTATGCGTATCTCCGCTGTAGGAAGATGCAGCCCTGAAGTATCTGCGACATTGATTCTGAGATTCTTTTCCGATGTTTCCCCATTCCGGTTGCTGTCTTGGACCGGCTTCCCTTCCGGATAGAAATGCAGAAGTTCTATATCTGAAATCCTGATCTTCGCGGCTCTGATTACTGATTCTGCAGTGGTATCGAAAACTTTCAGGGACGCTGCTGCGGCGTCATTGCTGTCATCTACGTTGTTCCCGGTCTCTGCTCGGTCCGGTATTCCGGAGCCGTTCCCGCAGACTTGCTGCTGTTGTTTCCTGTAGAGTTTCCTCGCCAGCTCGTATGCCCTGACTCCGTCCACTGACTTTGCCGAGAAAAGCGGCGCTATCTGCTCCTGCTCTCCCAGGAATCCTTTCAGTTGTTCCCGGATCCCGTCTTCTGTGATATGTTCATAAGGGTACCGGGCGTCGATATCCTTCTCCAGATCGTAGGAAGGTGTAGTCGCACCGAAAGACACTCCTGCAATATATTCCTTGTCATGGCTTTGCAGCATTTCAGCCAGTTTTGTCGCATTTCCGATGCACACCAGCAGGACTCCTGTCGCCAGAGGATCGAGCGTTCCGGCATGTCCTACTTTCAGGTTCTTCTTGTGGAAATGCCTTATGGCGGCGAATTTGATTTTCCGTATAACGTCTGCCGATGTCCACCGGTAAGGTTTGTCCACCGGTATAATGATACCTCCCGGATAGTCTTCTATACTGTCCGAGAGGTGCATTCCTTTTCTCAGAATAACAGGCTCCATTCTATTTTACCGGAATCTTGTCGATTCGTCTCTGGTGTCTGCCGCCTTCGAACTCCGTATCGAGCCAGGCATCGGTAATCCTGCACACCATGTCGAAGGATATGAAGCGCGCCGGCATTACAAGGACATTGGCATTGTTGTGCCGTTTCACCAGCTTGCCTATTTCTTCATTCCACGCGAGTCCTGCCCTGATTCCCTGGTGCTTGTTGAGCACTATCGCCATTCCGTTCCCTGTCCCGCACATCGCGATCCCCTTTTCAACCTCACCGCTCTCCACGGCCTCCGCCAACGGATGCGCCACATCCGGATAGTCCATACTCTCGGAAGAATACGTCCCGAAATCCTTTATCTGATATTTTTTCTCTTCCAGGTAGGCTATGAGTCTTTGTTTATACTCAAACCCGGCGTGGTCACAGCAAATGCCCAGTGTCATATTGATATGTTTTTAACGAAAATTCCGTTTGCCGCGCCAAAGGTACTGATTATTGCCGGAATATTAAAGCGGTTTCTTTCCTTCGGCCTTTCTGGCAAGGTTGACCATGATCATGATGCCGTTGAGGATTGAAAGGATACCCAGTATGCTTAATGATGCGTAGCCCGTCAGGGCGAAGGTTTTTCCCTCCGTTGAGAAATCGGAGAAAATCCCTGTCGCAAGCATGAAGATTCCGGCCGGTATGGAAAGTATGCCGATGATGCTCCTGGTCTTGTCCTGTCTGTATATTTCCTTGAAAGTCATGGCAGATGTGATGTGTTGAGATCTTTTGCATAAAGATATAGAAAAAACATTAAGAAAAAGAAAAATCTGCATCTATGATGTCATGTCTTCTTGGCGTAGAATATGATTCTGTGTACATTTACCGGAAAATCAGTCAGTATGAAACTGCATCGGAATATAAAAAACAGAAAGTAGGTGTATGGGAGCTGATAATATCAAAAACGGAAAAAGGACAGAAGTGGCTGGATGGTGAGTAATATCGAATCAGATGAAGAGAACGGCCAAATGGCTTGCTGAGGAATTAGGGAAGAATCCAACACAGTAAGCAAGTGTCGCACTGATGTGTCCCGGCCTGACCTGTACATATTAGACAAAATAGCAGCATTGCTTGACATTGGCAAGCGGGAACTTTTAACAGGAAAAGATTGAAATCATGGGAGATATTGCACAGATCCAAGAAGCGGAGTATGACGCAATTCTGCGACAGGCTGTCGCAGTTATTGACAGAACAAGAACCATGGTAGCAACAGCAGTATGCTCTGCCATAGGTACGGCTCACTGGGAAATAGGCAAATTGCTTCACGAAAGAAAAGTCGAGAGCAAACATGGAAGCGGTGTGGTCAATCGTTTGTCCTATGACTTAAAATTGCGTTACCCCCAGATGGGTGTTTCGCCAAGGAATCTGTGGGATATAAAAAAATTCTACGAACGATTCTGTGACAGTGATCCAAAACTGCGACAATTTGTCGCAGTTTTACCATGGGGACATATACTGACATTGATGCGGAAGTTCGGTGAAGATGACAATGCCATTTTATACTATGCACAGGAAATCATTTCAAAAGGATGGAATCGCGAACTTCTATCCAGTGCCATCTCTCTGAAAATGCACATAAGAAAGAGCGATCTTTCCGATAACAATTTCGAGCAGACTCTGCCCGGCACACAGGCTATGTTTGCCAACGAAGTGTTCAGAAGCGGTTATAATCTTGGATTCCTTGGTGTCAAAGACCCGATATTGGAAACAGCACTTGAAACTCGACTGGTAGAAAAAGTAAAACAGTTCCTTTTGGAACTTGGCAGAGGGTTCACCTACATTGGCAATCAGCATGTGCTTGAATACAATGGAAGGCGGAGTAAGGTAGATATGCTGTTCTTTCATCGCGGATTACATTGTCTTGTAGCCTTTGACTTGAAGATAGGCGAATTCAAGCCAGAATATGCAGGTAAGATGAACTACTACCTGTCATTACTTGACCGTCTGGAGCGCAGGGAAGATGAAAACCGTTCTATCGGCATCATTTTATGTGCCGAGAAAGATCGCGTGGAAGTGGAACTGGCATTGGAAGATATGGGCAAGCCTATTGGTGTGGCGGACTATCAGTTGATTGTCCCGCAGGAAGAATTAAAAAAGATAGTAGCGGAAGAAGTTGAAGCTTTTGGAAAAGAACTTCCTTTTCGTGTTGATACTGAAGAGGATTCAAATAATAAATGATGACAGTATCGCGCTAATCTTAAAAGGACATCTGCCCGTTGATGAAGATCCTCCCCGCCAAGCGGGGCCCCTCCCTTTTCGGGAGCCAATGTCTTCATCAACGGGCAGATGGCTTGATTCTGATATGTAAGTCTTACATCAGGGCTTTCCTGATGTTTTCTATACGCACTGCAAGTTCCTTCTTTCCGATAAGGGAGACGATGTCTGCGATACCCAGGCCGCTGGAAGCGCCTACGAGGGCGAGCCTCAGGCAGTTCATTACCTTGCCCATCGGCCACTCCCGGCTGCGGATGAGTTCCTCCATCGGACCCTCGATCTGCTCATGTGTGAACTCAGGGCCGGCAGGACCGTTTCCTCCGTCAAACCCCTCGATGAAATCCGCCACCTGGAACGCCAGAGTGTAATTCTCCTCCTTCCAGAACTTCGCCACATCTTTCTCGACATAAGTCTGAGGGGAAACGAAAAGATATGATGCGATATCCCAGAAGTCAGCTACGAAAGAGGCCCTCTCTTTGATAAGCGACACGACCTTCTGCACATAGTCATGCGTGAATATCCGGTTCTTGAAGTCCGCTCCCTGGACAGTGACTTCGGCTCCCGCCGTCAGGGCGCATTTCGGGCAGGCGACCACCTGTATGCCGTGCTCCTCGAGCACAGGGATGAAAAGGTCAGTGAGCTCGGCATCGCTTTTTGTGCGCAGGTACTCCTTGTTGTACCATTTCGCCTTTTCAGGGTTGAACCTTGCCCCGGACTTGATGACCCTCTCGAGAGAGAAAGCCTTGATCAGTTCGTCCATGGTGAAAAGCTCCCTGTCATCCCCCGGATTCCACCCGAGCATGGCCAGCATGTTCACGAATGCCTCAGGGAAATAGCCGTCTTCGCGGTATCCGCGTGAAACCTCGCCCTGGGCGTTGGTCCATTTGAGCGGGAATACAGGGAAGCCGAGACGGTCTCCGTCCCTCTTGCTCAGCTTGCCTTTCCCGTCCGGTTTCAGAAGCAGCGACAGGTGGGCGAATCTCGGCTGTGAATCCTGCCAGCCGAATGCTTCATACAGGAGATAGTGCAGAGGCAGGGAAGGAAGCCATTCCTCTCCGCGTATGACCTCGGTGATTTCCATCAGGTGGTCATCCACGATATTCGCCAGATGGTATGTAGGCAGCTCGTCAGCCCTTTTCCAGAGCACCTTGTCATCAAGAGTGTCGGTATTTACCTCAATGTGTCCGCGGATAAGATCGTCCATCTTCACCACCCTGTTCTCAGGCATCCTGAACCTGATGGTCCAGTCCGTATGCGTCTCCAGAAGCGGCTTCCACTCGCTTTCCGGCATTGAAACGGAGTTGCGCAGCGACTTGCGGGTGATATGGTTGTAGATGAATGTCTCCTTGGCAGCTTCGGCTTCGGCACGCTTGGCTGCAAGCTCCTCTGCGGTGTCGAACGCGTAGTATGCATAGCCTTTTTCCACCAGTTCCTCGGCATATTTGCGATAGATGCCCCGGCGCTGGGACTGTCTGTAAGGGGCGTGTGGATGTCTCTCTGAAGGAGTCTCCACTACATTGCCTTCCGCATCCACTCCCTCGTCCGGAATGATACCGCACCAGTTGAGGGCTTCGATGATATATTTCTCCGCTCCCGGGACGAATCTCTGGGAGTCGGTATCTTCAATCCTTATGATGAAATCCCCGCCGTGCTGCTTGGCGTAGAGGTAGTTGTAAAGGGCTGTACGGACTCCACCCATGTGGAGCGGCCCTGTCGGTGACGGGGCGAATCTTACTCTGGTCTTACGGTCCATGTTATTTTCTGTTTTTTATTATCAGTGTACTTTGTTTATGTCCTGATTGTTTCGTTTTGTTATCCTTCTTATCGACGGAGTCTCTTCCAGCTCACCGAGACTCTGCCCAGGCTGCACGTCCAGCACGGGACGGTTGTTCTCGTCGAAATTGAATGTACGTACGTTGTCGGAACTGTTGTATCCTATTTTTGCAGGACTGTCGGATTCTTCATCAAGTCCGAGTTCGAGGGCAGCGGAGGACTGGGATTTGTCGTATATGAAGTCGCTGTCTATCATTATGATATTGCTCGGGTTTATCATTGAAGGTATATCCTTCTTGAAACCGGTGGCAATGACCGTGATGCTCACCTTGTCCCCCCATTCGGGATCTTCTTCCCATACCAGGCCGGTCTTGAAGTTATTGGCGTTTCCAGTGTATTCGGCGATTTTCCGGTTGATTTCCTGGAGCTCGTTGACATACAGGCCTTTCTCGTTTTTTCCTCCGGTTACATTTACCAGGACATTCTTTGCGGTCTTGAGATTGTAGTCGTTGAGCAGAGGGGATTCAAGAGCGCCTTTCACGGCATCCGCAATCCTGTTTTCCCCTGTACCGGTACCGCAACCCATAAGGGCGATCCCGCTGTTGCGCATCATTGCCCTTACATCGGCGAAATCCACATTTATGTGTCCGTACTTGTTCATTATTTCGGTGATGCTCCTTACTGCGGTTGCAAGCACCTCGTCTGCTTTCGGGAACGCTTCATGAGAAAGCATCGAACCGAAATAGTCGTAGAGCTTCTCGTTGTTGATGAGCAGCAGGCTGTCCACGTTCTTCTCGAGTTCGTTGATGCCGTCTATGGCCTTTGCGTATTTGTCAGCTCCTTCATTCTTGAAAGGTATGGTGACTACCCCGACGGTCAGGATTCCGCGGGCCTTGGCCATATTTGCGATTACAGGGGAGGCGCCTGTCCCTGTACCGCCTCCCATCCCTGCAGTGATGAAAACCATCTTGGTGTTGTTTTCCAGTATCCTGGCTATTCTTTCCTCGGATTCGATGGCCGCGTTCCTTCCTTTGGTAGGGTCGCAGCCTGCACCGAGTCCTGCGCCGAGCTGGATTTTAAGCGGTACGCTGCATTTGCTCAGGGCCTGTGCATCTGTATTGCACACTATGAAGCAGCATCCCTGGACCTTCTGGTTGTACATGTAGTTTACGGCGTTGCATCCGCCTCCGCCTACTCCTATGACTTTTATTATGGAATTTTCATCCGTCCAGTCCGTAGGGACTATCATATCGTCCAATATCTCATCCATATCAGCTCCTCCTGTCAGATTTCTTCGTCATTCATCTCTTTGTTCATGTCGTACAGAGTGCCTGTGAATTTGTCCACGGCTTTCTGTATCTTCGTTTTCCATGAGACTTTCTGCACTCTCTGTCTTTTTTGCTGCGGCTCTTTTTTCCTTGCATCGGATATGTGTCCGGTATCTTCTTCAGGGAAAAGCGTCCCGCTGCGCAGCTGTGCCTCATCCCGGCTTTCCGGCTCCTCTCCGCTGTGCTCCGTCCCGTCCTCCAGCACTACCGACGAGTCTCTTACGGAGTAGTTTTCAGGAACCGTGCAGTCATCGCAGTTGTCATGTACCGCGGCCAGTATCATTCCGATGGATGTGACGGCTTCCGTTTCGTGTACGCCAATACATCCTCCGCTTGAAAACATGGGCCTCGGGTAGCCGGTGCGGACAGAATATCCGGACAATTCCGTAATGAAATTGCCGCAGTTGGCAAGGTTCGCCCCGCCGCCGGTCAGTACTATGCCGCTGCGCAGCCGGTCTGCAAACCCGCTTTTCTGTATCTCATACAGAATGGCTTCCATGATTTCCTGGACTCTGCAGGTTATGACCTCTGAGAGGTATTTGACCGGAAGGTCCTTATACTGTGCAGTGGCCCCTATGTTGATTCTGAGGATCTTTTCATTCATGTTCTGCAGTTTCTCCGGCATGCAGATCCCGTGTGCCAGCTTTATGTTCTCCGCAAGGACTTCAGAAAATATCCTGCACTCGGTGTCTATGTCATTCGTGACCGATTTCCCTCCGAACGGAATGGCGGCGTAATGTCTCATGATTCCGCCCGAGTATATGCTTACGGAAGTCACTCCGGCCCCGAAATCTATCAGTGCCACTCCGCTCTCCATCTCGGCTGCGGTCAGCACCGCCTTGGCACTGGTATCAGGGGTGAAATATTTCCCTGCCACTCCGAGTTTCAGACTGTTGAACACCAGGTCGATGTTCTGCAGGTATCTCTTGTTGCCTATGAATATCTTGAAGTTGCCTTCTATCATGTCGCTGGCCATGCCGATTATGTCCTTTTCCACCAGCTGGAAATCCTCTGAGGTGGAGAAAGACTGGGCGACTGCACCGAAAAGCACTTCTTTCGGATCTTCCAGAGGATATTCCTGCTGGGCCATGTCCTTGAGGTAGTTTATGTCGTCCGCCGTGATGCACTCATCCGGATTCAGCTTGATGCTGCCCTGGTTGGTTTCCTGCCTTACGCTGTAGCGTGGCATGCCTACCACAGCCTGGGTGATCCTGATATCCAACTCCTTTTCAGCAGCCTCGATCGCTGGCCTCAGGGCCGAAGCCACCTGTGTCGGATTGAAGATATAGCTGTACCGGATTCCTGAAGAAGGAATCTCCTTATAGTATATTATCTGGATGTCCTCCCCATTTACCCTCGCTATGGTAAGTGCGAACCTGGAAGTCCCCAGATCGATTGAGACAATGTGTTTTTCGTCCATATCAGATTACTTTCTGCAGACAATCTGTCCGTCATATTTAACATTCACGGTAGAATAGTATCCCTCTCCCTTTTCCGGGACTATTCCTGTATAGTATTTCTCTATGCGGGAGAACTTGTCCTCTATTCCGTCCGGTTTCCCGAACAGGAACTTTTCCTTTCCCTGGCGCGGGACAAGAAGCAGGTCCCCGTTGTCCTGTACCGTTATCTGTACAATGTTTTCAGCCCATACCCCGCTTTCATTCATATAGCCGACCAGGCTGATCATGTCTTTTATCCATTCCTTTTCTTCAGGGGTCCCGGCCTCCCCCTTGTATGAACCGGAGACATTGACCGGAATACTGCCGTCGATTACAGGGACATATGCCGTGTAGTTGCCTTGCAGCGGGAAGATATACCCTTCTTCGTCCGCGTAGAATCCGCCTTCATCCTTCTGGAACCTTACCGCCGGACGGCGCTGTGTCACGGATATGTTCAGAACGCCGTCCTTTGTCATATAGGCCTCGCTTTTGAATACCGCACTTTTCCCGTCTATGATGTCTTCTATTTTTACCAGGTCTATACTGTCCTGGAATTTTCCGGCATATCCGCCTGATTCGGCATCAAGGTACCTCCTGATGTCGGCTGCAGATACGAAACTGTTTTCCAGACTGTCCTTTATGATGACGGACAGCCCTTTGCACCGGAGCCCTTTCTTTCTGGCCGCGCTCGATCCGAAAGCAGTCAGGAGGCAAAGGCCCATCAGTGCCAGAAAAGACAATGCAAGTATGTTTCTTACAACGTTTTTCATATCCTTTTTTCAAGCAGTTCCGTTATCGGACCGGTGAACCGGTCAATATTTCCGGCTCCGAATGTGATGAGCACATCCACAGGTTCGCCCTTCAGAAAGTCCATCAGCTCCTCTTTTTTCAGCAGGACCTTTTCCGGTGTCGTGATCTTGTCGAATATTATTTCGGATGTCACTCCCGGTATGGGCTCTTCCCTTGCAGGGTATATGTCCAGAAGGATTACTTTATTCGCAGCACTGAGCGCCTGTGCGAATTCATCGGCAAAGTCCCGTGTCCTTGTATATAGATGCGGCTGGAATACGGCCGTGAGCCTGCGCCCCGGAAACATTTCGCGTATGGAGCTTATCGCGGTGGAAATTTCTTTCGGATGGTGAGCGTAGTCGTCGATGTAGGAGCATGACGGGGTGTTGAGATGGATGTCGAATCTGCGCTTTACCCCCTGGAACGAGGCCAGTGCCTCCTTGATTTTCTCCGGCTCCAGCCCCCATGTCAATGCCACTGCGGCTGCAGCTATGCCGTTTTCCACGTTCACCCATCCCGGAATTCCCATCCGGCATCCTTTGATTGAAACAGAAGGCCCGTTGAGGGTGAATGTAATGTATCCGCACCGGTCGACTGTCATGTCGGACGCATGGAAATCGGCTTCAGGACTGTCATAGGAGTACCTGAGTATTCTGGCGCCGGTGTCCTCCGGCGTGATGTCAAGTCCGAGTTTTGCTATGACTGTGCCGCTCACCTGTGCCGCGAATTCCTTGAATGCCGCCTTTACATGCTCCAGGTCGGAATATATGTCCAGGTGGTCGGCGTCCATTGCCGTAATGACGGCGATTTCAGGGTGGAGCTGCAGGAAGGAGCGGTCGAATTCATCGGCCTCTGCAACAATCACATTGTTCCTGCTTATAAGGAGATTTGTGCCGTAGTTCTTTGATATGCCACCCAGAAAAGCCGAACAACCCTCCCCGCATGCCTGGAAAATATGTGCAAGCAGCGTGCTGGTAGTGGTCTTCCCGTGCGTTCCAGCTACGGCCAGACATCTCTGTCCCGCGGAAATCTCTCCGAGGATACGGGAGCGCTTTACGGTCCTGTAGCCATGTCCCATGACATATACAAGTTCCCCCATGTCGTGCGGGATGGCAGGCGTATAGACTACAAGCGTGTCCTCCACGTCTTTAGGGATATAGTCCGTATTGTCCTCATAATGG
Organism: uncultured Bacteroidales bacterium; assembly: GCA_944325505.1. Taxonomy (GTDB): domain Bacteria; phylum Bacteroidota; class Bacteroidia; order Bacteroidales; family UBA932; genus Cryptobacteroides. The sequence continues at coordinate 13,318 of CALVAJ010000027.1, forward strand.
ATCTTTATCCCCTCATCCTCAAGTTCATGCGTCAGCTCGGACGGAGTGCGGTCATAGCCGGATACTTCATATCCTCTGGCATGGTAATACCTGGCGATCGCACTCATCCCGATGCCTCCTATTCCTATGAAATATATGTTTTTATATGTCATACCAATTTATAGATTTCATCTACTATCGCCTTTGCCGCATCAGGCATGGCAAAGGTAGCAATATTCTTTTCAAATCCGGCTATCCTGTCATTGTCCCCGAGAAGGGCACAGGCCTCCTCCATGAGTTTTCGGGGTGCTTCCGCATCTGTCACTATCATGGCCGCGTTTTTCCGGACAAGAGACATGGCATTGTGCGTCTGGTGGTCTTCCGCGACATTAGGGGACGGTACAAAGATTACGGCCTTGTGCTCTGCGGCGAGTTCCGATACCGAGCTTGCCCCGGAACGCGACACTACGACATCTGCCGCAGCATATGCCAGGTCCATCCTGCCTATAAAATCGAAATGGTGTATATGCCTGAGCGTTTCTCCTCCGGTCCCTTTTTCCCGGGCTTCTTCCATGAATGCATCGACGGCTGGCTTGTAGTATTTCCCGCACTGCCACAGCAGCTCGATGTTCTCTCCTCCGGGACATCCTGCACTGATCCATTCCATTACCGACCTGTTGAGCGTGCCGCTTCCGAGGCTGCCGCCAACTATGAAAAGATGTTTCTTCCCGGGATCAAGGCCATAGTATTTTATTGCATCGGCTTTCATCATGGCAGTGGCCGGAACGATATCCTTCCTGATGGGATTTCCCGTCTTTACTATTTTATCGGCAGGGAAGAATTTTTCCATTCCGTCATAGGCGACGCAGATACGGTCTGCTTTCTTGCCGAGTATCTTGTTTGTCAGTCCGGCGAACCCGTTCTGTTCCTGAATCAATGCAGGTATGCCTTTGCTGCAGGCGCTCCACAGAAGAGGGGCGCTTGCATAGCCTCCCACACCTATGGCTATGTCCGGTTTGAACTCCTCGATTATTTTTCCTGCCATTCTCACGCTTTTCAGCACTTTGAACGGAAGGGCCAGGTTCGAGAGAGTGAATTTCCTCTGCAGTCCGGCTACCGGGAGCCCGACGATTTTATATCCTGCTGCGGGAACTTTCTCCATCTCCATTTTACCTTCCGCCCCGACGAACAGGATTTCATTCTCCGGATTGGCCTCCATCATCTTCCCGGCAATGGCTATGGCCGGAAATATGTGTCCTCCGGTTCCTCCGCCTGATATTATCGCACGTATCTTTTTCATAACATATCTGCTTTATATTCTTGTCATCCGGTCCAGGACCGGTATTTCCTGCTGCGTGGGAAGGGGATGGGATTACAGGAAACGTTGCGCCCGCACAGGGAGGGCCCCACGGAGTGGGAGGGTTTCCTGGAATCTTATCCCCTTCCGGATTCGAAATCGTCGAGCTCGGCGAGAGTGTCCTGTACATTTTCGTCCTGTATGCCGAGACCCTCCACCAGAGGTGCGGATTCTTCTTCCTCTTTCTTTATCTTCGCCTTGGCCATCTTGCTTATGGACAGCAGGACTCCGAATGCTATGCTGAAAGCGAAGAAGGAACTTTTTCCGTGGCTTATCATCGGGAGCGTCTGTCCGGTCAGCGGCCCCAGGTCGGCATTTATGAACATATGCATCAGCGCCTGCCCGCTTATCAGTACGGCCAGTCCGGCTACTGCCGTTTTCGCGAATTCGTTGTCGCAAGCCCTCACTATTAGCGATGCCCTTGCCAGCAGGCTGACATACAGCATTATGACTATGATCCCGCCTATCAGTCCGTATTCTTCTATAATAAAACTGAACATGTAGTCGCTGAACATCAGTGGTACCGTGTACTTCTGGGTACTGTTGCCCGGACCTTTACCGATGATTCCGCCTTCATGTATTGCGATTTTTGCACTTGCCGGCTGTTTTATGGCATCGAGCGCTTCCTGGAACTCGACGGTACCGGGCCTGAGGCCTTTGATGTCCTGATGCTTTTCGTTCATCGTCATCCTGCTGATGGCCGTACCGAACCTTTCAAATACTTTCTTCCCTGAAACATAGTATATCCCTATACAGACGGCTACAACGGCCAGGCACAGCACTGCCGGAGCGAGAATGTCCTTTAGTTTTATCCCTCCGATCAATATGGTGATGAACATTATCCCCCCTATGAATACCGTGCTGGAGAAACTTCCGAAAAGTATACCCAGACATACGGCAAGTATCGGGAAGAAGATATAGATAAACCTTTTCCATCCTGGCCTTGACAGGAATTCCAGGCTCTTGAATTTGGCGGACAGCCAGTTGACTGTCTTGAATGAGTCGTTCTTGTATGCATGGACGGCCCATGCAAGATACAGCACCATAGCCACTTTCGTCACTTCATACGCGTGCACCTGGACGGGGCCGAGCTGAATCGCCCTTACGGCGCCATTCACCTCTACTCCCAACGGAGTGTGCAGCAGTATGAGAATCAGTGCGGAAATGAAAAAACCGAACTGGGAAAAAAACCTGAATATCCAGATTCTCGGAATGAAATAGCAGACCGCGATTATCGCCGTTCCTACGGCTACCGTCGCCATCTGTCCCTTGAATATGTCCAGCCGGCTGGTTTCGGCATCGGCGAGCAGGGAGGTGGAAGAGAATATGGTTACGACAGAGAGCAGGATGAGCATGGTGATGATTATAAGTATCACCTTGTCACCCTGGATGTTGTCAATGAAATTCCAGAACCATGACTTCCTTGCCGATGTTTTCTCTTCCGTCATATGTTTCCCTCCAGTCGTTAAAGGTTTCTTACCGCTTCCTTGAACCGACGGCCTCTGTCCTCGTAGTTCTTGAAGAGGTCGAAACTTGCGCAGCATGGTGAAAGCAGGACGACATCGCCCGGAGAGGCCAGCCTGCTGGCGGTCTTCACGGCATCCTCTGCCGACGTGACGTCATGTATTTCCGCCACGGCGTTCTTGAACGATTCGTGGAATTTCCTGTTGTCCAGCCCCATGCATATCATGGCCTTGACTTTCTCTTTTGCAAGAGGGATGAGCGGTCCATAGTCGTTGCCCTTGTCCGTACCGCCGACTATCCATACTACCGGTCTTGTCTGGCATTCGAGTGCGTACCAGGCGGCATCTACATTTGTCGCCTTGGAGTCGTTGATATAGAGTACGTCTTTGATACTCATCACTTTTTCGAGCCTGTGTTCTACTGCCTGAAAGCTCGAAAGGCTCTTGCGGATGACCTCATTGTCTATGTCCATGACCTTAGCCGCAATGGCCGCAGCCATGGAGTTGTAGACATTGTGTTTCCCTCCCAAAGCCAGTTCCTGAAGATATATGTCGCATTCGCTTTCATGGTACTTGACCACCATTCTTTCGTCCTTTATGAAAGCGCCCTGTTTCTCTTCATGCTTCTGTGAGAACGGGAGCATCTGTGCCTTGAGCACTATCTGGCTCAGGTGGTTTATGGTGATTTCGTCATCGGAACAGAAAATGAAGCAGTCGTCCTTGTCCATGTTGCGCGTTATGCGGAACTTGGCCTTGACGTAGTTCTCCATGTTGTGGTCGTATCTGTCCAGATGGTCCGGAGTGATATTGGTGATGATGGCTATGTCCGCCTTGAAATCGTACATGTTGTCGAGCTGGAAACTGCTGATTTCCAGTACGTAGATATCATGGTGCGCTGTTGCTACCTGATAGGCGTAGCTTTTCCCGATATTGCCTCCGAGCCCGACATCGAGTCCGGCCTGCTGGAGGAGATAGTAGATAAGCGATGTAGTCGTGGTTTTTCCGTTGCTGCCGGTTATGCAGATTTTTCTGGCGGAGTCGTATCTCCCGGCAAATTCGATTTCCGATATGATATGTATCCCTTTCCCGGCGATTTTCTGCACTATCGGTGCTGAAAACGGAATCCCCGGGCTCTTGATTACTTCGTCTGCATTCAGTATCAGATCTTCGGTATGCTTCTCCTGCTCGAAAGGAATTTCCCATGTGCGCAGCATGTCGGCATAGCTGTCCCCGAGCTTCCCCTTGTCTGAAAGGAAGACATCGAATCCTTTTACCTTTGCGAGGACGGCTGCCCCTACGCCGCTTTCACCGCCGCCGAGAACCACTATGCGTTTTGTTCCGTTATGTTCCATGATATTGAAAATGTAATTTATCTTATTTTCAGAAGTGCTATAGTAAGTACTGCGAGTATTATCCCTATAATCCAGAACCTTACCACTATCTTGGCTTCAGGCAGGGCCTTGGCCGGAGAAGTGATGGCCGCCGGTATTCCCTCTTTCTGGAAATGGTGGTGCAGCGGGGTCATCTTGAACACCCTGCGACCTGTCCCGTATCTGCGTTTCGTGTATTTGAAGTAGACTCTCTGGATTATTACGGAAAGGCTTTCCACGAAGAATACTCCGCACAGTATCGGCAGCAGCAGCTCTTTCCTTATCAGGATTGCGCATACGCCTATTATTCCTCCGATAGCCAGACTTCCGGTGTCTCCCATGAAAACCTGGGCGGGGAATGCATTGTACCACAGGAACCCGACAAGCGCCCCGACAAATGCTGCCATGAACACTGCGATTTCTCCGGTCCCTGGGATGTACATTATGTTCAGGTAGTCGGCGTTTATTATGTTGCCTGAGAGCCATGCGAATATGCCCAGTACTACTCCCACTATAGCGGAGGTGCCTGTCGCGAGTCCGTCCATACCGTCTGTGAGGTTGGTGCCGTTGGAGCATGCCGTTATCACCAGTACTATCATCAGTACGTATATTCCCCATTTACAGTACCATCCCCATTTCCCTTTGAACGGAGAGAGCCATTTGTAGTCGAATTCATGGTTCTTGACGAAAGGGATGGTAGTCTTGGTGCTTTTGACGACATCCTGTCCTTTCCTGTCCGCCGCTGCAGGGTATTCGAGTCTGGCGGTGTTGTCTGCCGTGCCGGCTATAGCCGTTCCTGTCGAGACCACTACACCCGAGGATTCTTCTCCGGAACGGAGTTCTTCCCTTACGACTATGTGCTCATTGAAGCATACGGTTATGCCGATTACCAGCCCCATGATTATCTGTCCGATGAGTTTCCCTTTCTCGCTCATCCCTTCCTTGTTGTGCCTGAATACTTTTATGAAATCGTCCGCAAATCCCAGGAAGCCGAACCATATCGTGCTGACTATTAATAGAATGGTGTAGATGTTGGTCAGATCGCAGAACAGCAGCGCAGCTATCAGTATGGCCAGGATGATGATTATTCCTCCCATTGTAGGCGTGCCTTTCTTCTGCATCTGCCCTTCCAGGCCCAGGTCTCTGATTTCCTCTCCGATCTGTTTTTTCTGCAGCCACCGTATGATTCTTTTCCCGATGAATACGGCAAAAAGCAGAGATGTCACACTGGCGAATATCGCCCTGAAGGAGAGGTACTGCATCAGTCCCGCTCCGGGTATGTTGAATTCCTTAAGATAGTCGAACAGGTGGTATAACATAATCTGTAATGCTACATTTCTTTAAATATCTCTGAAACTATTTCCTTCTCGTCGAAACGGCGTTTCTCCGTCCCTGTGATCTGGTAGGTCTCGTGACCTTTCCCGGCAAGCAGTACCGTAGCCCCATGTCCTGCCAGCAGGATTGCCGTCCTGATGGCTTCTTCCCTGTCCTCGATGAACAGCGACCTGGCGCGGCCGCTGGTGTCCAGACCGGCTTTTATGTCTTTCATGATGTCGGACGTGCTTTCTGTCCGGCTGTTGTCGGATGTCACTATGATCCTGTCCGCAAGTCTCTGTGCTACCTGTGCCATTTCCGGCCTTTTGGTCTTGTCCCTGTCACCTCCGCAACCGAAAAGGCATATGAGCTCGCGATCCGGAGCCACATCCCTGAGCGTGGTAAGGACATTCTCCAGCGCATCGGGAGTATGCGCATAGTCTATGACTACGGAAAGGTCTTTGGGACCACGGAGTATTTCAAGCCTTCCTGGAGCCGGTGCCAGTCTGCTGATAGCCACCAGAGCTTCCTCCCTGCTGACTCCGAGGGTAACTGCGGTAGAGTAGATCGCGAGTATGTTGTATGCGTTATGCTGCCCGGTAAGCCTGGTCCAGCTCTCGGTCCCGTCGATACGGAGCTGCATCCCGTCGAAGCTTTCCTCTATGATCCTGCACGTATGGTCCGCGATGCTTTTGCATGAATATGTTATGATTCCCGCCCTGGTATTCTGGACCATCACCATGCCGTTCCGGTCATCGATGTTGGTAATCGCATATGCATCGGAAGGAAGCATGTCGAAAAACATCTTCTTGCATCTGAGGTATTCGGCGAAGGTCTTGTGGTAGTCCAGATGGTCGTGCGTGAGGTTCGAGAATATCCCGATCCTGAATCTGAGTCCGGCCACCCTTTCCTGCTGTACCCCTATCGAACTCACTTCCATGAAGCAGTACTCGCATCCTTCTTCCACCATCTCCGCCAGAAGGGAATTTATGGTGATAGGGTCGGAGGTGGTGTTCAGTGCTTCCGTCCGTTTGTTCCCTACATAGTTGGCTATGGTGGACAGGAGTCCGCAATGGTATCCCAGATCCGTAAACAGGTGATACAGGAGTGTGACGGTGGTAGTCTTCCCGTTAGTGCCGGTTATTCCTACCAGTGTCAGCTGCTCTGACGGGTGACCGTAGAAATTTGAGGCGATTACGGCAAGCGCATGCCTGGATGATTCCACTTTTATGAAAACCGTATCTTTCCCTCCGGCTGCCGCCTCAATGCCGGTATCCTCTTCATATACGACTGCCGCCGCTCCTTTTTCTATCGCGCTTCCGATGAAGGCATGTCCGTCGCTTGCAAACCCTTTTACGGCGATGAACATGGACCCTGCAGAGACTTTTCTCGAGTCGCTGCAGACTGATGTTATTTCCGCTTCCTGGTTTCCTGTAACGGAAACCGTTCCGCTGTCCCGTATTATATCTTTTATTTTCATATTCATTTTCATTCTGTTACGTGCCGCCGGCATATTGAACGGAAGAGCCGGCTATTTCAGGGTGAACCTGACCGTCCCGCCTTTTTCCAGTTCCGTACCCGGGGCAGGATGCTGGCCCGTTACATGGCCTGTCCCGGAATATTCGCACCGGTATCCGCAATTCTCTACCGAGTACAGAGCATCCTTGAGCCCCAGTCCTGTAAGGTCCGGAACCTCGCTCAGTCTGTCCAGTCCTGCTTCAATCCCGTCCCGTTTCATTTCGCGCATGTGTCCCGAAGCCTTTATTTCATCTCCCCACAGGGGATCCAGGTTATATACATTGTCCACGATTTTTCTGAAAACAGGAGCAGCATATGCGGCTCCGTAGAAATTTGCCCTGGACAGTTTCGAGTAGACCACTACAATCGCCGAGTACCGCGGTTCATCTGCCGGAAAGAATCCCACGAAAGTAGCCTGATGCTTCTTCATCCCGTTGTCGTCCTGATATCCGATGATTTTCCTGCCGTTCCTTTCGAATTCGAAAGCGATTCTGGCCGTTCCCGTCTTTCCTGCCACCTGACATGCCGCATTTCTGAATGCATATCTTCCTGTACCTTCCGACACTACTTTTTTCAGACCCCTTGTCAGCGTGTCGGCCGTAGCCTTTGAGCATATGGACCCGTTGAGCACTGTCGGTCCGAGCCTCTTTTCCACCTTGCCGTTCTTTTCGATTGATTCTACGAGATACGGTTTCATCAGCTTGCCGTTATTGGCGATTCCGTTGTAGAATGTCAGGATATGCAGCGGGGTTTCGCTTACGCTGTATCCTACGGCTACTGATTCGAGGGTGGTTCCGCTCCATACCTTAGTGTCCGCCCCGGGAGAAGGGATATCCGGTGCGGCCAGGCCCGTTATATCGAAATCGAACTTTTCGTTCAGTTTGTATTCGTAGAGCTTGTCTATGAAGTGTTCAGGGCAGTTTCCGTAATACTCTTTCACGAGATATCTGAAAACATTGTTCGAGGATATCTTCAGCGCATCGGAGACGGAAATCTCGTCAGCGCCCCAATCCTTGAGATACGGGTCGTCCGGTATCTTTTCATTCTTGTGTGGCCATTTCCCTTTGAAAGTCGGGACTTTGTCTTCCAGACTGACTTTCCCTTCCTCGATGAGGGTCATCAGAGAGGCGAGCTTGAACACGGAGCCGGGTTCTCCGGCCGTTCCGATTGCATAGTTGTAGATTTCGCGCAGGTTGCCCTCGCTGTCGCGTTTCAGGTTCGCCATTGCCCGGATGGCGCCGGTCCGGACATCCATCACTATGGCGCATCCCCCTTCCACATCTTCCACATCCTGTATCCTGTCGCGGAGAGCCTTGTCCGCTATGTCCTGGATATCGATATTGATGGTCGTCCTGATGTCCTTGCCGTCAGAGACCTTGACCACAGTGCTGTCATAGTCCACTATCCATCCGTGGTTGTCGGTCCTGCGGAGCCACTGGCTGCCCTCCTTCCCGTGGAGAAGGTAATTGAATTTGCCTTCCAGCCCTATGAGACTGTTTCCGGATGTTATATTGTTGTTCTTTACGTACCCGATGACACGTCTGGCAAGGGGACCGTACGGATACTGGCGGGTGTCGATTTTCTCTACTATTATACCACCTTTGTATCCTCCTTCGTTAAAGAGCGGCAGACTCTTGACTTTCTGGAGAGTGCCATGGTCTATCATGGTTCCGATCCTGACATATTGCCTGCCGTCACGTCTTCCGCGGGTAATGAGCCTGTAGTATTCGTCTGCCGTCCGGTCCTTGTAGATTCCGCTGAGTCCGGAAGCGAGCTTCCTGGCCTTTCCCAGCCACTCTTTCTCATCGGCTTCTCCCTTTTTGCCTTTGGCCAGGAAAGCGTCTTTACGGACAGTACAGTCCATGTATATCTGATACATTGGGGTGGAGGAAGCAAGGAGCCGTCCGTCCATTGCCATTATCGATCCCCTTACAGGGTCGGTAAGCTCCTTTCTTACCGGGGACGTAAGATAGCGTTCCAGCTCGGGGTCCGGCCTGTATATCCACTGTATATAGGCAATCCTGAGAATCAGGACCGCACCGAGGCACAGTGCACCGAAATGCAGGACAGAGAGTATGACTCCTGTCCTGTCCCTTTTGTTTCTGCTGTCCATGTCTCTGTCTGATGCCATATCCGATTCTGTTCCTGCCGTCTATTTTATCCTGTCTGCCGGTTTTTCAGGTATCGTAAGGCCGGATCCCGTTTTCTCCAGCAGGTCTTCAACGGTGCTCAGCCTGTCAAGGCTTACCAGCTCGCATGTTTTCTGTGCATGGTATATTTTCAGCTCTTCAAGCCTGGCCCTGTTCCTTTCCTGATTGAGCATTGTCTGCTCTATTTCAAGCGTCAGCCATATGTTGAGGGCGCACAGCACGAAAAAGTATATGATATGCAGGAACCACCTGTCGAACCTCAGTCTCAGCAGGAATTCCCCCCTGAGCATTGCAGTAAAGCTGTTCCTCAGAAACTCCCATATTTTATTCATGCCAGGTCTCATATTTTTTCGGCTACCCTCAGTTTGGCACTGCGTGCGCGTGTATTCGATGCTATTTCTTTTTCCTGCGGTACTACGGGCTTGCGTGTTACCGCCCTGAGCGGTGCAGATATGTTCCCGTAGAAATCCTTTTCCTGTTTACCCTCTATATTCCCGCATCTGATGAAATTCTTTACCATGCGGTCTTCAAGGGAGTGATATGTTATCACCACCAGTCTGCCTCCGCATTTCAGGGACTGCACCGCTCCTTCCAGAAATTTTTCGAGAGAACGCATTTCCTGGTTCACCTCAATCCTCAGGGCCTGATATACTTTTGCCAGGAACTTGTGTTCCGCAAATTTCGGCAGCATTTTCTCTATCGCCTTGTCAAGTTGGGAAGTGGTGAGGATCTGTGCCTGTTCCCTGGCCTTGCAGATCATTCCTGCCAGCCGTCTGCTTCCCTCTACCTCCCCGTACAGTCTGAAAATCTTTTCCAGGTCCTCCTCCCCGTATGTGTTTACTATGTCCGCTGCAGTCGTCTCCGCCTCCTTGTTCATCCTCATGTCCAGCGGTGCGTCATACCTGAACGAGAATCCCCGGTCCGCGGTATCGAACTGGTGGGACGATACCCCCAGGTCAGCCAGAATGCCGTCTATCCCGGTCCGGTATCCTTCGTAAAGGATGAAATTGTGTATGAATCTGAAATTGTTGTGGATAAGGGTAAGACGGGGATCATCGATCCGGTTGCCCAATGCGTCGGCATCACGGTCGAACGCCAGGACCCTTCCCTGCGGCGAGAGTCTGGACAGTATTTCAGAAGTATGTCCGCCCCCTCCGAAAGTGGCGTCGGCATAGACTCCGGAGACGTTTCCAATGAGGGCGGTCACGCTCTCGTCAAGCAGCACTGGTATATGGTACTCTGACATGCACGGCCCTCCTATCTGATGTCCGGCAATATGTCGCATGTGAGGGCAAGGAATTCCTCTCCGGAGATGGAAGAGGCTTCATATTTTTCTTTCGCCCATACTTCGATCTTATGGTCGCTTCCGCTGAAAACCACTTCCCTGACGACTCCTATCGACTCAAGGAGCTTCTTGGGAACGGACAGACGCCCGAATCTGGAATCCGGTTCTACCACTGCGCGGTTGCGCATGTATTCACGCCAGAAAGCGGCATGCTTGCGGTTGAAGAAATTCAGTTTTGCCTTCACTTCTTCCGACTGCCTTTCCCATTCCTGATAGGTGTACATCTCGAGACATTCCTCGTAGATGTCCTTCTTGATGACGAATCTCATGTCTCCATCCGGCGGCATGAGGGCCTTGAACGCCGAAGGGAAGATTATCCTGCCCTTGTCGTCCACTTTTCCGCTGTATTCGCCGATGAATTTGACCATATTGCAAGTATCCGCTATCCGGCGCAAAATTAGGAATTATTTTCCATTTTCTTCCACTCTTTTCCAAAATTTTCCACAAAGTTGTAAACAGTTGCAGTTCATGTGATTTTAGCCTGCCCTTTTAAAAAAATGCATAAAATTTCCGGAGGCCATGCAAAAAGAATTAAATTTGTCTCCGTTAAAGCAAAAATTCTTCGGTCATGCATATCGCCATAGCAGGTAATATCGGCAGCGGAAAGACTACTCTGACCAAGATGCTGGCTGCCCGTTATAATTGGACTCCGAGATTCGAATCGGTTGATTATAATCCATATCTGGCTGATTTCTATGAAGATATGGAACGATGGTCGTTCAACCTCCAGATTTATTTTCTGAACAGGAGATTCAAGGATGTCGTCGAGATATCGCAGCGCAAGGATGTCGTTATTCAGGACAGGACCATCTATGAGGATGCGCGCATCTTCGCCCCCAACCTTCATGCCATGGGGCTCATGAGTACAAGGGACTTCGAGAATTACTCGGACCTTTTCGACCTGATGATGTCTCTTGTCAATCCTCCGGACCTGCTCATCTATCTCAGGTCTTCAATCCCCAATCTGATCGCCCAGATACAGAAACGCGGACGCGAGTATGAGAAAAGCATCCGCATCGATTATATTACAGGCCTTAACGAGCGCTATGAAAGCTGGATTTCATCTTACCGGCACAGGCTTCTCGTCATTGATGTAGACAGGATCAAGTTCGAGAACAGGCCGGAGGATTTCCAGCAGATTACAGACAAGATAGACGCCGAGCTGTTCGGCCTTTTCTCCGACAGCAAGTAGGCAGGCGGTACCGGTCTGGCTTCGCTTGAAATGACAGGCAGATTATAAATACTAATAACTAATACTATTGTTTATGAAGAAGTTTTTTATGCTTATCCTGCTTGCCTGCGTGGCGCTGGATCTTTTCGGATGGGGCCGTTTGGGTCATGATGCCATAGCCTACATCGCTGAGTGCAACCTGACTCCCAAGGCGAAGAAGATTATTTCGGAGTATCTTGACGGCAAGTCAATTGTCTATTATTCTTCCTGGATGGACGATGTGCGCAGGACTCCGGAGTACAAGTTTTCTACCAGCTGGCATGTGGCGTATGTCGACGGGCAAGGCGAGCCCTGCCTGGGGAAAAATTTCCCTGAGGGCAAATACAAAGGGGACGCCCTTCTTGAAATACTCCGTCTTACAGACAAGCTCGGGAACTACCGTGAACTGAGCGATTCTACTGTAGCTGTAGGCATAAAGATGCTTGTACATCTGGTCGGTGACATGCACTGTCCGGGCCATGTATATTATCCCGGACAGAGCAATTCTTTCAAGGTCAGATTCGGCGGACGCGAGGTCTCTTACCATTCCGTATGGGATGACGGCTTTATCGGCAGTATACACAAATGGAGCTATATGGAATATAACCATCAGTTGGGGAATCTGGACAGAAAGGAAGCCGCGGCTATTGTGGCCGGAACCCCGGTGGACTGGGAGCGTGAGAATGCCCGTAACTGTAAGGTCATATATGACTGGGCGGCTCCGGGAGCCGTGCTCGGCGACGATTTCAAGCTTGCAGCGTGGTCTCTTGCGGATTCTCAGATCCAGAAGGCCGGATACAGGCTTGCAAGTGTGCTGAACGCTATTTTCAAATAATGCCTGAAACATTTAAAACCGCATGATTATGATGACACCGAGACTGACAATCATACAGTTCGTAGACAAGTACGTGGACAAATTCTCTTCCAATGTATTCCTTTGGGAGAAAAAAGGTAAGGAATGGACCAGAACCACTTTCCTGCAGACGCGGGAGGAAGGAAAACGCATCGGGGCCGGACTGATGGCTCTCGGACTGCAGAAAGGAGAGAAGGTTTCCCTGCTTTCCGAAGGACGCAATCTTTGGGTGACCGGAGAGCTCGGCATCCTCTATGCCGGAGCGGTCAATGTCCCTCTGTCGGTCAAGCTGGAAGAGAGTAACGACCTGGTATTCAGGATAAGGCATTCTGATTCCAAGTATGTGATGGTTTCCGCCCAGCAGCTTCCGAAGATCAGGAAAATACTTCCCGAACTTCCTTTGGTGGAGAAAGTGATTGTCCTTGATGAACTACCTGAGTATCAAGAGAAAGAGATTCCGATATCGGAAATAATGGAAATGGGGGACAGGTTCCTGTCGGAGAACGGTGAAATGTTCCGTCAGAGGTATGAGTCAGTGGGACCGGATGACTATGCGACCATCAGCTATACTTCCGGCACGACTGCCGATCCGAAAGGCATCCTCCTGACTCACAGGAACTATACGGCCAATGTGGAGCAGGCGCAGTCTGTAATCGGCGTGACTCCGCAGGACAGGATGCTCATCATTCTGCCTCTCGACCATTGTTTCGCCCATGTCGCTGGATTCTATACCATGATGTCATACGGAGCTTCGATAGGTACGGTTCCGGCCGGACGCACTCCGATGGAGGCTTTGAGGAACATCCCGATGAGTATCCAGGAACTGAAGCCTACCGTAATGCTGAGCGTGCCGGCTCTCGCAAAGAATTTCAAGAAGAACATCGAGGCCGGGGTTAAGGCCAAAGGCCCTAAAGTGGAGAGGCTGTATCATACGGCTCTGAAGATGGCGATAGAGTATAATAAGGAAGGGTACAATAAGGGAGGCCTTTCCCAGGCATGGAAGAAGCCTTTGCTGGCCCTGTTTGACAAGCTGATTTTCAAGAATGTGCGCCAGGCCCTCGGAGGACAGATGAAGTTCTTTGTGGGCGGCGGTGCCCTGCTCGACATAGACCTGCAGAGGTATTATTATGCTATCGGTATCCCTATGTATCAGGGCTACGGGCTGTCGGAGGCTACTCCTATCATTTCCGCGAATGCTCCGGCCAGGCATATCCTGGGATCGTCCGGCTGTGTCGTGAAGCCTATGGACATAAAGATCTGCGATGCTGACGGCAATGAGCTGCCTTACGGGGAAAAGGGGGAAATCGTCATCAGAGGCGAGAACGTGATGGCCGGCTACTGGAAAAACCCGAAAGCCACGGCAGAGACAGTCGTTGACGGGTGGCTGCATACAGGTGACATGGGATATATGAGGGACAAGGACTTCCTTTATGTGGTGGGAAGATTCAAATCCCTTCTTATCAGTGCCGATGGAGAAAAATACAGTCCTGAAGGAATCGAGGAGTCTCTGGTCGAAAACTCAAAATACATAGACCAGGTGGTGCTTCACAACAGCCAGGATCCGTACACGATAGCCCTTCTGGTGCCGAATAAGGACGCTCTCAAGGCTTATGTCAAAGAGGTGTCCCCAGGAACTGCCCCTGATTCAGATGAAGCCCGGAAAATGATGCTTGAAAAAATCCAGGATGAAGTCAATTCATACCGGAAAGGAGGAAAGAACTACGGGGCGTTCCCTGAAAGATGGCTTCCGGCTGCAGTCTGCGTGCTTCCTGAACCTTTCACCGAGCAGAACCACATGGTGAACAGCACCATGAAGATTGTCCGCGGAAAGGTGGAGCAGGCATATCAGGACCGCATGGCGTACGCCTATACACCTGAAGGCAAGAATATCGTCAATGCAATGAATCTCAGTTCGCTATAATTGTTTCACAATCCTCATACCGCTGTATCCCGGCCTTTTGTCATCAGAAGGCTGGATACGGACGGATATAAACTGAACCGGCAGATTCCGGCTTCGGCGTTCCTGACTGATAGTTTCCTTTACCTGACAGAAGGTGAGGTGCTTACAGATGTGGGGACTGAACCTTTCCTTGTGGGAGAAGGCAAATTCCTGTTTATTCCGGAAGGGATTCCGTTTTCCATAAAATATTATAACGGGAGCAAAGGCTATATGGGCGCTTTCTCCCGTTCTTTTCTCAAAAGTCCCATTCTCGGTATCCTGTACTGCCGCACGCCGCTGCTGGTGGATATTCCGGAAGAGGAAAGCGGGTTTGTGGCGTCTCTGGCGGAGAAGCTTTTCCGCGAGCAGCAGAACGGTAACCTGTCCGGAGAATTGCTGTCGGGCACTCTGGACCTTTTCCTGAGGCAGATAGCCTCTCTTGCGGAAGACAGCCGGGGTCGTGTGCAGAATGATCTGTGCAGCAGGTTTCTCGATATGGTATTTGACAGGGATGCGGTAGTGACGGGAGTATCGGCTTATGCCGTAAAACTGGGTGTTTCCCCGAACCACCTTAACCGGGTGGTGAAGAACGGGACAGGACGCAGCGCCGGAAAGTGGATTGACATATCCAGGGTCACTCTGTCCAAACAGCTTCTCCGTCAGAGCGGTATGCCGGTAATCGACATAGCTTCCCGCTGCGGTTTTGATGACCAGTCATATTTTTCCCGTTTTTTCAAGAAGTGCACCGGCATGACCCCTTCGGAATTCCGTTCTTCACAGGAATGACAGGAGGATTCTGTCAGTCATGCTCTTGTGCCCGGATGATTTCCCAATATCCGCCTTTGTCGGGACCGGTTCTTTTGATGAGATTCCTTTCCTGGAGCTTGTTGAGGTCGCGCTGGACTGTCCTTGCGGTTGTGCGGCACATATCTGCAAGTTGTACGGCGGAGATGTTTCTGTCATTCCGTATGGCGTTTAATATGGTTTTCATCCTTGGCGGGAGTTTTTCTACGACATTTTCTACGACATTTTCTACGACATCCTTTTCCAGCATTAATGTGACTAAAGCGTAATCCCTTTCATTTCTTATGGTTACATCCATTCCTGTAAGCTGTTTCCTAATGAAGGTTTTGGTTCTGGCAGGGAGCTGCCTGTCTTTGGTATAAAAAATCCTAAATGCGAAACTTTTTATCCTAAAATTTCATAGTAGGAAACGGTAATTTTGCAGCCTTGATTTTGAAAAGGACAGAAAATGCTGTTTGTTTTTATATTTTCCATGTTGCTTTCCGTTTCCGGCGGGACTACTATGCCGGGATGGGGTATTCCCGGTAACCCTGGACAGGAACGAGCTGAAGTTGAGACACCGGAATTCGTGCAGGAGACCGTGCTGTCGGATACTCTTTCCCGTTCCGTGCTTGTGACCTCCTTCAAACAGGTGCAGCCTCTGGAGAAACTGGCTTCCCCGGTGACTGTGGTATTCCTTAAGGATATGGAAAATAGAGGGTTGAAAAATCCTAAAGACTTCTCGTCCATCATACCGAATCTGCATATTCCGGATTATGGCTCGGCCATGACATCGACGATTTACCTGCGCGGATTCGGTTCCAGGATAGACAATCCGGTGATAGGTCTGTACATAGACGATGTGCCGGTTCTGAACAAGAACAGCTATGACCTGGACATGTATGATGTCCGCAGGGCGGATTTCCTGAGCGGGCCTCAGGGAACGGTCTACGGCAGGAATGCCATGTGCGGAGTCCTGTCTCTCACCACGTTGTCTCCTATGGCTTATCAGGGAATACGTGCAGGGGTAGAATACGGCTCCGCCAATACGGTCTCGGCCAGGGCAGGGTATTATCACAGGACCGAAAAGGGGACAGGTATCGGACTTTCCCTTAATTACCGTCATTCCGACGGGTTCTATACAAATTCATACACTGGAGAGAAATGCGATCCGTACGATGCCCTTTCCCTGCGGTTCCGGGCCGGAAGGGACTTCATCTCCGGTTTCAGTATAGAGAACATCCTGTGGGCATCCGCCCTTGACCAGGGCGGTTATCCGTACCGGCTGTACGATGACCAGAGCGGCAGCCTTGCTCCTGTCAGCTATAATGACGGAAGTTCCTACCGCAGGCTCAATATTACGGAAGCATTGAAAATGAAATACCGCACTGATGATTTTTCGTTGAGTTCCGTGACCAGCTGGCAGTTCCTCCTGGACAGGATGGATCTTGACCAGGATTTCACGCCCGCATCGATGTTTACCATGACCCAGAGGCAGAAGGAGCATGCCGTAACCCAGGAAATCATATTGAAGCCGCAAGGTTCATGGCATACGGACTGGTGGACGTGGCAGACGGGGCTTTACGGCTTCTATAAACACAACGGCATGTCAGCTCCTGTTACCATGAAACAGGACGGGATCGACGAGCTGATCCTCGGCAACGAAGCCATCCCCGACATGGTGCGCCGCATGCTTTCGTTCAGGGAGACAGAGTTTCCCATAGAGAGCGATTTCATCATGCAGACATACGGGGCTGCCATATACCATGAGTCTTACTTCACTGCCGGACGATGGAACTTCATAGCAGGTATCAGGCTTGATTATGAAGGGAATGCCATGCGTTACGACAGCAGGGCTACAGTCCATTACAGATTCGCTCCGATGATCCCTGATTTCAGGGAAGTGGGCACTGTATTCAAAGGCAAGACGGAAAACACCTATCTGGAGGCTCTCCCGAAAGTGTCCGTCCTGTACGATTTCGGGGATTTCGGAGGAAAAGGGGCGTTGAAACTATATGCCACTTTTTCCAAAGGCTACAAGTCCGGAGGGTTCAATACCCAGATTTTCTCGGACATCCTCCAGAATATGATGATAAACAACCTTATGTCAGATGCCATGGGAGCCCTGAATCCAGGCGGCGGGGGCATGCCTGGGGCGGGAACATCCGGGACGGACGGAAACTTTGACGGCGGCACGTCTGCCGATGACACTTCATACCTTCCGGAAACCAGCTTCAATTACGAACTCGGAGGAAATTTCAGCTTCGACCTTCCCGGTGAGAATCACCGGATTGCAGGTGCGGCGTCATTATTCTATATCGACTGCAGAAACCAGCAGATAACCGTCTTCCCGGAGGGCAAAGGCACAGGCAGGATGATGGCCAATGCGGGGCATTCGGGCAGCGCCGGTGTCGAAGCGCAGCTTTCATATAAGATAAAAGGCTTTTCCGCTTCGGCCTCCTACGGCTATACGGACGCAAGATTCATAACATACAATGACGGCCAGTCCGACTACAGCGGAAACCATATCCCGTATTCTCCTTCCAATACATTCAATCTCAGGGCCGGCTACAGATTCGGTCTTGGATCTGATATCGTCCGGGGCCTTTCCGTCTCGGCCGACCTTTCCGGAACGGGAAAGATATGGTGGGATGAGGCCAATACGCTGTCCCAGCCGTTCTATACCGTTCTGGGAGCGGACATCCGGCTGGAATTCAAATGGTTTGACCTGTTCTTAAGAGGAGATAATCTTACGGATGCCGATTACAACGTGTTTTACTTCAAATCCGTCGGAAACTCTTTCTTCCAAAGCGGAAAGCCTGCCAGATTTACACTCGGGGTGTCTTTGGGGATATGATAAAATGCCGTATCTTTGTTTATAAAGACATAAATACAATATCATGAATGTAAAGAATCTGATAATTCTATTGTCCTGCTCCGCGCTTCCTGTGCTCAATGCATGTACAGGCCGGACCGGCCAGGGAACGGTGACAGTAGTGGACAGACCCGATGTCTCACAGACGAATGTGAACTATGTGTCTAACAGGGCTCCGCTCCTGTCTCTTAATTTCATCAAACTGCCGGTAGGAGACGTACAGCCGGAAGGATGGGTCAGAAAGTATCTCGAACTGCAGAGGGACGGGCTTACCGGACACCTCGGCGAGATAAGCGCCTGGCTTGAGAAAGAAGACAATGCCTGGCTTTCCGACGGAGGCGACCACGGGTGGGAGGAAGTGCCGTACTGGCTTAAAGGCTACGGTAACCTTGCCTATATACTGGACGATCCTGCCATGGTGGCTGAAACTAAATCCTGGATAGAAGGCGCTCTGGCTTCGGTCCGTCCTGACGGTTATTTCGGTCCTGTAAACATACGCAACGGCAAGCGTGAACTCTGGGCGCAGATGATCATGCTGTGGTGCCTTCAGTCATATTATGAATATTCGGCAGACGAAAGGGTCATTGATCTGATGACAGGCTATTTCAAATGGCAGCTTGCTGTCGCTGACGAGGATTTCCTCGAGGACTACTGGGAGAACAGCAGGGGAGGGGACAATCTTCTGAGCGTATACTGGCTGTACAACAGGACGGGAGACAGTTTCCTTCTCGAACTTGCGGAAAAGATACACAGGAATACGGCGGACTGGACACGCTCCACTTCCCTGCCGAACTGGCACAATGTCAATATCGCCCAGTGCTTCCGGGAACCGGCCGAATATTATATGCTGACAGGCGATTCCACAATGCTCCACGCTTCGTACAACGTGCATGATCTTATACGTCGCACTTTCGGACAGGTGCCTGGAGGCATGTTCGGCGCCGATGAGAACGCGCGGCTCGGATATATAGATCCCCGTCAAGGAGTAGAGACCTGCGGTATGGTGGAGCAGATGGCTTCCGATGAGATAATGCTCAGAATGACAGGAGACCCTTTCTGGGCGGAGCATTGCGAGGAGGTGGCTTTCAATACCTATCCGGCTGCCGTCATGCCTGATTTCAAGGCTCTCAGGTATATTACTTCCCCGAATCATGTAGTCAGCGATTCCGAAAACCATCACCCGGGTATCGACAACGCGGGCCCGTTCCTTTCCATGAACCCGTTCAGCAGCCGCTGCTGTCAGCATAACCATGCTTTCGGATGGCCGTATTTTGCCGAGCATCTTGTCCTTGCGACTCCGGACAACGGAGTGGCAGCCGTTATGTATTCGGCCTGCCGGGCAACGGTGAAAGTGGCTGACGGAAAAGAAATCGAACTTCATGAGGATACGCATTACCCTTTCGATGAGACCGTAAAATTCACTGTGAGGACTGATGCTGAAGTGTCTTTCCCAATGTACTTCCGTATCCCTTCATGGACATCGGGCGCAGTGGTGACATTGAACGGAAGGCATGCGGGGAAGGCGGTGCCGGGGAAATATGTAAAGATAGACCGTACATGGAAAGACGGCGACAAGGTTACCTTGAAATTCCCTATGTCTCTGAGCATGAGGACCTGGCGGGTGAACAAGAACAGCGTAAGCCTGGATTACGGCCCGCTGACCCTGTCTCTGAAAATCGATGAGAAGTATGTGCGGAAGAACAGTGCCGAGACTGCCATCTGGGATTCCGAGTGGCAGAAGGATGCAGACCCTTCCGAATGGCCTACTACGGAGATTTATCCGGACAGCCCGTGGAACTATGCCCTTGTACTGTCCGGTTCGGGAGACCCTCTTTCAGGAATAGAGCCTGTCTTCAAGGAGTGGCCTGAGGATGATTTTCCTTTTACTCTGGAGAGCGTGCCTCTTGAATTCCGTGCTACCGGCCGCAGGATCCCGTCCTGGACTCTGGATGAGACCGGGCTTTGTGCCGTGTTGCCTGACGAAGGGGTGGAGACCGGCAGTGACGAGCCTGTTACCCTTGTCCCTATGGGGGCGGCCAGACTCAGGATTTCCGCCTTCCCGAATGTAACTGAATAATGAATGACAATATAGGGGCGACTCAAAAGGAGGAATTTCAAGCGTAACGAAGAAAGTACCCTTTTGAGTCGCCTCTGTATATCTTGTTTAGCAGGACAGCCCGAATTCTTTTCTGATCATTTCTACCGAGTCGAGCAGTTCCCATCCGAAAAACTGCACGTATTCCTGGGACTTCCTGCCGTGGCGGCAGATTTCCACGTAGTCCTGATACGGCTTGCGTCCTACGTGCCCGTATGCTGCAGTAGGTTCGTAGATAGGTTTTTTCAACTGGAATTTCTCGATGATCTTTGCCGGTCGCAGGTCGAACATCTTTCCGATATGTTCTGCTATCTCCGCATCACCCAGCCGCTTGCCGTTCCCGTCGCAGGCTGCGGTCCCGTATGTATTCACGAAGATGCTGACAGGCTGCGCCACTCCAATCGCATAGGCCAGCTGGACAAGCATTTCCCGGGCCACACCGGCTGCGACCATGTTTTTGGCAATGTACCTTGCGGCATAGGCTGCGGAACGGTCTACCTTCGAAGGGTCTTTCCCGGAGAAGGCCCCGCCTCCGTGCGCTCCTTTGCCGCCGTAAGTGTCTACGATGATTTTCCGTCCTGTGAGTCCTGTGTCCCCGTGCGGGCCGCCGATAACGAATTTCCCGGTAGGGTTCACATGCAGGATATAGTCATCCTTGAAAAGTGCCGCCGTTTCCGGATGCAGTTCTTCTATCAGCATCGGTATCAGTATGTTCTGCACATCTTTCCGGATCTTTGCCTGCATGGCGGCGTCCACCCTGTCCTGTCCGTACTGGTCGCAGGCTTCCCTGTATGTCATGTGTCCGAGTTCCTCTGCCACGAATTCATCGTGCTGTGTCGAAATGACTATGGTATGCACCTTGACCGGCTTTCCTGTATCCCCGTCGTATTCTATGGTGAACTGCGACTTGGAGTCCGGACGCAGATAAGGCATCAGTTCGGGCATTTCCTTGCGGATGCGGGCAAGTATCTGCAGGGCCTTGTGTGAAAGCGCCAGCGGCAGAGGCATATATTCGTCCGTATCGCAGCATGCGTATCCGAACATCATTCCCTGGTCTCCGGCTCCCTGCTCTTCCGGGTCTGCAACGTCCACTCCCCGGTTGATATCCTGGCTCTGCTCGTGCAGGGCGGAGAGCACCCCGCAGGAACTGCCGTCGAACATATAGTCGGCCTTGTTGTACCCTATCCTGTTGATGACCCTTCTCGCGACGCTCTGTATGTCCACATACGCATCTTCCGAGCGGACTTCCCCGCCTACTACCACCAGGCCTGTGCTGCAGAATGTCTCGCATGCGACTTTCGCCTCCGGGTCCTGCCTTAGGAATTCGTCAAGGATTGCATCCGAAATCTGGTCGGCCACCTTGTCTGGATGACCTTCCGATACTGATTCTGAAGTAAATAGATAATTCATAATATATAAAGTAAAAAAGCCGTCAGCGGAAAGCTGCGGCCTGCACGAACACAAATATTGATTTTTATCGCCGGCATTACAGCCGACAGGTATGTCAACATTTTTAGCATTTTTTCAAGTGGTTGCAAGCAGCCAAATCTTTCCACCTTTATTTTCGAAGCGCAAAGATATGTAAAAT
>CALVAJ010000028.1 GCA_944325505.1 uncultured Bacteroidales bacterium
ATGAGTTCGATCGGAAAAATTACCGGGACAGTCTGCCGATTGACTCATAATGACGGAATTAAACGACAGTTCCTAATTTACTCAGTGGGTACTGTGTCGATTTTAGTGACATTGATGGCAGGACTGAGACTTGTAAAAGATGACAAAAAATAGGGATAAGATATGGGTGCATTGTTAATGTTTGGTCTGGTTACTATAATAGCCATTGCCGGAGTAATTTATTTTAATCATCAAGACAGAAAGGAATCCCGCAGATAATGAAATATTGGTCGACTTGTTATCGGGCGAAGGAATACCGTTTTTTATGATTTATCCTACAGACTACAAGGATCTTCTTGGCAGTGCGGAAAGTACTGAGAAGGCTATAAAATATGTCAAGGACATGTTTCAGGCAAACCTTTCGGCGCAGCTTGCGCTGTTGAGGGTTACGGCACCTATGGTTGTCCTCTCCGGAACAGGCCTGAACGATGATCTTAATGGGGTCGAAAGGCCCGTAAGGTTCCCTGTCAAGGGAATGGGGGATGCCGCAGCCGAGGTGGTACATTCGCTGGCGAAATGGAAACGTCTTAAACTGTGGGAAATGGCTGTCCCTCCGGGACGCGGGATATATACCGACATGAATGCCCTCAGGCCGGATGAAGACCTGGACAATATCCATTCCATCTATGTAGACCAGTGGGACTGGGAGAGGGTCATTGTTCCGGAGCAGAGGACTCTCGATTTTCTGAAAAAGACCGTACGGAGGATATATGAGGCTCTTAAGGTCACGGAAAACAGGATATATGTCGAGTTTCCTCAGATAGAGCCGATATTGCCGGAGGAAATAAAATTCATTCATTCCGAAGAGTTGTTACAGATGTATCCGGATCTTCCTGCAAAAGAAAGGGAAAGGAAAATAGTGCGGAAATATGGCGCGGTATTCATCATCGGCATAGGCGGAGAGTTGTCCGACGGCTCGGTTCATGACGGCAGGGCTTCGGATTATGACGACTGGAGTTCACTGAACGGAGACGGACCGGAGGAGGCTCCTTACCGGGGACTCAACGGAGATATACTGGTATGGAATCCGGTCCTTGAAGATTCTTTCGAGCTTTCTAGCATGGGAATCCGGGTGAATCCTGAATCGCTGCGCAGACAGCTGGTACTGAGACATGAAGAATGGAAGTCCGACCTGTATTTCCATCGTCTGCTTCTTTCCGGGGAACTCCCGTGTACGGTCGGCGGGGGAATCGGCCAGTCACGTCTTTGCATGTTTCTGCTGCGCAAGGCCCATATAGGCGAGATACAGAGTGCGATATGGCCTGAAGAAATGCGTGCGGAATGTCTCAGGCACGGAATATTTCTGCTTTAAAAATTCCTCGAATTCCAATCTTCTGAGTATCTTTGTAGGATATGATTACATCAGAACAGATAAAAAGTCTACAGACCAGGGTAGAGACCCTGAAAAAGTGCCTTGATATCGAGGCGAAAAGAAAAGAGGTGGAGCAGAAGCAGTCCCGTACTCTCGAAGCGGATTTCTGGAATGACCCGAAAGAGGCCGAGAAGTTCCTCAAGGAATTGGCGGCAGTGAAATTCTGGGTGACGGGCTATGACAGGGTGGCTGCTCAGGCGGCTGACCTGGATGTCCTGTATGACTTCGCCAAAGAGAGCGCATCAGGTGCCGAGGAAATCGTCACGCCGGAACAGGAGGAGCTGGAGACGGCGTTCAAGGCTGCGGAGGCGGACATCGAGTCCCTGGAGCTCAGGAACATGCTCGGAGAAGAAGGCGACAGCCTGGGGGCGATACTCACCATCAATTCCGGGGCAGGAGGGACAGAGGCGAACGACTGGTCTTCGATGCTTATGCGTATGTACATGCGTTGGGGAGAGAGAAACGGCTATAAGGTGACCGTGACGGATGTGCTTGAAGGGGAGGACGCCGGAATAAAGTCCGCAACCATACAGTTCGAAGGGGATTACGCTTTCGGATATCTTAAGGCGGAAAGCGGCGTGCACAGGCTCGTGAGGATTTCTCCGTTCAACGCCCAGGGGAAAAGGCAGACGACTTTTTCTTCGGTCTTCGTTTATCCTCTTGTAGACGACACGATTGAAATCGAGATAAATCCTGCCGATCTGGAGTGGGATACCTACCGTTCAAGCGGAGCCGGCGGACAGAATGTGAACAAGGTCGAGACGGGAGTCCGTGTGCGGCATATACCTACCGGTATCGTGGTGGAGAACACCGAGACCCGTTCCCAGCTGGACAACAGGCAGAACGCCCTGCGCATATTGAAATCCCGTCTGTATGACCTCGAGCTGAAGAAGCGCCAGGCGAAGCAGGCGGAACTGGAAGGCCAGAAGAAGAAGATAGAGTGGGGCTCGCAGATACGCAGCTATGTCCTGCATCCGTACAAGATGGTCAAGGATCTGCGTACAGGCCACGAGACATCCGACACTCAGGGAGTTCTGGACGGGGATCTGAACGAGTTCATGAAAGTCTATCTTATGGGGAATCACTAAATATCAACTATATGGAATTCAAATATGCACCTATGTTTCAGCTTGGCGAGGACAAGACTGAATACTATCTTCTCACGAAAGATTATGTGTCCGTAGGGGAATTCGAAGGGAAACCGGTTCTCAAAGTGGCCAAAGAAGGGCTTACTGCGATGGCCAACGCCGCTTTCCACGATGTGTCATTTATGCTCCGTCCTGCACACAACGAACAGGTGGCCAAGATTCTGCATGACCCTGAGGCCAGCGAGAACGACAAATATGTGGCCCTTACTTTCCTGCGTAACGCGGAAGTGGCCTGCAAAGGCAAGCTCCCGTTCTGCCAGGATACCGGAACGGCCATCATCCACGGAGAGAAAGGACAGCAGGTGTGGACCGGATACTGTGACGAAGAGGCTCTTTCACTGGGTGTCTACAAGACCTATACTGAGGAGAATCTCCGCTATTCACAGAACGCGCCTCTTTCGATGTACGAGGAGGTAAACACCAAGTGCAACCTGCCTGCCCAGATAGACCTCGAGGCAACCGAAGGCATGGAATACAGATTCCTTTGCGTCGCGAAGGGAGGCGGTTCCGCCAACAAGACATACCTCTACCAGGAGACCAAGGCCATCCTGAATCCTCAGACTCTGGTGCCTTTCCTTGTCGCCAAGATGAAGACTCTCGGTACGGCTGCCTGCCCTCCGTACCATATCGCATTTGTAATCGGCGGTACTTCAGCCGAGAAGAACCTGCTCACGGTCAAACTCGCTTCCACGCACTATTATGACTCTCTTCCTACTACAGGCGACGAGACAGGACGTGCCTTCAGGGATGTGGAACTCGAGAAACAGGTACTTGAGGAGGCGCACAAGATAGGACTCGGAGCGCAGTTCGGCGGTAAATACTATGCCCATGATGTCCGTATCATCAGGCTTCCGCGTCACGGCGCAAGCTGCCCTGTCGGACTGGGCGTAAGCTGCTCTGCAGACAGGAATATCAAGGCGAAAATCAACAAGGACGGTATCTGGATCGAGAAGATGGATGACAATCCTGGCCGTCTCATACCTGAGGAGCTCCGCAATGCCGGCGAAGGCAACGCAGTGAAGATCGACCTTGACCGTCCTATGGCTGAAATCCTTAAGGAACTGACCAAATATCCGGTATCTACCCGTCTGAGCCTTAACGGAACTATTATCGTGGCGCGTGATATAGCCCATGCGAAGATCAAGGAGCGTCTTGACAGGGGAGAGGAGATGCCGCAGTATCTGAAAGACCACCCTGTATATTATGCAGGACCGGCCAAGACCCCTGCCGGGATGGCTTGCGGTTCAATGGGCCCGACAACTGCCGGCCGTATGGACCCTTATGTAGATCTGTTCCAGAGTCATGGCGGAAGCATGGTAATGCTTGCCAAAGGCAACAGAAGCCAGCAGGTTACTGACGCCTGCAAGAAACACGGCGGTTTCTACCTCGGCTCTATCGGAGGACCTGCCGCTATCCTTGCGCAGAACAATATCAAGTCCATCGAGTGTGTCGAATATCCTGAACTGGGTATGGAGGCTATCTGGAAGATCAGGGTTGAGGATTTCCCTGCATTCATTCTTGTGGACGACAAGGGCAACGACTTCTTCAAGATGATTTAGCTGATTGCCGTTCTTTTGCTATCCCGAGGATGCGGGTGAAGCCCGGAACCGAAGGATAGGCGTAAAATCAGGCCAGGTGTTTTCCTGAACCCCTCCCGCTACGCGGGTCCTCCCCTGTGCGGGGTGCAACGGTTCAGGAAAACACCTGGCCTGTTATCGCTATATTCCGGAACTACAGCATAATGCTGTGAGCCACTTTCTCTGCGGCATCCTTGCCTTTGAGATATTCCACTATGGCGAGGCCGAAATCTACCGCGAAACCGGCTCCTCTGGCAGTGATGATGTTTCCGTCTACTGTCACGCCTTCTGCCGTGAAATCCACGCCTTTCTCAATGAGTGCAGGCTCGAATCCGTCATAGCATGTCATCTTCTTGCCTTTGAGACCAGGCAGCAGACCGAGAACCACGCTCGGAGCAGCGCAGATGGCGGCTACGCACCCACCGTCTGCATAGTGTTTCTGCATCATGTCCATAAGCTCCTTGCATTCTGCGAGATTTGTCGAGCCTGGCATCCCTCCCGGGAAAATCATCACATCCGATGCCGAAGTGCCGTCAAGTATGACGCTGTTCTTGAACTCCCCGAAACTCATGTCTGTCAGGACATGGA
Source organism: uncultured Bacteroidales bacterium (assembly GCA_944325505.1). Taxonomy (GTDB): domain Bacteria; phylum Bacteroidota; class Bacteroidia; order Bacteroidales; family UBA932; genus Cryptobacteroides. Next base: position 4,725 of record CALVAJ010000028.1, read on the forward strand.
CTCCATGCGAACTTTTCACCCCGAGACTTCCGTTGATGGAAACCATCTTGAAATCCACACCTCCACGGTGCAGCATATCGCCTGCAGCCAATGCTTCGGTTTCCTCGAAACCGTCGGCAAAAAACATGTAAACTCCTTTCATGATAATATAAATGTTATTGGATTGTTCTGTCTGGTGTCCGTTCCTGTAGGAAACGTCACTGACAAATATAACATTTATTCGGATAAACTGTTATAAAGATTCCTGCAAGCCTCTTCCAGCAGGTCGAGAACCAGTTCGAATCCCTCTGACCCCATATAGTAAGGATCCGGGATATAGGAAATGGAGTGCGTGGTCAGATAACCGGCCATTTTTACCACTTTACGAGAGTCTTCTACTGAAGGGGCCAGATGCATCAGATCCTCATAGTTGGCATCGTCCATCGCCACTATGACATCGTAATCCAGAAAGTCCGTCATGCCCACAGGCCTTGCCCTGTGGGTAAGCATGTAGCCGCGCCTTGACGCAACTTCCCTCATACGTCTGTCCGGAAGCTGGCCCTGGTGCCCGGAGTATGTTCCTGCAGAGTCCACTTCAAATCTTGCAGCCGCACCTTCATTGTCCACGATTGACTGGAATACGCCCTGCGCTGCCGGAGACCTGCATATATTGCCGAGGCACACGAAAAGTATTTTGTATTTTTTATTTGTATTCAAACCGTAAAGTTTTTATTGTTGGAAATGCTGCCTATCGGATGACGACCCTTTCTATTCTTCTCGGGACCGAGGTGAAGATTTCATACGGGATGGTGTCCAGTATGCCGGCAAGTTCCGTAGCGGTAGGGTCTTCCCCGAATATGGTGACGGTGTCCCCGACCTTTGCATCTACGCCTGTAATGTCCAGCATGCACATGTCCATGCAGATGTTACCGATGGTAGGTACCCTGTGGCCGTTCAGGGAAAACGAGCAGTTGCCCCTGCCCAGGTGACGGTCTATCCCGTCCGCATAGCCTACCGGAATGGTGGCTATTACTGTCCCTTCAGGGGCGATATGTCCGTATCTGCCGTAACCTATGGTCCCGTCTTCCGGTTTCAGGTGCTTTATCTGCAGAATGTTGCATTTGAATGATGCCACATGTGCGAGTCTTGTTCCGGGCAGTGCGCTGATTCCGTATATGCCGATCCCGAGCCTTACCATATCGAACTGATACTGAGGGAACCTTTCGATTCCGGCGGAGTTGAGGATGTGGTAAAGCGGTCTGTAGCCCAGGCTTGCGGAAATCCTGTCTGCATTGTCGCGGAACATCTCTATCTGCCTGAGCGTGAAGTCATCGCTTGCGGGGTCTTCTGCTGCAGCAAGGTGGGAATAAATGGACTTGACCTTTACGGTATCGTTGTTTTTCAGATAATCAAGGAGTTCGTTTATCTCGCTTGTCATGAAGCCCAGCCTGTGCATGCCGGTGTCCAGTTTGATATGGATCGGAAACCCTGTTATATTCCTGCGTCCCAGCTCTGCACACAGCGCTTTCAGTGTGCACAGGTTCGGGATTCCGGGCTCGAGCCCGTTCTCGATTATTTCAGGGAAGAAATCAGTGCCTGCCGTCAGTACCAGGACAGGGGATTTGATACCGGCCTTGCGCAATTCCACTCCTTCTACAGGATATGCCACTGCCAGATAATCGGCTCCGGCATCTTCCATGAGGCGGGCGAACTCTATAGCCCCGTGGCCGTAAGCATTGGCCTTGACCAGAACCAGAAGCCTGGTCTCCGGTTTGAGTTGTGACCTGAAATATCTGTAGTTTTCAAGGCATCCGGGAAGGTTTATCTCCAGCCTTGAAAAATCGTTTTCGTTCCCCATCTTTGCGTGCAGTTAAACAAGGCTGCAAAAATAGACAATATTATTCAGAATCTTTCTGTAAAATTGTCATTAATTCATGACAATTATCGTAACATGCTGTCACGGATTGCACAAAGGCGTATTTTTTGCTGGGAGCAGCGGCCGTACGTTAAATTGATTAATTTTGCAAAATTCTGTCTGATTGACATTTAAATTTAGAAAAGAAAATGATTTGGATTATTTTTATTGCTGTGATGGTGCTGAGTTTCATCATCCAGAATACACTTCAGAGCAGGTTCAGAAAGTATTCCCAGGTTCCTTTGCGCTCCGGCATGACAGGAGCGGAGGTAGCCATGAAAATGCTGAACGACAACGGAATCTATGACGTAAAAGTCGTTCCGCACAACGGCATGCTCACCGACCATTACAACCCTGCTACCAAGACTGTCGCCCTGAGCGAAGGGGTCTATGCAAGCCGTTCTGTGGCAGCTGCGGCTGTAGCGGCGCATGAATGCGGCCATGCCGTGCAGCATGCAGTAGGCTATGCTCCTTTGAAGATGCGCTCGGCTTTAGTGCCTGTAGTCAGCTTCGCTTCCAATATCGTCCAGTGGGTGCTCCTTCTGGGTATTATTATGGTGCATTCGTTCCCTGCCCTGCTGTGGTTCGGAATAGCCCTTTTCGCCATGACCACACTTTTCAGTTTCATTACACTTCCTGTAGAGATAAATGCCAGCCGCAGGGCTGTGGCATGGCTCAGCGGGTCGGGTATCACTGATATGGAGACGACCCCGATGGCTGTAGATGCCCTCAAATGGGCTGCCTACACTTATGTGATAGCCGCAATAGGCTCTCTCGCCACTCTGCTTTACTATGTCGCCATCGCTATGGGCGGCCGAAGGGATTGACTTGACTATAAAACAGATAATCAATGAAAACAAACTTTCTGAGACAGGTAGCCTGGATTTTCTTCCCGATGCTGGCTTTTGTAAATAGTGCCGTAGCCTCGACCGGTGATCCTTCCCGTTTTTTCGCTCCGGACAGCCTTATATTGCCGGGTGTATATTATTACCCTGAACAGTGGCCTGAATCGCAGTGGGAAAGGGATTTCAGGAATATGGCGGAATGTGGATTCGAATTTACCCATTTCGGGGAATTTGCATGGGCCGCCATGGAACCTGAAGAAGGGAGATTCGATTTCCAATGGCTTGACAAGGCAGTAAGGATGGCATCGGAACAAGGGCTGAAAATAATAATGTGCACCCCGACCCCTACTCCTCCTGCGTGGCTTACGCATAAGCATCCGGATGTCCTGGTGGTAAGTTCTACAGGACAGAGGATAGAGCACGGGGCGCGGCAGCAGGCATCATGGGCAAGCGAAACATACAGGGAGTATGTCAGGCGCATTGTTACCGAACTGGCTGAACGCTATGGAGATAATCCGGCTGTAATAGGATGGCAGATAGACAATGAACCGTCGCATTACAGTTTCAGCTATGACTATAGCGAGAATGCACAGGAAAGTTTCAGGAAGTGGCTCAAGGCCAAATATCATAGTATAGACACTCTGAACCATGTATGGGGGACGGCTTTCTGGAGTCAGACATACAACGATTTCGATCAGATCCGCATCCCTAACGGAAAGGTTATGCCCGGGACGGCAAATCCTCACGCCATGTTGGATTACAAGCGCTATACTGCCGATGAGGCAGCCTCTTTCATCAACATGCAGGCTGATATCCTTCGCGGGATAATATCTCCGGACCAGTGGATAACGACCAATACCATGCCCGGACATTCCCCTGTCGATCCCGCAAGGATGACCTCTCTGGATTTTCTTACATATACACGGTATCTTGTTAACGGGCGCTACCGCGGATACGGGGAACAGGGATTCCGTATCTCAAATCCTGACATGCTGGGATACAATAATGATTATTACCGGAATATAAAGGGTGTTACCGGTGTCATGGAAATCCAGCCGGGGCAGGTGAACTGGGGAAAATACAATCCCCAGCCTTATCCCGGAGCTGTCAGGCTGTGGATGTACCATATCTTTGCCGGGCAGGCGAAACTTGTGTGCCATTACAGATTCCGCCAGCCTTTAAGAGGAAGCGAGCAGTATCATTACGGAACTATGCAGACGGACGGCGTGTCATTGAGCCTCGGAGGGAAAGACATAGTGCAGTTCAACAGGGAGGTGAAAGAACTCAGACGTCATTTCGACAAAGACTGCAGACTGCCTGAGTCCCTTGCTTCCGTCAGGACTGCCATACTTGTAAGTCCTGACAACAGGTGGGAGATGGAATTCCAGCCGCAGAGTAACCAGTGGGACCTCTACAAGCATACTCTAAGATATTATTTCGCATTGAAAAGCATGGGAGCCCCTGTCGACATAGTCGGGGAGGATGCAGACTTCAGCAAATATCCTGTACTTATAGCCCCGGCTTATCTGATGGTAGACAAAACCCTGGTAGACAGATGGGAAAAATATGCCGAGAAGGGGGGACATCTTGTCCTGACCTGCCGTACGGGAGAAAAGGACAGGAGTTCCGCATTGTGGGAAGACAAGCTGGCAGGTCCTGTCCATGACCTGATCGGAGCGGAAGAACTGTATTTTGACCATCTTCCGGAAGATTATTATTCGGAAGTACTTTTCGACGGAAAGGAATACAGGTGGAACAATTGGGGCGAAATCATAACACCGTCTCCTGATACCCGCGTGTGGGCAACCCACTCCAGTCAGTTCTATAAGGGCGAAGCTGCTGTCCTGCACCGTCCATGCGGGAAAGGTACCGTTACATATGTCGGGATTGACTCTGATGACGGTGTCTTCGAGAAGGATCTGATGCACAAGTTGTTTAAGACCGAAGGACTGAATCCTCCATTCGAACTGCCTGATGGCGTCCTTGTGGAATGGCGGGACGGCTTTTATGTAGGCCTTAACTATACATCTGAAACACAGGAATTTCCTGTTCCTGATGGCGCTGAAATCCTTGTCGGGGACAGAACAGTCCCTCCTGCAGGCGTAGTTGTCTGGAAATAAGGGTAAGGATTTTTCATAGACAGGGAGTAATAGAAAAACGATACTTGAACTGCCGGCGGCTCTTTTGCCGCCGGCAGTTCAAGTATCCGCCCGGCAGCGCGCTGATGCCGTATATGCCTATCCCCAGCCGCACCATGTCGAACTGGTACCGGGGGAACCTTTCGATTCCGGCAGAGTTGAGTATATGGTAAAGCGGCCTGTATCCGAGACTTCCGGATATCCTGTCCGCATTTTCCCGGAACATCCTGATCTGTCCCAGTGTGAAGTCGTCACTGTCCGGGTCTTCAGCTGCGGCCAGATGCGAGTAGATGGACTTTACCTCCACACTCCTGTTGCCGTCAAGGTATTCGAGCAGCCCGTCTATTTCGCTGGTCATGAACCCGAGCCTGTGCATCCCGGTGTCCAGCTTTATGTGTATGGGGAACCCCGTGATGCCACGGCACCCGAGCTCAGCGCACAAGGCTTTCAGGGTACAGAGATTGGGAATGCCGGGTTCCAGGTTGTTCTCTATGATTTCCGGGAAGAAGTCGGTCCCGGCTGTCAGTACCAGGACAGGCGTCCGTATGCCTGCCTGCCGCAGCTCCACCCCTTCTACGGGGTATGCCACCGCCAGATAGTCCGCACCGGCATCTTCCATCAGATGTGCGAACTCTGCTGCCCCATGCCCGTATGCATTGGCCTTGACCAGAACAAGCAGCCTGGTGTAGGGTTCAAGCTTCCCCCTGAAATACCTGTAGTTCTCCAGACACCCTGGAAGATTTATCTCTAACCTGGAAAAATCATTTTCTCTACCCATCTCTGCTTTGTTGGAATAAGGCTGCAAAAATAGATAATATTATTGTAAAGAAGGCATAAATTCATGACATTCGGCAGAACCTTCATCCTGTCCGTCAGTGCAGGCGTGCTTTTTGCTTTAGTGTCCGCCCGTGCATTATTTGTATTATATTTGTAAAATTCTGTCAGATTGACATTTAATTTAAAACAATAAAATGATCTGGATTATCTTTATTGCTGTGATGGTGCTCAGTTTCATCGTCCAGAATACACTTCAGGGAAGGTTCAGGAAGTATTCACAGGTGCCTTTGCGCTCGGGTATGACAGGTGCCGAGGTGGCCATGAAAATGCTTAACGACAACGGAATCTATGATGTCAAGGTCGTCCCGCACAACGGGATGCTCACCGACCACTACAATCCCGCCACCAGGACGGTCGCCCTGAGCGAGGGCGTGTATGCCAGCAGGTCTGTCGCGGCTGCCGCTGTGGCCGCGCACGAATGCGGACATGCCGTGCAGCATGCCGTGGGATATGCCCCTCTTAAGATGAGGTCGGCCCTGGTGCCTGTGGTAAGCTTCGCCTCGAACATTGTGCAGTGGGTGCTTCTTCTGGGTATCATCATGGTCAATTCCTTCCCGGCCCTCCTGTGGTTCGGGATCGCGCTGTTCGCCATGACCACACTTTTCAGTGTCATAACACTGCCTGTGGAGATCAATGCCAGCCAGAGGGCCGTGGCATGGCTCAGCGGTTCGGGAATCACGGACTCCGAGACTACACCGATGGCTGTGGACGCCCTCAAATGGGCTGCATATACATACGTAATAGCGGCCATAGGCTCACTTGCCACACTGCTTTATTATGTCGCCATCGCCATGGGGGCCCGCAGGGACTGACAGTATCAAGGGAATAGATATGAGAAGCATTATTGTGAGACTGCTGCTGTCGGCTGTATTGCTTGCGGCAGTTTCAGGAATCCGGGCTTATGCCGGAGAAAGGGGTCTTGACGGGGACAGCCTGTTCACTTACAGGTACAAGGGGACGGAAAGGCACTACAGGCTTGTTGTCCCTGACAGCCTTGCCCAGGGCTCTCCGCTTGTCATCATGCTTCACGGCTATGGAGGACAGGCATCTCCGGACAGGTACATGATGCGCGATGCGGCCCGCAAGTATGGGTTCGCGGCCTGTTTTCCCCAGGGGGAGAAGGATGCGCGCGGCAAGCCGTGCTGGAATGTCGGGTATCCTTTCCAGGAAGGACTTGAGACCGATGACGTGGGGTTCCTGTGTTCCCTTGCCCGTCATGTGGCGGACAGGTATGGGCTTGACAGGAGGAACATATTCTGCACGGGCATATCCAACGGGGGAGAGATGTGCTACCTGCTCGCCTATCTGAGTCCGGATGTTTTTTCTGCCTTCGCGCCGCTGGCCGGACTTACCCTCGAGTGGATGTACAGGGACCTGAAGGCAAAGAAGCCGGTCCCTCTGATGGAGATACACGGCACTGCAGACCGCACGTCCATGTGGCAGGGGGACCCTCAGAACAAGGGAGGATGGGGCGAGTACATATCCGTGCCGCTTGCGGTGGGCTATTGGGCGGCGGTGAACCGCTGTACCCATGAACAGACCGACACGCTTTATCACGGGAGCCGGCAGATCATAGCCCATATGTTCAAGGGCGGGCAGGACGGCAACGAAGTATGGCTTTATGAAATGACCGGAGGCGCCCATTCCTGGACGGAGGACGACATCGACACAGGCGGTGCGATATGGCGTTTCTTCAGCCGCTATATAAAAAAGGATTAATATAACGAAATACGTTCTCATAAATCCAGCGGAAAATTATTCCGCTGGATTTTTTTATCTTTCCATTAGGTGTTTTTTGCAGATTTTACGACTTATATAATATAACACTGAAACATGGATACGGAAAAAACAAGATATCTTATTGCTGAATTGGCGCTGAATAATTCTCAGTCGGCATTGAAACAGTTTTATGACATATATAGCAGACGCATATACAGGTATGTACTCCTGCTTGTCAAGAACTATAGCGATGCCGATGAAATAGTGTCTGATGTTTTTTTTACTGTCTGGAAAAACAGGAAGAAGCTTCTGGAAGTAGACAATATATTGCCATATCTTTTCAAGATATCGAAATTCAAGTCCATAGACAAATTGAGAATGAAGAAAGTACCGGTACAGCCCTATGGAAGTATAGACGTGGAGCTCTTTTCGAATGTGATGTCTTCCCCTGAAGACAAATGCATTTCTTCAGAGATGGTACATGAGATAGATATGGCTATAGAATGTCTGCCGCCTAAATGCAAACTGGCTTTCAAACTTGTAAGGGAGGACAAGATGTCGCATAAAGAGGCGGCGGAACTGCTGGACATTTCGGTAAAGACGTTGCAGAACCATTTATGCCTTGCAGTGCAGAAAATCAGATCCGTACTTGTGGCGAAAGGAATATCCTGTAATTGAAGTATAGCAGTCCCTTATATTTACTTATTAAAAAATCATTGACATGGAAATAGATGATATATTGTTGGTTAAATATCTGACAGGTGAAATTTCCGAGGAAGAAGCGGCAAAGGTAAGGACCTGGGAGAGTGAGGATTCGGAAAATTCCATGTATTTGCGTCAGTTAGCGGCATATTGGAATGCAGATGTTTCGCTTGATGACAATATAGAATGCGACTATGCATCACTTGGCAGAAAAATAAAGAATGAAGAGAAGTACAAAGGAATTATTATGAAATGTGCCGGCCTTGTAGCTGCATTGTTTGCCGGGGTTCTCATAGGTTATTTTACCGTTCCGTCTAAAGAAACCGGTACCGTCTCATATGTGACGGGATCCGGTATTTCCACATTTGTCCTGCCTGACTGTACTGAAGTGACATTGAATAAGAACAGTATTCTTTCGTATAACGGAGAATTCGGGGTTTCGGATCGAGAAGTGAGATTGTCCGGAGAAGGGTATTTTAAAGTCAAATACAATGAAGACAAGAAATTCAAGGTCGAGATGGATGGTGTATCGGTAACTGTGCTTGGAACGGAGTTCGATGTAAAAAACCGGCCTGAAGAAAACAACATACAGGTCTCTCTGGTAACGGGGTCGCTTCTATTTGAGGCAGGCTCCCAAAGCATAAGGCTGGTGCCGGAAAGTATGGTCTCGTATGACCGTAGCACTGAAAAGGTATCTGTGGAAGATTTTGACCCTGACATAACAACATCATGGAAAGAGAATATACTTCGCTATAAATCTGTCAACATTATGGATCTTCTTCATGACATAGCTGCCCGGAAGGGAGTAAAACTGCAGATCGAAGACGGCGTATTCGATGAAGATGATATAATAAGCGGTGCGCTGGAGACTGATCGCTCTTTTGACCAGATGCTCATAGTCTTGTCATCGCAGGTGCCTTTCGGGTGGGCCAAAGGAACGGATACTTATCTGATTTTCGACCGATATACCTATCAGTAATTATAATTCTAATTTTAACACTACATTATGGCTAATTCATTAAAAAGCAGGAACTATGTCAGGAAGTTCTTCAGACAGTGCTTTCTGATGACAGGCTTTTTTGCTGCCTTGCTGTTTTCTTCTGCGAGCGGTCATGCTGCGACCAGAGACCAGAAGATTTCAGTAAATTCCGGAGGCCGGGTCCCGATAGTCGAGATTTTCGGGAAGATAGAGGCCGGTTCAGAATGGTTGTTCAATTACCAGGACAAGGACGTTGAGGGTATCTATGCGTCAATCGATGTGAAAGGGGCCTCTATATCCGAAGTTATGTCGATACTGCTTGTCGGGACAGATCTTACTTATGTCCTCAGGGACCAGAATATTGTCATCACAAGGCGAGAGGCTTCTTCCGGAGTATTTACGCTGTCGGGATGCATTACCGATGAGAATGGACAGCCTATGCCGGGAACGGCTGTCATAGACGAGTCGACAGGCAACGGTGCCGTCTCCGACGTTGACGGAAGATACTCCATTGAAGTACGGGAAGGGACTGTCCTGATGTTCAGCAGTATCGGATATCAGTCTGTGAGCTATACGGTGGGCAAATCTTCTACCGCCGATATCAAAATGCAGCCGGACAGGCTTTTCATCGATGAGGCGGTGGTGACTGCCCTGGGTATCAAGAAGTCCGAGAAAAGCCTAGGCTATTCTATCCAGCAGGTATCATCAAAGGCATTCAAGAAAGTCAAGACCGACAACCCTCTCAACGTCCTGAACGGTAAGGTGGCCGGACTTACCCTGAACACCAGGGCGGGTATTCTCGAGGATCCCCCGGTCAAACTGAGAGGAGAGAGCCCTATCTATGTAGTGAACGGAACCCCGGTGAAATATTACAGGGCTATCGCCAATGATGATATCGAGAGTATTACCGTCCTGAAAGGACCTCAGGCTGCGGTACTTTACGGAGCACGAGGAGCCAACGGAGCCATCCTCATTACTACCAAGACAGGTGATGACATCGACAACAATGTGGATATCACATTCAATTCATCTACGATGTTCACTGCCGGTTATCTTACGCTGCCTGAGCAGCAGACTATCTACGGTACCGGTGAATACGGCCAGTATTCCTACGGTGACGGCAAAGGCGGCGGTCTGTATGACGGACTGTGGACATGGGGACCTAAACTCGACCAGCCGGATCCTACCACTCCGAGCGGATATTTCGAGACGGTACAGTATAACAGTCCGATAGATCCGGTTACCGGCGAGCGTATTCCTATTCCGTTCGTCTCTCATAAGAACAACTTCCGCAATTTCCTGCAGGAAGGTCTGATAACGGACAACAATATCAGTGTGGCAAAGAAATTTGACGGAGGGTCTTTCAGGGTGAGTCTCAACCAGATGTACAGACGCGGACAGACTCCGAACACGGATCTGAAGAAGTTCGGCATCACGGCTGCAGCCAATTACAATATCACTGACAGACTTCACATGAATGTCAGCATGATATACAGTTATACTTATTCAAGAAGCCGTCACTGGTCCGGCTACGGAAACCAGCACCCGTATTACAACATTCTTGTATACATGGGTGCCAACAATGATATAAACGACCTCAGGAACTACTGGGAGCCGGGTATGGAAGGATATGCCCAGAGAAACTGGAACCATGTCTGGTTCAACAACCCATGGTTCGTGGCATATGAATACGAGCGTCCGTACAGCGAGCCGGAGCTGATAGCTTCCGCCTCTCTTGACTATGATATTATAGACGGACTGAATTTCATGGTGAAAGCCGCCACCGACTCCAAGCATCAGAACCATGAGGAACGGAAACCTTATGCCTGGGTCGGCAATGACCGTGGTCTGTATTCTGTGACCAGCGACAGGAACGTGGACATAAACATCGATGCCATGCTGTCTTACAAGAAGGATTTTGGTGCCGTGGATATTGACGCGATGATCGGAGCTTCCATGTATGATGCCCAGCGGAACTATCTCTATTCCGCTACAGAGGGCGGTCTGCAGCAGCCGGACCTGTACAACCTGGCTAACTCGCAGAACACTCCCACTACAAGTTCGTCCATAGAGAAAAGAAGGATGCTCGGAGCGTACGGTACCGTGACATTGGGTGTAATAGACGCCTTCTATCTTACGTTCACCGGAAGAAACGACTGGTCATCAACCCTCAGTGTAGGCAACAATTCATTCTTCTATCCGTCTGTGAGTCTCAGTGCTCTGATGACGGAGGTCATAGACCTTCCGGATGCATTCTCTTTCTGGAAGATACGTGCTTCATGGGCAAAAGTGGGATTCGACCAGTCAACAGTGTATATGCTCGAGAATACCTATGATTTCAACAAGTTCTGGGGCGGAAATCCGTCCAATACTCCTCCGACCTATATCATCGACCCTAATATCAGGCCGTACTTCACCAGTTCCTTCGAGGTCGGTACTGATATCCGTTTCTTCGATAACAGGCTGAGACTTGATTTCAGTTACTACAATACGATTGATACCGGCCAGATCCAGCGGGTGGACATCAACCAGTCAAGCGGATACGAGGAAATGCTCACCAATGGCAACGATTATCAGAGGATAGGTTATGAAGTGATGCTCGGCGGTACGCCGATACGCACCAAGGACTGGGAATGGGACATAAACCTGAATTGGTTTTCCACAAGGAAATATCTGAAAAAAATCTACAACGGTGCGTACTCCTATAACAACCTCAGAGTCGGTGACCGTGCCGATGCCCTCTATGAAACGTTATGGCAGCGTGATCCGGAAGGCAACTTCATTGTGTACGAGAACAACGGCCGTCCTATTGAGGATCCGTACAAGAGGATAGTCGGCTACAGTGGAGCCGATTGGGAGTTCGGTATATCGACAAGCCTCAGGTTCAGGAACTGGACATTGAGCATGGACATTTCCGGAAGAGTCGGCGGTGTCATCCGTTCTGATCTGAACGCCAGAATGATCGAGGCAGGAACACACCTCAAGACAGCCGTGCCGGAAAGGGAACTTGACTGGACCCAGACACCGTCGTTCATCCCTTCCAACGCGGTGATAGTCACAGGAGGGGACATTTCCTACGATGATCATGGGAACGTACTGTCGGATACACGGACATTCTCCCCTTCTTCGACACCGATCTATTTTAAAAGCTGGATAGGATACCTTGGAAAGTTGAATGGACCTTACACTATGGGATATAACCTGTATGAGGCAGATTTCGTGAAATTGAGAAACCTGTCGATTTCATACGATTTTTCATCATTGATAAAAAGGAGCAAGGTGGTCAAGGGCCTGGAACTGTCAATTATCGGAAACAACCTCTGGATGTGGAAGAAACTCGACAACGAAGACCCTGACGCGGCTTACAAGAACTTCTCGTATCCGACCGAACGTATGGTGGGATTCAACCTTTCGGTGACCCTTTAATTAAAAGCTAACATGAAATACAGTATGAAACCATTGAAATATTTGAGTGTGCTGCTGATACTGCCGCTGTTCATGTCCTCATGCGACTATAATCTTGAAGAGGTGAGCAAAGATGTGAACAATCCGGTGAACGTACACCCCAGTACAATATTGACCACCCTGTGTATCAATACATTCGGGATAGAATTCTACGGTGTCCAGCCATATCGTACCGCATGGCAGTGGGACCAGCGTGCCGGTGGCGGACATTTTAATTTCCTCAGGAGGAACTTCATAAGCGAGTACCGCCGTATTGCGTGGTGCTATGACATGTGCGCAGAAGCCGACAGGGTCGGTGATGAAAGATACAAGCTGCTTGCCGCCTATTTCAGGGCGAGCTGGATGTTTACCACTACAAGACTTTTCGGTGATGTCCCGTTCACTGAGGCCGGGACAGGCCGCCAGGACGATCCTGACTATTTCCCGAAATATGACCTTCAGGAGGATATAATTGCGGCTCTTCTGGACGAACTCAAGACTGCGAATGAAGCTCTGGCTGCATATGAGGGGACCTCAATCCAAGGAGATATCATATATGATGATATCCGCCAGTGGAGGAAACTCATAAACGTGCAGAGGCTAAGGATGCTGATCAACTGTACCATGAAGGAGACCATAAAGGGTACCCCTGTCAAGGAAATGTTCGCGGAAATCGTGAACAATCCTGATGCAAACCCTCTGATGGAAAATCTCGATGACAGTGCCATAAGGCACGAGTCCGGCAATTCGGAAAATTACAACTACTATAATGACAATAACTTCGTGTCATCATACCGCGTATCCAAATACATTGTAGACTATATGTCGGAAAGACATGATATGAGACTTCCGAAGCTGGCTGAAGTGATGATGTGCCTTGAAGATACGGGTGCCGACATAAATGATTTTTCCAATTATAAGGGCGTCATTCCTAATCCGGGTGCCAATTCGGACAACAATAACGAGGATATGGACAAGGGCAACCAGTCCAAGCTGAACCGCAAATGGTATCTTGAACCTCAGGGGCCCGATGCCATGAATATCGGTTATCCCGAGCAAGAGTTCATCCTGGCGGAGGCCGCTCTCAGGGGCTGGATCGATGACGATGCGGAAACACATTACAGGAACGGCATACGTGCAGCCTGCGAGTTCCTGGGAGTGTCTGACAGCGACATCAATGCCTATCTTGAACAGGATGCAATCCGGCTGACCGGAACAGATACTGAAAAACTCGGCAAGATAATTACCGAAAAGTATCTTAATTTCTTCATGCAGGGCGGATTCGAGGCATATTTCGAATTGAGGAGGACCGGATATCCTGATTTCTCAGAATACCTCACTCGCAATATTGACAATCTGTACAATGACGGATACCTTCCTTTGAGATACCAGTATCCGCAGTCTGAAATCGACAACAACAACGAGAATGTCGTTGCTGCGATAAACCGTCTCGACAAAGGGGATGACCGCAACTCCAGAATGTGGCTCCTTATCGGGGAAGACCCTCTCTTCAATCCGGATCCGTTCCCGTTCAGGTATACAGAATAATCATGGTAATTTAAATTAAAAGAAAATGAACAGAATATTATTGGTAAGCTCGCTTATAAGCATCTTCTATTTCGTCTCTTGCGGTAAAGCCAGCGGAGAGTCGCAGGGTAATGACAAAGATAACACCGTCTGGACCGAGCCTGTAAGGCTGGCTACATATAATATCCAGTATGACAACAACGGCAATCCGGACGGGGAGTGGGACAACCGGAAGGAAATTGTCATAAAACTGCTTAAAGAAAAGGATTTCGATATATTCGGAGCGCAGGAACCTTATCTGGAGCAGATAAGGGATATTGCTGCGGCTCTGCCGGATTATGCATGGACAGGAGTGAGCATAACAGGTGCAGATGATGTGGAGAGAAAGCATTTCAATCCTGTTTTCTATAAGAAAGACCGTTTTGAGATAGTGGAACAGGGGGCGTTCTGGTATTCGGAAACACCGAATGTAGCAGGATCCAAAGGCTGGGACTCCTATTCTCCGCGTATGTGCAACTGGGTACATTTCAAGGATCTGCAAACAGGCAAGGAATTCATCCATTTCAATTCTCATTTCGACCACAAAGGCACTGAGGCAAGGGCGGAAAGCGCAAAGCTGCTTGTGGAGAAAGTGAAAGAGATTGCAGGAGACCTTCCTGCCGTATGTACAGCCGATTATAATTCCAATCAGAAAAGTTCGGCATATCAGACCATTGTCACGTCCGGCGTGCTTGTGGACAGTTATAGCAGGGCTGCGGAAAGACATAACGACAAATGGCCTACATACAACGGTTATAAATACCTGTCCACCCCACCGGCCAACGCTACGAGGATAGACCATGTATTTGTGACTACGAAAGGCAACAAGGTCGTCTCATGGGAGATAATAAATGATACATATAACCACAAATACCCGTCCGACCATAATCCGATAGTCATCGAATGGTCCTTCGCGGAATAGAATCATCTAATTGTGTTTTTGTAATGAAAAGCAATATTTTCAAATTGCCTTTGCCGGCAATATGTGCTGTGTCCGTTCTCGCCCTTTGCTGTTTATGCACGAAAACGGAACAGGATACGATAAGTTTTGATGAACCTGAGGTGGTGGTAGGGTCGACAGGAGGTTCCACTTCGTTTATTGTAAGGTCGAATACGCAATGGACTCTTGATCATGACGCCGACTGGTTTTCTCTGAATATCACGAAAGGTGCTCAGGGAGCGCAGATAATCGTGACCTACGAAGATAACCCGTCTGAAACCGAACCTCGTTCGGCACAGATTTACGGTATTACTTCCTCAGGTGTACAGGCCTCTTTCACACTTACCCAGATGCCGTTAGAGCCTCTCATTGTCATAGATAACAGCAGTCTTCCCGACCCGCTTCCTTCAGAAGCAGGTACATATAGTCTGGGTATCACTACCAACATTACATCGGCTCTCGGCTATACGGTTACATATCAGAACGAAAATTCAAAAGGCTGGATTACTGATGTGTCCGTTACGTCAGAGTCATTGACATTCAAGACTGTTGCCAATCCGGAGACTTTCAGCCGTTCCGCTATTATAACGGTATCCGGAGCGGATGCATTTGACCGTTATATTGAAGCTGCGGTTACAGTGTCGCAGAGCCTGAATATGGATCCTGAGGCTTCTGTAGAGAAAGACTTCGGTTATGCCAGGTCGCTCGCGCCAGGAGAAGTGTCGGAGAATATCTTCGTAAAAGGTACAGTGGTAGCTGACGGCAAGAACCCGAATTTCCCGGAGGGCAGGTATACCATCCAGAATGCCTCAGGTGAAGCGGTTGTGTTCGAAGTCTCTGAAGATCTCGGTATTGCATCAGGGGATGCGGTGTCTCTGTGGCTGCTTGGCTCCGTCATCGAAGAGGTTACGGTGCCCGGAGGATCCTATAAACTTTTTACCGGTATAGGGAAACAGCATGTCATGGAATCTACACCTGGTACTCCTGTTGAGCCTAGGTCTGTGCATATTATGGATTTGAATGATGATATGTTGTATTCTCTGGTGAAACTGGAAGATGTGGAGATTTCCATTCCTTTCGGAGCATATGTCAACTATAATGAATATTATATAACAGGCGGTGGAGCCGCAGCTTTCCGTGAAAACCTTACACCGAATTACGGAACAAGCGTAAGGGATATCAACGGTGACCATATCTACATGCTTACCGACTTCGATGTCCCGTATAGACGTCATGAACTGCCGCAAGGGTCCGGTTCCATTACCGGTATCCTTGTCAGGGAAGAGAATTCCAATTTCGGAGATATGGGCAGCTACCAGATAAGGCATCTTGCCGAGTCCGACATCGCCCTGGCAGAGTCCCGTGACGCCGGATTTACTTCAGTGCTTGTCGAGTGGGATTTCACGATGCCGTCTGATCTTGAGGACGGGCAGAAGCATATCGATCCTGCCATAGGCCCTAAGGATGCCGAGTTCTTCAAGAACAACGTAGACGGATTCTATAAAAAATATAAGGAAGGGGCGATATATTTTTCGGATGAATATCGCGGAAATACCGCTGAAGGGGCTACAGGAAATACAATCAAGAGTTCAGCTGCCTTCAGTGCAAACTGGGATACCGAAACATACTGGCTTGTCAGCAACATTTCTACAGTGGGAATAACGACTGCCCTGTCTCTCCAGTTTGAAAGCAATTCGCTGACCAGTACCGGACCTGCCGAGTTCGTCGTAGAGTGGTCCCTTGACGGCAACTCATGGACAAAGGTAGAGAACGGAGACTATAAGGTAATGGGCCAGTGTACATCAAAAGTTCTCCGTACCGACCACATGCCGGGGTACAAGCCGTATGACTTCAGACTTCCTGATGCCCTTCTTGACCAGCCGGAAGTGTATATCCGACTGAGATGCGCAAGCGACCTGAATACTTCAGGCGAGCATAAGGAGTTGCCGGCAAGTGCCACGAACCGCATCGGACATCTTACAATCAAATACAACAAATAAGGATTACAATGAAAAGAAGACAGTATAGGGTCATATTGCTGGCAGTTGCCGTCATGGCTGTATCATGCAAGGAAACCTCTCCTATTGACGGTTTCATAGACGGAAAACTCCAGGTTTATGATGAAATTTCAAAGGAAGTACGTAAAAACGAGGCAGTGACTCTTATGTTCACCTCTGATTCTGGGGAACAGTATTCCAGTACAAGAAATACCGATGATCAAGGGTATATCTACTTCAACGGAAGTCCGGACGGGACATATACCGCAGCTTTCAGCTATTATCCCGGCACTGCGAACGACTGTTTCATGGAATTCTCCCTGGCATCCGGAGAACGTGATTTCGTGATGAATGTGTCGCCGTCTGTGAAAGAACTTGATACCGACATTGTCATAACAGGGTATATGCCGGATGTGAAAGGGTCAGACAGCGGATATGAGTACATGCAGTTCATGGCTCTGAAGGATATTGATTTTACCCGGGAACATTATTGTGTCATTGCCTGCCGAAACAATGTCGTAAACCGCCTTGGCTGGGTGCAGGGCTCTTATGTCACATATAAGTTCAATCTGACTTCGGGAGCGGCGAAGAAAGGAGAATTCTTCTATGTCGGCTATCAGAAAAGACTTAATGGAAAGAACAGTGCCGATATCAGCGGTGCCAACTGGATATGTTCCGTAGATTATACGAAGCAGCCCGGGGCTGACAATATAGGAGACAAGACTTCCGGATACCTGCATAACGGCAGCGAAGGCAAACATACGGCAGACGGCATAGCTGTATTCAAAGGCACGGAAGTTACTCAGGAGACCAAACCTTGCGATGTGATATTCTATGGAGAGGTGATAAACACGGATGTATATAATCCTGCGGTAGGAGGCTATCTCATTACCGACAATGACCTGTACAGCACTTCCAACCGTCTGACCGGTGAAGGCCAGAAGTATTTCGGCATGGGAAACAATACATTCCTGTTCGATAATCCGGCTTTGGATGCAGGTGAATTTGTCGCACTTGGCGGTATTTTCACTCCGACCGGTTATACAAGGGGCCGCTCCGCCACATACATACTGTGTCCGACCGGTGCCGATGCAAGCATAGACTTAATAGAAAAGAACGAGGGCTCGACAAGATTCATTGAAATTACCGAGTAATTACCCGCAATCTTTTATCTCACATTCATTCGGGCCGGGCCTTCATCCCGGCCCGAATGAATGTATTTGGAAAGCCGTAAAATAAGTGATATATTTGCAACCGGAATTGAGATATGGTGTAATGGTAGCACTACAGATTTTGGTTCTGTCTGTCCAAGTTCGAATCTTGGTATCTCAACGATGACACTGTCAGAATAGTCCGTAGATCAGGTTCCAGACCAGGAAACGGGCGAATTTGCCGACAAGCAGAAGGACGATGGTCCAGAAAGGACGTGTCTTGTAGAAGCCTAAAGCGATGGCGATGACATCTCCGATAAAGGGCACCCAGCATGTCAGGGCAAGCCAGACACCATACCTGTCAACATAGCGTTTCTGTTTCTGCAGTGTCTCGGGTCTGACCTTGAACCATTTTTCTATCCATTCCCATTTTCCTATCCAGCCTATCCAGTAGGTGAGGACACTGCCGAGCCAGTTGCCGAGAGTTCCTACAAGCAGGCATCCCGCCGTATCTCCCGTGGCGGCGAGGATAGCCAGATACAGCGCATCCGAACTGAACGGCAGGATAGTCGCCGCAAGAAAGGTGCCTATGAAAAGTCCCAGCAGACCGAGTTCTTCCAGTCCGAACATAGCCTACTTCCGTTTGTTCTTGAAAAAATCCGAGACCAGCTGCCCGCATTCCGAGGCAAGCACTCCTGCCGTGACTTCGGTCTTCGGATGCATCAGGGAAGGGGAGAACAGGCTGAATCCCCGCTTGGGATCCAGCGCACCGTACACGACACGGCTTATCTGAGACCATGCCAGCGCCCCGGCGCACATCGGGCAAGGCTCGACAGTCACATACAGCGTGCAGTCTGTCAGATATTTTCCTCCCATCGCTTCGGCAGCAGCCGTAATTGCTATCATTTCAGCATGGGCCGTGGGATCTTTCAGCCGCTCTGTCATATTGTGGCCTTTGGCTATGATCCTGCCCCTGCAGACAACTACGGCCCCTACCGGGACTTCATCTTCCTCTGCAGCCTCCATCGCCTCGCGCAGCGCTTCTCTCATATATCTTTCGTCGTCCATGCGGCATCAATTCTTGAAACTGTGGATAGGGGCGGGGATTCGACCCTCCCTGCTGATGAATTCTTCGCAGCCGAACCTGTTGACCGGCATTATCGGAGCATGGCCGAGCAGTCCGCCGAACTCTACGGTATCTCCTACGCCTTTACCGATCACGGGGATGATCCTGACGGCAGTGGTCTTTTGGTTCACCATTCCGATTGCGGCTTCGTCTGCTATTATTCCGGAAATGGTGCTGTCAGGCGTATCTCCCGGGATGGCTATCATATCCAGTCCTACCGAGCATACGCATGTCATCGCTTCGAGTTTTTCTATGCAGAGGGCCCCGCATTCTGCCGCTTCGATCATGCCCTGGTCTTCGCTGACAGGGATAAACGCACCGCTGAGCCCGCCCACATACGAAGAAGCCATCACTCCGCCTTTTTTCACCTGGTCGTTCAGCAGCGCCAGCGCGGCCGTGGTGCCCGGGGCACCGGCCTTTTCAAGTCCGATCTCCTGAAGGATATCGGCCACGCTGTCCCCTATGGCCGGAGTCGGGGCAAGCGACAGGTCTATGATACCGAACGGTACACCCAGCCTTCTGGATGCCTCCTGCGCTACGGCCTGGCCTACCCTCGTTATCTTGAACGCAGTCTTCTTTATCGTCTCGCACAGGACTTCGAAACTTTTTCCGTGCACCTTTTCCAGAGCATATTTCACCACTCCCGGACCGCTGACCCCTACATTTATTATGGCGTCCGCTTCCGTTACACCATGGAAAGCCCCCGCCATGAACGGGTTGTCATCAGGAGCATTGCACAGCACCACCAGCTTAGCGCATCCGAAGGAATCCCGGTCGGCTGTCTTTACTGCCGTCTCTTTGACGATGTGCCCCATCAGCCGTACCGCATCCATGTTGATTCCTGTCTTTGTAGATCCGACATTGACGGAACTGCATATTATCTGTGTCTGGGCCAGGACTTCCGGGATTGATTCTATCATCATCCTGTCGCTCTCTGTCATCCCTTTGGAAACGATGGCGGAAAAGCCTCCCAGGAAATTGATTCCTATTTCGGACGCTGTCCTGTCGAGAGTCAGCGCGATTTTCAGATAGTCCGCGGGACTTTTGCAGCAGGATGCCCCTACCAGGGCTATAGGTGTGACGGATACCCTCTTGTTTACAATCGGGATACCGAATTCCCTTGCTATCCCCTCCGCTGTGCCGGCAAGATTCCCGGCATATCTCTTTATTTTTTCAGCTATCTTTTTGCAGACAGTATCGACATCGCCGCCGGCGCAGTCCAGAAGGCTTATGCCCATGGTGATTGTCCTTACGTCCAGATTCTCCTTCTCGACCATGGCATTGGTCTCGAAGACTTCTTTCATATTGATCATATACGGAACTCCTTGTCAGATTCTGTGCATCATGTCGAATATTTCCTCTTTCTGGCATTTGATCTGGACTCCTATTTCTTCTCCCAGACTGCCGAGTTCGTCAGAAAGCGTGGTGAAATCCGTGTCCATTGATGAAGTGTCTACGATCATCATCATATTGAAGAATCCCTGGACGATGGTCTGTGAAATGTCCAGGATGTTTATCTGTCTGCCTGCAAGATAAGTGCAGACTTTTGCGATGATACCTACAGTGTCTTTCCCGACTACCGTGATTACTGATTTGTCCATGATAAGTAGTTTTATTCGTTTCTGCCCGAAATGGCAGAATCTTCTTTCATTACTGCCTTGAAGGCGTTCGGAAGTCCCGTGTCGAATGACATTATCTTTCCGGTGACAGGGTGTCTGAATACTATGCTCCTGGCATGCAGGGCGATACGGCCCATCGGATTCTCTGCGGCACCGTATCTGCGGTCTCCGGTAACGGGGCATCCGAGAAGGGCTGCATGTACCCTTATCTGGTGTTTCCTTCCTGTCTCGAGTTCAAATTCGGCCAGAGAGAAACGCTTCCCGGAAGATATTATCCTGTAGTGTGTGGTCGATTCTTTTCCGCCGTCGTCGACGGGGCTGGATGACACTTTGAGACTTTTCGGGTTTTCTTTCAGCCAGCTGTGTACGGTGCCTTCGGTTTCCTGAGGCCGACCTTCAAGAATGGCGCAGTATTTCCTCTCAAGCACGCTTTCGTTCCAGTTCTCCTGCAGTTTCTGCTTGGTCTGTTCGTCCTTGGCGAAAATTATCAGCCCTGAAGTCTCCCTGTCAATGCGGTGGACGATGAAAATCCTTGAATTTTTCCCGTACATCCGCCTTACGTAATCCGTCATCAGCGAGTATGCCGTCACTTCCCCTTCCGCTCCCGTAGACATCGTCAGTATCCCGCTGCGCTTGTCCGCCACTATCAGCCGGTCGTCTTCAAATACTATCTTTACCCTTGTTTCCCTTTCTCCGCCACGTTTTTTTATCATTACTCCTTTGCCGAGGATGGAGATCCTGTCTCCTTTATGTATCGGGAAGTCGTACGCGGTCGTGCTCTGCCCGTTGACGGTAACCTGTCCGTGGGTAAGATAAGACTTTATGCTTGTACGGCTCTGTCCTGCAAGTATTTCATATAGATACTGGAGCAGGGTGGAATCCCTGTCTGCCATGTAGACCCTTCCAGAATTGTTCATGTTCAGTGTGGTTTTGGACTGCAAAAATAATCAGTTGTCCTGTTTCCCGCAATAATAATCTATCATCCTGTTTATGGCCCTCTGGCACACAGGACAGAAATCAGGGGAGCCGTTGGTCCTCATACGGCAGTCCAGGCGCGGACGGTACATGCCTTTGGCTGTATATCCGCCTCCTTCGAACAGGCCCAGGATGTCTCCGTATTCTCCGGATTCAAGCATGTCCTGCCATTTCCTGCCGAAATCGACTTTGGTGGTTATGTTCGGTTCCCACGGTTCTACATTCAGGTCATACATGTCCTGATATGCTACTTCGTCATCGTAATATTCGTCCCCAAGCCCTGCGAAACTGTGACCGAACTCGTGGATGAAGAGTTTGTCGGCAAGGGCGTTGTCCGATGTTCCCATCCCGTATGAGTTGTATATTCCGCCTCCGCCGTATCCGTTGTCGTTCACTACTATATACATTGCATCGAACGGTACTCCGGATATCCGGTCCGCTATGGCAGTCTGGTCAGGCATGGTCAGGTATCTGTCCACATAGAAAGTGTAGTAGTGGGATTTCATGGCGGTGTCTTTCCAGATGCCTTTGTCAGGGACATCCGTCCCGCTTTCTTCCGAAATGACATCGAGGGCGGCCACATTGAAGTCTTCCCTCCTGGATTTATACGGCTCCATTTCGAACAGGCTCTCCATCAGCCTGCGGCAGTCGGAATGGAACTTTTCCATCTCGTCAGCTGTGTAGCCTTCCGATACGAACAGGAGGTCTACTTTGTCCTGCATGTCACCGGAATGCTGCAGCATGACGCATTCCGGTTTACGGTCTGCTTCATGCTTTATAAGCGCGTCTTCCGGATCTACGGTGCAGGAGAATATCTGTCTGAACTCTCCTGTCGATTTCACTCTCTCGGAAAGGGTGATTCTGACAGGAACTTTAGGGAACGGCATCCACATGCTGTGGGTGTAGGCTTTAGATACGCTTTTCGCCTGTTCCGTTGTCCTCCACTCGAGGAACAGGGAAGAGAAGCCTTTTGAATAGATAAGCGTCTCTCCGTCCCAGGCCTCGAACATGTATTCTCCGTATCTGAAAGGGTCTGTCAGCGAGCTGCGTGACCCTGCCCATGCGCATTCTTTCTTCAGGTCTGCCAGATATGCGCTCTGGCTGTCCTTGTCACCTGCGAGAATGAAATCCACGCGGAGCCGGTCATCGGTGAAATAAGTATCATAATCGGGGGACTGGGCTGAAGCATACCTGGTTGGGAGACAGACAGCAGCGCAGACCACCATGAAAATGTTCAGAAACTTTTTCATTGTTGTTGTATTGCTACTTGTACCACTCTTTATATGTGAGATAACCCTGTGCATTGTCATGGGCCATTCCGGTGATTTTTTCCGATCCGTCCTTGACTTTTTTTGCAGGGACTCCGGCGTAGATGCCCGGTTCGAGAACGGAGTTCGCCAGGATCACCGCCCCTGCCGCTATGACCGTTCCGTCAGGGATTACGGCATTGTCCATCACCACGGCCCCCATGCCGATAAGTACGTCATTGCCTACTCTCGCCCCGTGCACCACGGCGTTGTGTCCGACAGAGACATTGTCCCCCAGCACTGTCTCGGATACATCCAGTGTCCCGTGCAGCACAGCCCCGTCCTGGACATTGCTCCCGTTCCCGATACGGATGGCCCCGACATCGCCGCGCAGCACGGCCCCGTACCATATGCTGCAGTCGTTCCCTATGGTCACATCGCCTACAAGTGCCGCATTGTCAGCGACAAAGGTATTTGCCCCCACTACAGGGGTCTTTCCGTTAAGAGTCTTTATTATCATAATATTTGTTTTCCGGTGCAATGTTAAGTAAAATCGTCGGATTATTGAAAAAAGACCCAAAGGGAGGAATTTCAGGCATAACGCGGAAATTACCCTTTGGGCCACAATCGTCTTGCAGGATGATTACTCCCACTCTATGGTTGCAGGCGGTTTTGAACTTACGTCATAGACGACTCTGTTCACTCCACGCACCTTGTTTATGATGTCGTTGCTGACTTTGGCGAGGAAATCATACGGGAGATGCACCCAGTCTGCTGTCATTCCGTCAGTGGAAATTACGGCACGCAGGGCGACCGTGTTCTCGTAAGTCCTCTCGTCACCCATGACTCCGACGCTGCGCACAGGGAGTAGTATGGTTCCGGCCTGCCAGATGGCGTCATACAGGGTCGCCGCAGTCATCGTAGGGTCGGATGCCGACCTGACCTCGGTGGCTCCGGGGCCGGCAAGTGCTTCTATCGCTGTCCTGTTGCCTTCCAGCCTGTATTCCCTGAGTCCGCGGATGAAGATATCGTCGGCTTCACGGAGTATATGGAGTTTTTCTTCTGTCACATCCCCCAGGATCCTGATGCCGAGCGAAGGTCCGGGGAACGGATGCCTTCCGATCAGTTCGTCCTTGATGCCCAGGGCACGGCCTACGCGGCGTACCTCATCCTTGAACAGCGAGCGCAGCGGCTCCACGATTTTCAGGTTCATCTTTTCCGGAAGTCCGCCCACATTGTGGTGAGACTTGATGGTGGATGACGGTCCGTTGACCGATGCCGATTCGATGACATCAGGGTAGATGGTACCCTGTGCAAGCCACTTTGCATTTTCTATCTTGTGGGCATACCGGTCGAATGTCTCGATGAACAGTCTGCCGATGATTTTCCTTTTCTTTTCAGGCTCTGTCACACCTGCAAGCTCTTTGATGAAAGCGGCAGAAGCATCAGCACCTATCACATTGAGCCCCATGTCCTTGTAAGATGCAAGCACATCCTCGAACTCGTTCTTGCGGAGCAGCCCGTTGTTTACGAAGATACATGTGAGGTTGCTTCCTATGGCCTTGTGGAGCAGCACTGCCGCTACGGTCGAGTCCACTCCTCCGCTCAGCCCGAGAATCACCTTGTCGTCCCCGAGCCTGTCCCTCAGTTCTGCGATGGTGGTATCGATGAAAGATGCCGGAGTCCAGTCTCCCTTGCACCCGCAGATCCCGAGAGCGAAGTTCGCAAGGATCCTGCTTCCTTCGGCAGTATGGTACACTTCCGGATGGAACTGTACTGCGTATGTGTCTTCACCTTTAATATGGTATGCGGCATTGACTACATCTGCGGTGGATGCGATGACCTCTCCGTTTTCAGGAAGTCTTGCGATAGTGTCGCCGTGTGACATCCATACCTGGGAATGGGCCGCCACCCCTTTAAGGAGAGGGGAGTCAGGCACTCTCACGTCCAGCATCGCCCTTCCGTACTCTCGTGCGATGGATGCATTCACATCACCGCCGTATTTATATGCAAGATACTGTGCCCCGTAGCAGATTCCCAGAAGAGGAAGCCTGCCTTTGATCCCTGACAGGTCCGCCTGGGGGGCTTTTTCGTCCCTTACCGAGAACGGGCTGCCGGAAAGTATCACGCCTTTGACGCTTTCATCCAGCGCCGGAATCTTGTTGAAAGGATAGATTTCACAATAGACATTCAGTTCCCTCAGCCGCCTTCCTATGAGCTGGGTGACCTGGGAACCGAAATCCAGGATGATTATTTTTTCTGTCATTTTCCGGAAATTTTGCTGCAAAAATAAGAAACTGTTTCCAATCCGCAAATTCAGAAGCGATTTTGGTCTTTGTCGGCAGGCATATTTTGTTCGCAGCGGCAGAGCAGGTATTCGTATATTTCTCCGGCATCTTCCGCCTTCAGGCTTCTGACGGTAAAGAAAGTGCCGTTGGTGGAAATGGAAAGGCGGACGCGTCCTGAAGATGCCGAAAAAGGGGTCGAGACAAGCCGGACTACTTCGAT
Organism: uncultured Bacteroidales bacterium; assembly: GCA_944325505.1. GTDB lineage: Bacteria > Bacteroidota > Bacteroidia > Bacteroidales > UBA932 > Cryptobacteroides. The sequence continues at coordinate 30,412 of CALVAJ010000028.1, forward strand.
GTTGCTGTATTTGATGTAATTGACGGTATCTGCAAACCTTCCGGTGTTGATTTCCAGGTAATCGTCTTTCAGCGTGATCCGGCTCTGGCGTACGGCCATAAGCCCTTTGGCCAGGGAGAACGCCAGATATGCCGCCGGCGCTGCGAGCCATACATACAGCCCGAAGTATGCCAGCACTGCAGCTGCCGCCAGAATAACGGGTATGTCGAACCTCATGACATGGACAGCCAGTCCGTAGCCGGACTGTGCCGAGAGGACTGTGCCGGAAGAAGTGTAGTCCTTGCCGAGCCACCAGTCCAGAAAAGTTCCGGAACGGTCGGTCCCGTAGATTCTTACATCGGTGCCTTTCTGTTCGTCGGTGGCATTCTCCGCCTGTATCATTCTTATGGTGCTGCATCCCGTCAGTTTTTCCAGGAAATTCCGCTTCACATAGACAGTGCAGATTTTGCCGTACGGAAACCGGCTGCTCTTGCGTGTTATAAGGCCGCTTTCGAAAGCCAGCTGCTCCCGGTCCAGCCTCACTTCCATGTTTGCATAACGCAGGAACGCCTTGCCTATCCACAGCAGCATGATGACCATATACAGAGCTATGAGGGCTGCAATATACATTATTGCCGGGACCGACAGACCCCGGGTACAGGCATCGGCATAGTTTATCAGAAAGTCCAGGACATTGTCATTTACGGCAGTGATCCTGTCAAGTATTGCCGCCAGGATACCGAAGAGGACTACCATACCCTGCAGGTGATTCTGGCAGAACGCTCCTTTTATCAGATTCATGTTGCTGAAAGCCAGCTTGTCTGCATCTGTTTTCCCTGTTTCCCGTTCTTTGTCTTCCGGTTTCTGTTCCTGCGCCTCCACCAGGCTCAGCAGTGCATTCCAGTCCGTGTCATCCAGAATCAGCTCTATTTCTGCCGATTTCATCGCCAGAGTGTCGAATGACACGCTGCGCATGTCCATAAGCCGGTAGATGAAATCCCGTCTTGTGCGCAGAGTGTGTATCTTTTCCAACGGTATGCTTGTCGTTTCCTTATGGAAAAGTCCGTGAATGAAAATCAGGCTGCCGTTTTCCACGTAATACTTCCTGAAATAATAGCGTACAAATGAGGTCGCGGCGGCCACGATGATGCCTCCTGCCGCTACAAGCAGCGTCCGCTCGAATATTGTCAGAAGGGGAGACCTATCTCCGGCATTTAAATTAAAGATGACGGCAAGGAAGATAAAGCCGGCGTAACTACACAGGTCCTTGACGAAAAAGACCACGTATGCGCTTTTGCTCATCCTCCTGGGGCGGGAGAAGTCAGTCGTTTTCATTTTTTGTCCTCTCGATTATGAATGCCTTGATCTCTTCCGCCTTTTCCTCCGTCAGACCGGGAATGGCAGTTCCCGCCAGAAACTGTGCCCCGTTGACTATATCTACGGTATAGAGCCCGAAGATGCGTGTGAATGGATTCTGTCCGATACTTACCTGCTGAATTTTACAGAACGGGATAGTGACGGACGACCGGAAGATTATCCCGGAGCGGTAGGTGATGTCATGCTCCCGGATGGCAAAGCCTTTATTGGAAAATGACCGAGGAAGCAGAGACAGATTCAGGACAGCAGCCGTAAGCAGTGCGGATTCAGTGCAGACGAGTATTGTCCATTTGCAGTCGAGTCCTTCTGCGAGAAGCAGGAAAAGCGGGAGAAGCATCATGCAGACATAGGCCGATCCCGTCTTTAAGAACATGACCTTGAGATAGTTCCTTTCCAGAGGCATATAGGTGAGATTTTCCACCCTGTCAATATTTTCCGGATTCCATTGCCTGTTTGTCATATCGTGTCTTTCCCCATTAATCGGTTTCCGATGCAAAAATATAAAAAATCAGCATGAAACTGGCTGTGTGTTTTTACCCTGAACAATAATTGAGTAAATTTGTACTTTTGGACAAAGTAACGCCAATCAGATATGGGAAAACTTTACCCGGTAGGGATCCAGAATTTTGAAAAAATCCGCAGAGACGGGTACTATTATGTGGATAAGACCGACAGGATATACAGACTTGTCAAGACTGGCTGTTATTATCGTCTGATCCGTCCGCGGCGGTTCGGGAAAAGTCTTCTTGTGAGCACGCTGGAGGCATACTTTCAGGGAAAGAAGGAGCTTTTCGAGGGGCTTGCGGTGCAGGAGATGGAAAAGGAATGGAAACGTTATCCTATCCTGCATCTTGACCTGAATACTGAGAAATATGACACTGCCGAAGCTCTGGATAAAAAACTGGAGCTGGCCCTAAGCGAATGGGAAAGCCTGTACGGGTCCAATCCACATGAAAAATCCCTTGCGACAAGATTCGAGGGGACGATCAAGCGTGCGGCGGCCAAGGCCGGGGAAAGGGTAGTGATTCTGATAGACGAGTACGACAAGCCGATGCTGCAGGCTATAGGCGATGAAGACAGGCAGCAGGCATATCGCAGCACTCTCAAGGCATTTTACGGGGCTTTGAAGTCACAGGACGGGAATATCAGGTTCGCCCTCCTGACGGGGGTGACGAAGTTCGGGAAGGTGAGCGTGTTCAGCGACCTGAACAACCTGATGGATATTTCCATGGATGAGAGGTACTTTGATATCTGCGGGATCACGGAAAGAGAACTGACTGAAAATTTCAGCGAAGACATCCGCGTTCTGGCAGATAATAACGGACAGACCTTCGAGCAGGCCATAGGGCAGCTTAAAGAATACTATGACGGCTACCATTTCAACCAGTACAGCCCAGGATTGTACAATCCGTTCAGTGTTCTCAGCACTTTTGCAAAGGGGAGGTACGGGAGCTACTGGTTCGAGACGGGAACGCCGACCTATCTGGTCGAACTCTTGAAACGCCACAAGTATGACTTGTACCGGATGGCTCACGAGAAGACCACTTCGAATGTCCTTGACAGTATCGATTCCGCATCAACGAATCCGATACCGGTGATTTACCAGAGCGGGTACCTCACCATCAAGGGATACATACCCGAGCCGCGCATATATGAGCTCGGATTTCCCAACCGTGAGGTCGAAGAGGGTTTTATGAACTTCCTCCTGCCGTATTACACGCCATTGCAGGAGACGGAGAGCGGTTTTGCGATATGGGACTTTGTGTCGGACGTAAAGTCCGGCGACATCGACGGGTTCATGGAGCGTCTGCAGTCGTTTCTGGCGGACTGTCCTTACGAGATAGCGAAAGATATCGAACTTCATTACCAGAACGTGCTTTTCATCGTCTTTCGCCTGGCCGGGCTCTATACGAAAGTGGAATACCACACTTCGCGCGGCAGGATAGACCTGGTGCTTCAGACTGACAGTTATGTATATGTCATGGAGTTCAAGCTGGACGGGAGCGCGGAGCAGGCCCTGCAGCAGATAGAGGAGAAACAGTACGCCCTTCCGTTCGCAAAGGACAGCCGAAAGGTCTACAGCATAGGGGTGAACTTCTCCTCCCGGACCAGGAACATAGACAAGTGGATAGTGAAGTAAATCAGGAAAACAGTTTCCGTATATTCAAAATTTGTCTAATTTTGCAGCCCGTTACCGGAAGTCTCCGTTTCCGATGCTTCCGTGACAGACAGGAAATAATTGAAACATATGGAAATAAGAAACATTGCCATTATCGCCCATGTGGACCATGGAAAGACCACTCTGGTGGACAGGATGATCTATCAGGCCACCAAGGCGAGGGAACAGGAAAAGCTGGGAGAGCTGATCCTTGACAACAACGATCTGGAAAGGGAGCGCGGTATAACCATTCTTGCGAAGAATGTTTCCGTTCCTTATAAAGGAGTTAAAATCAATATTATAGACACTCCGGGCCATAGCGATTTCGGAGGAGAGGTAGAGAGGGTGCTGAACATGGCTGACGGGGTGCTCCTTCTGGTGGACGCGTTCGAGGGATGTATGCCGCAGACGCGCTTCGTCCTCCAGAAAGCCATCGAGATGGGAAAGAAACCTATCGTAGTCATCAATAAGGTGGATAAGCAGAACTGTCGTCCGGACGAGGTCCAGGAAGAGGTGTTCGACCTTATGTTCTCGCTGAACGCTACGGAAGACCAGCTGGATTTCAGGACAGTGTACGGCAGTGCGAAGCAGGGATGGATGTCTCTGGACTGGAGAAAGCCGACCACTGACATCACGCCGCTTCTGGATACGATTCTTGAAGTGATACCTGCCCCTGCGCACAACCCGGGGACGCCGCAGATGCTCATTTCATCTCTGGAATATTCCCCTTATGTAGGAAGGATCGCCATCGGAAGGGTTACCAGAGGCGAGCTGAAAGCAGGAATGAACATCAGCCTGTGCAAGAGATATGACATAATCGAGAAGCAGAAGATAAAGGAACTGATGGTATACGAGGGGCTCGGCAAGACCAAGGTCGATTCCGTACAGTGCGGTGACATCTGTGCCGTTGTCGGTCTTGAAGGGTTTGAGATAGGGGATACGGTCGCTGACTTCGAAAATCCGGAAGCCCTTCCTCCTATCGCTGTAGACGAGCCTACCATGAGTATGCTTTTCTGCATAAACAACTCTCCTTTCTTCGGGCGTGAAGGCAAGTTCGTCACATCCCGCCACTTGAAAGAGAGGCTGGAAAAAGAACTGGAGAAGAACCTGGCCCTCCGTGTTAAACCGGGGCCTAACGCAGATTCATTCATAGTCTACGGCAGGGGAGT
>CALVAJ010000029.1 GCA_944325505.1 uncultured Bacteroidales bacterium
TTAGCTAAGATACAAATTTTATATTACATTGGCAATCAATTCATTATAAAGTTTTATTCTTTTTACGACAGTCCCTATTTAAGCACAAGAGGGGGGGTCAAAAGGAGGAATTTCAAGGCTTGCGCAGAAGAGAAAACCGCAGTGTACTGTCGTACATGAGGATTTTCGATTCAAGCGTAACGCAGAAAGTACCCTTTTCAGCCACCCTCTTATTTTTAATATATTAATCCATAATAATTTATGTAATACTATTTCTCCGTCTTTTGAGAGACGATTTCCGTTCCGGAATTTGGATTCCCGTCTGCCGTGAACATAACTTTGCAAAAGAAATCATACGGCTTTTATTTGGAATTACCCCCCCCCGATTTTTTATTTTTGGTGCCGGGATTTTATTCATATAATTTAAATTATTGACATAATGGAACTTGCAAAGACAGAAAGATTCGCTGTAGTAACCGGGGCCGGCTCGGGTCTGGGCAGGTGTTTCGCCCTTGAGCTTGCCGGACGGGGACTCAACACTATATTAGTGGACCTGAACAGGAGTTCAGCGGCAAAAGTGGCAGAAGAAGCACGCAGACTGGGAACAGAAAGCATTTCCATAGAGGCGGATCTGACAGACAGGGAATCTGTCGGCAGGGTCTGCGACATAATATGCGGCAACTACAGGATTTTCGCTCTTGTCAACAATGCCGGAGCAGGAGGTTCAGCCCGCTTCACGGAATGCCCGGACGGCTATATCGAACGTATTATCAGCCTTAATGTCACAGCCGTAGCTCTGCTTACACACAGGCTTCTTCCCAGCCTGATGAAAACTGACCGTGCATTTATCCTGAATGTGTCCAGCATGGCGGCATTCACCCCTATCGGCTACAAGACAGTCTATCCGGCCAGCAAACGGTTCATATATGACTTCACCCGGGGGCTACGGGAGGAACTGAGGAATACCGGCATTTCACTGAGTGTCATCCATCCGGGACCTATGAAGACCAATCCTGATGTAACGGGCAGGATAGAAAGGCAGGGAAGATTCGGCAGGATAGGATTGCTTTCCCCTGAGGAAGTGGCCCGCAAGGGAATCGAAGGCATGTTCAGAGGGGAGGCAGTCATCATTCCCGGACTTATGAACAAGTTCAACAAGATGCTGACCGATATCGTCCCGGCTCGAATAAGGCTCCCGCTGGTTTCAAAAATTGTCACCCGTGAACTTCAACAATAACGAAATGCAGAATATGAAGAACATACTTGTCACCGGAGCAAACGGACTGCTCGGAACAAATGTCATCCACGCCCTTGTCGCCGCCGGCTATAATGCGACCGGTCTGCTACGCCGCAAAGACTCTTTCAGAGGAGCATTGTCCGGCTCGCTGAAACTGGTGGAAGGAGACATAACATCCCAAGCCGATGTCATGAGCGCCGCGGCCGGATGCGATGCCATAATCCACTGCGCCGCCTGCACTTCGCAAAAGGCCGGCATGAAGACATACTATGATGTCAATCCGGGAGGCACCAGGAATATCCTTGAAGCCGCAAAGGAGCTCGGTATCAGACGGACAGTCAATATATCCACCGCCAACATATTCGCTTACGGAAGCCTTGAACATCCCGGAGACGAATCCGGGGAATCCGTTCCGCCGTTTTCGGAATCAGGATATGTATTAAGCAAGCTTGCGGCCCAGGAGTGCTTGAAAGAATACAGCAAATACGTAGAGACCATAACATTATGTCCCACCTTCATGCTCGGCCCCTATGACTCGAAGCCAAGCTCGGGAAGGATAATACTGATGGGATACAGAAAAAGGCTCATGGTCTATCCACCGGGAGGGAAGAATTTCGTGGCGGTCCAGGATGTCGCCAGATGCGCGGTCTCGGCCTTGACAAAAGGAGTCCCCGGAACGGCCTATATCATCGGCGGGGAAAATATGTCCTATAAAGACTTTTTCAGGCTGATGTCAGAGCGTACAGACAATAAATGCCTTATGTTCAAAATTCCTGAATGGATGCTTAAAGCCATAGGAAGATTTGGTTCATTGATTGAAAACAAATTAAATATCCCGAACGAATTCAATGCTGCCAACATGGAAATGCTCTGCATCGGAAATTATTACGGCAGTGGCAGGGCAGCCAAAGAACTCGGATTCTCATGCCGCCCTGTGTCAGAAGCTGTCGATGAGGCCATCGGGTGGTTCCGGAAAGAAAAGTACATAAAAGAATAGGCACACCGCAAATGCCAAATTGGCAGTACCCGTGCTGTTATTCCGTAATTGTACATTTTTTGTAACGGCATCTGGCATCAAAAATATTCCGATATGAGAAAGAATTTCGGGGCAAACAGTTGAAATAGACCGGAAGCATAATATAAAATTTTTTCATGCAATGATCAAAAAAGAAGTACCTGTCCTGCTGCTGACAGGTTATCTCGGCAGCGGAAAGACCACCTTGGTAAACCATATACTTGCAAACAGGAAAGGAATTAAATTCGCCGTCATCGTCAATGATATCGGAGAAGTGAACATCGATGCGGACCTCATCCAGAAAGGGGGGGTCGTCGGGCAAAAGGATGACAGTCTGGTGGCTCTGCAGAACGGATGCATCTGCTGCACACTGAAGGCCGATCTCGTTGAACAGATTTATGAGCTGATGTGCATGGAAAGGTTCGACTACATCGTCATCGAGGCCAGCGGAATCTGCGAGCCGGATCCTATAGCCCAGACCATCAGCATGATACCGACTCTCGGAGAGGCTTACACAAAACATGGCATATGCCGCCTGGACTGCATAGTCACGGTAGTTGACGCATTGAGGATGCAGAGCGAATTTGCCTGCGGAGACAGTCTGACACGCAAGAACATTGATGAGGAAGATATCGAGAACCTGATAATCCAGCAGATAGAATTCTGCAATATCATCCTGCTTAACAAAGCCTCGGAAGTGAAGCCGGAAGAACTTGCCCGCATCAGACAGATCATCAGGACCCTGCAGCCTGGCGCCGAAATCATAGAGTGCGACTACGCGAATGTAGACCTGGACAGGATCATAAACACGAAAATGTTCAACTTCGACCGCGTGGCCACTTCCGCAGGCTGGGTCCGCGGAATCGACAGCCAGGCTACCGCAGAAGAAGAAATCGAAGCCCGCAACCCGGGCTGTCACATAGAAGCACATCACGATGACGCATCAGACAGTCACAACGGACATCACCACGAAGAGCATCATCATGACCATGAACATGATGAAGAAGGACATGACGGAGGTCACCATCATCACCACCATCATCATGAAGGAGGTGAAGTCGAGGAATACGGTATAGGCACTTTCGTCTACTACCGACGCCCTGCATTCGACATCAACAAATTCGACCATTTCGTAGCCAGAAAGTGGCCTTCAAGCATCATCAGGGCCAAAGGTATCTGCTACTTCACAGACAATACCGACATGTCCTACATGTTCGAGCAGGCAGGCAAGCAGAAAATGCTCAGGGAAGCGGGACAGTGGTATGCCACGGCGCCGGAAGAAGACAGGCTTCAGCTGATGAAACAGGACCCGAACTTCTTCAAGGACTGGGACGAGAAATACGGTGACAGGATGCAGAAAATCGTCTTCATCGGCCAGCACATGGACAAGGAACAGATAATCCGCGACCTGGACGCCTGCCTGGAATAGCCGTCAGGCCATCTTGTCCAACAGAAAACCGACTGTAATCTGTGTAAAATCATCTATTACCAGATCGCAATACGGTGCTATGGCCTCCCGTCTGTTGGTCGTTGCAAGGCCGATGACAACTCCTCCGGCATCCTTGGCCGACTGCAACCCTGAAAAAGAATCCTCAAAGATGAAAGTGTTTTCCGGCGCTGTTCCGAAAGTCTTCATCCCGAGCAGATAGCAGTCGGGGGCAGGTTTTGACCGTGCAAAATCCTCCCCTGTAAAAATCCTGTCGAACATCCCTTTGAGCTCAGGATGACGGGCATAGACATTCTCCATCTTCTTTCTGTTGGAACTTGTGACAACGGCCCGGGGAATATTCCTGCGCTGCAAGTCCGCAATAAATTCCAGTACTCCCGGGACATATTCGTATGGCATATCGTGCTCGAAGCGGTCAAGGGCAGAGGTAATCTCTGCCTGGAGTTCTGTCTGACCGCCGAAATAAGTGCTGAAAATATTTTCCAGGGTCCGTCCTTTGATTTTATTGCCGAAACCGGAATCGGAAAAGCATTTCTCCCCTATTTTCTGCCAGAACTCCGTATAATGCCCTTCCGTATCTACTATGACCCCGTCAAGATCGAAAAGCGCGGCGACGCGGCTTCCATCTGAAGTAACTGAATAATCCGGTGAATACATTGCCTGCTTCCTTTAACGGGCCGATACCATCTTCAGCCCTATGATTGAAATGATAAGTGTGGAAATAAAGAAAAGCCGCCAGAAACCTGCCGGTTCATTGAAGAAAAATATCCCCATAAGGACTGTTCCTACAGCCCCGATACCGGTCCAGACAGGATATGCAGTTCCGATAGGGATGGTCTGTACGGCCTTGGCAAGCAGGAACATGCTAAGCCCCAGACTTATCAGAAAGCCTGCTCCCCACAAATAATACTCGACTCCGGTCACTTCTTTCATTTTCCCGAGGCAGAATGCAAAACCGGCTTCAAAGCATCCCGCGACGATAAGAATCAGCCAATTCATTTTACACGATCGATTATTGTTCCATGCGGACAGCCGCACCTGCGATGTCCGGGGTGCAAAGATAAGACTGTTGTCCGATATTATGAGCGGTATTGTCAATAATTCCGTAAATTTGCACGCTAAAAAATGATTGACATGAATATAGATTTCGAAAAGACAGAACTTTCCGTCATCCCTAATTTCAAGGGAGGGGAAAAGGAACTTGCGGCCAGAATGTTTTTCGACGGAACAAACCGTATCATGAAGGCGCGTCTCGTTCCCGGAGCATCCATCGGAATGCATACCCATACGGGCAGCTGCGAAGTCATCTTCATCACCTCCGGACACGGTTCGGTCATCTTCGACGGGGAAAAGACCCCTGTAAGCGAAGGTATGTGCCACTATTGTCCAGAAGGACATACACACAGTCTGATAAACGACTCGGACTCCGATCTGGAATTCCTTGCAGTAGTACCGAAGCAATAAACGGATTCTCCCGTCTTTTATGTCCGGTTCAGGAAAAAATGACTTGCTCAGGCTCATCCGGAACGGTGAACCTATGACCATGCGTCAGAGGCTGGAACTTACCGTCCAGCTGAGTGTTCCTGCCATCATGGCACAGCTGTCATCAATCCTGATGCAGTTCATAGACGCCTCGATGGTCGGCAGTCTCGGTGCGGAAGCGTCTGCATCGATCGGTCTTGTATCCACGACCACATGGCTGTTCATGGGACTAAGTTCCGCCGCCGCGACAGGATTTTCGGTACAGACAGCGCACCTTCTGGGTGCAAAAGACCCTGAAAACGCCAGGTCAGTCCTAAGGCAGGGATTATCTTCCGTTCTGATCTTCAGCATCATACTGACTTCCATCGGACTTGCCGTCAGCGGGCCTCTGCCGCGCTGGCTCGGAGGAGGCGAAAGCATACTTGCAGATGCAAGCGGATATTTCAGGATATTCATCCTGTTCCTGCCCGCTTTCCAGCTCAATGTCTTTGCCGGCGGAATGCTCCGCAGCAGCGGGAACATGAAGATACCGAGTATGCTGAACATCCTGATGTGCATACTGGATGTCATATTCAATTTCTTTTTCATATTCCCTACACGTGATGTCGATATCCTCGGTCTCGCAGTCAGGATGCCCGGAGCCGGGCTCGGAGTGGAAGGAGCCGCGCTGGGAACAGCCGCCGCAATGCTTGTGACCGCCTCCCTCATGCTGTACTACCTCTGTTTCAGATCCAACGAACTGGACATCGCCCACCACAGAGGAACGTTCATGCCGACATCAAGGTGCCTCAGGAATGCTGCCGGAATCGGAATCCCGATGGGACTGGAAAGGATGATCATGTGCGGTGCTCAGATCATGTCTACCGTCATAGTCGCACCTCTGGGCACCATAGCCATTGCGGCGAACTCTTTTGCCATCACTGCGGAAAGCCTCTGCTATATGCCCGGGTACGGTATCGCCGATGCCGCGACGACACTCGTCGGACAGAGCATAGGAGCCAGAAGGAAAGAGCTGACATGGAGCTTCGCCAAAATCACGGTCTTCATGGGTATGGCGGTAATGGCCGTGATGGGTGTAATCATGTACATTGCGGCCCCGGCAATAATAGGTGTCATGACTCCTGTGCAGGAAGTGACGGATCTCGGGGCTTCCGTGCTACGGATCGAGGCTTTCGCGGAGCCGATGTATGCTGCCTCTATTGTCGCCTACGGTATTTTCGTGGGAGCAGGCTCGACACTCGTCCCATGCATCATGAACCTGGGCAGCATGTGGGCCGTCCGGCTCAGTATAGCAGCTATCCTGGCTCCTTCACTCGGGCTGAGAGGAGTCTGGATAGCGATGTGCATAGAATTGTGCTTCAGGGGGATTATCTTCCTGATACGTCTGTTCCGCAAGAAGTGGCTTGAAAAAATATAGACAAAACGGAAGGAACGTCCCAAATGGGTACTTTCTGCGTTACGCATGATTCGAAAATCCTCATGTACGACAGTACACTGCGGTTTTCTCACCTGCGCAGGCCTTGAAATTCCACCTTTTAGGTAACAATCAATGCCGTCATACTAAGCCCTGAGCCATCATGGCATCCGCAATCTTGATAAACGAAGCGATGTTGGCACCTTTGACATAGTTGACATATCCGTCAGGCTCTGTACCGTATTTCACGCATGATTCATGAATATCCGTCATGATTCTGTGCAGCTGGGCATCCACCTCTTCTTCAGTCCATTTGAGCCTGATGGAATTCTGTGTCATTTCAAGACCGGAAGTGGCCACTCCGCCGGCATTTGAAGCTTTTCCCGGAGAATAGAGCAGTTTTGCCTTCTGGAAAATCTCTATAGCTTCCGGTTCTGAAGGCATATTCGCACCTTCCGCTACACAGATACATCCGTTGGCCACAAGCTGCCTTGCTTCGGTCGCATTGATTTCATTCTGGGTCGCACACGGCATGGCGATATCGCATTTGATGCCCCATGGACGCTGGTTTTCAAAATATTGCGCTGTAGGATATTTCTGTACATATTCCCTGATGCGGCCTCTGTAGACATTCTTGAGCTCGAACACATATGCAAGTTTTTCCTCATCAATTCCGTCCGGATCATAGATGAATCCGTTGGAATCGGAAAGGGTTACGACCTTTGCCCCGAGCTGGAGTGATTTCTGGGCGGCATACTGAGCCACATTTCCAGCCCCCGATATGACTACAGTCTTACCTTCGAAAGATTCTCCTCTTGTAGCCAGCATCGCTGATGCAAAATAACAGGTACCGTATCCGGTAGCCTCAGGACGGAGGGGACTTCCTCCCCAGTTGATCCCCTTGCCGGTAAGGACGCCGCTGAACTCGTTGCGCAGACGCTTATACTGCCCGAACAGAAAGCCGATTTCACGGCTGCCCACTCCTATATCACCGGCCGGAACATCCGTATCCTGTCCGACATGTCTCTGGAGCTCGGTCATGAAACTCTGGCAGAAGCGCATCACCTCGTTGTCCGACTTGCCTTTGGGATTGAAATCCGAGCCGCCTTTCGCCGCACCCATAGGAAGAGTGGTAAGGCTGTTCTTGAAAGTCTGCTCGAAAGCCAGGAATTTCATGATGCTCAGGTTCACGCTCGGATGAAAGCGCAGACCTCCCTTGTACGGGCCTATGGCACTGTTCATCTGTACCCTGTAACCTCTGTTTATACGGATCTCCCCCTCGTCATCGAGCCAAGGGACCCTGAACATTATCACCCTTTCAGGCTCCACTATCCTTTCAAGGATTTTCTGGTCCATAAGATACGGATGCTCCACGATATAGGGAGCGACACTTTCGAGTACTTCCTTCACCGCCTGATGGAATTCCTTCTCACCGGGGTTCTTTGCGACAAGATCCGCCATGAATCCGTCGACATAATTCTGGACAAACTGATTCATAATATCTAACTGTTAAGTATGCTCTTCATGCTGTTCGGTGTCATCCTGAGCGGAAGGCGAAAGCCGAAACCTGTCAAAGTTAATAAATCGGAAGAAAAATTGAAAATTTCTGATATGCAATACGCGGTGAACCGTTATCGGTGCGGATGATGCCGCAGCGGATAAAGCCGTTGCGGGAAAGGATGTTCTGCATAACGAGGTTGTCGGCATGAGTGTCGGCGCGGAGATTGTGTATCCTGCTCCAGCACCAGGAGATACATGCATCGGCGACTCCGTGCACAAGTCCGGCCGAAGCAAGGCGGTGGATAGTTCCGTATGGGCCCGGAGCAAGCCACTTGCCGTCAACGATAACCTCATACGTAGGATCTTCTCCTGTAATGAAGCAGAAAGTGCCGGCGATCCTGCCGTCCGATGTTTCGCAGACATGGCAGTGACCGGCCTCTATCTCACTTCTGATAAGATCTTCCGACGGATAACCGCCGGTCCACTGGTTCGGATTGCCATGGGCAGACATGAACGAACGGGCAGTGTCATATATCCGCATCAGGGTCTCAAGGTCATCCATTGAGGACGGGCGTATATTCATGGCTGGGTACATACCGGATGGTATTTGACCGGATTACAGAACATTACCTAAGCATGTCTCGGGCGGATTTTCCTGAATACCCGGCTGACAGTTCCCTGAATGACACCGGTCAGGATAATCACCGTCACGGCTGTCAGCACCAGCAGAATACCGAACCCTTCGCGAAGGGTGAAATCCTCTCCGAACACCAGAGCTCCGATGCAGACTGCAGTCAGAGGTTCGAGAGCGCCCAGGACTGAAGTGAGGGTACCTCCGACATTCTGTACGGCAAGGACAAGGGTGATATTGGAGACAACGGTAGGAAGGACAGCGAGCAGGATCATATTTCCGACGGCCGGAAGGTCCGGAGGCAGCTGGAAATCACCTGATACGAGGGTCTTTCCTCCGAATATCAGCGTAGTGAATATAAACACGTAGAAAGCGAGTTTCCGGCTGTTCATATTGCGTACCCTGGACTTGTTCACTCCTACGATATAACTCCCGTAAGCCACTGCCGAAAGAAGCACGATGACGATACCCTTGATATCTGCCGACATCCCGGTGGAAGGCAGCGAGAGTAACGCGACTCCGCACACTGCAAGTGCGATGGCAATCCAGGTAAGCCATGAGGCCTTTTCCCTGAACAGGCAGAGCATGAGCAGTGTAACGAATACAGGATAAGTAAAATGCAGTGTAGTGGCCACTCCTGCACCCATGTATCCGTAGCCGCACAGGAGGAAAAGCGAAGAGAAAGTGTAGAATACGGCAAGAAGGATAAATACAGGCAGGTCTTTCCTGTCTATCCTGAACGACTCCTTTTTAACAAGCATCACAAGCCCCAGGGCAATGGAAGCAAAAAGGAAGCGGTAAAAAAGAATCGAATCATAGACCATCCCCTTCCCCATAAGCGGGAGTGTAAACAACGGTATCAGTCCGAAAGTGACCGACGTTGCCATGCCATACAGGATACCTTTAAATCTGCTCATTTCTTCGTTTTTAAAATCCGGGGCGCAAAGATAAGGATTTTTATGTATTTTCGTATTCGCGAAGCGCCAAGACTATGCTGGGCAGGATGCTCCGGCAGCGCATTTTCAATAAAACACATAAACACAAACAAACCACAGGAAATGGTAACAAGAAGAAATTTCATCAAGACGGTGTCAATGGCGACAGCCGGGCTGGCACTGGGTGCGAATGACAGTCTTTTCTCTGCCGCAGCCTCTTCAAAAAGCCCAAAAAGCAGAGGCAAAGTCAAAATCGCCTACATCGGGATCGGTAACAGAGGTGAACAGATTATCAACGAGTTCGCCAAGACAGGAATGGTAGAAGTGACGGCTCTTTGCGATGTCGATCTCGACGGGAAGCAGGCTCAGAAAGTACAGTCCATGTACCCGAATGCCAAGAAATTCCGCGACTTCAGAGAACTTTTCGACAAGGCGGCCAATGATTTCGAGGCTGTAGCGATAGCCACTCCGGACCACTCGCACTTCCCTATCTCCATGCTGGCAATAGCAAACGGAAAGCATGTCTATGTGGAAAAGCCGATGGCACGTACTTTTTATGAAGCCGAACTTATGATGGAAGCAGCCAGGAAACATCCGGGTCTTGTAACGCAGGTAGGAAACCAGGGTCACTCGGAAGCCAACTACTTCCAGTTCAAGACATGGATGGATGCCGGTATCATCAAGGACGTAACTGCCATCACAGCCCATATGAACAACGAGCGCAGGTGGCACAAATGGGACGCCGCCAGAATCTACAGGATGCCTGAAGAAGAGCCGATACCTGTCGGAATGGACTGGGACACATGGCTTTGTGCAAGACCGTACCACGAATACAATTCCAAATACCATCAGGGTGACTGGCGATGCTGGTACGACTTCGGGATGGGAGCCCTCGGAGACTGGGGTGCACACATCCTGGACACGGCGCATGAATTCCTCGAACTGGGTCTTCCATACGAAATCAGCATGCTCCGGGCAGACGGACACAACGACTATTTCTACCCGTACTCTTCTACTATACTTTTCAGATTCCCTCAGAGAAAGGGCATGCCGCCGGTCGATGTGACCTGGTATGACGGCATAGACAACCTCCCTCCGCTCCCGGCAGGATACGGAGCGTCCACTGTCACTGAAGGGGTGCCTTCGACAAACCAGGGAGAAGCCGTACCTTCAAATCTCAACCCTGGAAAAATAATCTATTCAAGGGATCTTACATTCAAGGGAGGAAGCCACGGAAGCACGCTTTCCATCATACCTGATGAAAAGGCAAGGGAAATGGCGGACAAGTTGCCTGAAGTGCCCCAAAGCCCGTCAAACCACTTCGAGAATTTCCTTCTCGCCTGTCAGGGAATTGAAAAGACACGCTCTCCGTTTGAGATCCACGGGCCTCTCAGCCAGGTGTTCTCTCTCGGGGTCATAGCCCAAAGGCTCAACACACAGCTGTTCTTCGACAGCAGGACCAAGACCATCACAAACAATGCATTCGCAAATGCAATGCTCGTCGGAGAACCTCCTCGCAAGGGCTGGGAAGAATTCTACAGAATCTGAATTAAACCATATTAAACAAAATCAAATGAAGAAAATTCTTGCAATACTTTGTCTGGCCGCTGCATTTTCAGCTGCGGCCACTGCCCAGGAGTGGGAACAGCTTTTCAACGGGAAAAACCTTAAAGGCTGGACCAGAATGAACGGAAAAGCGACGTACAAGGTCGCTGATGGTGTGATAACCGGCATTTCAAGGATGAACACTCCTAACACTTTCCTTGTCACTGACAGGAACTTCAGTGATTTCATCCTCGAATTCGAGTTCAAGGTAGATGACGGGCTCAACTCCGGAGTCCAGTTCCGAAGCCACAGTACAAAAGACTACCAGAACGGCCGTGTCCACGGATACCAGTTTGAAATAGACCCTTCCGACAGAGCCTGGTCCGGCGGAGTATACGATGAAGCTGCCAGAGGCTGGCTCTATCCGCTTACCGAGAATCCTGCTGCAAAGTCCGCATTTAAAAAAGGAGAATGGAACAAGGCCCGCATAGAAGCATTCGGGAACTCGATCAGGACCTGGGTGAACGGCATTCCTTGCACTGACCTGTGGGATGACGGAGCATCTGAAGGATTCATCGCCCTGCAGGTACATGCAGTATATGAGCCGGCTCTTGAAGGCAAGACCGTCAGCTGGAAAGACATCAGGATATGTACTGAGGATATAGAAAAATATCTCACTCCAGTATCGTGCTGTACGCCGCAGGTTAACCTTATTGACAATACAATATCGCCACGCGAGGCAGCCGAAGGATGGACGCTCCTCTGGGACGGCAAGACCACTGACGGCTGGAGGGGAGCCAAACTGGACAGGTTTCCTGCAAACGGATGGAAAATCGATGGCGGAATCCTCAAAGTGGAGAAAGGCAACGGAGGAGAGTCTGAAAACGGCGGCGACATCATTACAACACGCACCTACGGTGACTTCATCCTCAGTGTCGACTTCAAGATCACTCCCGGCGCGAACAGCGGAATAAAATATTTCGTGGACCCGGAACTGAACAAAGGTACAGGGTCAGCTATAGGCTGCGAATTCCAGGTTCTGGATGATGACCTGCACCCGGATGCCAAACTCGGGGTTAAAGGCAACCGCAAATGCGGATCCCTCTATGACCTGATACCGGCCCCTGCCGACAAACCTTTCGAC
This sequence comes from uncultured Bacteroidales bacterium, assembly GCA_944325505.1. Classification (GTDB taxonomy): domain Bacteria; phylum Bacteroidota; class Bacteroidia; order Bacteroidales; family UBA932; genus Cryptobacteroides. The sequence continues at coordinate 12,330 of CALVAJ010000029.1, forward strand.
AAGAACGCATTCAACACCGCAGTTGTCGTTGTAAAGGGGAACCATGTGGAGCACTGGCTCAACGGAGTGAAACTTCTTGAATACGAGCGCAACAACCAGATGTGGGACGCCCTTGTCGACTACAGCAAATACCGTGACTGGCCGAATTTCGGCAACCTGTCCGAAGGGTACATCCTGCTTCAGGACCATGGAGATGAAGTCTGGTTCAAGAATATAAAGATCAAGGAACTGGACTGATGAAGACGCTTCAAAAAAAAATTGAGGTCAGCCGTTTGGCTGACCTCTTTATTTGCAATCTGAATTGAATTCAAATTATTTTGCGATAACACGTGCCATCTCGCAAACCTTGTTTGAATAACCCCACTCGTTGTCGTACCATGAAACGATCTTAACGAATGTAGGATCGAGCTGGATACCTGCCTTCTCATCGAAGATGGAAGTGTGGGAGTCACCGCGGAAGTCAGTAGAAACGACAGCCTCGTTAGTGTATCCGAGGATACCTTTGAGCTCGCCCTCTGAAGCTTTCTTCATAGCTGCGCAGATCTCCTCGTAAGTAGCAGGTTTCTCGAGCTCTACAGTAAGGTCAACTACTGATACGTCAGAGGTAGGAACACGCATTGACATACCTGTAAGTTTGCCGTTAAGCTCAGGAAGGACTTTGCCTACTGCCTTTGCAGCACCTGTTGATGAAGGAATGATGTTCTCGAGGATACCGCGGCCGCCTCTCCAGTCTTTCTTTGAAGGACCGTCTACAGTCTTCTGGGTAGCTGTAGCAGCGTGAACTGTAGTCATGAGGCCTCTCTTGATACCGAATGTCTCGTGAAGAACCTTGGAGATAGGAGCAAGACAGTTGGTTGTGCAGGATGCGTTGGAAATGATGTCCTGACCTGCATAAGTCTTGTCGTTTACACCGTATACGAACATAGGAGTAGCGTCCTTTGAAGGAGCTGACATGATGACTTTCTTTGCACCTGCCTCGATATGTTTGCGGGCTTTCTCGTCAGTAAGGAAAAGACCTGTAGACTCAACGACTACGTCAGCGCCAACCTCGTTCCATTTGAGGTTTGCAGGATCCATCTCTGAAGTAAGGCGGATCTTGTTGCCGTTTACTACAAGGTAACCGTCCTCTACTGAAACTTCATGGTTGAATTTGCCGTGAACTGAATCGTATTTCAGCATGTATGCAAGATACTCTGGATCAAGAAGGTCATTGATACCTACTACCTGAATGTCGTTTGAGAAGTTCTCAACTGCTGCACGGAAAACCATACGTCCGATACGGCCGAATCCGTTAATACCAAGTTTAATCATTTTACCAATATTTTAAAGTAATACAAATTTCAGATTTCGTTTCCGAAGGCTGCTTTCCTACAAAAACGGTGCAAAAATAAGAAAAATAATGATTATTCAACTATATTTGTCACAAATTTCATATCAATGGATATACTTATCACCAATGATGACGGCTATCAGGCCAAAGGCATCAAAATACTGACAGAAATCATGTGCCAATTTGGCAGTCTGACTGTCATAGCCCCCAAAAAACACCAGTCCGGTATGTCGATGGCAGTCTCTCTGGGCCTGAAACAGATAGCATACAAGGAATTAAGCAGTAAAGAGGTAGAAGAAAAGACCTGGAATACGGGAAAGGCATCAGACGGTGCGGTCAAATGGTCGTATCTGGATGCCACGCCTGCAAGCTGCGTGAAGTTCGGGTTGAATACAGTATTTGAAAAGAAATTCCCGGATGTGGTGGTTTCCGGCATCAACCACGGATCAAATGCCACTGCGGCTTCATGCTATTCCGGAACACTCGGAGCAGCGCAGGAAGCGGCTGTCAACGGCATACCTGCCATCGGAGTATCTCTTGCGACTCTGGATCCGGAGGCCGACTTCTCAGCCGTAGAAAAATACTTCCCGGACATATTCAGAATGATCATGTCAAACCTGCCGGATAAGCGCGGAATATATTATAATGTGAATTTCCCGGACATTCCGGCAGACAGAATAAAAGGGATACGTACAGGTTTTCAGGGAATGGGAAGATGGGTTCGCGAATTCAAGCACTGGGATCCGGACGTATACAGGCATCTGGGAATCACTCCCGAGCTGCTCGGACAGAGCAGCCGTCCGGAGGCCGAACCCGGAGAAGACCTTTACATGATGGTCGGAGAGTACGTAGACGATCCGGAAAATACGCACAGGTCAGACCATTGGATAATGAATGACGGCTACATATCGATTGTTGCGCACAATATCGACACGACAGATTACGGTGAAGTCGAACGCATCGGAAAGCTCGGGTTCGACATGGATTTCCGGCAGGACGGAAGACGGTCCCGTTTCTAAGCGGGAAATCAAGGATTAAGGACTGTACAACAGACAAAGGAATGAAATACTACATCATAGCAGGCGAGGCTTCCGGAGACCTCCACGGATCCAACCTCATGAAAGGGCTTTATAAAGAAGACCCTGACGCTGACATCCGTTTCTGGGGAGGAGACCTGATGAACAGCGTATATCTTGCCTGCAGGAAAGACGGCATGTCCGGCGGAGGGCTGGTCCGGCACTATAAGGAGGGGGCGATAATGGGATTCTGGGAGGTGTTCCGGAAAGCACGGCAGCTTCTCGGAAATGTCCGTTTCTGCGAAAAGGACATCCTGTCATGGAAGCCTGATGTAGTGATACTCATAGACTATCCCGGATTCAATTTCAAGATAGCGGAATGCACCCACAAACACGGATTCAAGGTATTCTACTACATCGCACCGAAGGTATGGGCCTCACGCGAAGGGCGCATAAAGAAGCTGAAAAAATTCGTGGACAAGCTTTTCATAGTCTTCCCTTTTGAAATACAGTACTTCAGAAAGAAAGGAGTGGATTTCGTCTATGAGGGCAATCCTTTGATAGATGCCATAGACGACTCCCCTGCTTCCAATGAAAGCCGGAAAGATTTTCTGGAACGGAACGGTCTGAAAGACAAGCCGATAATCGCCATGCTGGCAGGTTCGCGCAAAGGAGAGATCAGTACGATGATGCCGGTATTGAGAGAATTCGCGGAAAAGATGACAGCCCTGCCGCAGTACGGCGGATATCAGTTCATCGTCGCAGGGGCACCGGCCAGGAACATGGAGGACTATACCCCTTATCTGAATGACTGCAAGGCAGACATCAAAGTCCTTTTCGGACAGACCCAGTCTATCGTCAGAAACGCTGAAGCGGCAGTTGTGAATTCAGGGACAGCATCTCTGGAAACCGTTCTTCTGGGCACGCCGCAGGTAGTGGGCTTCATCATGGGAAGCAGGATCACCTACGCCATAGCGAAAAAAATAGTGAAGGTCAAGTACATCAGCCTCGGCAACCTGATCGTAGACCGTCTCGCTTTCAAGGAGTTCATCCAGGCGGACTGCAATGCCGACAACCTCGTGGCTGAAGTGCGTGCCCTGATTGAAGATCAGGCCTACCGTCAGAAAATGCTCTCGGAATACGCCTGCATCCGCAAGGCTCTGGGCGGCAGAGGTGCATCAGCTGCAGTAGCCAAAGCTATGATAAGAGAACTCAGCCTACCAGTTTGCGATTGACGAAGGCATAATATCCTTCTGGCTGTAAAGGGCCCATGCGAAAAACGCCGCCGACAGCACAATGACAATGAAGAAGTAAACAAAATACAGGAGAACTGTCTTCAGCACGGTCTTGGCCCAATCGTTCCCGTACACCCAGTGCAGGGCGATGGCGGTATACAGAAGATTGATTCCCAGGAAAACATACCATGTCAGTCCATTATAATGCCACAGTTCGCCCGCAATTATGAAAAGGGTTGTCATAATGTAGAAGAAGCACCCCCAGTGAAGCGAAAAGGCGAGATGGTTCATATACATCATGCGTTTCTTCCTGTACAGCCCTTTAAGCATGAGAGCCATTACCGGGACCAGAAACAGGGAGAACAGAGGGGCATATCCGCTGAGGACACCGAACAGTCCGTCAATGAACAGGGTTTCCTTCTCATCCATCTGCGGTGCGCCGGCGGCATACAGCCCGACTCCGTGCCAGTCTTCCACATATTCAAATGTGCCAAGATACTCGGACGGCATCCTTACCTTCACCGTATCCAGGCTTCCGTTGTCCTCGGACAGTGAATCTTTCGCGGCATATCCGATGATATCGAAAACGTCAGGATATCTTTTCACATCTTCGATATTGACAGCTATCGCCACGACAGTATCCTTGTCGAAGATTGATGACATGGCGAGATAGTCTTCGGCAGATGCTTCTTCCAGTTCATCGATAATGGTTTCGGAGTTCAGATTTGACATCGCCCTGTCCACGGTATCGCCGATGAACATGAAAAAGCCGATGAAGAAAAGCAGGGTGATGCACATGAAAAGACGCATCGGATGGACATACGATGCTATCTTTCCAGCATTGAATTCAGTGGTAAGGAATCCGGGACGCCGGAAAAGCATCCAAAGCGTGCTCCATATCTTGGTATCGAACTGATAGACATTCTCGAAGTACTGCAGGATATATTTCCAGAACGGCTGGCGGGAATCCAGGGCATACTGGCCGCAATTGTGGCAGTACATGCCTTTCAGTTCAGTCCCGCAGTTCTTGCAATGCGTGTACGGAGGTACATACTTGCTCCTGATTCTCTTCAGGCGTTTGTACTCAAGTCCCCTCTGGAGTTTAAGCCTTCTGGCAAGAATATCGCGCCTGAGGCTGCGTCTTGCACTTTTCTGTACGATATCCAGTTTTTTCGAGAGTGACTTTCCTTTCCGTTTTTCCATATTATTCCAGGTTGGTTCATGTCAATAGTTCCGTTCTCCGAAAATCAGAGTCCCGATGCGGACTATGTCGGCCCCCATCGAGACGGCGATTTTATAGTCGTGTGTCATTCCGAACGACAGAAGACCGAAGCCGTCATGAAGGTTCGGATGTCTGCCGGCTTCAGGCAGCAACTTATCCCTCAGAGCGACCAGACGCGAGAAATCATCCCTGATGACAGACTCATTGTCTGTAAAAGTTGCCATACCCATAAGTCCGCAGATACGCACATGACTGTACTGTGTGCCGGAGAAAAGAATTTCCTTTATCTCTTCCGCGCTGAATCCTTGCTTGGTCTCTTCCGATGCTATGTGGTATTCCAGCAGGACGTCCGTGATTTTTCCGTTCCCTCTCCCCCATCTGTCTATTGCCTGGAGAAGATGCAGGGAATCGACCGACTCTACCATAGACACATATGGCAGGACCATCTTCAGCTTGTTGGTCTGCAGATGACCTATAAAATGCCATCTGATATCCGAATACAATTCCGGATTACCGGACGCAGCCGCTGACTCCCCCAAAGCCTGCACCTTGGCCAAAAGTTCCTGCGGACGGCTCTCGCCGAATACTCTCTGACCGGCCCGATATGCCTCGACAACTGCCGCGACAGGGTGGAATTTGGAAACTGCCACCAGAGTCACTTCCGGTGGCAGTTCATTGTGAAGTTTTCTTATCGTATCTGCAATACTTGACATATTACACGATTATCTGCGTTTTTTCGCCTGTTCCTTTGCCATCTGCTGCTGCATCTTCTGCGCTTCTTCAAGGCGCTGCTGCCACTTGGACTTCTTCACAGGCTTGACAGCCGCTGCAGCCATCTGGGCGTAAATCTTCTCCGGCTTCACAACGAATCTCTTCACAAACCAAGTCTGGAACATGGTGATAAGGTTCGAAAGCAGATAATAGTAGCTCAATCCGCTGGAGAGGTTGTTACAGATGAAGAGCATCATTATAGGCATCATCCATACGCTCATGAACTTCATCCCGGCCATGTTCGGGTCATTCGACATCTGGCTTGAAGTCATCTTCGAGTACAGGAACATGGAAATCGCCATGAGCAGGGCGAACAGGGATACATGGTCTCCGTAAAGAGGGATATTGAACGGAAGGTCGAGTATGGAATCGAAACCGCTCAGGTCATCCGCCCACAGGAAATGCTGCTGCCTCAGCTCTATGGAAGCAGGGAAGAAACGGAACATCGCATACAGGACAGGCAGCTGCAGCAGCATAGGGAGACATCCTCCCATAGGACTGATCCCCGCCCTCCTGTACAGCTCCATCATCGCCTGCTGCTTCTTCAGGGCATCCTCCTGCTTCGGATATTTTTCATTCAGCTTGTCGACCTCAGGCTTTATGACCGCCATCTTCGCCGATGATATGTACGACTTGACTGTCAGAGGAGATACGATCAGCTTGATGAAGACCGTAAGGATAAGGATGATTATACCGAAATTCGCTATGTACTTGCCCAGGAAATTGAATGTCGGGATAATGATACCGCGGCTGATAAGGCCTATGACAGAACCTCCGAGAGGAATGATCCTCTCATAATGCTGGCCGTAGTCCTTGAGCGTACGGTAATGGTTAGGGCCGAAGTAGAAATGGAACGGCACGGTCACATTGCCGTCCGGTCCGACGGTAAAGTCGGCACGCATCTTCGCTGAGCATACCATAAGGTTGTGCGACGGGTCATTCTCCTCGAAGAACCTGATCACGAAATCGCCTGAAGTGAAGTCATTGTCAGCCCTCATTATTGCGGAGAAGAACTGCTGCTGGAAAGCGAACCATGATATCTTGGCATCCACACGCGCATCATCATCACGCCCTACGCCCACTCTCTCGGGCTTCTTCTCTCCAGGGAACATATAGTTCAGCTTGGAATACTGCTTCTCGTTCCTGTAACCTTTCTCCATACGCGGGATAACCACGTTCCAGTCTATGTCGAACATGGACACGTTGCGTGGAATCACATTGCCCATACCTACGAAAGAGAAATCGTTGTCGACCGAGTAGCTTCCTTCGGCAAGAGTGTATTTCTGCTCGATATATCCGCCGCCGGCAAACGGAAGGCGCATGACGATTGAAGTATCCGTCTTTTCAGCCAGCTCGAAAACGAAATCCTTGGTGTTTATGTTCTCGCCGGCATAGACCGTGATGCCGTACTGGCTCATTTCAGGCTTGAAGATATACAGGTCAGTACTGTCGTAATTATAGAAATCCTTGACTTTTACACTGTACGGCTGAGCACCTTTTGTCGTGAATGTGACCTCTATCTTGTCATTTGACAGGACATAATATGCTGCCTCAGCATTATGCGCATTGTCAATAAGTGTATCCTTGTAAATCCTCTGTTTTACTGACTGCTGCTCCTGAAGTGCCGTGGCAGCCGAATCTATCGGATGCTGCGCCCTCCACACCGAATCCATGTAAGCCTGCTCCGCCCTGGCTATGGAATCCTGCTGTGCCTGATATTCAACCTGTTTCTGATACTGTTTGGACTGATACCATGTGAACCCGAAAAAGATCACACCTATCAGAACTATTCCGATTACTGAATTCTTATTCATCAAATTTATATTCAATATTTCACAATTACCGTCAGGGCATGGATTTTCCTTAAAACCCCGGTCCTGACGGTCTATTTCCAATAAATGGCATTACTGTTCATTATCAGCGCTCTCCAGCGCCCTTATCTGCATTTCAAGTTCCTTGAGTTCAGCCTTTGCCCTGTCGATACGCTCCTGCATCTGCTTTATAAGAGGTTCCGAATTCTTTGACGCAGCAAAGAAACCGATATTATTTTCATAGGTAACTATATCCTGCTCTTTCTTCAGATACTTCTGGACAAGCCTTTCCTTCTCGTTCTTAGGAGCACGGCCGCGCGACCTGTGGGATACATCCGGGAACTTGGAGTTCATCGCTTCCTTATATGCTGCAGCGATCTTGTCCTTCTCCTTGAACGGGACAAAACCTATCGCCTGCCATCTGTCGGCAAAGTCCCTGGCGGCCTCGGCATTCGCATCCTCGTCATCGGAAAGGACATATGCATTGATTTCTTCCAGAAGGTGCTTCTTTGCCTTGAGGTTGCCGTAAAAGTCATTCTCAGGCTTGGCCTGCTTGTCCCTTTCGTTGAAGAACTCGTCGCAGGCAGCACGGAACCTCTTCCAGAGCGCTTCGGATTTCTTGCGAGGGACAGCCCCGATTTCCTTCCACTGCTTCTGGAGATTTATCAGCTGGTCTGTCGTCTTTTTCCATGCAGTACTGCCTTTAAGGGCTTCCGCCGCTTCGCAAAGGGCGATTTTCTTCTGAAGATTCTCGTTCATCTCGTCCTTGTAAGCTGCATAGAACTCCCTCTTGCGCTCGAAGAACTTGTCGCAGGCAGCACGGAAACGGTCATAGATCTTCTGGTTTTCCTTCTTCGAGGCATATCCGATACCTTTCCACTGTTTCTGGATTTCCTCGATTTCCTTCGTACACTCATTCCACTCGCTGGAATTCCTTATCTCTTTTTCCGCAATGGCTTCCACCTGCTCGCAAAGCGCGGTCTTCGCCGCAAGATTCTCCGCATACTTCTCTTTCTGGCCTTCGAAATATGCCTGGTATTTCTTGTTGATTACGGCTGTGGCTGCCTTGAAACGGTTCCAGATATCCTCGCGGAACTGCTTGGCGACCGGGCCGAACTCTTTCCACTGCTCATGCAGTTTCTGCAGTTCCTTGAAAGCCTCGACTATATTCTCGTTTTCAGCAAGTTTCTCCGCCGCCTCGCAGAACTTCTCCTTGGCTTCAAGATTCTTCTTGAAATCAAGGTCACGAAGCTCCCGGTTGATCTTGACCATATCATAGAACTGCTCTACATACAGCTGGTACGTATCGTTCAGGTTTCTGAAACTCTGTGCAGGGACAGGGCCTATTTCCCTCCATCTGTTCTGGATTTCACGGAATGCAGGGAAAGTCGCATTTACATCCTCCTGCTTTTCCACCAGAGCCTTAAGGTCTGCGATTACCGCTTCTTTAAGTTCCAGGTTATGTTCACGCTCCTTCTCAAGCTGCCTGTTATACTCGGCCTTCTCCTTGCGGTAAGCATTGTAAAGAGCCTTGAAACCGCGCTCTATCTCATCGAACGGATTTTCCGATACCGTATCCTCAAGATGCGCCTGGGTTTCCGACATGGTTTCTTCCTGATCCGCCGTCACGTCATCTTCCGTCCCGCCGGGCTCCTGCACTTCTGCCGTACTGCCGGCTTCCGCCTTTTCCTTCAGGAGTTTCCTATAAAAGGCGGACTTGACAGCCTCAGCCTCCTTGGACCTTTTCATACGGTCCTCGCTTATAGCCAGTTTCTGGAACATGTCGGCCAGTTCTGCAAGACTCATTGCAGAATAGTTGACAGCCGGCTCTTCATTTTCTACATCTGACGCTACGGGAACATCAGGAATAATCTCTTCACTCATAATAAATGGAGGTCTAAATAGTTTCAATTAAATTTCCAACCTGCAAATATACCTTTTTTTGGCAAATCTACAGGAGTCTGCTCTAATTTTTCTAAAAAATTCTATTTTTGCAGTCGTTTCCAGAAAATATTTTTTTTCAGTTGCCAAAACAGCATACATGACAATGAGAATAGATATCATAACGGTACTGCCCGAGCTGCTCGAAAGCCCGTTGAACAATTCAATAGTCGAACGTGCCAAAAAGAAAGGGATTGTGGATATCCACGTCCACCATCTGAGAAAGTACGGGAAAGGACCGAGACAGCAGGTCGACGATTACAGTTACGGAGGCGATGCAGGAATGGTCCTGATGGTGGAACCCGTGTATATGATGATAAGTGAGCTTACGGCGGAAAGGGAATATGACGAAATAATCTACATGTCTCCTGACGGGGAGATCCTGAATCAGGGAATAGCCAACGAGCTTTCCCTGAAAGGGAATATCATCATCCTCTGCGGGCATTACAAGGGTATCGACCACAGAATACGGGAGCATCTGGTAACAAGAGAAATATCCATAGGAGACTATGTCCTCAGCGGAGGCGAAATCCCGGCAGCCGTCCTTACCGATGCCATTGTCAGGCTCCTTCCGGGGGTCCTGACAGATGAGACCTCTGCCCTTAGCGACTGCTTTCAGGACGGGCTGCTCTCTGCCCCAATATATACGAGGCCGGCGGAATTCAACGGATGGAAAGTTCCCGATGTCCTGCTGAGCGGAAATCCGAAACTCATCCGGGAATGGCAGGACGAACAGGCGATAGAAAGGACCAGGAAATTACGTCCCGGACTATTGAAAGATTAAAGAAAATCAACATTTTTTGAAAAAATATTTGTTTTTTCAATTATAGTTCCTAACTTAGCACATCCTTTAAAGCAAAAGTATACTAACCATTAATAATTGAAAACACTACTAACTAACCAGAAAAGACATCCGCTGAGACAGCGGATGTCTTTAAAACCAAGCCGGAAAACTTTATGCAGCAGAGCATTGGCTTCTGCTTTTTTTATATCATTTAAAACCGGTAACTGAGTTTGAGCATGAAGTTTAACGGAGCCTGAGGATACACCCACACGTCAGCTTCTATTTTCTCCGTATCCACATTATACATGCTGTATGCTCCCCCGTCGGCGTAGTACATATTGTTGAAAAGGTTGTTTATGTAGCCGCTTATTCCCAGTATGCCGCCTTTGACATTGAACTCATGCGAAAGCGAGAGGTTCGAGACGAAATATCCCGGAATAGTACGTTCAGAGCTTGAGGTGTTGTCCATATACTGTCTTCCGACATATTTCCCGTTGATACTGAGAGTAGTGGATTTCAATGAATTGGAAGCTGTAGCGGCGAACGGCCGGAAAGAAAGCTGCAGCATGCCGATGACTGAAGGAGACATCAGCATGTCGGTCTTTCCGAATTTCACGGCAGTCTGTCCGCCGTGATAATCCAGTTCAGGCTCCCCTTCTTCGTTTTCAACATACCGTATATTGTCGCAATACCCCACGTAATCCAGTATTTTGTTCATACTGAGAGTAGCATTGGCGTCCAGGCGGAACCACGGTGCGGCCTGCCATGCGGCGGCAAGCTCGATTCCGCGGCGGTAGGCCCTGCCGACGTTTTCCTTAAGCGCATACCCCACATCGCTCAGACGTCCGGTCTCGAGAAGCATGTCAAAATACTCCATGAAATAGAGGTTCGCCGAAGCCGTAACCTTTTTCCCGGTATACTGATAACCTATCTCGACATCCACCATCTGCTCAGGCCGGATGGATATACCGTCGCGGTTGCCGCTGTTGACGTTCTTGATATTCTCTTTGATGTCGCTGCGGCCCGGTTCGCGGTTTCCGACTGCTGCGGAAACATAGGCCTTGTGTTCCGGTCTCCAGCTGAAAGTCAGTCCTGCACGGGGATTGAAGAAATTCCATGTAGTCCTGTAGTCGAGCAGTCCGGCATCATCATCAGGGCCTTTCATCTTCAGGGACACGCCCCTGTACTGCAGGTCGAGATATGCCGTAAGCCAGTCCAGCGGCGCGTACTCCGCCCTGGCAAATACATTCGCCTCCTGTTTGAGACCGTTATTACGGTACCAGGAATCATTCCTGTTATACGAACTGTAATCATAGCTGTCCCCCAGACGGCTGCACCACAGGATGTTGCCGAAATGGCCTCCGTCATACCGTGAAAGGTTGATTCCGCCGGTAAAGTTCAGCTTGTCCGAAGTGTATTTTACATCGGAGTTGAAGACCAGATAATAGTTGTCCATCGCCTCCCTGGTGATGAAGTCCGCCCCTTCCTTGAATACGGGATTCCCTTTGTCATCCGTCATCTGTACTCCGGTAGCCGGGTCGATTACCGGACTCGGCGGCATGTCAGGAAGGTTGTAGTCCGACATGGACTCCCCTGCCTTGTAGTTCTCGTAATAACCGTCACCTTTGGTAAAATTCAGTGTGGTGCTCCATACCACGTTTTTCGGGAACTGGTGCGTATAGTTCAGTTGGATATGGTGCTGGGTGTAGTTGTCTGTCTCGTTGTCATAATAATGGATATTCCCGAACTCGTCAGTATACTCTCCGGCACTGTTATACCTGCGGTCAGTCTTATAGGTATCCAGATCGATTCCGTTCCACGTGATGCCCGTATGCTGGTCGCCCATGAGGTATGTCAGCCTCAGTGAATTTGTGGCATTCATCCAGCCGAGGGCGGCAAATGCGGACTGGACTCTGGCCTTTGCATTGCGTATATATCCGTCGGTATAGTTCTTTGAATAGGCGAAATCGAAATAGATTCCGGATTTTGTAAGTCCGGTACCTGCAGAAACAGTGGTCATGAATGTGTTGTAAGACCCTGCCGATATTTCAGCGGAGACATGCGGATCGGATGTCACGGACGCCGTGCTCATATTCACGCTGGCTCCGAATGCTCCGGCGCCGTTGGCCGATGTTCCGAGCCCCCTCTGGAGCTGTACTGAACTGATAAGACTGGTGAGGGCCGGTATGTTCACCCAGAACACTTCCTGTGACTCTGCATCATTGAGTGTAATACCGTTAAGCGTTACATTCACCTGTGAGCCCTTGCTGCCGCGGATAGTCATCTTCGAATAACCGAGACCGGTACCGCCTTCATTTACGGAAACTACAGACGGCTGCAGGTTCAGCATCATAGGCAGGGAGTTGATAGGGTTGTTCTGCCTGAGCTGCTGCCTGCTGACCATCGTATAGGTCACGGGGGTGGACTTCCCTGCCCTGGAGGCGGAGACGACCACACTGTCAAGCCTGTCATTGATTTCTTCTTCCGCAGATACGGACTCTGCTTTCCCGGATGTTGCATCCGCTTCGTTCACCGCAGCTGCTGCAGCGAACGGGACCAGTGCGTAAAGCACTGCTGAAAATAAAAAACCTCGCATAATATTTCACTTATGCAAGGGGCGCACGATTTACGTGCATGAGATCACTGCTTCCCTACGCCGGTATCAGCCGGATCAGGTTCAATGGGTATTTCTCAACCTTTAATAGGTACCCCCGCAAATAAATATGTAAGCCGTTTCCGCATTTTCCGGAAACGGCTGCAAATATACTTCAAAAACTATAATACGCAAAACTGTACGGAATTATTCCGCATAATTGCGCTTGTCAGAATTCCAGTTTAAGGCCTATTCCGTTTTCCGTCGTCCCGAAAGCCAGATTCGCGCCCTGTAATCCTCCATTACAGGCATCCTCCACTCTGTTCAAATGTTTCTTATTGATGCACAGCACAGTAGTTCCGGCGACAATGCCAAGGACACCGGCGCCGGCAGCACATAATCCGGCAACAGCCGCGCCCCGGAACTTGCTGTCATACGAAATATCAGGAGATTCTCCTCCAAGTGCATACAAAGGAGACAGAAAACCGGCTCCTATCCCGAAAGCCACGCCCTCTACCATCATCCCGACAGCCGATACTCCCAATGTGACAAGGCCGGCACCGGTCAGGGATCCGAAACCTATAAGCAGACCTTTGCCTGTCCGGAATCCTTTCTGATATTTTATTATGTCATCCAGAGCCATTCCGTCAGTTCCCGACAGCATGGATACGACCTGTTCCGAGGTCAGTTTCTCTCCGTTCCGATAAAAATCAGCTCCTTTCCTGTAGACAGGGCCGCTATACTGCGCTGAGGCTGAAATACTGCCGGCAAGCATTGCAACAGCCAATACAATAATAAAAACGACAGATTTCATATTTAAAGCGATAAGGTATTTCAAGTCTTTTTCATTTTTCCTCGAGCTTCACTTCGTAAAGCCTCGGCCAGTTCTTTCCCGTAAGGTACAGTTTCTTGTCCGCAGGATTATAGGCAATCCCGTTGAGCACATCGGTATCAGGCCTGCGGAGTTTTTTCGGGAGAAGACCCGAGCAATCGACGGTGGCCTCGACTTTACCGTCTTCGGGATTGATGATCAGAATCATGTCGCTCGTATAGACATTGGCCCAGATTTTCCCGTCTATATACTCCAACTCGTTCAGAAGCCGGACAGGTCTGCCCTGAAGCTTTACGGTAACCTGCCTTTCTGTTCTGAATTCAGGAGTCATGAAATAGATGGTGGAAGACCCGTCGCTTGCTATCAGGCTCTTGCCATCGGTCGTAAGCCCCCATCCTTCACGAGGATAAGACCAGGTGGACTTGTACTCAAGAGTATTGATATCATAGACGAATGCCACTTTGTTGTGCCATGTCAGAATATAGAGATTGTCACCGAGAACGACAGAACCCTCCACAAAATACCTGTCGGCAAATTCCAGTTTTCTCAGAGGCTCTCCTGTCCTTATGTCTACTTTCCTGAATGTAGACTCACCTGTCCCGCCTGTACTCTCATACATCTGTCCTTCATGAAAGAAAAGGCCCTGGGTATATGAAGTGATATCATGAGGATACTCCTCAATGACTTCCAGACGGTAACTTTTCAACTGTGCGCCGCACTGGAACGAAGCCAGCACAGCGCACAGGAATACAGCTATCGTACAGAGGAATCTCATTTCTCGGATTCAGGTTTCAGAGATGACTTTCCTTTGTGATGTTCCTTATGGAAATCCATGGCGGCATTTACGAATGCCACGAAGATAGGCTGCGGATGCTCCGGAGTGCTCTTGAGTTCAGGATGGAACTGGACACCGATAAAAAATGGATGAGCCGGTATCTCGACTATCTCTACAAGTCCGGTATCAGGATTCTTTCCTGTCGCTTTCATTCCGGCAGCCTCTACCATGGAGAGGTAATCATTGTTGAACTCATACCTGTGCCTGTGACGCTCGGATATCATGTCAGTACCGTATATCTTATATGCCAAGGAATTCCTGTCAAGCCTGCAGTCATAGGCCCCGAGCCTCATTGTGCCGCCTTTGATGGTTGTGCTCTTCTGGTCTTCCATCAGGTCGATGATAGGGACCGGAGTAGCGGGATTGACTTCAGTCGATATGGCATCCTTCAGTCCGAGCACATCCCTTGCGAACTCTACGACACACATCTGCATCCCGAGACAGATGCCGAAGAACGGGACGTTATGCTCTCTTGCATAGCGGACAGCAACGACCTTGCCCTCCAGACCGCGCTCTCCGAATCCTGGAGCGACGAGAATACCGTCCATAGAACCGAGCTTCTCTTCCACATTGTCCTGGCTGAGGAACTCGCTGTGTATGCTGTGGACATGGACTTTGCATTCATTCGCGGCTCCGGCATGGACAAACGACTCAAGTATGGACTTGTACGCGTCCTGAAGCTCCACGTATTTGCCTACAAGTGCTATATCGACCTCAGTCTTCGGGTGCATGAGCTTGTCAAGGAAACTGTTCCACTCGGTAAGATCAGGTTCAGGAAGGCCTTTCAGTCCGAAATGGTCGAGGACCAGCTGGTCCAGCTTCTCGGCTTTCATGTTGAGAGGAACCATATATATTGAAGGGGCATCCATGGACTCGATTACATGTCCGGGACGGACATTGCAGAACAGGGCGACCTTCTTTCTGATTTCAGGAGTAAGCTTATGCTCCGTACGGCATACTATGATATCCGGCTGTACTCCGCTCTGCTGGAGCATCTGGACGGAATGCTGGGTAGGCTTGGTCTTGAGTTCCTTTGCCGCGCTGAGATATGGCACCAGAGTAAGGTGGATGGTCACGCAGTCTTCCTCAGGAAGTTCCCACTGGAGCTGGCGGACAGCCTCAATGAACGGCTCGGACTCCATATCGCCTACCGTTCCGCCGATTTCAGTTATTATGATGTCATACTTTCCGGACTTGCCCAGAAGAAGCATGCGTCTTTTGATTTCATCGGTAATATGAGGGACGATCTGTACAGTCTTGCCAAGATAGGCTCCTTCCCTCTCCTTGTTGATTACGGTATGGTAGATCTTGCCTGTCGTTACATTGTTGGCCTTGGATGTATGTACGCCGAGGAATCTCTCATAATGGCCGAGGTCAAGGTCAGTCTCGGCTCCGTCATCGGTAACATAACACTCTCCGTGCTCATAAGGGTTGAGTGTACCAGGGTCGATATTGATATAAGGGTCGAATTTCTGGATAGTGACCCTCAAACCTCTGGCCTGAAGAAGTTTGGCCAATGATGAAGAAATAATGCCTTTTCCAAGTGACGAGGCGACTCCGCCTGTTACGAATACATATTTTGCCATGATATAAAAATGAATCACATTAACAGGGGTACAAAAGTAGGCAAAAAAAGTGATTTGAGAAAATCTTTATTATCTTTGCCATCGATTTTTGACAGACGTATTCTGCAATTCTGTTTATATGAATACCTATTATGTATTAATGGCATGTATGGCCGCTCTGGCAGTAGTCGTTTTTGTGGCCCTGTTTTTCTTCAAGGCAGGCTACGGCTACCTGTCAGGCTCCAACTGGGGACCTAAAATCAACAACAGGACAGCATGGATCATAATGGAATGTCCGGCATTCCTGTTCATGCTTCTCTATACTGTCAGGCATGCGGTTTCCAGTGTCGATACAGGGAACAGCAGCGTTGTGCTCTATATTATAGCAGGATTGTTCCTTGTGCATTATTTCCAGCGGTCTTTCATATTCCCTCTGCTCATAAGGGGGAAAGGGCAGATGCCAGTAGTGATAATGCTCATGGGCATGGTCTTCAATACTGCCAACTCCTATTTCATCGGAGCCTGGCTATACAAATACGCACCGGCAGGGACATATACCATGGATTGGATAGCAAGTCCCCAGTTTATAATAGGGACGCTTGTATTCCTCACCGGAATGCTCATAAACCTCGATTCGGATTATGTAATCAGGCACCTGAGAAAGCCAGGGGACACAAAGCACTACATTCCGAAGAAAGGGCTGTACAAATACGTGACTTCGGCCAACTATTTCGGGGAACTTACCGAATGGATTGGATATGCCATACTTACATGGTCTCCTGCCGGACTGCTTTTCGCAATGTGGACGTTCGCGAACCTGGCTCCACGGGCCAAATCCCTGACAGCGAAATACGAGGAGGAGTTCGGAGATGAATACAGAAATCTGCACCGGAAGAACCTTATTCCTTTCATCTGGTGAAAATTCAAATATTAATGTCATTTCTTCGTTATTTTCAGAATCAGAAGAAAACATTTGAGACTAAAGATAATGAGCGAGTTATTTACACCATATAAGATAGGTCCGCTGGAGATCAGGAACAGGACCATCAGGTCAGCGGCTTTCGAGGGGATGTGCGAGAACAATTCCCCTTCAAAGTCACTGTTCGACTACCATACGGCCGTAGCAAGAGGCGGAATCGGAATGACCACGGTCGCCTATGCCGCAGTCTGCCGCAGCGGGCTCTCTTTTGAAAGGCAGCTCTGGATGAGGGAGGAAATAGTTCCCGAACTTAAAAGACTCACCGATGCCATACATGCAGAAGGGGCAAAGGCATCAATCCAGCTCGGACATTGCGGGAACATGTCGCACAAAAGGATCTGCGGCTGCCTGCCATACGGTGCGAGCAGCGGATTCAACCTCTACTCCCCTACTTTCGTCCACGGGATGAACAAAAAGGAAATCGACGAGGTGGTAAAAGCATACGGTGAGGCTGTCCGCCTGGCCATCAAGGCAGGATTCGATGCCGTAGAAATACATGCCGGACACGGATACCTCATATCACAGTTCCTTTCTCCATATACGAACCACAGGAAGGACGAATACGGCGGTTCCCTCGACAACAGGATGCGTTTTATGCGTGAATGCATGGCATCTGTCACAGAGGCCGGTAAAGGAAAGGTCGCCATTTTCGTCAAGATGAATACCCGTGACGGATTCAGGGGAGGCATGGAAATCGATGACTGCATAACAGTAGCAAAGGAATTGCAGAAATGCGGGGCGGATGCCCTGGTGCTTTCCGGAGGGTTTGTCAGCAGAGCCCCGATGTATGTAATGAGAGGGCAGTTCCCGGTAAAAGCGATCGCGCATTATATGCCGCTCAGGCAGTGGTGGCTCAAGCTCGGAGTACGTCTGGGCGGACGCATCGTTTCACCGACAGTGCCTTTCAAAAGGCTGTTCTTCCTGGAAGACTCCCTCAAATTCAGGGCCGCACTTCCGGACATGCCTCTGGTCTATGTCGGAGGCGTCACTACAAGGAAAGATGCAGACAAGGTGATAGACAGCGGATTCCAGATGCTCCAGATGGGACGTGCAGTCCTGGAGGATACAGATTTCGTAAACAAGATGAAAGCTGACGAAAACTGCTGCAGCGGGTGCGAACATACCAACTTCTGCATCGGCAGGATGTATTCCCTCGAAATGGCATGCCACAAGACCTGCAAGGACATCACACCGGCACTCGAGCGCGATGTCCAGAGGACCATACGGAAAAACGACCGTATGGAGCGCAGGCTCGGCTACAAATAACATTGCATCTGAGACCCGATCCGGTCTTCAGATTCCAGGACGAATCCGTAATGACCGTAAAACACTTTTACGGATCCAGTACACTGAATTATTAAGGAATCAAGTTGTTTGAAATACAAGGCGGGACGATCTGCCGCCATTGCGGATAAAAATTGGAGATTTCAAGGCGCGCGAGTTTCGAGTCCCGGAGCAACCTGTAGGTTGTGAGGACACGAGAAACGAGCAGCAACGCCGAAAGTTCCAATTTTTGCCGCAATAGAGGAAAGTCCGGACAGCACAAGGCACCCCGCTGCGGAAATCGCAGCCGGGAGTAATCTCGGGAGGGCCGTAACAGAAAACAACCGCGCTTAAAGCGTAAGGGTGAAAACGCGAGGCAAGAGCTCACGACGCGACATGGCGACATGCCGCGGGTACGGTTCCGGGGGCTGCAAGACCAAATATACTGGCAGTCAAGGGTCGCCTGCCCGTTGCCAGGGGGTAGGTTGCGAAGATAAATGGCAGATTCAAAAACAGAAACCGGCTTACGGTCCCGCCTTTTTTATAAAAGAAACACAAACTGACAAAATATATGAAAAATCACGTTCTTCCTGTATCGTTCCTGGTTCTGGCAGGAATGTCCGTTTCCTGCGTAAATGAAAGGCCGAATCTTTCCGGACATATTGAAATGGACAGGGATACGCTGCTCATTGAAGTATCGAGTATCTTGGGACAGTATAAAGGATACATCGATACTGTCGTGTTGAGAAACGGATACTTCGAAACCTCGATACCGGATTCGGCGTCATTTGTCTACTTCGTCCCGAAGCCGAAAAGCGAATCCGAAATGATTACGATGTGCCCCACACGAATACTATTCCTGCCGGGAGACAGGATGACAGTATCAGGCAGCGTGAACGCGCCTGAAATATCAGGTACCGAACTGTATGATGCACTGAACCTCCAGACAGAGATGAAGGCAGCCGAAAGAGCGTGGATGGAAAAGCTGCAGCAGATGCACGGGCTTTATACTTTCGACAACAGGAATGCGGCAGCTATAGACTCTTTAAGAAAAGAAGTCCGGACAGCGGTCAAAAGGCTTGATGAAGCCAGGCTAGAACTTGTCGGCAGGGAGCCTGCCAACATCGCATCAGCCTATGCCGCCATCTTCCTGCCTGAAGAAGAAAGTATCGAGGCATACGGAATGCTCGATGAAAGCGTCAGGAACAGCGCTATCGCCCCTGTACTCGACTACTTCATATCATCCAACAGGAATGTTATCCAGAAAAAACAGAACTGGAAAAGCCTTCAGCCGGGTGTCCAGGCTCCGGACTTCAGACTTAAGAATCTCGAGGGGGAATACATGACTCTGGATTCCTTCAAAGGGAAATATCTTTTGCTGGATTTCTGGGGGACATGGTGCGGATGGTGCATCAAAGGCATTCCGGACTTGAAAAAATATTATGAAAAATACAAGGACAGGATTGAATTCGCAAGCATAGACTGCAGGGATACTGAAGAAGAATGGAGGGAAGGGGTTGCAGAACACGAACTCACGTGGACCAATCTGTTTAACGGTGATGGACAGGAGGTTACTCTGGCTTACGGCATACAGGCATACCCTACCATGATAATCATTGACCCGGAGGGTAAAGTCGTAGGAGCTTATGTCGGGGAAAATCCTGCTCTCTATGAAAAGCTTGATGAACTGTTCAGATAACACTGAAAGCGAATATTTTCTATCTTTGCAGCCATTTTTCAGAAACGGACTTATATGGGACATGAAAAAAGCGGACTGAAAGCATGGCTGCCGGTTATAGGGCTTACATTTTCAGCATTCATTTTCAATACATCGGAATTCATTCCGATAGGGCTTCTGTCTGACATCGCGGCCGATTTCAGCATTACCGAATCGCACGCCGGACTCATGATTACAGTGTATGCCTGGGTCGTGGCCCTGGCTTCCCTGCCTCTCATGCTGGTATTCGCGAAGACCGAAAGCAAGAAACTGATGCTTTCGATAACGGCGCTTTTCGTTGTCAGCCATGTGCTGTCGGGACTTGCATCCGATTTCTACATGCTCATGCTCTCAAGGATGGGCGTTGCCTGTGCCCATGCCATATTCTGGTCGATAGTCACCCCTCTCGCCGTCAAAACCGCTCCTGAAGGGAAGCAGTCTACGGCACTGAGTTTCATCGTATCGGGCTCATCCATTGCAATGATTGTCGGACTGCCGCTCGGACGCACCATAGGACTGTACGCAGGATGGCGGGCAACTTTCCTGATAATCGGTGCAGTAGCCCTTATGATACTGTGCATACTCGCTCTCGTACTGAAAAAGACACCGGGAGAAAGCAATTTCTCGATCAGGAAACTTCCCGCCCTTTTCAAGACCCCGGCCCTTCTTGGAATCTACCTCATCACTGTGATAGCCATCACCGGACATTTCACAGGGTATAGCTATATCGAGCCTTTCATGGGACAGGTCGCAGGAATGGGCAGCACTCTGATTACACTTGTCCTCACTCTTTTCGGAGTCGTGGGAATTTTCGGAAGTGTCATCTTTTCCAAATTCTACGACAGACATCCCGGTTTTTTCATAAAATACGCAGTATCAGGAATATGCATTTTCCTTCTGCTGCTTCAGGCTGCATCGTTCAGCATCTGGTCCGAGTTCCTTCTGTGCGTATTCTGGGGCCTGGCGATAAACAGCTACAACCTTGTTTTCCAGTCTGAAATAATACGGAACGCACCTCAAGGGACGGCAGTAGCCATGTCCATTTATTCAGGAATCTACAACGTGGGCATAGGCACCGGTGCGCTTGTCGGAGGAGCCGTCTGCGACGGGATAGGAATACAGTATATCGGATATGTAGGCGGAACGATTGTCCTTATCGCGCTGGTCTACGGAGCGAAAAAGCTTTTCCCTGTACTTGCCGGGAAATAAAGTGATTACTGCTCCGGGAAACTTTCATCTTGAAAACTGTCATCCTCATGCAGCCTGGCTTCCTTGCGGACCTTGACCGGAATCCTGTCTGCCATATCTTCTTATTTCCCGGCCTGGATAAACGCCGGTGCGGGGAAATGCATTCCTGCCATAACCAGGGAACTGTCCGACGCATACTTCAGAACTTCCTTCCTGGCAGATACCGCCGCCGGGAAATCCATATCATATGAAGCACAGATTTCAGGGTACTCCATCTGCAGAGCCACACCATGCATCAGGTCCCCTACAATCAGGAAGTCACCTACCTTGTAAACAGTGTGCCCCGGGGTGTGGCCAGGTGCATCGATGCTGAGGACATTACCCGGAAGAGTGTCTCCTGACATAAAAAGGTTCAAACGGCCTTCATACGCTGACAAGGCCTTCTCTACCGGTCCTTTACGGTCATCTGGCATGGCCATCCAGGCATCATACTCCTTCTTGGAAGCATATACCTTGGCATTGGTGAATACTGGCTGACCGTCTTTCAGCATACCTCCTATATGGTCACCATGAAAATGAGTGATATACAGATAATCAATCTCTTCCGGAGCAACTCCCAACGCATTGAGAGAAGAGAGCATACGGCTGTCAGGCATCCCGAGCCCCGTATCGAACAACATCTTCTTGCCACCCGTTTCCACAAGGAAGACACTCACGGTAGAAGGGACGCCGGTCTGTAAGCCAAGACCGGCCACAAGACTGTCTGAGGCATCTGGGAAGAGAGAACGCTCCATAAGGCGCTCCTTAGCGTTGTCCTGAATCCAGGTTATTCTGATTCCGTCCGTCTGCAAAGTCTTGGTACCTTCGGGTCCGTCAACGGAATTCCCGCATGAAGCAACGGTCAAAAGCGCCGCCGCAACCGCCACTGAGTTAAAATGCCAGTTCATGGTTTTTCAATATTAATCCAACATATTTTCAATGCAAAGTTACTACAAAAAAGTGAAATGCGGAAAGATATAGTGATAGAATTGAGTTACAAGGGTTTTGGTTGAAGTG
>CALVAJ010000030.1 GCA_944325505.1 uncultured Bacteroidales bacterium
TTACCGCTGTAGACTTTCTTCCTGGTTGCCTTGCTTCCGTATACCTCGCTCCACTGTCCGAGCCTCGCTCCCTGATAGTAGCCGTCCCAGAATCCGCGGTTGAACACTTCCGACAGCTCCTTTTTCAGTCCTGCGGCAAATTCCGGGGTGTAGGAGCCTTCGCAGACGGCATCGGCAGCACGCCTGTAGCATGAGGTGACGCGTTTGACATATTCCGCCGACCGGGCCCGGCCTTCTATCTTGAATACCGTTACTCCGGCATCGATGATCTTGTCCATGAACTCGATGGTACACAGATCCTTCGGGGACATGATGTATTTGTTGTCCACCACCAGCTGCTGTCCTGTTTCAAGGTCGGTGACCTGGTAGCCGCGGCGGCATATCTGGTAGCAGGAGCCGCGGTTGGCAGATGCCCCGTATTCATGCAGGCTGAGATAGCATTTCCCTGAAATGGCCATGCAAAGGGCTCCGTGCGCGAACATCTCTATTTCCACTGGCCTGCCGGACGGCCCTTTTATCTCGTCCCTGTCGATGATACCTTTGATTTCCTTTACCTGGCTGAGGTTGAGTTCTCGGGCAAGCACGATTACGTCCGCATACTGTGCATAGAACCGGAGGGCCTCTGAATTCGATATGCTCAACTGGGTGGAAATGTGTACCTCTACGCCCGCCTGCCTTGCATACATGATGGCGGCCATGTCGGATGCGATTATGGCTGTGACACCGGCTTCCCTGGCGGCATCGACGGTGCGGCGCATATCCTCCAGGTCTTCATCGTACAATACTATGTTGAGTGTAAGGTATGTCTGTACCCCGTGCTCGCGGCAGATGCCGCATATTTCATGCAGGTCCTCTGTCCTGAAATTGTTGGCGGAGTGGGAACGCATGTTGAGTCTCTCGACTCCGAAATACACGGAATCAGCTCCTCCCTGAATGGCCGCATGCAGGCATTCGAAATTGCCGGCAGGCGCCATTATGTTGATGTCTTTCTTTTTCATCCCGAGATTATTTCGTCCTGCCGAGCAGCCTGTCGGCGTAGCGGTGAAGCATCTCATACCGTACGCGCGGGAGTCCTATCATTCCTGCATACTCCATGGCATGGGCGTGCTGTTTGATAATTTCATATTTTGCGTCCTCGTCTATCCCCAGGTCAATGTAGATTTTCCTGACCTTGTCTATCTTGGCGCTTTTTTCTGCTTCATTCCCGGACTTCATGGCCATTGCGGACAGGAGCGCGGATTTGCCGATACTCGTATTCTGCGTGCCTGCCTTTTCCATTTCCGCGCTTTTCTCCAGGGCACGGGTGAGAAGCCAGCTTTTCTTGTTGTTGACGATGTCTCCTCCTATTTTCTTCCCGAATATGCCGGGATCTCCGAATGTGTCCAGATAGTCATCGGTAATCTGGAACGCAAGTCCCAGGCTGTATCCGAACCGGTACAGATAGTCGCAGGCCCTTTCGTCCGCTCCGGCTATAAGGGCCCCGAGCTTTGCCGAACATGCCAGAAGGACTGCCGTTTTCAGTCCTATCATCTTCATGTAGCCGTCCATCGGGACTTCTTTTTCGCTTTCGAAATCCATATCATACTGCTGTCCCTCGCATACCTGTGCGGCAGTGGCTGTGAACAGCTCCAAGGCCTGCGGCAGGACTTTTACAGGAGCCTTCGCTATCCTTCTGTAGCTGTCTATACACATGACATCGCCGGAGAGGATGGCCGTATTGTCGTTCCATTTGCGGTATACGGTAGGCTGCCCGCGGCGCATGTCCGAATTGTCCATGATGTCGTCATGAATGAGCGTAAAGCTGTGGAACACTTCCAGAGCTGCGGCAGGCTGCAGGATTTCTTCGGAAAAACTGTCCTTGAACAGTGAATATGCAGTCAGGCAGAGTCTGGGCCTGACACGCTTCCCCCCGATCCCGATCATATACCTGAGAGGGTCGTACAGACCTGCGGGCTCGGCCGTAAATTCCAGATTACCAAAAAGATTGTCAAGAGTCTCCTCGATTTGTGCTTCGTTGATCATAGCTGAATCCTTTACGGCCACAAATGTAGATATTCTTTTTTGAAATTTTACTATTTTTGCCTGTCGGCATGGACTCTTGCCATGCCAATGATTTTTTTGCAATGGACAATACTCAAGCCATCGTCGTCAAACATACCGGAAGCCATTATCTCCTGACTGTCCTTCCGCAGTGGAACCTTTTCCCTGCAGTGCTCAGGGGCAGGATCCGGCAGAAAGGGAGCACCTCTACCAATCCTGTCGCCGTCGGCGACAAGGTGGATTTCAGCCTGCCGGAAGGCAGGAACCTTACGGATATGTTGCCGGACACGGAGAATCCTGCCGTAATCGACGGGGTCATTCCGCGGCGCAACTATGTTATCCGCCGCTCCGCCAACCTTTCCCGCCAGTCGCATATCATTGCGGCCAATATCGACATGGCGTTTATCATAGTAACCATAGATTTTCCGGAAGTCAAACTGCCTTTCCTGGACAGGATTCTGGTGACGTGCGAGATTTACGGGATTCCGGCTACCGTTGTCCTGAACAAAACGGATCTTTACGGACCGGAGCACAGGGAAAGGGTAGAGGCGTTCCATGATATATACCGGGGCGCAGGATATCCGGTGCTCGATGTTTCTGCGGCAACCGGAGCCGGAGTCGCGGAACTGCGTGAAGCCTGCAGGGACAGGGTCTGCCTTTTCTCCGGGGTGTCCGGAGTGGGCAAGTCATCGCTGATCAAGGCGCTCGACCCTTCTTTGGAGCCGCGTACGGGCGAGATTTCCCAGTCCCATCTCCAGGGAAAACACACGACTACCTTCTATGAAATGTACCGGCTTGCCTCGGGAGGATACATAATAGATACCCCCGGCATACGGGGCTTCGGCCTTGTGGATGTGGGCAAGGATGAGATTGCGCTTTATTTCCCGGAAATGCTTAAAGTCTCCGGAAACTGCCGGTTTGCCCCTTGTACCCATACCCATGAGCCGGGATGTGCGGTCAAGGCGGCCGTCGAGGACGGGGCCATAAGCTATGAACGCTATTCATCCTATCTCGGAATGCTCGAGGAAGAGCAGAAATACCGCTGATGTCTGTTAACGGAAATATCCTGAGACTTGCCGTGCCGAGCATACTGGCAAACATTACCGTTCCTCTGGTCGGAATGGCAGACCTTGCCATAGCCGGACACATGGATGCCTCTGTTTCAGGTGCAGTCTCCGGAGCGACTCTGATAGGAGGCGTTGCCATAGGCACGATGCTGTTCGACCTGCTTTACTGGAATTTCGGTTTCCTGCGCATAGGCACCGGCGGTCTGACGGCCCAGGCCTGCGGACGCGGCGACATGAAGGAATGTGCAAGGGTCCTCATGCGCTCTGCCGGTATCGCATTGGCCTGTGCGGTATGCCTGATTGCTTTTCAGTGGCTTTTCCTGAAAGCGGCTTTTCTGGTGGTCGACTGTACTCCGCAGGTGCGCTCTTTGGCGGAGCGGTATTTCTTCATACGCATCTGGGCCGCTCCTGCCACTTTGAGCCTCATGGCTTTCAAAGGCTGGTTCATCGGCATGCAGGACGGCGTCAGTCCGATGATTACAGACATGACGGTCAATGCGGTGAATGTAGCCTCAAGCATAATACTGGCTCTTGGCGTGCATGCGGGCAGCGTTTCCTGGCCAGGTCTGGGCTTTCCCGGGATAGCTGCAGGAACGGTCATCGCACAGTATACAGGACTTTTTACGGCCGTATCCATCTTTCTGGTCAGATATCGGAGAAGGGTTTTCCACGGTTTCAGGCAGGAGAATGTGGCATCGGTTTTCAGCGGCACGGAGTGCAGGAAGTTTTTCGGTATGAATTCGGATCTGTTTATAAGGTCCATGTGCTTTATCGGAATATACATCGGCTTTACGATGATAGCGGCACATTACGGCGATCTCATACTTGCCTGCGGGTCCATCCTGATGAAAATCATGATGCTGTTCTCGTATTTTACGGACGGGTTCGCCTATGCAGGAGAAGCCCTTTCCGGCAGATATATAGGGGCGGATGATGCCGGTGCTTTCCGCCGGACCGTGAAATACGTGTTTATCTGGAGCATGGCGATAGCGGCTCTGTTCATGGTCATATATGCGGCCTCGGGGAGCATGCTGCTGGAAATGATGACATCTGACTCCGTGGTAGTAAGTCTCGGCCGGCAGTATCTTCCGTGGCTGTTGGTCATGCCTCTTGCAGGCTGTGCGGCATTTACCTGGGACGGCATCTATGTCGGAGCCACTGCATCGGGAAGTATGCGCAATGCCGGAGTGCTTGCTCTGGTCGGTTTCTTTGCCGCTTATTTTATCGGCACTTCCATTTGCATTTCCGTTCCGGAAGATAGTTCGCCGGCTTACGGAACGGCCGCCCTCCATGTCCTTCTTGCCGCATATTGCGTCCATCTGCTTGTCCGTACCGTATACCTTTCCTGCAGATACAGGACGGAAATCCTTGCAAAGGCGTTTCCTTCATGACAGGCCGGGGCCTTCCTGCTATCTGCCTGCCGAGGATATCATATCATGCAGTCCGGAATTGAACTTGCCGGCATCGAGAAGCTCTTCCAGAGTTATATGCATGCGGTATCTCCAGTAGTGTCGGGGATTTGCAGGCTCATTGATGCGCTCGGCACAAGGATCCGGATTCCGTAGCTCTCCGTCTGTGGAAAGCCAGTCCTGCAGGGGCAGTATGGCCAGCAGGGAAGGGGATTCCAGATGCATTTCCACTATATCGCGGCATATCCACGGCTCGCATTCCTGAGGTGCGTCTCCGCATTTCCCGAGGATTTCATTGAAGAATTTCCGGGAAAGTTCCCTGTCTTCTTTCCACCAGGCTCTCAGGGGATTCATGTCGTGTGTGGAAGTGGAGCATACCGACAGGTACGGGTAGTACCTTACATCGGCGAAAGTCTCCCCGGGCCTTTTCGGCATGCGCTGTATTTCCAGAGAAAGGATGCACAGGTCTTTCATGACTTCCGGAACGCAGTCCGGAATCATCCCCAGGTCTTCCCCGCATGCCAGCATCTGTGTCGAGGACAGCAGCTCGGGAAGTTTCCGCATTGCGGATTCTTTCCAGAATCCGTTGTGCCTGTGATAGAAAAAGTCATCGTACAGCCTGTCGTATTTGTCTTTCATGGACTGGTCGAGGGCCATGTATGCATCTGTCTCCTGTGCGGCAATACGGGGATGCCAAAACCCTGCGGCATGCGGATCGGCTACGAATAGTACGTCTTCGGATTCCGGTATTGCGGGGCCGGTGTCAGGCAGGCTGAAGCCGAGACCGCGCAGATAGTCCGTCGTATAGGGGAGCGCAGGACTGAAATGTCCTGCAAGTCCGCTCTTTGCTCCCAGCGGAATTTCCCAGATGCGGAAAAATCCTAAGATGTGATCTATACGGAAAGCATCGAAGTACTGTTCCATGTTCTTCATCCTGGACTTCCACCATGCATAGCCGTCCCGGGACATCCTGTCCCAGTTGTATGTCGGCAGACCCCAGTTCTGTCCTTTGGCTGCAAAGGCGTCCGGCGGCGCTCCGGCCTGGGAATCCAGATGGAACAGTTCCGGAGAGGCCCATGCGTCTGCGCTCTCGGGGCTGATCCCTATAGGCAGGTCGCCTTTCAGGTATACTCCGTGCGCATGTGCGTAGTCTCTTGCCATTGAAAGTTGCCTGTGAAGATGGAACTGCACGAAACAGAAATAGTTGCATTCCTTCTTTTCTTTTTTCAGCAGTGTCTCGGCTTTTGTCCGGTCATAGGTCCTGTACTCTTCCCATTTCCTGAAATCAGCGGTTCCGTACCTTTCCGTCAGGATTCTGAATGCCGCATAAGGAAAGAGCCAGTGGCTGTTTTCCCGGAAGAACTGTCTGTATGCCCGGGTCGTGCATGTGCTTTTCCATCTGACGGAGAATGCTTTTCTCAGAAGTCTGTCCTTTTCTGCATTGACCTTTTCATAGTCCACCGCCGGGAGGGCATTCAGAGCGTCTTTCAGCTTATGGTATTCTTCATCTTCCTCTACCCCTGCATCTGGAAGGTGGATGAACTGGGGATGGAGCGCATAAATGGAAACGGCGCTGTAGGGATAGGAGTCGGTCCACGTTCCGGTTTTCGTGGTGTCGTTTACGGGAAGCAGCTGTATGATTTTCTGTCCTGTGGCCGCCGCCCAGTCCGTCAGCAGCTTCAGGTCATTGAATTCTCCGATGCCGAAACTCTCCTCCGACCGCAGTGAGAATACGGGAACGGCTGTCCCGGCGCATCGCGGCATCATCTGCCATCTGTCCCGGATTTCCATGCATGTGTCATCCGGCAAGGGATTTCCGGCTCCTTTCCTGCCGGCTTTCCCGGAAAGTTCCTGCCGGAAAAGCCCGGTGTCGAGGGAGTGGTGCATCCATTCCCTTCTTTTGAAGCGGCCGTATTCCTCGACTTCGTAATGGTAAGAGCCGAATTCTTCTTCAGACCTGGCATCGATTACGGCATTCCATATCCCGTCTCCGGCATACTGCATGGGCGCTTTGCGGTCTTTCCCGTAGCGGATGAACAGGTTTTCTCCCCAGATGGTACGGTATTCTATTGTAAATTTGAGTTTCATGTCATTGTCCCGTGTCCTGGCCGTCTCCGGTCCCGGAATTGTTTTCTGGTTTCATCTTTTTCCAGCATATCGCCGGCAGGACGAATGCCACGAGAGTGGCCGCCAGCCAGAACACGGACACCGGACCGAAATCATACGATGCCGCGCTTATGTCTTCTGCCCCTTTTGTATATCCCTGGATGAGATAGCCGCTCGCGATATCCTGGATGCCGGCCGCTACATAACTTGAAATTCCTACTATTCCCAGCGCGGCTCCCGTAGCCTTGCGGGGTACGATGTCTACAGCCATCAGTCCTGCCACGATGCAGTAAAGGACACCTATCGCCAGGCTGAACAGCGAAACATACAGTATGTTCATCATGTAGCTTCCTTCCGTGAAGAGGAACAGGTCCATTGAGATGAAACTCAGGATACCTGATATTATCGCAGGCTTTACCCTGTCGCCTTTGAATATCCTGTCGGACAGCCACCCTGCCAGAACAGTCCCCACAACGCCGAGCGCAGCGGAAAATGCTATGATCTGGGTCGCGTTCTCAAGGGAGAAATCCTTGGCTTTCTGCAGGAAAAGCACTCCCCATCCGGCAATGGCATATTTCGCGATATACACGAATGCGCTCGATGCCGCTATTATCCAGATTCCCGGATGCCTGAGTACGTATTTCTGCACCTGTGCCGTCGGCATCATGTCGGTCTTCTGCATTTTCTCTCCTGAAAGGACCTGTACGGAAGGGAGGCCCTTGCTTTCAGGCGTGTCGCTCATGAATATAAGGATGATTGCCGCTCCTGCCAGCCCCCCTATGGAGGCGAATATGAATCCGTATTCCCATCCGAAGGCCGATACTACGACACCGACTATTATGAATGAAAGGAATTCCCCTATATAAGGGCTTGAACTGAATATGCTGTAGAACGTTCCCCTTTTCGAGAGCGGAAACCACCTGGAAAGGTTGATGATGCCCGGAGGGGAGCCCATTGACTGCATCCATCCGTTGATCCCCCACAGGATCGCGAAGGCGATGAAAAGTATGAGGGTGGAAAGTCCGGCCGTGCTGTAGAACAGCCCCATTGCCCCCATCAGAAGATTTATAAGGGCCGAAACGAGAAGTCCGGTGGCCATGAACCTGCGGATGTTGCAGTAGTCCGCGATGAATCCGTTCATGAACTTTCCGACGGCATAGACGAAAAGAAGTGCGGATCCGATGATTCCCAGCTGTCCTGCCGTGAGGGCCCCGCTGTCGATAAGCGGCTGCTTCACCACGCTCAGGCTCATCCTGCACACGTAATAGAGGCTGTAAGCGGCCGTAGCCCCCCAGAACGTCCTGTTCCGGAGCGACCTGTAAGTGCTCTGTATCTTTTCCTCGGCTACATGGCTGCCTGAGGGTTTGCTGATTCTGTAGAATGAATATAGACTCATTTGAAGTGCCGGTCTTTCAGGATTTTGACCGGGCAAAGGTAATATTTGTATATGGAAAAGACAATAATGCCGTCAATCAGCCCTGTCCGTCAGGAAAAGCCCGGAATGAAAAAATGTGACAATATACCGGCCGGATACTATTAAAAATATTCATATTTATACTAAATTAGCGGGCTGAAAACTAAAAACCGGAATGATATGAAACAGATTAAATTCATTTTGTCGGCATTTCTGCTGTCGGTTGCATCTTCAGTGCTCGCGCAGACCCCGAAAAATGTCGAGTATGTATTTACCGAAGCTTCTGACCTTAATCTGATAGGAAAGATCATGGAGGATACTCCTAATCCTTATCATCGTGTGGATACATGCAAGTACAAGGGCTTTACCGCCGGCGAGAACATCCAGGTGCGCTGTTCGGCAGGCCTTGCAGTCCTGTTCGAGACCACTTCGTCCACCATATCCGTCAAGCCGGACTACGGATATCTGAACAGAGGCGTGAATACCATGGGCATTTCTCTGCGCGGCTATGACCTTTATATAATGAAAGACGGGCAGTGGCTTTATGCCGCATCCAAGGCTCCGGCCGACGGCAGGGAGGAGAACAATCTTGTACTGATCAAGGACCTTCCTCAAGGTGTCAAGAAATGCATGCTCTATCTGCCGATCTACAGTGAACTGTATTCTTTGAAGATAGGTGTTGAAAAAGGTTCCGGGATCACACCGATGGAGTCCCCGTTCAGATACCGTGTCGGAATTTTCGGTTCAAGTTTTACCCAGGGGATCAGCACAAGCCGTCCCGGCATGAGTTATCCTATGCAGTTCATGCGTCATACCGGTATCCAGATACTGAGCCTCGGATGCAGCGGAAACTGCAAGCTGCAGCCGTATTTTGCTGATGTGCTTTGTGACGCCGATGTCGATGCCCTTATATTCGACGCCTTTTCAAATCCTTCTGCCAAGATGATTGAAGAGCGTCTTTTCCCGTTCATCGAGAAAATCCGTGAGGCCCATCCCGATATTCCGCTGATTTTCATGCAGACCATATACCGTGAGAGCAGGAATTTCTGTACCTCTAATGATGCCTTCGAACAGGCGAAGATGGATATGGCTTCGGAACTGATGGCCGAGGCGGTGAAAAAATATGACAATGTCTATTTCATCCGGACCGATACGGGAGAGAACAGCCGTGAAAGTTCTGTGGACGGGACGCATCCTTCCGATATGGGATATCTCGGGTGGGCGGAATCCATTGAAAAACCGGTTATGAAGATACTGAAGAAGTACGGAATGAAATAATAACCCGAACTGCGGGAAAAGTTATCGTATTATAATCTTTCTTCAAATTTTATAAAAATTTTTGAAGAAAAATTTGGAGTGTATTTAAAATTTAATAACTTTGTAACGGACATCAGAATTTATTCGTGTCTATTTGTTAAGTTCGTTTTATATATAGCGGGGACCTTGGGGAGGGTCTCCGCTATCTTTTTGTCCGCCTTGCCAACTATTAACAAAAACGGACTCGTGTGAACAACTTCATTAGAACAGGGTTCCGGTGAGGCTTCATCGTTCCTTAATGACGGGCCTGTTCCGGAAAAAGGAAACCTTCCTCTGACGTTTACTGCGTCAAAGGAAGGTAGATATGAACTCGTCTTCTGTTCGGAAGGGGAAAGACAGTTTTCAAGGGAATTCCGGCTGAAATCCGGAGAGACAGCAAAAACTGTTTTACACAATATATCCGGAGAAGATTCGGTGTTTATTTTGATACTGCGGCGCTGAGTTTCTCGCACAGTCCGTCAGTCTTTTCGAAGAGTTCCTTGCGGATGCCGTCGTAATAGGCTTTTTTGTTGCCTTCAACTTTTGCATTGACCTTGTCTTTCAGGTCATTGTAAAGGTCGACGGCCTCTTCGATTATCTTTGCTACTTCATCAGAGTCCTTTCCCGGGTTGAGGGTAACGAACAGAGAGCAGTCGTCGATGAACTCTCCGATGATGTACTCGATGTCTTTTTTAATGTCTCTAAGATTCATGATTATAAGTATTTAAATGTCAAATGACTATTATTTACCGTTATGACGGGGCAAAGGTAGTAAATAAAACTGAAACCGCGAAATGCCGCCGTCAGAACGGAGTATCTGCCGTATCCTGCCCCTGGATAAAGTATGCAGGGCTTTTGAGCATGCTTGTGATACCCGTACCTTTGTCTTCCTGTCCTGTTATACGGCATGCGTGGAGAAGCTTCCATGCAGATTCGTAATAGTCGTCTTCTCCCGGAATCAGAGAGCTGGTCCGCACGTACTGCGAGGCATGTATGAACTTTCCGTCTCCTGTATAGATGCCCACATGGCTGACGTTTTGTCCGCTTCCGAAGAAAAGCAGATCACCGGGCTCAAGTCTGCTGCAGAACTCCAGCATCGTTTCACGCTCTACCGTGCCGTCTCCTTTCCCTGGGTATGGGATCATGATACCGGTCCTTGCCTGCTGTGAGGCGTTCCGTGGAAGCAGGACACCGTTCATGAACCAGACCATCCGTGTAAGGCCGCTGCAGTCCACTCCTTTGATGGAGGTCCCTCCCCACTGGTACGGGACACCAAGGAACAGTTCCGCTGTCCTGACTATGTTTTCCCCGTCCGCCTTGCGGCTTTCCGCCCAGTCCCGGAATACCGCAATGTCGGCTTTCCTTACATACCCTTCAGCCCCTGATGGAAGGATAACTCTGGCGAATCCATTGGCTGTAAGTCTTTTGGCCCGGACGTGAGGACTGTCTGTACCGGAAGTCGTCTGCCTGCTCCTTAAAGCTATCCTCAGCAGGTCCCCCATCACCAGGTCCGATAGCCTTTCCGACCTTTCCGAAGGGCCGCTGAAGACATGGCTGTACTCTGCAGTGACGATGTACTTGGGCGCGGCGATATATTTTGCCAGTTCCAGACTGTCCATTTCGACCAGCCCCATTTCCACGCACCAGGCTTCGTATGGCTCGGGCGAGACTGCCTTTTTCCAGTACCTTTCCTCTGCGGTGATTTCAACCGGAGTTCCCATAAGCAGCTGGTTCCCCAGCTCCTCCGGAAAGTCAGGAGCCTCCCTCATGAAGTTCACGGAAAATTCCGTCACTCCGTATCGGATCTGCAGACTGTCCGGCCCGCCCGCGAAGGCAAGGACCGGACATACGGCGGCTCCAAGGAGGGGCAATATGGCATTTAATATCACCGGGATATGTTTCATGACTTAAAACGATGTGTCGGTTCGACGAATCTGTTATAATATCTTGATATTCAACGTTAACAGTTGCCGGGTCAATATCCGGGATTCTGCTGCAGGAACTCGTACTGACTCATTGCCTTGTCTGGAACAGGAAGCAGAGAGTTGTGTGAAGCATAACCGTTTATATTACGTAATTTTTCATCTGCCACATCTGTCCTTCTCCAGAGTGGGTACTCCAGGCCTTCGTTTCTCAGTTCGTTGTCATACAGTTTGATTATGAATTCTGTGACTTCTTCCGTTGGCGTTGAAGGAAGGACCATAGGTGCCATTCCTTTCCAAAGAGCTATCTGGTTGATATACTGCATTGCCTCGGATGGTGTTTGTCCGAGTCCGTTTGCTGCTTCTGCTGCCAGGAGCATAACTTCCGCATATCGTATCGGATGATAGTAATTCCCCTTACGGAGAGGATCCGTGTCTTCGCATCCTGCCCATACTGTACCTGTATTATCCATGGACGCAAAGACACTTTCCGGTGGTGTGGAAAGAGCGTATTCTCCGCTGCCGATTATCAACCTGCACATTTCCAATGCGTTCCGATAGTCCTTCTGCTCCAGAGACACCCTTGCATAGACAGCACGGGCCGCTGCGGAATATTCGGACGGAAGGGATACTGCAAGGTATGACAGTTCGTCCTTCAGGTAGTTCAGGTCATTGTGAGGGTCGGAATCGTTGCCTTTGAATACGCATGTTCCGTAGAATCTGAGTATATCGCTATATATCAAGGCTATTCCAAGTCTGGTTTTCAGATACACGATATCGTTTATGTCTTCTTCATTCATGGACTTCAGTAATTCAAGTCCGGTATCAACTGTACGGTAGGCTGTATCCCAATATTCCTCAGAGACTTTGCTTATGTTATCATAGTTGAAACCGTCATATCCGTAGGACAGCTTCTGGTTGAGTTCCCGTGTGCTGAACCAGAAATCATGCAATGCTGCTTCCCATTTCTCGGGGTCAATATCTGTACCCGGTTCTTCCGGATCCGGGTTCTGCCCCGGCTCGGACGGTATTGGGCTTTCGACAAGATAGATGTAGCCGTTGCCTGCAGGTATGGCATTGCCTATGACAGCGATGCCATTGATTCTGGTCACATCGGCCGATTCTGAAACTTCGAGTTTTTCTCCTGATACACTTGTAAGCTCTGTCTTGTCGGTGAGACTTTCAGGCCCATAGCTGCCTATAACCACGTGGCGGCGTACGGATATCTGTTCTGATGTGCCGGTTCCTTTTGAAAATGCTCCGTTTTTTACTGCGAATATGGTAAGCTCATCTGATT
This sequence comes from uncultured Bacteroidales bacterium, assembly GCA_944325505.1. Taxonomy (GTDB): domain Bacteria; phylum Bacteroidota; class Bacteroidia; order Bacteroidales; family UBA932; genus Cryptobacteroides. The sequence continues at coordinate 12,552 of CALVAJ010000030.1, forward strand.
CCACATCGGAAAGGTCTGTCTGCTTCAGGATACTTGTGAAATCAGACGCTTCCTTGACGGAGTTTTCCAGCACTTCGACCATATCATTCAGTGCAGCAGGTAATTCCAGGTCTCCGCCATCGGGATTTTCAGTGCAGGATAAAAAGAAAAAAGGCAATGCCGCCAAAGCCGGCAATCCGAGAAAAAATCTGTTCTTCATAATATTATAATATAAGTAAGGTTTCCAAAAGATTGAAATTTTATTTGACAGCCCCGAATCCGGTCATTCCGTACGTGTCTTCTGAGCTGGTTCTCAGAGGGGTAAGGCGGATGTATCTTGCCTTGACAGCTTCCGGGAACGATACTTCCTGGCGGATAGGGTTGTTGACTATGTTTTCGAACATTTTGCCGGAGTAGATTTTCTCCCATTGTCTGCCGTCCGTGCTCACTTCCAGGTCATAGGTTATTATGCATCCGTCTTTACCGTTTTTCCTCGGCTGGTAGAAGAATCCTTTCACCTCGGTCACTTTGCCAAGATCAGCCACGGCTGGTTCATCGGCATTCATTGCCTTGCCGGAATCATCAGGCTCGTCCCAGGCAACGGTCCCGCCCATGATTTCATCTAAATACAGGCCGAACCCGTTGATTACAGGGCAGGCGTATGATTTGTCTATGTTCACTCGGACTGCGTCCGTGGTGAGCCTGTCTGTCAGGAGGATGCGTTTGTATCCGACGGTTGTGCCCTCGGCCGCCTTCTTCCAGTTGCCTTCACTGTCACGGATTTCTACGCTGAATTCCGCAATCCTCTGTCCGAGAGGGATATACTCCTGGAGCATTATCCTGTTGAAGGTTTTCTGTCCGTCAAGCTGCACGGTGAATGATGCCTGTGTCACATCATCGTCAGTGGTCCAGTAGGTGTCATAGGCTTCATCGAGTATGTTCGATGCTGCGAATTTCCTGCTTCCTCCTCTTGTCGTGGTGGCTTCGGCTGATGCACCTTCGGACATGTCTGTAGCGAATATCTTGTCCAATGCCGAACGGAATTCCATGAGCCTGAGTGAGTCTGTGCTGTGGATAAGGCCTCTTGTGTCAGGAGGGACGTTCAGCAGAAGAAGGGAATTGCGCCCTACGCTTGCGTAGTATATACCAAGGAGGTCAGACAAGGATTTTACCTTGTCATTCTCGGAGTCCTTGTAGAACCAGCCCGGACGTATGGAAACGTCGGCTTCACCAGGCACCCATGCTTCTCCGTGTACTTTCCCGCAGTTGAGCTCGGACTGTTCCGGAGCTGCAACTCCAGGAGCGAACCCGGTAGTGTCCAATGTGGACCAGCAGGTCTTCCCTGCATAGCCGGCCTCATTGCCTATCCAGCGGCATCCCGGTCCTACGTCGCTGAAAATCACGGCATCAGGCTGATGCCTGTAGACTGTCTCGTGGTAGAGATTCCAGTCATATACCTGTCTTTTCCCGGACGGTCCTTCTCCGCAGGCTCCGTCAAACCACTGCTCGAAGACCGGACCGTAACTGCCCAGAGCACTTTCCAGCGTCTGGCGGAATACATCGTTGTAAGCATCTGTCCCGTATGTAGGATCGTTCCTGTCCCACGGGGAAATATATACTCCGAATTTCAGTCCGTATTCACGGCAGGCATCGGAGAGTTCTTTCAGTACATCGCCTTTGCCCCCTTTCCATGAGCTCTGGGCCACCGTGTGGCGGCTTACGGGATTCGGCCACAGACAGAATCCGTCGTGATGCTTTGCCGTAATGATTATACCTTTCATTCCCGCGCCCTTGGCTATCGATGCCCATTGCCTGCAGTCCATGTCTGTCGGGTTGAACACATCCGCTTTTTCCTGTCCGGTGCCCCATTCCGCACTGGTGAATGTGTTGGGACCGAAGTGGCAGAACATGTTGGTCTCCATTTTCTGCCACTCCACCTGTGCGGGGGTCGGCACGGCACCGTAAGGTGCAGGGGCCTGTGCCGTTGTACAGGCAACTGTGCCCGCCATGCAGACCACTCCGAAAACGGTGCTGATGAAAAATGTCTTGCTTGTCATAAAAGGTCGTCTGTTTTCAGTTTCTTAAACAGTCCCCTTGCTGTCAGTCGGTAAATCTGTATCTGGCGGCTTTCTGGGCCGGCATCACTTTCTTCGGTACTATTGTGAATCCGAAACTGTAGTCCCTGTCGCTCCATAGTGTCCTTGAAGGTTCAGGCCGTGCTCCCCAGCTGTCATAGCCGCCGACACCGCTCTGGGTCATGTCTATGCAGAGTTCCACATAGTCCCGTGGCACTATGTCGTTTATATGGTGCTGGCGCCGCAGGACATTCTTTGCCTCCGCCGGATCCTTCGCTGCGTCCGGATCGAAGTTAGGCCACTGGTAGTCATGCTGCACGGCTTCCTCGGAATCGAAATCCTCGATGCTGTTGCGAAGTGCGTTGAATTCCATCAGACTGTCGGCCACAAAGGTGAGGCCTCCGATCTCTATCCATGCACAGCCGGTGTGGTGTCCGCATTCCTGCGGCCTGACGTAAGGGACATACTCTGCTTCTGCGGAGGAAGCGTACACTCCTGTCCTTGCCGCAGAACAGCGGTCCGCATAATTTTCCCATGGCCCGCGTCCGAAATACCTGAAGCTGTCCGCCGCAGCCGGCAGTCTCATCCTGAGGCCGATACGCGGGATGTCAGTGGCTTTCTTTCCGTTGCCGGCACCTTCGAAGTCTGCCCTGACATTCACGATGCCGTCCGGATGTACGGTATATTCCGTCGTGTACGTGCATCCGTTACCGATAGCATAAGAGACGGTAAGGACGGCGTAATTCCCTTCGGACCTCACGTCGGCCGTTGCATTGAATTCCCGGCTGGCCGTTTTCCATACCTGGGCGCGCTTAGGCATTCCGTTTCCGTAATCGTTGTCCGTAGGGGCTCTCCAGAATGAAGGCCTGAGTCCGAATCCGTCTTTGAACATTTCCCGTCCCCCTACCTTGTAGGAAGTTACGGTGCCCGAAGTCTTGTCGAAGACGAATTCTGCAGTTTCGGAAGTGATGCTTATTGCATCATCGGTTTCGTTTATCCGGCAGGATTTCCCTCCGTTATAGGTGTAAGGCGTGTGCTCCGCAGTTTTCAGAAGGAACTGTTCCGTAGCTACGACTGAGCCTGCAGGAAGAAGTCCCCGTCCTTCAGTGTCGACCACATCGAAGCTGACATGCCATGTCTTGTCCGGGGACAGCTGCGGACAGGCTATGCTGAATGTCTTTTCCTGCTGAGGTCCTGCAGGAACTCTGAGGCTGCCTTTACGGACGGTTTTCCCGTCTGCCTGAATGGAGTAGCGGATTTCATAATCCTTCAGGTCTGTGAAATAAAACCTGTTCATGACCTTGAAGACTCCTTTCCCGGGATTTTCAGGCGAAATGGCAATGTCCTGGTACACGTGTTTCACTTCTTCAAGTGCAGGGTGAGGAAGTCTGTCGGGTCCTATGAGACCGTTGCAGCAGAAGTTTCCGTCACTCGGCATGTCCGTGCCGTAGTCCCCGCCGTATTTCCAGAAAAGTCTCCCCTGGCTGTCCGTCGCGGCCATACCCTGGTCGACCCAGTCCCAGATAAAGCCTCCCTGAAGGTTAGGGTATTCGTATATGTATTTCCATTGCAGGTCGAGGGAGCCTGTGGAATTTCCCATGCTGTGGGAATACTCTGAAGGGCATACGGGTTTTTCGCATCCTTTCTCTCCCATGTGGCGGAACCATTCCGCTCCTGGATATTGAGGGACAAACATGTCGGTATTCCATTCCATGATGGCCCTTTCATAGCATACTGGACGGTTCATCCCGTTCTGTTCGCGCAGCTTCATTTCCTCGTAGCAACGGTAGAAGTTGTAGCCGTTTCCTCCTTCGTTACCCAGAGACAGGATTGTCACGCAAGGGTAGTTCCTTGTCCGCATGTACATGTTCATTACGCGGTCTCTGTGTGCGCTGTACCACGCAGGGGCATTCCCGAGTGTCCTGTCAAGGCTGTATCCCATTCCGTGAGATTCTATGTTCGCTTCAGAATAGACATAGAAACCGAGGCTGTCGCACAGTTCGTAGAAGAAGCGCGGAAGAGGGTAGTGGCATGTCCTGATGGCGTTTATATTGCTCTGCCTCATGAGCTTAAGGTCTTTGAGCAGGTCTTCGCGGGTGATATAGTGTCCCGTATACGGGTTGTGCTCGTGCATGTTCACCCCTTTGAATTTTACTGGCTGTCCGTTTACCAGAAAAGTTTTCCACTTCCTTCCGGGAACGGTATTCCCCTGTGTCCAGTCGGTTATTTCGAACTTCCTGAATCCGACATTGAATCTTGTGTATTCTCCGTCCACACACATTACAAGCCTGTAGAGTTCAGGATGCTCGGCAGACCACTTGCGGACCTGCGGGATGGTGTCGGTGAATTCCTTGTATCCTGAAACCGTCCCTTCTCCGTTGGAGACGGTGCTTCCGGACTTGTCTTCCAGTGTATAGGAGAAACTGACCGGTACATCCGATGCGGTCAGCACCCTCAGAGAGAAAATGCCGTCCGACAGACTTTCGTCAAGTGTGGAGATCACTTCGAAATCGAATCCTGTCGATTCCTTTTCCGTGGAAAGATAGACGTCTCTTTCTATTCCGCTGATTCTCCAGAAGTCCATGCATTCAAGATAAGAGCCTGCGCTCCACCGTGTTATCTTTATCACCAGATCGTTTGTCCCCTGGCGGAGATATGGAGTGATATTGTACCTTACAAGGTCTTTGGAATCGCAGGCATATCCGGCTTCATTGCCATTGATATAGACATATGCTCCGGATTTGGCCCCGCAGATGTTCAGGAACACTTCCCGTCCGTTCCATGACTGCGGCACTTCGAATGTCCTGAAATATACTCCGGCCGGCGTGTTTTCCGGGAGTGACGGCGGGGTGGGATTCACTGTCGCGAACTCGTACTTCTGGTTGACATATATTGCGGTTCCGTAACCCTGGAGCTCCCAGTTTCCCGGAACCGTGATGTCATCCCATGCTGCGGCACCGGATGCGGATGTGAGTTCTATCCTGTCCGGAATCTGCTTGCAGGAATCGAAATACCTGAATTTCCATTGTCCGTTGAGGCTGAGGTAGTAGGGGCTTTTTTCGAAAGACTGTTCCACTGCCTCTCCCTCTGTCGGATAAAATATCAGTTCGGTGCGCTGGGCGTCACCATTTACGGTAGTGACACACAAGTCTTTCCAGAAAGGAAGCTGTGCGGATGCCGATAGAGAGCATATCGCCAATGCTGAGGTCAAGATGTGCTTTGCTGGTATCATTATATGAGGGTATTGGTTACTAATATTTCAAATCCTACAAATTTAGGCATTTGTATCGAAATATTAAGGGGCCTCAGGCAAAAGATATCAAGACTTTTTCGGCAATGCGGACATGAGCGGCCGGCGATGACACGGCAAACGGATACCCCGCACGCCTGGAAATTACGGCGCGGAAGCGGATTTTGAATTGGAATCTGGGGGGGGGTAGAACTGTCTGATATACAGTGCTTTAGATTGCGGAGAGATCGGGATTCGAACCCGAGATACGATTTTGTCGTATACACGCTTTCCAGGCGTGCCTCTTAAGCCACTCGAGCATCTCTCCAAAGGCTTTGCGGCTGCAAAGATAGGAAATATTTCCGGCTTTGCAACCGCTGCTGGTCCTTATTTCTTCTGGATTTCCATCAGCGGATTTCCATTGGCGTCGAGCAGCTCGAGCTTTCCGTCAGATGCTTTTTTTACTGAAGCCGTCCTGTTGATGGCGTCCAGAACGGAACTTTCAAGTGCCATGTCAGGTCCTGCCATCATTGTAGTGGCCATATTGCCGAAAGAAAGTTTTTTGCCGTCCTGGGAGAATGTCCCGTTCATGAGGTTGCATCCGGTATGTCCGTGGACTTTTCCTTCAGCCGGGTTGAATTCCAGATATGGGTTTGTCTCGGTCGCTTCAACCTTTTCCCCTCCGAGTGTCACTATTTCCCATTTCCCGTTCAGGTCGCTCTGGCCTGCACATGAAGAAAACAGCATTGCAGATGCCGCGAATGCCGTCCAAATGAATTTTTTCATAATATCGATCGATTTGGTTTACATTACGGTAACGGCAATCCGCAAAAAGCAAGCCAGAGGGAAATGCCGGAAATTTTTATAAATTTGCCGCATCCAGATACTCTGCTGCAGAATGAAAGTAAAATTCCATATAGAGGTCCCGGGAGGAGAGGATACTGTCCTGCTCCATACATGTTGCGCCCCATGCTCGTCCGCGATTGTGGAGTGCCTGCTGAAAAACGGGATAAGGCCTGTCATTTATTATTGCAATCCGAATATCTATCCGCTTGAGGAATACATGATCCGGAAAAACGAATGCACCCGCTATGCGGAATCCCTCGGGCTGGAAATAGTGGATGCCGATTATGACCATGATGCATGGCTCGCCCAGGTGGCAGGACTGGAGGGGGAACCGGAAAGGGGCGGCAGATGCCTGTGCTGTTTCAGACTCAGGCTGGAAAGAACGGCAAAATACGCCTCGGAGCACGGCATTAAAGTCATTACGACGACTCTGGCTTCATCGAGGTGGAAGAGTCTGGACCAAATAAACAAGGCCGGACAGTATGCCGCCGGCCTTTATCCGAATGTCGTCTGGTGGGACCAGAACTGGAGGAAAGGAGGGCTGCAGGAGCGCCGCAGCCAGATAATCAAGGAATATGGTTTTTACAACCAGCAGTACTGCGGCTGCGAATTCTCGATTACTCCTCGACCTTGAAATCTTCCTTCCCTACGCCGCAAAGCGGGCAGACCCAGTCTGCCGGAAGGTCTTCAAATGCTGTTCCAGGCTCAATCCCGCTGTCAGGATCACCTACTGCCGGATCGTAAACGTATCCGCAGATGACGCAAACGTATTTCTTCATGATTTCCGTGTTTTGTAATTTGTAAAAAAAACTGTTTTATATCTTCCGTTAAAGCCGTTCGGCTACTTTATTCCAGTCTACCAGGCCCCACCATGCCTCGATATAGGCGGCACGCCTGTTTCTGTAGTCAATATAATAGGCATGTTCCCAGACGTCCACGGTCAGCAGCGGCTTGAGCCCTTTTGTAAGAGGGTTGCCGGCATTGGACTCCTGAAGGATGGAAAGTTTTCCGTCGGCATCTTCCACGAGCCATGCCCATCCTGAACCGAAAAGCGAGATGGCCGCTTTCGAGAATTCCTCCTTGAATGAGTCCACCGAACCGAATGCCTCTGTCAGGGCCTTTTCAAGTTTGTCCGGCACAGGAACCTGGCCTGGAGAAAGCGTCTGGAAAAAGAATGTGTGGTTCCAGGTCTGGGCGGCATTGTTGAATATGCCTCCGGTCGCCTTCCTTACTATGTCTTCCAACGGCATTTCCTCATAAGGAGAGCCTTCTATCATCCTGTTAAGGTTGTCGATATATGTCTGAAGGTGTTTGCTGTAGTGGTATTCGATTGTTTCTGCGCTCATGGCCGGAGCCAGTGCGTACTGGCTGTACGGCAGTTCAGGTAATGAATGTTTCATGTCTGTAAAATGTATTGTCACAAATGTATGCAATATTTATTTCTTTTCCTATACGTCAGGAAGCAGTTTGTAGTTCCGGCGACAGGATTGTCATGCTGCTGTCATATGGGAAACCAGACGAATACGGCGGCATCCCACAGGGCATGCGATATGACTATTGCCCACAGCCTTTCCGGAAAGAACCGGTAGATCAGACCCCATACGAGTCCTGCAGTAAAGGCAGCCGCAACGAGCATGAAATTTCCTGACGGCACATGCACGAGCGAATAGAGGGCAAGCGTGGCCGCAGCTCCTTTGTCAGGGTTCCATATTCCTGACAGGGTTTTCTGCACATACCCTCTCCAGAACAATTCCTCTGCCGGACCTATGAGCAGGAGCAGCAGGGCGGAGAGCAGCCATGGAGAGGTGTTCCCTTTTATGCCATAGATGAGCTCCACCTGCGGACGGGCAAATCCGAAAACGGCCGATGATATCTTGTCTCCTGCCCAGAAAACGGTCCACAGTACCGCTGCGATTCCGGCTCCCAGGAGAAAGTCGGAAGCTTTCATCCGTGCTGTTTTCAGGATGCCGGGGCTGAAAATAACGGCTGATGCTGTAAGTATGACGGCCGAGCAGGACATCGCCGCCCAGAAATTTATATGAGGGGCTGTCCATGGCGAAAACATGATGAACCACAGTACTGCAGCCGTCCCTACAGCGGCCGCGGCTTTCCCCGCATCGCCTCCCTGACGTGTGCGGGAGGTATCAGAAGGCATAGGCGATTATGAATGATAAGGTCAGCAATAATGAAAATACCATCTGGAGCCTGGCAGTCATTTCATCCAGCGTGCCGATTGCAGACATCCCTTCGCTTCCGGATCTTTTCATCATTTTAAGGTTTGCCGAGGCCGGTACCAGAGCGACTGCCGCAATCAGGCTCCAGACCGGGAAAATCCCGGCAATGCAGCAGGCGGCTACCCATATGAACGGAACCAGTATTTCCGCATAGTATGTGATACGCGAGGCTTTCGGCCCGATTTCCATTGCAAATGTGCGTATATGGGCCCTTCTGTCCGTGGCAGTATCCCTGGTGTTGTTCGCATGCAGTATGGCGACTGTAATAAGTCCTATCGGAGGCGCCAGCCAGAGTGATTCCCAGACCACTTCCCCGCTCGTGACAAAAGATGTACCGAGGGTCGGCAGTATCGCATATGACATGAATATTACCAGGTCTCCGAGTGCATTGTACTTCAGGGCCGGATAAAGCAGCGAGCAGGCTAATCCCCCGAGACCTATCCACAGAAGCGGAATACCTGTGAGGCACATCAGGGCTATCCCTGCGGAAACTGCTACAGCCAGCAGCCCGATAGAGAGCCTTTTTATCTCTTCCGGAGAAAACATTCCGCCGGTCAGGGTCTTTACTCCGAAAGTATCTTCGGCATCGACTGATTTCCTGAAATCGAAATAGTCGCTCCATGTGTTCCCCGCGGCATGGAAGATAATTATGTTTGCCAGGGCCCAGAGCCCGTAGCCCCAGTCGAGTCCGGCAGGCGTTTCCCCGCTTTTCCACAGGAGATAGCCCAGAGTAGCTATTACAGGCATTGCCGAGGCCGGAAAAGACCATGGCCTTACGGCTATTATCCATTCTTTGAAAGTATGTCTTCTGTTGTTCATATATTTACGGTTGTTGGTTCCCTGTCGGGACAGGGACGATATCAGTTGAGGACTACGCAGCTGAAATACTCACTGAAAAGCTTTTCTGCCTTTGACAGCTGTTCTTTTGTGTTAAGAGGCACGTCTTTCAGTCTGTATTCCTGTCCCAGAGATTCATATTTGTTTACGCCGAGAGTATGGTACGGGAGTATTTCCACCCGCTGTATCATGCCGTAGTCCCGGAAGTGCTCTCCAAGAGCCCGGATGTCTTCCTCGAAATCGCTGTATCCCGGCACCAGCACATATCTGAGCCAGAACGGCTTGCCATGCTCTTCCAGCCACTGTGCGGTTTTCAGGGTCTGTACATTGCTTCTGCCGGTCAGGGATTCATGCCGGGCCGGATTGAATTCCTTTACATCCAGCAGGACAAGGTCGGTAAGCCCGAGCAGCCTTTCGACATGGGGATTCCATATCCCGCCATTGGAATCCAGGCAAACATGTATTCCGTTCTCCCTGAGCCTTTCCACTACCGGAATAAGGGCTTCCGCCTGCATCGTAGGCTCTCCGCCCGAGAATGTCACCCCGCCCCTTTTCCCGAAAAAAGGCTTTTCGCTGACTGCCATGCCGACTATCTCTTCCGGTTTTGCAGGCGTGCCTCCGGCAGCAGGTATGGTGTCAGGATTTGCACAGTACAGGCATCTGAAAGGGCAGCCCTGCAGAAAAACAACGAGCCGGATTCCCGGCCCGTCATAAGTTCCCATCGATTCGTATGAATGGACTTTCAGTTCCATAGCATCTTTCTTGAAGGATTTCGAGAACGGGAGGACAGGATCCGTCCCGTTCCTGTTTTTTACATGGACTGGTGGAATGTCCTTGCTATGACTTCCAGCTGATGCTCCCTGCTCAGTTTGGTGAAGTTCACCGCATAGCCTGAAACCCTGATGGTAAGCTGGGGATAGTTCTCAGGATGCTCCATTGCATCCTCCAGCATTTCCCTGTTCAGAACATTCACGTTCAGATGGTGGGCGCCTTTGGTGAAGTACCCGTCCATCATGGTTACCAGATTCTCGACCCTTTCCTCAGATGTAGGTCCGAGGGATTTAGGCACGATGGAGAACGTGTTGCTGATACCGTCCATCGCATCATGGTAGTCGAGTTTGGCTACCGAACTCAGCGATGCTATGGCCCCGTGCGTGTCACGTCCGTGCATAGGGTTGGCTCCAGGAGCGAAAGCCACTCCCTTTGCCCTTCCGTCAGGGGTTGCTCCGGTCTTCTTCCCATACATCACATTCGAAGTGATGGTGAGAAGAGAAAGGGTCGGTGTAGCATTCTTGTATATAGGGAGCTTGCAGAGTTCCGTGCTGAAATAGTGCACGAGATCCACTGCGAGGCTGTCGACCTTGTCGTTGTCGTTTCCGAAGCAAGGATAGTCACCTTCGATCGTGAATCCGTCGGTCAGACCGTCGGCGTTGCGGTGGGCGGTCACTTTTGCATACTTGATTGCAGAAAGCGAGTCTACTGCAATGGACAGACCGGCTACGCCATAGGCAAGATTGATGGCAGGATCGGTATCGATGAATGCCATCTGTGACCTTTCATAGTCGTATTTGTCGTGCATGTAGTGGATGATGTTCATTGCTTCGTTGTACACCCTTGCCACTTCGTGGAGTACTTTCTTGTAGTTGTCCAGTACTTCTTCGAAATCGAGGACATCGCTCTTCAGCGGCTCGATTCCCTTTACCATGACGGTTCCGGTATTCTCGCAGCGTCCGCCGTTGATGGCCAGAAGAAGCGCCTTGGCGAGATTGGCCCTTGCCCCGAAGAACTGGATGGCCTTTCCTATTGCCTGGTAGGACACGCAGCATGCGATACCGTAGTCATCGCATCCGCGGACATGACGCATCAGGTCGTCGTTCTCATACTGTATGGAGCTTGTGTCTACGGAGACCTTCGCGCAGAATTCCTTGAAACCTTCAGGAAGGTCAGGGCTCCAGAGCACGGTCATGTTCGGCTCAGGTGCCGGCCCGAGGTTGTAGAGGGTCTGCAGGAAACGGAAAGAAGTCTTGGTGACCTTTATCTTGCCGTTATTGAAACGTCCTCCGATAGACTCGGTCACCCATGTCGGGTCTCCCGCGAAAATATCATTGTATGACTGCATCCTCAGGTGGCGCACCATGCGGAGCTTCATTACGAACTGGTCTATGAGTTCCTGGGCGAATGTCTCGTCTATTGTTCCGTGGTCGAGGTCGTACTGGATGTAGATGTCCAGGAATGAGGATACGTTTCCAAGGGACATGGCCGCACCGTCCTGCTCCTTCACTGCCGCAAGGTAAGCCATGTATACCCACTGGACGGCTTCCTGTGCATTGTATGCAGGTCTTCCGAGTTCAAGGCCGTAGTATTCTCCGAGAACCTTGATTTCGTTCAGGGCATGGATCTGCTCTGCGACTTCCTCGCGGAGACGAACGCGGGCTTCGGTCATCGGTCCCGTAAGGTTGCGCAGGTCTTCTTTCTTGGCCTCGATGAGCCTGTCAGCACCATAGAGGGCAAGTCTTCTGTAGTCGCCGATTATACGTCCTCTGGAATAGTTGTCAGGAAGGCCTGTAAGGAAGCCGAGCGACCTGAACTTGAGGATTTCCTCGGTATATACGTCGAACACTCCGTCATTGTGGGTCTTGCGGTAGTGTGTGAAGATTTCTTTTACTTTCGGATCGATTTCGACACCGTTCTCGCGGCAAGCCTTCTCTGTTACCCTGAACCCTCCGAACGGCTTGATGGCCCTTTTCAGGAGTTCATCTGTCTGAAGACCGACAATGAGTTCGATTTCCCTGTCGATGTAGCCGGCCTTGTGGGATGTGATAGTGGAGATGGTTTTTGCATCGATGGCGCGGACGCCGTTGTTCTTGCGCTCTTCATCGAGAGCCTTCAGGCATTCTGCCCAGAGTTTTTTCGTACGCTCTGACGGTCCTTTCAGGAAAGATGCGTCCCCCGTGTAAGGGGTGATGTTCCTGTATACGAAATCAGACACGTCAATCTTGCGGGTCCATTCCCCGCCCTTGAATCTTTCGTTGATTTCCATAAAATTTCCCATAATTACGGGCGCAAAGATATATCTTATTTTTAATCTTTCAAATTTGTTTGCTCGATATTATCAATAAGTTATCCACAATGCCCGCCAGTGCCGCACACATGGGAACAACGGCCCGGAAGGCGGAATTTCAAGCGCAATGCAGAAAGTCCCCTTCCGGGCCGTTTGGTGTCAGGCATGGTTTTCAAGAACATCGACCTTTGAGGCGATAACCTCGTATGCGGTCCTTTCTATGCCGTCGTTCCCCGTGAACCTTGAGGTGCGCAGCCTTCCTGTCACATAGACCGGAGCGCCTTTTACTATAGATGAAAAATCAGGCATGCCTTTCCCGCTCCAGGCGGTGACATTGTGCCATGTGGTTTCCAGTACGGCTTCATTGTCCTTGCCCCTGTACATGAAATTTGTCGCCAGGGAGAATCTCGCCACCCGGTTTCCTCCCACATCAGAGATACGCACATTACCCACGTTCCCCCTCAATTCTATTCTGTTCAACTGTTCCATAAATGTTATTTGTTTTATAGTATCACTGACCGGAATATGCGGAGCTCCCAAGCCGGCCGGATGCAAAGTAAAACAGAATACCTTTACGCTGTACAGGATTGCGGACGGCGGCTGTATGGTTTTTCCGTTTCTTTATGAAATTTCTTTTTCTTTAACCGGAGGGCCTGCAGCCGGGACATTAAAAAAGAGAAAAACTTTTTTTATTGCCCGGGTATTTCGCCACATTAATTTTGCCGGAACCGTCTTTAGGTGCAACTTTGCCGCAAATCGGACTTAATCCAATTCGTATGGAAAAGAAAAGGAATATATCACAGATGCATAGCCCGTATGTTATCGGAATGGCCGGAGGTGAGCAGTCTGCAGGCAGATGCCTTGAGTGCGGCAGCCCTCTTGCCTATGGCAGCAGGACGGACAAGAAGTTCTGCTGCGGGGAGTGCAAGAACAGATGGCACAACAGGCGCGTCAGGAGCAGCCGGGTCTTCAGGATGCGGGTGATCAGTTCTCTGGAGAAAAACTACAGGATACTGTCAGACCTGCTCAAAGCAGGCGTAAACATGATTCCCGTAACGACTCTGGGGCAGATGGGCTTTGACTTCAGCCATATAACGGGATACCGCAAAGGCCGTAAAAGTACCGAGATGTGGTGCTATGACATAAGTTTCACCATTACGGAGACCGTAGTCAAATCGATAGCGAGGCTTGATCTAATGTATCGCGATGTCTGAGATTTGAAGTATATTTGCAGCCCGGACGCAGGAGTGGAAAGCGTTCCGGATCATAGCATTTCAGAAAATGGGAAATCCTTTGTTGACAGAATCACCTTGCAGATGGGGCGCGCCGCAGTTCGACATCATAGGCGCGGAAGATTATCTGCCTGCTTTCGAAATCGCCATTGCGGAAGCGAAGGCTGAAGTCGATGCCATAGTTTCCAGTCCGGATGCTCCGGATTTTTCCAATACCGTTGAAGCCCTTGAGTTCAGCGGACGGACGCTGGACCGGGTCTCTGGGATCTTTTTCAATCTGCTGGAAGCCGAGTCGGACGACAGGATGCAGGATATTGCCGCCAAAGTGTCGCCGATGCTGACGGAATATTCAATGTATGTGTCTTTGAATGAACCTCTTTTCAAAAGAGTGAAGGATGTGTACGACCGGAAAGGGAGCCTGTGTCTTGACCGGGAGCAGATGATGCTTCTGGAAAATACGTACAAATCATTTTCCCGGCACGGTGCCGCCTTGTCGGAGGAGGACAAAAAGATATACGGCAGATATGCCGAAGAGCTTTCCCTTCTGTCCCTGACCTTCGGGAACAACGTGCTGAAGTCTTCAAATGCCTATTACCTGCATATTACCGACAGTGCCGATCTGGCCGGACTTCCGGACTATGCGGTGGATGCCGGGGCCGAGGCTGCAAAGGAAAGAGGCATGGACGGATGGGTCTTTACTCTGGATTACCCGAGCTATTCTCCTTTTATGAAATACTGCCGTAACAGGGAACTCAGGAGGCAAATGTATCTTGCATACAGTTCAAAAGGCATGGGCGGGGAGACCGACAATACCGGGAATATCCTGAGAATCGTGGAGTTGAGAATGAAGATGGCAGCCCTTCTGGGGTACCGGACATATGCGGACTATGTCCTGGAAGAGAACATGGCAAAGACACCGGGGACAGTGGAGGATTTCCTCGGCACTCTGATGTCCCGCTCCCTTCCTTTTGCAAGGGCAGAAGTTTCCGGAGTATACGGATATGCCGCGGCGCACGGATTTGAAGATTCCATGCTGATGCCTTGGGATTTCTCTTTCTGGTCAGAACGGTATAAGGAGGCTGAATTTGCTGTCAACGAGGAACTCCTGAAACCGTATTTCAGACTCGACATCTGTATTGCGGCTGTCTTTGACCTGGCGTGGCGGCTGTACGGGATCAGGTTTGCCGAAGCGGACGATATCCCGGTGTACCATAAAGATGTAAAGGTCTATGAAGTGACAGAGTCGGACGGACGGCATCTTGCATTGTTCTATGCGGACTTTTTCCCGAGGAAAGGAAAGCGGAGCGGTGCCTGGATGACGGAATTCAGAGGACAGAGCATAAGGGACGGCATTGAAGAGCGGCCGCTGATAAGTATTGTGACCAATTTCTCAAGGCCCGTAGGCGGCAAGCCTTCTCTGTTGACCCATGATGAATTCACCACACTCCTGCATGAGTTCGGGCATGCCTTGCACGGGATTCTTGCCGAAGGCAGATATCCTTCCCTGACGGGAACGTCCGTAGCCCGGGATTTTGTGGAACTGCCGTCGCAGATTATGGAGAACTGGGCATATGAACCGGAATATCTGGAGACTTTCGCCAGGGACTACCGTACCGGAGCCCCTATCCCCGGGACTCTCATAGACAGGATAGTAGCGGCTAAAAACTATCTCGCCGGCTATCAGCAGGTCAGACAGCTCCGGTTCGGAATTCTGGACATGGCCTGGCATACGCTTGTAAGCCTGCCGGAGGAAGGGCCCGCGGAATATGAGAAAAGGGTGCTTGAACCGTTTGCCGTGATGCCTGACGTGCCGGAAACGGCCGTATCCCCTGCATTCAACCATATTTTCTCAGGAGGATATTCTGCCGGATATTATTCTTACAAGTGGGCAGAAGTCCTGGAAGCTGATGCTTTTTCTCTTTTTAAGGAAAAAGGAATTTTCGACAGGACAACTGCAGCGTCTTTCAGGGAGAACATCCTTTCTAAAGGAGGGTCTGAAGAACCGTCCGTGCTTTACCGCAATTTCAGGGGACACGATCCTGACCCGGAAGCCCTGATGAAAAAACAGGGACTGGAATAGACGCGTCATATTATATGGCGTTTTGTGCAACGCCTCCGTGCTTTTGTGCATCTTGTGCCAGGAAAATTCAACAGGCAATAGCGCATGAAAAGATATTTGAAGGCTGCCGCCGCAGTATGTCTCGGCATATTCTGCAGTTGCAGCAAAATAGATCTGGCAGGGATTACGGATACGGTTTTTGTCGATATCCCGATGACATATACCGGGATTGAGGTAGAATCGGCGATAGAAGTGAGGCTTTCGGAAGACTGTACGGCGCCGCAGCTTGAAGTTGATGTGAATCTTATGCCTTATATAGAGATTTATGAAAAGGACAGGACCCTTAGGGTGAAACTGTCAAGCGGGGTGAGACTGACAAACAGCGCCTGGGCTGCGTTCAAGGCTGTGGTTACGCTGCCGGCCAAGAGCGATATCGGATACGTTTCCCTTTCCGGAGCATCTTCGCTGATATCCGATATCCCGTTCAGGAGCGATGCGTTTTCTCTTACCGCTTCGGGAGCGTCTCTGTTTACAGGTGCGGTCAGTGCGGAGAAACTTGACATAGACCTTTCCGGAGCAAGTCTGGCCGAGTTTGGCTTTCTGGAAGGGGACAGGATGAAAATCTCGGCATCGGGGGCTTCACTCCTGAAATTTTCGGGTGCGGTACAGTCACGCAATATGGTGCTGGGCGGAGCTTCATCCGTAAGCGGCATTTCCGATACATGGAAGTATTCGCTTGAAATTGACAGGTGCACCGGAAGTCTGAGCGGCGCAAGCCATGCGGCATTCAGAAGCAACGGTGAAATCAGTTGCGCTCTGAGCGGAGGAAGCTGTATTTATTATTACGGCGATGCCGATATTTCAGGCTCGTCTTCCGATGGCTTCTCTTCGATAGTTTCGGATAGCCAGGGACAATGATCGCTGAAGAATTTCCGGATATTTTCAGGAATACTGCAACATTTTCACATCGGATCCGTTCTAATATACGTAACCGTATACTTGGAACGGATTGTTTTTAATGCCAATTCATAAAAAACATCGATATGAAAAAGATTCTTTATGTTTCGGTGCTGCTGTTCATGTCTGCAGCCGTATCCTGTGCAAATGCTTCAAAGTGTGGAATAAGGCTTTCCGGAATCGAGCGGGAAAAGACCTGTGAAATAGCTGACGGCTATTCTTCGCTGGAAGTCTCCGATGCCGTAGACGTACTGTATTCTTCGTCAACGGAAAAAGTGACGGTAAAGGCGGATTCTTCCGTTATCCGGTATGTCAAGGTCGAAGAAAATGGCGGATGCCTGAAAATATATGTGTCCGGACGGTGGACTGACAGGTTCGCAGGCAGGGATATTGGAAAAATTTCAGTCGTGGTTCCTGCGAGCGGAGCCATAGGAACGATAAGGCTCAGAGGCGCGTCGGATTTCGGCAGCGATGCCGTTATCGTAGCGGATGACCTTGCCGTGCAAGTGAGCGGGGCATCTGGTTTCAATGCCGATATAGAAGCGAAAGGACATGTGTCCATGAGCGCCTCCGGTGCCTCGGACATAACTTCAGCAGTGTCTGCAGACGTTTTGGAGGTGGACGCTTCCGGAGCTTCGGACGTATCGGTAAGCGGCAGAGTCAGTTCCTATAAGGTAGGGACTGTCGTTTAATTCCGTCATTATGAGTCAATCGGCAGACTGTCCCGGTAATTTTTCCGATCGAACTCATC
>CALVAJ010000031.1 GCA_944325505.1 uncultured Bacteroidales bacterium
GCGGTGCACAAATATTTCAACCCGTATGATACTCCGTATGAGGCATTTATAAATTATATGAATGTCCTGAGCGATTTTATTATCAGGGTAGATGATGCAATTTCATTTTCTGATGCTAAATTTGCAGCCCCGAAAACCAGGAAGGCGGCCGGAACGGCTCCTGCGAAGAAGCCTGCCGCCAGGAAGAAAACGGTAAAAACAAAAACTGACAAATGAATAAGGAATTGATCAAACCGGACTATCTTTTCGAGGTAAGCTGGGAAGTGTGCAACAAGGTCGGCGGTATCTATACCGTCATAGCGACCAAGTCGCTTTACCTCAAAAGCGAGCTTAAGAGGCATCATATCCTCATTGGCCCTGATGTCTGGATGAATGTTGAAAACAACCCTGATTTTATCGAAGACCCGCTTCTCTACAGGATGTGGAGAGAGCAGGCTGCACAGGAAGGGTTGCGCATAAGGGTCGGCAAGTGGAATGTCCCGGGAAAGCCTACGGCGATCCTGGTGGATTTCAAGCAGTATCTTACCAGGAAGGACGAACTGCTGACCTCAATGTGGAAGGATTTCGGGGTGGATTCCCTTACAGGCAACTGGGATTATGTGGAGTCTGCTCTCTTCGGCTATACGGCAGGAAAGGTCATAGAGAGTTTCTACAAGTTCAACCTTACGTCTTCGGACAAGGTCGTGGCGCAGTTCCACGAGTGGATGACCGGAGCCGGGCTGCTTTATCTGAAGAAGACCAGGCTGCCGATAGCGACAGTGTTCACTACGCATGCCACTGTGGTGGGAAGATGCGTTGCAGGGAACAACCTTCCTCTGTATGATTCCATGAAACTGTATGACGGAGACGCCAAGGCCCGTGAATTCAACGTCCTTGCACGCCATTCCCTCGAAAAGCAGTCTGCCTTGCATTCAGACATATTCACTACGGTCAGCGGAATCACCGCAGCGGAATGCAGGCAGTTCCTTACCAGGGATGTGGATGTGGTGACGCCAAACGGTTTTGAAAACAGTTTTACCCCGTCGACCGACGAGGAGTATGACACCATGAGAAAAGCCGCCAGGGCGAAATTCATCGAGGTGGCCACTGCGATGTCCGGAGAGACTGTCCCTGAAAATGCGGTATTCGTCGGAATCGGCGGTCGCTACGAGTGGAAGAACAAGGGTATCGATGTCTTCATCGATGCTCTCGCCAAACTCAATGAGACGGGATTTGAGGGGAAGACCGTCCAGGCTTTCATCCTTATCCCGTCTGGACACAAGGGCGCCGACAAGGAGCTTGTCGCAAAAATGAACGGTGCGGACAGCAGGTATGTAACCCAGGTTTCACATTATCTGATGGATCCTGAATACGATATCATAACACGCCGCCTGCGTGAAGTGAAACTGAACAATTCTGTCGGAGACAAGGTCAAAGTATACTTCATCCCGTCTTACCTTAACGGGGACGACGGTATCTTCAACATGAAGTACTACGATCTTCTGGCCGGTCTTGATCTTACGGTATTCCCGTCATACTACGAGCCTTGGGGATATACCCCGCTCGAGAGCCTTGCTTTCAAGGTCCCGACACTGACCACTACCCTTGCCGGGTTCGGAGTGTGGGTGAAGGACCATTACGGTAAGGAGCATCCGGGAATTTCCATCGTGGAGAGGAACGATACCAACTACAATGATGTCGTAGAAGGGGTAATCGGCCGCATGAAGGAAATTGCAAGCCTGGACAGGGCTGGAAGGCAGGTATATATGTCGAACGCCAAAGAGGTGTCGGAGATAGCCCTTTGGGAAAACAATATCGTTTATTACAAGCAGGCGTATTCAGAAGCGCTTGAAAAAGTCATATCAGAAAAAGGAGCATTTCCTGAGACAAGGAGTGAAAAATCGATGCAGTATAAGAAAATAGACGTGAACAGGCCGTCGTGGAACAGTGTGTTCTTCCTTCGTCACCTGCCTGACAGCCTTAAGGATCTGGAGGTCCTTTCAAGAAATCTGTGGTGGTGCTGGAACGAGTCGGCAAAGGATCTTTTCAAATCCATAGACCCTGATGCCTGGGAGGCCTCAGGCGAGAACCCGATAGCGATGCTCGACAAGGTGAGCCTGAAACGCTATCACGCCCTTGAAAAGGACCGCGAGTTCCTCGCAAGGCTTAAATCGGTAGTTGATGAGTTCAACGCCTACATGGCTCTCAAGGCAGACAGGAAGAGCCCTTCAGTTGCATATTTCTGCATGGAATACGGACTGGATACGTCGCTGAAGATATATTCCGGCGGCCTCGGTATCCTGGCAGGAGACTATCTGAAGGAAACCAGTGACATGAATACGAATCTCGTGGCTGTAGGCCTTCTTTACAGGTACGGATATTTTACCCAGATTCTTTCCGCGCAGGGAAATCAGGTATCGAAATATGATGCCCAGGATTTCATGAAGATTCCTGCGATTCCGGTAAAGGATGCCGAAGGGAACTGGATGACTGTCAGTGTGGCATTCCCTGGAAGGAACCTTAATGCAAGGCTTTGGAGAGTGGATGTAGGCCGTACCGAACTGTATCTCATGGATACAGACTATGAGGACAACCTTCCCGAGGACAGGTCGGTCACGCATCACCTCTATGGCGGCGACTGGGAAAACCGTCTGAAGCAGGAACTGCTCCTGGGAGTCGGAGGTATCAGGGCCCTGAGAAAGCTCGGGATCAATCCTGAAATCTATCATTGCAATGAGGGGCACGCGGCGTTCATCGGCCTTGAAAGGCTCCGTGAATATATACAGCAGGACAACCTCGATTTTCCGGAGGCAATGGAAGTCGTCAGGGCGTCGTCGCTGTTCACTACCCATACACCTGTCCCTGCAGGACATGACGCATTCGACGAGGGGCTTCTGAGAAAGTACATCGGACATTATCCTCAGCGACTCAAGATCGACTGGGAGACGATGATGGGACTGGGCAAGCTCAACGGCTCCGACCCTAACGAGAAATTCTCGATGAGTTATCTCGCTGCAAATATTTCCCAGGAAGTGAACGGTGTTTCATGGCTTCACGGTGAAGTCAGCAAGGACATATTCGCAGGCATGTGGCCCGGATATCTCCCGGAAGAACTGAATGTCACATATGTGACGAACGGTGTCCACTATCCGACATGGACGGCTCCGGAGTGGAAGGAAGTCCATGCGAAAGTATTCGGCGATGAGTTTGCGACGCATCATTACGACAAGTCCTGCTTCGATGGCATCTATAAGGTGGATGACAGGACCGTATGGGGAGTAAGGACTGTCCTGAGGGCAAAGCTTATTTCTGCAATCAAGGAGCGTCTGTCCGATCCTGCTGCGGCAAACCATTATTCTCCGCGTCAGATAGTCACTATCAAGGAGACTCTCCGCGATGATGTGCTTACCATAGGATTCGCAAGACGGTTCGCCACTTACAAGAGGGCCCATCTTCTGTTCCGCGACCTTGACAGGCTCAATGAGATAGTCAATGATCCGGAGCATCCGGTACAGTTCATCTTTGCCGGCAAGGCTCACCCTGCAGACAAGGCAGGACAGGATCTCATCAAGATGATTGTGGATGTCTCCAAGATGCCTCAGTTCATAGGAAAGATCGTCTTCGTGCCGAATTACGATATTTCTCTGGCCAAGCTGCTTGTCCAGGGAGTGGACGTGTGGATGAACAACCCAACCAGACCTCTCGAGGCTTCAGGTACATCCGGAGAAAAGGCTGCCATGAACGGCGTGATGCATTTCTCTGTCCTTGACGGATGGTGGGTCGAGGGCTATAAGCCCGGTGCCGGATGGGCACTTCCTCGCGAGCGCACATACGATGACCAGAACTATCAGGACGAGCTCGATGCGGCTACGATCTATACCATTATCGAGAATGAGATCGCTCCTCTGTTCTATGACAAGAACAAGGAAACTGGCCTTTCAGCCGGCTGGATCGACTACATCAAGAATACCGTAGCCCAGGTGGCATGCAACTTTACCACCAACAGGATGCTGACGGACTATATCAACCAGTATTACGACCCGCAGTCTCACAGGGCAGCCGCCCTGGTAGCTGACGACTACAAGGTAGCCAAGGATATAGCTGCATGGAAAAGGCATATGAGACGTGAGTGGCCGAACGTGAGCGTGGTGTCTGTAGTCAAGCCTGACGGCTCTTACGACTATGTCTCTCTCGGTAAGGAGTTCAAGGCTGAAGTCGTCCTGAATGTCAGCGACCTCCATCCGGATGACATAGGTGTAGAGATGCTGTTTGCGACTACCGACAATAAAGGCAAGCTCCACATACAGGAGAAATATGAATTCGCCCCTGTCGAGTACCATGACGAGACCGCCAGGTACCAGGCATCTGTGATGCCTGAAAGGGCAGGTCTGTATCAGGTGGCAGTGAGAATCTATGCAAAGAATCCTCTTCTGCCTCACAGACAGGATTTTGAACTTGTAAGATGGTTGTAGCGACCGGATTTTTCGACGGTGTCCATCTCGGACACCGTCTTGTAATATCGCAGCTGGTCAAGGCTGCCAAAGCACGCGGGGAGGAGAGCCTGGTTGTCACATTCTGGCCTCATCCCCGTAATGTGCTTCAGTTGGAAGCCCGGACTTTCAGGCTGCTGTCTTCCCTGCAGGAGAAGAAGCGGATACTCGGGGAGCTCGGGGTAGACAGAATCGAGGTGGTGCCTTTTACGAAAGAGTTCGGCGCCCTGACCACGAGGGAATACCTGCGGGAATATGTCATCGGAAAATTCGGAGGGACCGCCATAGTCCTGGGATATGACAACAGGATGGGGTCGGACTCGATTTCCCCGCAAGAAGTGGCATCAGTAGCTGAAAGTCTCGGTCTGGAAGTCATAAGGACGGATATGGTGGAAGGCTTGCCGGGGACCGCTGTAAGCTCTACACGTATCAGGAATCTGATTTCATCCGGCAACGTGTCTGACGCTGCGGCGATGCTCGGATATGACTATTCACTCTACGGTGTTGTCGTGGCCGGCAACAGGCTCGGCCGGACAATCGGTTTCCCGACTGCCAACATGCAGCTTTACGAGCCGTTGACGCTTATTCCAGGGAATGGAGTCTACGCCGTCAGGGTGCATACTCTCGGCAAGGAATGGAACGGCATGTGCAATATAGGGAACCGGCCGACGGTCGGGACCGGGAACGCCTGTACGGTGGAAACGAATATTTTCGGGTTCGATGAGGATATTTACGGCCTGGACATAAAGGTCTCATTTATCCGGAAGATAAGGGATGAGATCCGCTTCGGCTCACTGGAGGCTCTGCGGGACCAGCTTCAGAAAGACAGACAGCTCTGTCTGAGAGCCGGTTTTTGATGAAATCATTTGTTTTTTACCTGAAAATTCGGAAATTTGGAAGAAACCTGATGAATTATGGATGGCATTCTTACGATTACTACTTTGCTGCTAATCATCATACCTGTAATAGCCAAGGCTATAGAAAAGGTACTGATGCAGGCCGGCCGGCAGTCGGCGGCGGGTAAAGTGCGTGATTTCAGGAAACATATCGAAGGAGACAAGACAGGCTTCCCTGCCGGCGGCGATGTGCATGACGAGCCGTTCCCTACGGTGGTGTACACACCGGAAGTTTCCAGGGACAGCACTGAACCCCCGGCTTTCCGGGAGCAGGCTTCACCGGCGTTTTCCGCAATTCCGGACGACCTGCTGGACGACGGCTACCGTTCGATAAAGGATATTGTCGCGGACAGGAAACGCAGTACGCCTGCTGCGGCTGTCAGGAATATGCCTGAAAAGAAATCCGGCGTGGATATCGACCCGAAGAAACTCATCATTTATTCGGAAATCATGAAGACCAAGTTTTAGGACATTATTTGTTTTCCACAATATAATTTCCTATATTTGCAAAGACAGAGGTCGGCCAAAAATATATTTTTTGGTCGATTATATTTTTGCCGGAGCGTAATAACGATAATCTGACTTATAAATCAAATACATTATGGATATTCATTACATGACCCAGGAAGGCCTGGACAAACTGAAGAAAGAGCTTTCCGAAGCGATAGCCCAGAGGCCTGTCATATCGGCACAGATAGCAGAGGCCAGGGATAAGGGAGACCTTTCCGAGAATGCCGAATATGAGGCGGCACGTGAGGCGCAGGGGCTTCTGGAACTGAAGATATCGAAGCTTCAGAACCTGGTGGCAAACGCCAGGGTGATTGACGAGTCCCAGATCGGCACTGATAAGGTGCAGATGCTCAACAAGGTGAAAGTCAAGAATCTGAGCAATAACCAGGTGGTGGAATTCACCCTTGTGGGCGAGAGCGAGGCCGATTTCGCAGCCGGAAAACTTGCCGCGACTACCCCGATAGGACGCGCCCTTATGGGACACTCCAAGGGAGAAGTGGTCGATGCGAAGGTCCCGTCAGGAACAATCAGGTTCGAGATTCTGGATATAACACTCTGATGCCATGGCGACTATATTCACCAAAATAGCAAAAGGGGAGATTCCTTCCTATAAAGTCGCTGAAAATGAGGATTTCTATGCTTTTCTTGATATAAATCCTCTTGCGAAAGGGCATACTCTTGTCATACCGAAGAACGTAGAGGACGACTATATTTTCCATCTTGATGAGAGCGTTTATACCGGCCTTTGCGCTTTTGCCAGGAAAGTGGCCCTGGCGATAGGCAAAGCTATTCCATGCAAGCGTGTGGGAGTGGCTGTGCTGGGAATGGAAGTCCCTCATACGCATATACATCTTGTGCCGCTGAACAGCGAGTCGGATCTTGACTTCAGAAAGAAGAAGCTGGACCTTTCACAGGATGAGTTCATCTCCATAGCATCAAAAATTTCAGCGGCATATGAAAAACTGTAGATCGTTAAGAGTGCTGGCTTTCTGTTCGGCGGCCCTGCTGCTGGGGGCATGCGGAAGGAAGGCAGCCGTGAATGGTGTAGTTAAGGATCTTCCTGACGGTGAGGTGATTGTAAAACTGTTGGATGTCAATAAATATGATGTCGTCGATACCATCAGGACAGACGCTTCCGGCAGTTTTTCCTATAAGCTGGACATAGAGAAAGGCCAGCCGGAATTCGTCTACCTTTTTCACGGTGATACGAAGATAGCTTCCATGCTCCTCGAAAAAGGGGACAGGGTCTCGGTCGAAGCGGACACCCTCGGGCGTTTTACGGTTGAAGGGTCGGAGGAAAGCGTCAGACTGGCAGGAGTGGAGAAGGACTTTGCTGACTTTACGGCAGAGTTCTCTGCCATGATCGACAGCCTGTCTTCTCTGGATGCGTCGTCCTCGGCTGCAGCAGACCTCAGGTCCAGGGCGGCGAAAGCATATACATCCTATTACAGGAGCAGGGTCAGGTATATTATGGAGAACTCCCATTCCCTTACTGTCGTTCCGGTGTTCTACCAGACGATAGGAACAGGCCTTCCTGTCTTCGCCCAGCAGACGGATGCCATTCATTTCAACAATATCTGCGACTCTCTGGAGACTGTCTATCCGGATTCGAAATATGTCAAGGCTCTGAAAAATGAAGCAAAGAGGAGATCTGACCTGCTGAAACTGAGCATAAGGATTGAGAATGCACCGGAGATGTCTTATCCTGATCTGGATCTTCCTGATGTCAATGCATGGAAAGTAAAGCTGAGCGGGGTCGATGCAAAGGTCATCCTGCTCCATTTCTGGTCATCGGCGGATGCGGCCCAGAAAATGTTCAACCTGGATGTCCTGAAGCCGCTGTATGAAAAATATCATTCCAAAGGTCTGGAAATTTACCAGGTGGCGCTGGATGCCGATAAGGCAGGGTGGGCCAGGACGGTGAAGGATCAGGGTCTGGAATGGATCAATGTCTGCGACGGTCCGGGGACCGAGTCTGCGTCCGTGCTCCTGTACAACCTTGGGACACTGCCGGTTTCATTCCTGATTTCGGACGGGGAGCTGGTTGACGGCCGGTTCTCTGACGAGGCTTCCCTCAGGAAACTGCTGGACAGCCTTTTAAGATAGATTTAAACGGAACTTTATTTGCCCAGGACAGTCTTTTTGCTGACAGTGGCTACAAACTCTTTCAGATAGAACGGTTCGAAGTATGCGACATCTTTGAACCGTTTTTCTTTATATTCCTCCATGGCCGGAGCAAGCATCGACGAGGCCTTTGGACAGCACTGGACAAAATGTGCGGAAGGATGTCTTATCACGGAAGACGCCTTTTCAGCCCCGTCGCCTATGAACAGTACCGGCCCTTCTTCAAGCACTCCGGCGAAACTGTTTTCATCCAGGACAAGCGGCATCGTCTCTCCGGTCTGTCTGCATTCCTGGTTGAAGACTGCCGTATAGACTTCCATTCTTCTGGCATCTATCATGGGGATTATGTGTCTGCATCCTTCGGGGACCAGACCTTCTGTTTTTGCCTGCCAGGCCAGGGTGTCCAGTGTCCCTACGGCGAGAAGCGGCTTGCCGGCCCCGAAGCAGAGCCCTTTAGCGGTCGAGACCCCGACTCTCAGTCCTGTATAGGAACCGGGGCCCATGCTTACGCATACGGCTGAACATTCTGCCATGGACATGCCGGATTCTTCCAGCATGTCTTTTATGAATACTGCGGTAAGTGACGCGTGGGCTTTAGGAACGGTGCTTTCCCTGTACGAAATTATCTCTCCGTTGCGGGCCAGGGCTGCAGAACACAGTTCCGTGGATGTCTCGATCAATATGATAGTAGTGTCCATGTCTTTATTGTTTGAAAAGAAGGTCTTTCAGATAAGGGAAAATCTTATAGGCAATCTCCTTGAAAGGCGGGTACAGTGCCGAGTCCGACAGTGCTTTCTCCGATACCAGATTAAGGCTTTCGTTGATGGATGAGAACATTATTATTACAAGCCCGACTATCAGAAAGCATTTCAGGATAGAGAATACCAGACCCATGAGCCTGTTCAGCCATCCGAGCATTATTATCTTTATGCTTGCCTCGACGATTTTCCCGAGTGCGAACAGTCCGAAGATTACGGCAATCAGGATAACCACGAATGCCGTGATGTTGAGGACTTCAGCGGAAACCCCTCCGAACCAGCCTGCAATCCATCCGCTCACGACGGATGAGAATTTGAAGGACATCCAGACGCCAAGTATGATTGAAATTATTGAAACTACCTGGGCTATAAGGCCTTTCCTCAGTCCGTTTATTATTGCAGGAATAAAGCAAAGGAGGATTATTATATCGATGATATTCATTTTTTCTCAAAGTTAATGCTTATATTTGCAAGCTGAAAAAATCCGGAACGGAACCGGCTTGCAAAATTAGATAAAATTTCGCAAAAGCCATTTCCTGACGCGGTGCAATGAACAGAAAAATTATTGTCTATGGGATTTAAAGAGTATAAGGGACTGGACCTGGTGAAGACCGGGAACGAGATACTTGAGAGGTGGAAGAAGAACCATGCCTTTGAGCGCTCTCTGGAATTAAGGGAAGGGGCTCCTGAGTTTATTTTCTTCGAAGGACCGCCTTCTGCCAACGGAATGCCAGGCATCCATCATGTAATGGCGCGGTCCATCAAGGATGCGGTCTGCAGGTACAAGACCCAGAGCGGTTACAGGGTGGAGAGACGTGCAGGATGGGATACCCATGGTCTTCCGGTCGAGCTCGGGGTAGAGAAGATGCTCGGTATCACCAAAGAAGATATCGGCACTAAAATAAGCGTAGAAGAATATAACAGGGCCTGCCGCAAGGAGGTGATGAAATACACCCGCGAATGGGTCAACCTTACGGAAAGGATAGGCTACTGGGTGGATATGGATGATCCGTATATCACTTATGACAACAGGTATATCGAAACCTTGTGGTATCTGCTTAAAGACATTTACGGCAAGGGACTGCTGTACAAGGGATACTCCATACAGCCGTATTCTCCGGCTGCGGGGACCGGGCTCAGCTCGCATGAACTCAACCAGCCCGGGTGCTACCGCGATGTGAAAGATACCACTGCTGTAGTCCAGTTCGAAGTCATCAAGGACGAGAAGTCGCAGATGCTGTTCGGTTGCGGAACGCTTCCGGTATATTTCCTGGCCTGGACCACGACTCCGTGGACGCTTCCGTCGAATACGGCTCTGTGCGTCGGCCCTGATATCGAATATGTCAGGGTGCTCTCGTTCAATCCATATACTGGCTCACAGGCTGTGTATGTCATAGCTGAAGCCCTTCTGGATTCGGTGTTCAACCCTAAGGCAAAGGGGATTGCCGTTGAAGATTACAGGCCGGGAGACAAGCTTGTTCCTTACAAGGTGCTGGATGGCCGGTTCAAAGGGACGGAACTTGTCGGAATATCCTACCGCCAGCTCATTCCGTGGTTCAGACCGGATGCGGGGGCGTTCCGTGTCATCCCGGGCGATTATGTGACCACAGATGAAGGTACTACGGGTATTGTACATATTGCCCCTACTTTCGGTGCGGATGACGACAAGGTCGCAAAGGCTACGGGAGTACCTCCTCTGATGGTCATAGACCGCAACGGCGACCGTCAGGCCCAGGTAGACCGTAAGGGCCGGTTCTTCAGGATAGAGGATATGGATCCTGCATATGTTGCGGAAAGGGTAGCTCCCGAGTATGCCGAATTTGCCGGCCGGTACGTCAAGAATGCATACGACGATACTCTCGGACCGGATGCGCCGACCCTGGACGTGGACCTTTGCGTGATGCTCAAGCAGCAGGGGAAAGCCTTCAAGATAGAAAAGCATGTCCACACCTATCCTCACTGCTGGAGGACGGACAAGCCTGTGCTCTACTATCCGCTGAACTCATGGTTCATCAGGGCCACGGCGGTAAAGGAAAAGATGATGGAGCTGAACAATACCATTGTCTGGAAACCTGAATCCACAGGGACAGGGCGTTTCGGCAAATGGCTCGAGAATATCCAGGACTGGAACCTTTCCCGCAGCCGCTATTGGGGTACCCCTCTTCCCGTATGGAGAACCGAAGACGGCAGGGAAGAGAAGTGTATAGGGTCCCTCAAGGAACTCTACTCTGAGATAGAGAAATCTGTCTCCGCCGGAATTATGGCATCCAACCCGTTGAAAGAAAAAGGGTTCGATCCGGAAGACATGTCGAAGGAAAACTATGACAGGATAGACCTTCACCGTCCTTACGTAGATGAAATCCATCTCGTATCCGACAGCGGAAAGGAAATGTTCCGCGAGCCTGACCTTATCGATGTCTGGTTCGATTCCGGTTCGATGCCTTATGCACAGGAAGGGCTGCGGAATCTCGGAAATCCGAAGTTCGGATGTACGGCCGACTTCATAGCGGAAGGCGTGGACCAGACCAGAGGGTGGTTCTATACCTTGCATGCCATTCATACCATGGTGAGCGGCAGCTGCGCATTCAAGAGGGTCATTTCCAACGGGCTCGTCCTTGACAAGGACGGGAACAAGATGAGCAAGCGTCTTGGAAATGCCGTAGACCCGTTCAAGGCTCTGGACAAATATGGTCCGGATGCGTTGAGGTGGTACATGCTTACCAATTCCCAGCCTTGGGACAACCTCAAGTTCGATGAGGCCGGAGTGGATGAGGTACGCAGGAAGTTCTTCGGTACGCTTTATAATACATACTCTTTCTTCGCACTTTATGCAAATGTGGACGGGTTCGACCCGGCTGCACAGCCTCAGGTCCCTGTGTCCGGGCGTCCTGAGATAGACAGATGGATCATTTCCCTTCTGAATACTCTCGTGAAAAACGTCGAGGACGCATATGAAGATTACGATATCACCACGGCAGGCCGCCTGATACAGGATTTCGTGTGCGACCACCTGAGCAACTGGTATGTCCGTCTTAACCGCAAGCGTTTCTGGGGCGGAGAAATGGATCATGACAAGCTTACCGCTTACCAGACCCTGTATGAGGTTCTTGTCGATGTGGCGCTGCTGGCTGCCCCTATCGCTCCGTTCTTTATGGAGAGGCTTTATCTCGATCTGGTTCCGGGTGCGGAGTCCGTGCACTATGAGCCGATGCCGGCATATGATGCCGCTGTCGTGGACAAGGACCTGGAGGAGAGGATGGAGCTTGCACAGAGGGCATCCTCGATGGTTCTCGCCCTCAGGCGGAAAGTCAATATAAAGGTTCGCCAGCCGCTTTCAAAACTTATAATTCCTGTGCTTGACAGTACGGTCAAGGAGCAGCTGGAGAAAGTCAAGCCTCTGCTTCTGGGTGAGGTCAATGTAAAGGAGGCTGAATTCATCGCTGAAACGGCAGGCTTGATTACCAAGAGGATAAAGCCGAATTTCAAGACTCTCGGCAAGAAATACGGCAAGCAGATGAAGGAGATTGCTGCGGCTTTTGCCGGCCTTTCCCAGGAAGAGATCTCCAGGATACAGTCGGCAGGCGGAACAGGATATGTACTGCACCTGCCATCAGGGGATGTCTGTCTTAATGCCGGAGATTATGAGATATCCTCGGAGGATATGCCTGGCTGGCTTGTCGCCTCCGACGGACCTCTGACACTGGCTCTGGACGTGACGATAACTGACGGACTGAAACGGGAAGGTACTGCCAGGGAGCTTATCAACAGGATACAGAACCTGCGGAAAGACAGCGGGTTTGATGTTACCGACAGGGTCAATGTCGTTCTGTATGCCTCAGGAGAAGACTTCGACGAGCTGGAAGATTCCCTCCGGAGTTTCAGAGACTATGTCCTTGCGCAGACGCTTGCAAGGAATATCGAGCTGAAAAAGGCAGAGGACGCCTGCCCTGGCGTGAAGGTAGAGTGGGGTGATTCATCTATATGCATAGATGTCGTGAAAATATGATAATATAAACTAAAACTGTATATTATGGCTGAAGAAATGAAAAACGGCGGACCGGATCTCAAGGTCCGTTACAGCGACGAGGAACTGCAGGAATTCAAAGGTATAATCCTTGAGATGCTTGAAAAAGCAAAGAAGGAGTACAAGACACTCAGGGATGTCGTCACTCATGGATCAAGTAATGACATCGAGGACACATCACCTACATTCAAGGTTATGGAAGAGGGCGCCTCGACGCTTTCCAAGGAAGAGGCCGGCCAGCTGGCCCAGCGCCAGTACAAGTTCATCCAGAATCTTGAAGCTGCACTCGTGAGGATCGAGAACAAGACTTACGGCGTATGCCGTGTTACAGGCAAACTGATTCCTAAGGAGAGGCTTCGCCTTGTGCCTCATGCGACATTGACCGTTGAGGCAAAGGAGATGCTGAACAAGAACAAGTAAGATGAAAATATCCAAGGGAAAATTCCTGATACTGCTCGGTGTGCTTCTGGTCGTAATCGACCAGGTGATCAAGGTGCTCGTAAAGACCAACATGTCGATAGGCGACAGCATCCATGTTTTCGGGGACTGGTTCCAGATATACTTCATAGAAAACGAAGGGATGGCTTTCGGCATGAAGTTCGGCGGGGCGGTAGGCAAGTTCCTGCTTTCCCTGTTCAGGATAGTGCTTTTCGGGTTTCTGGTATGGTGGATCAGCAGGCTTCTGAAGAAAGATGATACGCCTTTCGGCGTTACTGTAGGCCTTACCATGATTACGGCTGGCGCCCTGGGTAATATCATAGACTGTTTCTTCTACGGCCTTATCTGGGACTATGCACCGTTCATGTTCGGAAGGGTGGTGGACATGTTCTATTTCCCGATAATAGATACGGTATTCCCGGACTGGATGCCGCTGATAGGCGGACATCCTTTCCGGTTCTTTGCCCCTGTGTTCAATTTCGCTGACAGCTGCGTGACCTGCGGAGCACTGTATCTGCTGTTTTTCCAGTTCAGGTTTTTTACCAAAGAGACCAGATAGCCTTTATCTGACTGCCAGCAGAAGCTCGCCGAGTTCTGCTATGTCACGGACAATAAGGTCCGGAGGGAAAAACTCCGGATCTTTTTCTTTTTCAGAGGCCTCTTTCACCTGGAGTGCTGTCTGAAGAGTCGTTTCACCGGAAAGGACCAGCACCCCGAATGCCCCTGCATTATGCGCCATGGCAATATCGGTATAGATGCGGTCTCCCACCATCGCTATTTCATCAGGGGCAAGTCCGTGTCTGTTCAGGATGCCCTGGAGCATATTAGGATCCGGCTTCCCGAGCGTGACATCGGGTCTGCGGCCGGTTGCATGTTCTATGCACTTGCATATTGAACCGCAGTCTACCAGCACTGTCCTTTCACTGGTCGGACAGACCCTGTCGGGATTAGTAGCTATATATGGTATTCCCTGAGAGGCCCACCATGCCGCCCTGCACAGCCTCCGGTAGGTGAGTGTCATGTCGAATGAACCTACCAGGACATCGGGAATGTCGTCCGGATCATCCCCGCATTCTTCGAATCCGGCCTTTTCAAACTGGCTCACCATGCTCGGGGTCCCGAGCAGGTACAGTCTCCTTGCTGAAGGATAATGCGCTTTTATATAGTCTATGGCGGCAATCGATGTAGTGTACATGTTCTCTTCCGTGGCGGATATTCCCATGCCGGAGAGCTTTTCCAGATAGTCTGAAATGGACCTTGTAGGGTTGTTGGTCAGAAAAGAATAGCCTATTCCGTTGTCTGATAAAGACTTGAGAAAATCCAACGTAAACGGGAACAGGGTGCTGCCGAGATAGATTGTCCCGTCCATGTCCAGAGCGACATGCCTGATTTTTTTCAGACTGGAGACAAGGGAAGGATTCAGTTCGCTGTTATAGTTATTCATCATATTATGAAAATAAATATTTTTATTTCGTTTCGTTTCGTAAAATTACTAAAAAAGTTTGAAATGAAACCTCTAATTTATATATTTGCGTGACAATTTTTACAAGTAAGCGCGATGAATAAAAGATTCCTACATTCCTTGGCGGGTTTCTCCTGCCTTGTTCTGGCGGCTGCATGCTGCCGGAACGGAAATTCCGGTTGCTATTACAGCTGTACTTCACCTGAAGACATCGACAGCTATATGTCGCAGGACAATGTTATCATAAGCGGACACCGTGGAGGCAACATGCCCGGATATCCGGAGAACTGCATAGAGACGTTCGACAAGATACTCGAGTCGCTGCCGGTTTTCTATGAGATCGATCCGAGAATGACCAAAGACAGCGTGATTGTCCTTATGCATGATGCTACGCTGGACCGTACTACTACCGGCAAGGGAAAAGTGAAAGACTATACTTTCGAAGAACTCCAGGCTTTCAATCTTGTCGACCGGTGGGGGAATGTGACTTCATATAAAATACCTTCCGTAGAGGCTGTCATTGAATGGAGCCAGGGCAAGACTATTCTTAATTTCGATATCAAGGACGTTACCAGGGATGTCCTGGTACCTTTTGTCAATTCACTCGGAGCAGAGAACTGTATCTTTACCGTAAGGAACGCCCAGGAGGCGCTTACAGTGTACAGTATCGACAATACTGCGAGAATGTCCGCCTGGGTGAAGGATGTGGCACAGCTGGAATCATACAGGAATGCCGGCATCCCTATGGAGAACATAGCCCTTGCCTATGTATGCTCGTCCATCATGAAACCTGAGTCGCAGGCTCTGTATGACGCTCTCCATGCGGAGGGCATACCTTGCATGGTGTCGACAGCTCCTGATCAGGACAGGGCGGAAACGGAGCAGGAGCGTGCCGGACTGTTCAAGGCGGTCCTTGAAACGGAGCCCGATATCATCGAGACCGATTTCCCGCTGGAATTTGTTCCACTGGTAAAATAGCGGGGGCAGGAGCATGACAGCAGAACAGCAGAAGAAGTACAATTACTGGCAGTGGAGGACTCTTATCGTCCTTATGTTCGGCTATGCGTTCTATTATTTCGTAAGGAAAAACTTCAGCGTGGTCATGCCGGCCCTTGAGTCGGAACTCGGCATTACCAAGGTACAGCTGGGACTTTTCCTGACCCTGAACGGCATAATCTACGGGCTTTCCAGATTTGCAAACGGGTTTCTTGCAGACAGATTCAGCCGCAGGAAGCTCATGGCCTCGGGCCTGTTCCTTTCGGCGGCGGCGAACTTTTTCATCTGTTTCAGCCCCGCGATGGATTCTTTCGTGGATGTACTTGACACTGAAGGCAAGGCCACTCTCGCACTTGTCTATATTATAGGTTCTGTATGGGTACTTAACGGATATTTCCAGGGAATGGGTGTCCCGCCATGCATGAGTCTTATGGCCCATTGGATAAAGCCGCAGGAACTGGCGACCAAGCAGTCCATCTGGAATGCCTCCCATTCGATCGGAGCCGGGCTTATCAGTGTCATATGTGCGTTCATCCTCGATCATTACGGCTACAGCGCCTGGCAGATGTGTTTTGCCGTTCCGGCTTCTATTGCCGTTGTCGGTGCCTTTGTCCTTCTGTTTGCCCTGAAGGATACGCCATCGTCCGTAGGCCTGCCGGAGCTTGAGGATATGGATGATGCGAACCCTGTTCGTGAAGAAGGGAAAAAAGAGGAAGAACTCACCGGCGGAGCTTTCAAGAAGTTTATCAGCAGGCTTGTTTTCCGCAACCCTATCATATGGATTCTTGCCGTGTCGAATTTCTGTGTCTATGTCGTACGCTTTACGATTCTTGACTGGGGCGCTACGTTTCTGACACAGTATAAAGGGATGGAGATATCCCATGCCGGCTCGGTCGTCGCCGCTTCAGAGATAATCGGAGGGATAGCGGGAATGCTCCTGGCCGGATGGTTTACAGACAGATTCATGAAAAGCAGGGCGCACAGGACATGTCTGTTCTGCACGATAGGAGCCACCGTTTCGTTCTTCCTGTTCTGGAGGACGCCTGCAGACATGAACTGGCTCGCTTCTGTTTTCCTTTGCCTGTCGAGTTTCTTTGTGTATGGCCCGCAGGCCCTGCTCGGGATTGCCGCATCCAACCAGGCTACGAAACATGCCTGCGCAACGGCAAACGGCATACTGGGGGTATTCGGATATGCAAGTACTACGGTGTCGGGGCTCGGCTTCGGGTATCTGGCACAGCACTTCGGATGGAATTCCGTATTCCTGGTATCTGTAATAGTGGGAATCATCGGTTCGCTGGTCATGGCGACCATGTGGCGTGCGAAGGCCGACGGTTATGAAAAGGCGGAGAAGGTACTGGAGGAGATAAGAAAAGAACATAATGGTGCGGCATTGTAAAGATTCGTAAAAAAACTAAAGAAAAAGAAAAATATCGGGTCCCGGGGATATCCTCCGGGACTTTCTTTTTGATTACGGACTATATTTGCCGGAAAAAATGAAGATAAAAGAACTTGGACCGGATGACAGGCCGCGCGAGAAGATGGCTGAGAAAGGGGCAGGGGCATTGAGCAATGCTGAACTGACAGCCGTTCTCATACGTACGGGGTGCGGAAAAGAAAACGCAGTGGAAATTTCCAGAAAACTGCTGAAATCTGCCGGAGACAGCCTTGTGAGTCTTTCCGGAATGACGGTAAAGCAGATGTGCAGGACAAAAGGTATGGGGCCCGGGAAAGCGGCCTCTATAGTTGCAGCATTCGAGCTTGGCCGCAGATGCGCCGTTGAGGTCAGCACTGTGGAGAAGATTCCGATAACTGCTCCTGCCATGATATACCGGAACATGCTCCATCATATGAAAGGCCTTGTCCACGAAGAGTGCTGGGTAATATACCTTAACAGGGCAAACTATATAATCGGCAGGGAGAAGCTCAGCACAGGAGGGGTTTCAGCGACTGTAATCGATGTCAAGATTATTATAAAAAACGCGCTGGAGAGGCTTGCAAGCGGGATTATTCTGGTACATAACCATCCTTCCGGGAATCCGCAGCCGGGCCCCAGCGATATAAGGCAGACAGGGGTGCTGAAAAAAGCGGCCGAGACCTTCGACATATCGCTTGTGGACCATATCATTATTTCTGACGGATGCTTCTACAGTTTTGCAGACGAACGGGTGGAAGTTATGCACTGACAGAAAAATATTGTATCTTAGCGGAGTTAAAGAGTCACTGTCATGGAAATCATCAATCTTGGAGAACAGAATTCTATACTGAACAGGTTTATCGCACAGATGCGGGACAAGTCGGTCCAGAAGGACAGCATGCGATTCAGGATAAATCTGGAGCGGGTCGGAGGGATATTTGCCTACGAGATCAGCAAGCGTCTGCACTATTCGGTCAAAAAGGTGGTGACTCCTCTCGGAATTGCCGATGTGAGGACTCATGACGACCAGATTGTGGTCGCTACCATACTCCGGGCCGGCCTTCCGCTGCATAAAGGCATACTCGATTTTTTCGATGACGCGCAGAATGCCTTTGTCGCTGCCTACAGGAAATATGACAAGGGAGACGATTTCCATATCAACATCGAATATGCTACCGCTCCGGAGCTGGACGGCAAAGTCCTTATTCTGGCGGATACCATGCTTGCCACAGGGGCGTCTCTGGAACTGGCGTATAACAGACTTTTAGAGAGCGGAACCCCGTCGCACACGCACCTCGTGTGTCCGGTATCCAGCGTCTATGCCGTAGAGTATCTTCAGAAACACTTGCCCTCAGACAGTGTCACTCTCTGGATGGCGACGGCTGATGAGGAGCTTACCAGCCACTCGTATATTGTCCCCGGACTCGGGGATGCCGGGGATCTCGCCTACGGAGACAAAAAATAAAGGTAATACCTTCAAAAAGAAATGGGAGGTCAAACCTCCCATATTCCTCCTTTCCCGAACAGATATTTCTCCACTTTGCTCATCATGCGGCACCTGTAGATCAGGTCGATGTTTGTATATCTGTTTCTCATGAACGGTATGCAGCGGAAAGTGTCCCTGAGGTGTTCCCTGCTTACACCTATCATTTCAGGTTTGTAAGGTGCACCGACCCTGCGGAGAGAATCTTCGATTTTCCATAGCGGGATAATCTGGGCCGATATCTTCTGCTTGAGACAGGGCCAGGCGGAGGATATTTTCTCAAGCTCGCACCTCAGCCCGGAAGCGTCTGTGTACTTGCCTTTGCTTTCAACAAGGCCCCTTTCAAGATGCCCCGGTTTCCCTTCGAATATTTTCCTGATATGGGCTTCCATTTTTTCCCATGAAGGCCATGCCTCCACGCATGCATCGATGTCCAGATTCTGTATGTCCTGTTTGAGCAGGTATTCGAGGCATGCGGTGGATACCATTGTCCCTATTGCGACCTTGAACCCGTGTGAGACATGTTTTCCGTTTACGCTGAGCCCTTCCATATCCCAGAAATGGCTGAACTGGTGCTCCGTGCCCGATGCAGGTCTGCTGGAATTGATGGCCTGCATGGCAAAACCGCTCATGATAAGTCCGTCCGCAAGCTGTTCCGTGGCAGCTACGTCACCTTTGAGTACGGCGTCCGGGTCCCTCAATGCATCACGGAGCCTGTCCTGTACAAGCCCGAATGCATAGCTGTCGATTTTTTCCTCCCCGGCCGCATCGGCCAGCATCCAGTCCGCTCCGGCCGGAACTTTTGCCAGCAGATCGGCATATCCGGAAGCTGCAAGCTCCTTGGGCGCAAGGGCGGCGACAGCCGGGTCCAGAATGATGCCTGCCGGCGCCGGACAGTCGAATGTCTGCTTGTTGCCCTGATACGTAATCGATGCACCGTAGGCCGTATAGCCGTCCATGGAAGCGGCAGTCCCCACTATCATGTATTTTCTGCCGAGATGGTGCGAGGAGAGTTTGCACAAATCGTTTATGACGCCTGACCCCACTGCGACAGGAATCGCATCCACAGTCTTCAGATAGTCCTCCAGCCTGGTCAGATACCCCCATTCTGCATACAGGTCCGGATCATCGAACACATATTTACCCTCTACTTGGACACCATTGTCTCTCAGGTTTTTTTCGACTGTCTTTCCGGCTGCTTCATATGTATTGGTGTCTGCTACCAGAACCGCTTTCCTGCCCGGAAACAGCTCCTTGAACATTTCATGACTTGCCTCCATGGCCCCAATACCGATCCTTGCCGCTTTGGTGTCAGTCGTCCGTTTAAGTACCTCTCCTATATTTTCCATTTTTCCCTTTGTGTATTTTCATTTAATTTCTTTTGCAGTGCAAATATAATTATTATTTTTCATTTTGTATAGATTTATTTTGTTTTAAGATAATAAAATGATGCCAGTATAATTTTCTTTTTAACTTATTCTTCATATTTTCGCAAGTGAAAAAATACAGTCAGTTATGGACTCTTCTTATATTATAGGCATAGACTTCGGTTCTGATTCTGTCCGTGCGCTTCTTGTCGATGCTGCAGGCGGAGAAGAACTTGCCGTGGCGGAGTTCCGGTACCCGAGGTGGGGAGAAGGAAAATATTGCGATGCGGCATCGTCACGTTTCAGACAGCACCCGCTTGATTATCTTGAAGGGCTTGAACATGTCCTGAAAGAAGTGGTTTCACGATGTCCTGCACCGGAAAAAGTGAAGGCGATAGGGGTAGACACCACTTCAAGTACGCCGTGTCTGGTCGACCGTTACGGTGTTCCGCTTTCGATGAGACCGGAATTCGCTGATGACCCGGATGCCATGTTCATACTGTGGAAAGACCACACTGCTGCCGCTGAATCAGCCATGATAACGGATGCCGCACACGGGGGCGACACCGATTACACGAAATATTGCGGCGGATATTATTCTGCAGAATGCTACTGGTCCAAGATTATGCATGTGCTGCGGAATTCCCCGTATCTGAACGGGGAAGCGTGGACTGCTTTGGAACTGTGCGACTGGATTCCTGCGGCGCTTACAGGATGCCGGGATGTGCGGGAAATCAAAGTCAGCCGGTGTGCCGCGGGCTCTAAAATGATGTGGGCGGAAGAATGGGGAGGCTTTCCTCCGGAGAACTTCTTTTCTTCTTTGGACAAATCTCTGGGGGCTATAGTGTCGAATCTTCCTCAGTCTGTTTCTGCCAATACTTTCCCTGCCGGGAGGCTGTGCGGGGAATGGGCTGAAAAGACAGGGCTTTGCGGGGATACCGTCGTCTGCACCGGATGTATCGATGCCCATGCAGGGGCCATAGGTGCCGGAATAGCATACAGGACAATGGTGCTGAATCTCGGGACCTCGGCATGCCACATGGCTGTCATGCCGGCCGGCAGTCTGGCCGCCGGACCGGTTGAAGGCATATTCGGTCAGGTAGACGGCTCTATTCTTCCCGATATGATAGGACTCGAGGCCGGGCTGTCGGCTTTCGGCGATATATTCGCATGGTTGAAGAGACTGCTCGGATGGCCTCTGGAAGTATTCGGAAAGATGTCGGATAATGAGGCTGTCAGGGAATTCTGTGCGGACGCCCTGGACAGGATGCTGCAGCTTCTGGGCGAGAGTGCCGGCAGGATCAGGGCCGGATATGATGCGCCTGTGGCTACTGACCATTTCAACGGAAGGAGGAGTCCTGACCCGAGACCGGGCCTTAAGGCCGCTTTTGCCGGACTTTCACTGGCCGATTCCGCACCGGAGTTTTACTACGCCCTTTCTGAAGCTGCGGCATTCGCCACAAGGGCTGTCATAGACCATCTTGTCCGCAGCGGCGTACAGGTCGGGAATATGGTCGCAGTCGGCGGCATAGCCGCGAAGTCACCTTTTATAATGCAGATGCTGGCGGATGTGACAGGCAAACCGATCAAGGTTTCCGGCAGCAGCCAGCCTTGTGCGCTCGGGGCTGCGGTCAACGCGGCCGTAGCTTCGGGAATATACGCATCGGTGGCTGATGCACAGCGCGGCATGTGTCCGCCGTGCCGTATGGAGTACCGGCCTGACGTAACGCTTGAGACCGTACTTTCTGACAGGTACAGGAGATATCTGTCGCTGGGTTCATTCATGGATCGTTTTTATCTGTAGGGACAATGGAGACAAAGGTCATTCACAGTAAAAGAAGACTGTTTATAGTAGCGACCATATTCGTCGCGATAATCTGCAACTATCTTGACAGGCAGCTGCTCTCTATCCTGAAACCGGAGATACTCGACTATTTTTCAATAGGGGATCTGGAGTATGCATGGATAGTCAATGTATTTCTTATATGCTATGCAGTCATGTATCCCGTTTCCGGCATTCTGGTAGACAGGTTCGGACCGAAACCGGTGATGTTTGCAGGGATTGTCGCATGGTCTGCGGCATGTGTCGGCGGAGGTCTGGCCACGGATGTGGTCTTTTTTACTGTCTGCCGCGGTATTCTCGGACTTGCGGAACCGACCATATTCGCCGGACAGATAGTGGCGGTAACTCTCTGGTTTGAAAAACGTCACAGGGCTACTGCAAACAGCCTCTGTACGGCAGGAGGCTCTCTCGGTACTGTCATTGCGCCTCTGGTGATAGCCTGGATTTCGAGATATCTGCCCTGGCATGAGGTCTTCATAGTTTCAGGTATTGCCGGTTTTTTCATAGCTCTGGTGTGGCTGTTCGTGTACAAGAGCCCTTCTTCTGAAATTCTCTCCGTGACCATCGACCGTGACAGCGGTTCGGGGCCTTCAAATGACGAGGCTCATTTTTCATGGAAAGGCCTGTGGGGGACCAAAAGCCTTTGGGGTGTCCTCCTTATAAGGATGATAAGCGACCCCGTGTGGTATTTCTGCTGTTTCTGGCTGCCGGGATATCTGAGGCAGATGGGGCAGATGCAAGGGCTGAGCCATCAGGAGACATTGGATATGATACAGTATATAGGGGGAATCCCTTTCTTTTTCGGTGCTGTAGGAGGCATACTTTCTTCCGTATGGTCCGATCATATGGTAAAGAAAGGCATGCCGGCGCTCAAGGCCCGCAAGACGATGATGATAGGGGTTTCGCTCGTTGCACCCCTGTGTATTGCAGTCCCGTATATCAGCCAGTGCGCTTCTATTCCTTTTGACGGAAGAATCCTTCTTGTCGTTGGAATTTTCAGCCTTATTGCCATAATGTGCCTGAGCTGGCTTTATACCATATGCGTGGTGATTGCGGAATCGTTTCCGGTGAAGAATGTCGCCAGTGTTGTCGGGATTACGGCGGGAGCCGGGGCGGTCGGTGGAGCCGTCTTCAATATCTTCATAGGTTCGTTGATCGCGCATATGGGAAATCTGATATTTGCCGTTATGGGTATACTGCACCTTATTGCCTCTCTGATTCTGTGGAAGATGGTGAGGAAAGAAAGTGTGCCCGCTAATGCCGACTGATTATAATGCATTAAATTTTAATATGTTATGGACAAGACTATTATTGAACCCCAACGTACCGTTAGGGTAAAGCGTGAGACCGATGTCCTTGTTGTCGGCGGTGGCCCTGCCGGCATTATGGCTGCATGCGCCGCTGCCAGAAAAGGATTGAAAGTCCTTCTGATAGAAAGCCGGGGGTATCTCGGAGGAAACCTTACCATCGGGCTGCCTATACTCGGATTTCTCGGGAGAAAGGGAAATCAGGTGATAAAAGGGCTTCCGCAGAAATTCATTGACAGACTCAGGGCAAGGGGAGCAGCCTGCGAGCACAAGCCCTGCCGCCTGCATGTCAGCCTTACTATAATTGATCCGGAGGCGGTAAAGACCGTAGCTCTGGAAATGCTTGAGGCGGCAGGGGTTGATATACTGATGTATGTTTTCTGTGCAGACGTCATAAAGGAAGGCGACGCCGTAAAAGGGGTGATAATAGAAAGCAAGGAGGGACGGGAAGCCATTCTTGCCAAAACCGTGATTGACTGTACGGGTGACGGAGATGTCGCTTTCAGGGCAGGTGTGGAATGCCGGAAGGGAGACGCTGATGGTGGAATGCAGCCTCCTACTCTGATGTTTTCCATGAAAGGGGTCGATGTGCAGGCACTGAGGGATGCCATAGTAAACCATAGCGACGAGTATGATATGGATGTCATGCCTCCTGAGCAGTTCAGGGACGGAAAGTTCATTACGGTAGGTTTCAGAAACCGGATACTGAAGGCAAGAGCGGCCGGATATTCGATACCTGTCGCCCGTACGATCCTTATCACGGGGATTGCGGATGACGAGATATGGGTGAATATGACCAGGGTCAACGGTACTGACTCTACTGTCCCGGACAGTTATACCGCAGGCGAAATCCAGGCTCTGAAGCAGATACCGGACATCAGCAGGTATCTTAAGGATTTTATTCCGGGATTCGGCAATGCATGGATCGACAGGGTAGCGCCGTTCATGGGAATAAGGGAGAGCCGTGTCATAGTAGGAAAATATGTTCTTACTGCGGAAGATATACTCTCATGCAGACACTTCGACGATGCGGTCGGGGTGGCAAGCTATCCGGTCGACATTCACCATAGTACAGGAGATGACTGCACCATGCACTGGTGTGAGGACTGTTATGACCT
This sequence comes from uncultured Bacteroidales bacterium, assembly GCA_944325505.1. GTDB lineage: Bacteria > Bacteroidota > Bacteroidia > Bacteroidales > UBA932 > Cryptobacteroides. The sequence goes on from CALVAJ010000031.1 coordinate 24,213, forward strand.
TCCGTTCCGGATGCTTGTTCCGGAGAAAGTATGCAACCTGCTGGTGGCCGGACGGTGCTCGTCCATGACGCATGAGGCTATGGCTTCTGCAAGGGTGATGTCTACCTGTATGGCTCTCGGGGAGGCGGCAGGAAGGGCGGCCGGAATCTCTGTCCTTGACAATGTACCGGTATCCGAAACGGATGTCAGAAAACTCCGGAGAGAGCTCCTCTCCACCGGAGCATATCTGAGGAGTGGAAATGAATGACGGCAAATTCTTTAATGAGATATGAAATATAGGTTTTTGATATTGTCGGCACTTGTACTGCTGCTCGTCCCTTCTTCTGCCATAGGGGCGAAAGACAGGAATGTGCACAGGGTAATGACCTGTAATATAAGAGTGACCGGACTGGAGGCGGATGAAGGCTGGCCGGGACGCCCGTGGGATGAAAGGAAAGACGTTTGCCTGGAAGTAATCAGGTCATATGCACCGGATATAATATGCATGCAGGAGGTCGTATACGATTCGGATGCCTTTATGGAGAAGAATCTGAAAGGTTATTTCGCATTCGGGTTCTCCGGGCCTGAAATGGATCCGTATGTCGAGGGGTATCACAATATTGCCAAGAACGTGATATTTTTCAAGGAATCCAGATATGAATTCATTTCTTCAGGCAGCTACTGGCTGTCGGAAACACCGTTGATTGCAGGCAGCTGTTCCTGGAATACGAACAGGGCGAGACACTGCAACTGGGTGCGTATCCGTGACCGCAGGACCGGAGCGGAGTTCCGTGTCCTGAATGTGCACCTTGACCATAAGTCGGAAGAGGCAAGGCGGAACCAGTCCGTAATGATTGCCGGTGAAGCCGGCCAGTACATGAAGGATTTTCCGCAGATACTGTGCGGGGACTTCAATGCCGGACGGACACAGAAGGCGGTTTCGACTTTGGTCCAGGCCGGCTGGAATGACGTGTATTCGTCTTTACATGAAGGTGATGAAGATGAGTTTACATGCCACATTTTCCAGGGACCGGATTACAAGCCCAAAGGCCCGGCCAAGAGGATAGATTTCATCCTGACATCGGGCCCAGTGACCCCTGTTTCATCATCGATAGTAAAGGACAGCAAAGACGGAATCTATCCGAGCGACCATTATTTCCTGGTGGCGGATCTGGAGATTCTTCCGGAAAACCGATAGGAGGCCTGTAGCATGAGTAATTCTTTCAGAACCCTTGTATTGTTTGTCCTTGCCGTATGCGCCATCCCTTCCGGTGCGCAGTCCGTCAAGGAGGAGATATATGCCTGCCCGGAGAAATCGGGCAACATATACTATAACTACACATATGTCCCACAGGATTATACCATGCCGCCTGAAGGATATGAGCCGTTCTATATCAGCCATTACGGGAGGCACGGGTCAAGATGGCTCACGAGAGCATTCTATTATGAGGATGTAAAGGAGGTGTTCGATGCGGCATTTTCGGCAGATGCCCTTACCGTATTGGGGCTGGATGTATACAGGAGGGTACAGGCCGTATATGAGGACGGTATCTTCCGCTATGGAGACCTCTCCAGGCTCGGTGCCGTGCAGCACAGGGAGATTGCTTCCAGAATGTATGCTTCCTTTCCGGAAGTTTTCCGCAGCGGGGCTTCAATCGAAGCCGTATCCACGGTAGTGCCGCGATGTATCCTCAGCATGGCCGCTTTCTGTGAGCGTCTTAAAGAGCTGGAACCGTCTTTGGAAATAAGCAGGGAGGCAAGCAAGCGTACCACGAGATACCTGAATTGCTTCGATGCCTCGACCCATCCGGAACTTAGCGATGATTTCCATGCCTACAGGAGCAGCGATGCTCCATGGAGACAGGAATATGATGATGCCGCCGGAGAATACATACGGACTGAAAGGATTATGGGCCTGCTCTTTTCCGACCGGAAATATGCTGACGGCATCGATGCCGTAAATCTGGTCCGGGGACTGTATTTTTTCGCGTCCGATATGCAGGATATAGATCTGGGCATATCATTTTATGACCTGTTTACACCTGACGAACTTTACCGTATAAGTGTATATGAGAACTACAGATACTTCGTTACCAACGGTCCGTCTTCCATAAACAGGGGATTCCCTGAATATTACGGGAGGCTTCTGCTTGCTGATATCATTTCAAAGGCAGACCGTGCCATAGAAGCCGGAGCACCTTGTGCCGACCTGCGGTTCGGTCATGATACCAACGTCATGCCGCTTCTGACCATGCTTCAGTTCACCGACTATACCTATGACAGGGACGAGACGGATATGGAGGCGGTTGCGGAAGACTGGACGCTGTATAAGCTGTCTCCGATGGCGGCCAACATACAGCTTGTCTTTTACAGGAAAGCTTCTTCTCCGGACAAAAGCGATGTCCTGGTCAGGATAATGCACAACGAAAAGGAAATGCATCTGCCTCTGGTTGCGGTTGACGGTCCTTATTACAGGTGGAGCGATGTCCGGGAGTTTTATACTTCATATATTGCTTCGCTGGAAGATCCGTCAAAGTCCTGACCTTAGTGCATAGGCGTAACGGATTTTTATTATATTGCACAATAATTCAAATTTGTCCAATATGTTGAAGATCGGAGATAAAATGCCGGAGTTCGAGGTCGAGGACCAGGACGGCAACATCGTGAAATCATCGGATTTTACGGGTAAAAAGACAGTCATCTATTTCTATCCTAAGGACAATACTCCGGGATGTACCGCCGAAGCATGCAGCCTGAGGGACAATTATGATGCCCTTGTGGCGGCAGGATATAATGTGGTCGGCGTAAGCAAGGACAGCGGGGCATCCCATAAGAGATTTGCCGAAAAGAATTCTTTGCCTTTTACCCTGCTTTCAGACAGTTCCACGCGGATGCTCCAGGATTTCGGGGCATGGGGCGAAAAGAAGATGTGCGGAAAGGTTACTGTCGGAACCTTGCGCAGGACTTTCATTTTTTCCGAGGATGGAACCCTTGAGAGGATAATAGAGAAAGTGGATACGAAGAATCACGCGGCTCAGATTCTGGAGTAGCGGGTAATGCTTTTTTCATAGGCGGTCATAAGATCGGAGGCTATTGTCGCCCTGTCATGTCTTATGGCTGCCTTTTTTGCTGCCTGCGCTCCCAGTCCGGCGGCCTTCTCAGGGCTGCCTGTCATCTGTCTGACCATGAGCGCCAGAGCGTCTGCATCGCCTGGAGTAAAAAGCAAGCCTGTTTCACCGTCCGAAACGAGCGTAGGCGTTCCTCCTGCAGCAGCGGCTATTACAGGCATCCCGACCATCTGTGCTTCGCATATGCTGTTGGAGGAATTGTCTATATAGGACGGGTGGACGAACATGTCTGAAGCCAGCATAAGGGATACCAGCTGTGCCGGAGTGGCGACCCCGCACAGCCTTATTCCGTAAGTGCCGCAGTCTATTCCGTATTTGTGTCCGAAAACTTCGGCCAGATGGGATCCCGACGGTATTCCCGCCACATCCCACTCGACATCGGTTCCTTCCGATTTCAGAATACGGGCACAGTCCATGATGACGTCAAGCCCTTTGTACGGGGTTT
>CALVAJ010000032.1 GCA_944325505.1 uncultured Bacteroidales bacterium
CTTGGCACTGAAGGTTGCGACTGCTTTCTTTGCCATAAGTAATAATCCTCCAATTATTTGATTTCACGATGAAGAGTTACTTTCTTCAGGTACGGATTATATTTCATACGCTCCAGACGCTGAGTTGTATTCTTCTTGTTCTTGGTTGTGATGTATCTTGATATACCAGGTACACCGCTTTCTCTCTGCTCAGTGCACTCCAAAATTACCTGCACCCTGTTGCCTTTTGCTTTCTTTGCCATATCCGACGAAATTAAACAAGGTTAATAAATCCTTTACTCTGAGCATCTTTGATAGTAGCGTCAAGGCCATTCTTCTCGATTGTCCTTATGCCTTTGCAAGATACTTTAAGTGTCACGAACCTCTGCTCTGCCTCTGACCAGAACTTCTTGGTCTTGAGGTTCAGGGCAAATATGCGCTTAGTACGCCTTTTTGAATGGGAAACATTGTTTCCTACCATTCTTTTTCTTCCTGTAACTTGACAAACCTTTGCCATTGTATATAACTTTTTTAATTATTTCACACTTTGGGGCTGCAAATATCGTATAAAAAAACCTGAAAAACAAGTATTTCTATACAAACTTGAAAAACCTGCGCCACCTGATATTCTTCGGGAACGACTTGTTCTTGTCGGAGGAAAACCAGATCAGTGCCGGCTTCCCGACTATATGATCCTCCGGAACAAATCCCCAGTATCTCGAATCCAGGGAGTTGTGCCTGTTGTCGCCCATCATAAAATAATAGTCCTGCCGGAAAGTATAGCTGTCAGTCTCCGCTCCGTTTATGAAGATCCTTCCATCGTCGGCCACTCTCAGTGAATTGCCTTCGTATGAAGTTATTATCCTTTCATACAGAGGAAGATTCAAGGTATCCAGACTTACGGTAGCTCCTTTGGATGGAATCCATATCGGGCCGTAATTGTCTCTTGTCCATTCGAATGTCTCGTGGAACGGGAATATCGTCAGATACGAGTCATTGTAGTCCGGCGGATACCTGTCTATATTCCTTTTTACCTCGATGACATTAGGATAGGATGACACCTCTTCCTTCATCGCAGCGGTAAGAGGCATTGCCGGATAACCAGGCAGCCGGCTGCTGAAAGCAAGTTCTGCCGTATTGATACCGAGCCTGTCGAGATTTTTCGGATTGATCCTCTCTCCGTCCGTCACTACCATATATGTATTCTGTATGCCCGGATATTCTTCCTGAGGCTGCGAATTGACATATACCCGGCCGTCGATTACCTGAAGCGTATCCCCTGCTATGGCAACGCATCTTTTGACATAATGGTCCTTCTTGTCCATCGGACGTACTTTTACCGGTCCATATTGTCTGATGGCGTAATCCCTTCCCGCAAGCCTGCTGAACATGTAGTAATCCTCTGCAGGAACCTTTGAAAGGACCGTATCGCCGTTAGGGAACCCGAACACTACATAATCGCCTCTTTTCACATGACCGAACCCCTTAAGTCTTCTGTAGCTGTTCTGGATCAGAGTGGAATAGGACTCTTTCCCGTTCGGCAACACGTTGTGGGTAAAAGGTACAGTCAATGGTGTCTGAGGGACTCTCGGCCCATAGGCAAGCTTGCTGACGAACAGATGGTCTCCTGTCAGAAGCGAACTTTCCATGGAGGAAGAAGGAATCTTGAAAGCCTGGAAGAAGAACGTATTGAAAAAAGTGACGACAATCGCCGCAAAGATTATGGCGTCAAGCCAGTCGAGCAGCACATTGTGCTTTTCCCCCTCCTTATAGTATTTTTTCCAGAACACCCACTTCACCTTTCGGGTGATATGGTGGTCGAAAATCACTATAAGTCCGAAGAGCCACCAGTAGTTCCCCAGCCAGATTACCCACAGCAGGTAGAGCAAGGCCCAGAATGAGAACCTCGTCCATTTGCTGTGATATAATTCCTTCCAGCTCACAGTCAGATGACTATTTTACAGAGTTGATAATTGCCTCGAATGCCTGAGGATTATTCATGGCAAGGTCTGCAAGCACCTTACGGTTAAGGCCGATGTTCTGTTTTGAAATCCTGCCCATGAACTGTGAATAGGTCATACCGTACTGACGTGCAGCAGCATTGATTCTCTGGATCCAGAGAGCACGGAAAGAACGCTTCTTTGCCTTACGGTCACGATAGGCATAGGTAAGGCCCTTCTCATAGGTGTTCTTTGCTACTGTCCAGACATTCTTTCTTGAAAGAAAATTACCGCGGGTTCTCTTGAGAATCTTTTTGCGGCGAGCCCTTGAGGCTACTGAATTTACCGATCTTGGCATAATTTAACTGTTTTATGGATACAGTGTCCTGTCGCGGAACTTCTCAACTGTATTCCAAGTTTAACTTAAATAATTGATTTAAGAAAGATTACATTCCCAATAAAGCTTTGACTCTGCTTTCGTCCACTTTGTGTACGAGGCCGAAATGGGTCAAATTCCTTTTCTGCTTTTTGGTCTTTTTGGTGAGAATGTGGCTTTTGTAAGCGTGTTTTCTCTTAATTTTTCCCGTTCCGGTAAGCGCGAAGCGCTTTTTCGAACCGGAGTTGGTTTTCATCTTTGGCATAGTTAAATTTTTTAACTGTTAATAAATATTTATCATCCAATCACTTGGATTACTTTTTCTTAACCGGTGCGATCATCATTATCATCCTCTTCCCTTCAAGCTTCGGCATCTGCTCTGCCCGTCCGTAGTCCTCCAGCTCGACGGCGAACCTGAGAAGAAGCTTTTCGCCCTGATCAGAGTAGATGATCGAACGTCCCTTGAAGAATACCGATGCCTTTACTTTAGAACCTTCCTGAAGGAACTCTATCGCATGCTTGAGCTTGAACTGGAAGTCATGCTCGTCGGTATTGGGCCCGAAGCGGATCTCCTTGATCACGATCTTCGCAGAGTTGGACTTCATCTCTTTGGCCTTCTTCTTCTGCTGATACAGATATTTCTGATAGTCAATGATCTTGCATACAGGAGGGTCGGCTTTTGCACTTATCTCCACCAGATCAAGCCCTAAATCATCAGCCATCCTGATGGCTTCAGTTAAAGAATAGATCCCCTGTTCCTGGATATTCTCCCCGACCAGGCGAACTCTCGAGGCGGTTATCTCCTCGTTTATCCTTAATCCGTTTTCGTCCTTGTTAGGTCTGTGAGGACCTCTCTGGTCCGGACGCCCCGCACCGCTGTTGGAACTATTGTTCGGTCTCGGTCCGCTGAACCGTGGTGCAGATGGTTTGAATGGTGCTGCGATAAAATTATCCTCCTATAAATTTAGTTAATATTATGAGACTACGACAACTGCTCCCTGACCTCATCGCTGACAAGCCTGATGAACTCTTCGACAGTCATTGTACCCTCGTCTTTACCTCCCTGGCGTCTCACCGACAGGGTATTGTTTTCCTGTTCCTTTTCACCGACGACAACGAGGAACGGTATTCTCTTCAACTCATTCTCACGTATTCTCTTACCTATCGTCTCGTTCCTGTCGTCCAATGCGGCGCGAATATCGGAATTATTCAGTAATTCGCAAACTTTTTTTGCATAATCAGTGAATTTTTCGCTGACTGGCAATATGTTGACCTGCTCCGGAGTAAGCCAGAGAGGGAGCTTTCCGCCGGTGTGTTCGAGCAGAACCGCCACGAATCTCTCAAGGGACCCGAAAGGTGCCCTGTGGATCATGACAGGACGGTGTTTCCTGCCATCGCTGCCGGTATATTCCAGTTCAAAGCGCTCCGGAAGGTTGTAGTCTACCTGAATGGTACCCAGCTGCCATTTTCTTCCGATGGCATCCTTTACCATGAAGTCGAGCTTAGGCCCGTAGAAAGCGGCCTCGCCATACTCTACGACAGTCTTGAGTCCCTTCTCGGCAGCGGCATCGATGATAGCCTGCTCCGCCTTTGCCCAATTCTCGTCGGAGCCTATGTATTTTTCCTTGTGATCCGGGTCGCGGAGTGAGACCTGAGCGATATATTCATTGAAATTCAAGGTCTTGAATACATACAGGATAATATCGATGACCTTGCAGAACTCTTCCTTGATCTGATCCGGACGGCAGAACAGATGGGCATCGTCCTGAGTAAAGCCGCGCACTCTCGTAAGCCCGTGCAGCTCTCCGCTCTGCTCGTAACGGTACACTGTACCGAACTCCGCATATCTGAGAGGCAGATCCTTGTAAGACCTCGGCCTGGTCCTGTATATTTCGCAGTGATGAGGGCAGTTCATAGGCTTCAGAAGGAACTCCTCGCCTTCCTGAGGAGTATGTATCGGCTGGAACGAGTCCTTGCCGTATTTGGCATAGTGACCTGATGTCACATACAGATCCTTGTTTCCGATATGAGGGGTTATCACAGGAAGATAACCGTATGATTTCTGGACTTTTCTCAGGAAGTTCTCGAGCCTTTCCCTCAGCTCGGCTCCCTTCGGAAGCCACAGCGGCAGACCCTGGCCGACCCTTGAAGAAAAAGCGAACAGCTCCATCTCCTTGCCGAGCTTCCTGTGGTCGCGCTTCCTGGCTTCTTCAAGCATGGCCAGATACTCGTCGAGCATGGACTTTTTCGGGAATGAGATTCCGTAGATACGGGTCAGCATGTTACGTTTTTCGTCGCCCCTCCAGTATGCACCCGCTATGGAAGTGAGCTTTACGGCCTTGATTACGGAAGTGTCGCGAAGGTGAGGCCCGCGGCACAGGTCGGTAAACGAACCGTTGGTATAGAACGAAATGGTACCGTCTTCAAGCTCTTCGATAAGCTCGCACTTATACTCGTCGCCCTTCTCCCGGAAAGTCTTGAGGGCCTCCGCCTTAGGGACTTCCCTGCGGACAAAGCTCTCCTTTGAACGGGCAAACTCCATCATCTTGTCTTCTATGGCCTTGAGATCCGACTCGGAAATCTGCTTTCCGCCGAAATCGACATCATAGTAGAATCCGTTCTCTATCGCAGGGCCTATCCCGAACTTCACACCGGGATAGAGGGCCTCAAGAGCCTGGGCGAGAAGATGGGAAGAAGAATGCCAGAATACATGCTTGGCCTCGTCATCCTCCCATTTGTGGAACCGGATGGAAGCGTCCTCGTTTATCGGACGGTCCAGATCATATATAGTACCTTTCCCTTTTGCATCATTCTTGAAAACAACTGTCGCTGCAAGCACGTCAGATGCAAGCCTCGGACTTATACTCTGCGCAATCTCGTAGCCTGTAACGCCTTTCTCAAAAGGCTTCACGCTACCGTCAGGAAATGTAATGTTAATGTTCATGGTCTTATGTTATTTTCAAAGGATGCAAAGGTACGAATTTTTTTCTATCTTTGCGCAGTTATATCTACATAATATTGTTTCCCATTCATATGAATCATGATTTGAACACCAGGATACTCTGGAGCAAAGCCGGGATTTCCGGAGCGGCGCTCGGAATCGGTTCAGGAATCTTCATTTTCATCGGCCAGGCAGCAGGGAACATCGGATCGCCGGTAGCCGCGACCGCCCTGTCTTTTGTCCTGTGGGCGATAAAGTTCACGGGATGCATCTGGCTGATGCGCTTCTTCATGAAGAGGCTGTGTGCGGAGTACGGCGACGCCACCAATGCCGAAACTTTCAGGTTCGGGATGGCGACCGCACTTTTTTCCGCCCTGATCTATTCGGCCGTAAACCTTGCCAACATAATGTTCGTATCGCCGGATCTTTTCGCGGCCCAGATGCAGGAAATCATGAGTTCCTATTCCTCCATGCTGGACAGCAACTCCATGTCCATGATCGAAAAGATGGAGGAGGACTATCCGCAGATATCATTCTTTTCGACACTGATATACTGTTTCCTGTACGGTACCGTACTGTCGGCAATCCTTTCAAGGAACATCCCGTCCCGTGACCCTTTTGCAAATTTCGAGAAATGAGCACAAGAGAAGGTTTCGACAAAGACATATCCATTGTCATATCACTGTACAATGAGGTCGAGTCGCTCGACGAGCTTGTCGGGTGGATAACATCAGTCATGCTCAGGGAGGGATATGCATATGAAATAATAATGGTAGATGACGGGAGCACTGACGGTTCCTGGGACAGAATATCAGCACTGGCACGTGAAGACAAAGCCATACGGGGGATATCCTTCAGAAGGAACTACGGAAAATCGGCCGCCTTGTACTGCGGGTTCAAGGCAGCCGTAGGCCGTGTCGTCATCACCATGGATGCAGACCTGCAGGACTCTCCGGATGAAATACCGGAGATGTACAGGATGATTACGGAAGACGGATACGACATCGTATCGGGATGGAAGCAGCACCGCAAGGACAACAGGCTGACGAAGAACATCCCGTCAAAAATATACAATGCAGCCGCCAGGAAAATCACAGGCATACGCCTGCACGACATGAACTGCGGCCTGAAGGCATACAGGAACGAGGTAGTAAAGAACATCGAGGTCTACGGTGAAATGCACCGCTTTATCCCGTATCTTGCAAAAAATGCGGGATTTTCAAGGATTACGGAAAAGAAGGTGCACCACCAGAAACGCAAATACGGGAAAAGCAAATTCGGTGTAAGCCGGTTTGTCAACGGATTCCTCGATCTCCTTTCGATATGGTTTCTGTGCACTTTCGGGAAAAATCCGATGCACTTCTTCGGCCTTACCGGCATACTGATGTTCCTTACAGGCGGAATAATAGCAGTCTGGCTGATAGTCTCAAAGCTTATACATCAGTCCAACGGACTGGATTTCAGGCCTGTAACAGACCAGCCTCTGTTCTATCTCGCACTTGTGGCAGTCCTGATCGGAGTACAGCTGTTCCTTTCGGGGTTCATAGGGGAGCTCGTTTCAAGGAACAGCAGCGAAAGGAACCATTACAATATAAAGGATACCATTTAATTTAGGCATATGGCCGTACCGTAAAATCCTACTCTTTGACAGGCAGCAGGATATATGACGGGCGGTTCTTCTGATGATATACCGTCATGGTTGCCGGGAGATAATCATCCGGAGCGGCATGATAGATATTTTCGACGAATGTCTGCGGATTAAGGTCCGTAAGCGGGAACCACGAGCTCTGTATCTGGATCATCAGCCTGTGTCCGGGGAGCAGCCAGTGTGCCACGTCATCAAGGGTGAACTCCACTTTAAGCGGTTTTCTCGGTGTTACAGGGACAGCCTTTTCAAAACCTTCCCTGTATCTCAGTCTGAAAATATCCCCGCGGACAAGCATCTGGTAACCGCCCATCTGATAGTCCGGACGCGGCAGCCGTGATGCCACATCCTTCGGATACCTGAAGTCATCCGGATATACATCGATCAGCTTCACCACTATGTCGGCATCGCTGCCGGTGGTCCCGAACCAAATGCCGGCCGTAACGGGCCCTTCGAGTTTAAGGGTATCCTCAAGCGGAGAGGAGACAAACGTAAGGACATCCGGTCTTGAAGACGCGAATCTCTGATCCTCTACCATATATTCCCTGTATCTGCCGCCGACAGGAAACCCCACATGAGGGACCGGATGCTCCGGATCGGACACATACGACGAAGCCGAAACCCTCTCATCCGGCAATGAAAACGACAGGCTGTCTCCTTCCCTCAAATATACTTTCCTGTATTCCGTTTCCGCAGAAGGCCAGGCATCATAAAATTCCCATCCGCAGCTTCCATAGGGACGGACGGATACCTTAGGAGGGGCTTCCCCCTTGTTTTCGAGATAATATCTGAAAAACGGATATTCTATGTTTTCCATAAAATATTCCGACAGTCCGTCTCCGAGCCAGACCTGACCCAGATGGTCGTATGAAAGGTTATGCCAGCCTCCGTGATACCATGGGCCGTAGACGAAATGAAGCGAAGTGCCCGGAGCCTGCCTTGCTATGCTTCCGTATGTGTTCAGGGCGCCGTAACAGTCGTCCGTATCGAACGTTCCTCCTACTACCAGTACGGCAGGCAGACTGCCCCGGAAGTGGAGGCCCGGACAACGTTCCTGCCAGAAAGAGTCATAATCAGGATGTTCCATCATCCTGTGCCAGAAAGCAAGAGAGTCCGAAAATGTGGCGGTTATGCCTTCCATTGTCCCTGCATTCAGGAAAAAGGAATACACGTCGCCCTTGATTCGGGACGCCGATTTCGGAGCTTTAGGAGCGGGATTGTCATGCTCCCTGTACATCGAGCCTCCGAAAGAGTATGTATCAAGAAGCATCAGTACCCCGTTGTGATGTGCGTCATCTCCCATATACCAGTCATATACCGGAGCCTGGGGAGATACGGCCTTAACGGCCGGATGGCCGGAAAGGGCCGCCATCGCAGCATAGAAACCGGGATAAGACACGCCCGTGACACCGACGTTCCCGTTGTTGGAAGTATTCTCCAGTATCCACTCTACAGTATCGTATGTATCAGATGCCTCGTCTGTGACGGTTCCGGTCTTGTCCGGATTGAAAGGGCGTATGTTCTCATACTCCCCTTCACTCATATAACGGCCCCTTACATTCTGCAGGACAATGATATACCCATTGTCCGAAAAAAGCCTCAGGTCTTTCCGGAGCACGGACGGGAACCCCTCTCCGTACGGAGAACATGAATATGGGGTACGCAGCATTATCACCGGCCTGTCCGACATTCCCGAGGGTTCGAAAACCGCCGTATACAAAGAAACACCGTCGCGCATCGGGATCATGACCTCACGTTTGGTATAATTGTCTTCTACCGGCTTGAGGCCGGTTTCATCCGCATAAACGGCTGCCGTGCAAAGCAGGAACAGTATAGTCAGAAATTTTTTCATAATAATGTCAGGACAGAATCAAAATGTCCGCTAATATAACAAAAAAGTCATTCCGGAGCTTTTCCGGAATGACAGTCTTGCAATTTACAGGAAGGCCAGATACTATTTCCCGAATCCTTCAGGAATCCTGGTAAATACGGCGCGTATCTTCTCCATGTCGAACTTCGGAGTACGGTCATAATTATAGATACCGTTCTGCTCCTGCTCCACATCCGTCAGCTGGGTATAGCAATAGCCGCAGATATGGTCGAAACCGAGAATCACGTCAGTGAGGGCCTCGAGTCTCTGATAGAACTCATCCAGAGTCTTCGGAGCATCGCCGTAACCCCATGAAATCTCAGAGAATTCCTGGCCTACGACCCATTTGATGCCGCCATATTCGTCTACCAGATAAGGCTGTCCGTCATATTCTACTTCCCTGTGCTCCAGATCATGATGGCGGACCAGGCCGTCTACCGGAGCCAGCCATTTCTTCAGATCATCCGGATTCTGCATATACTGGTGCACCGAGAACACATCGGTCATCACATGGTAGTTTCCGCTCACGTCATGACAAGGTCTGTAGTCGAGGTTCTTGGTGAGCTTGTAGACATCAGACACCATCCTGCAGGCCTCTCTGGCCACCTCGCGGTCCTCAGGGTGCTCCCATGTCTCATTGAACGGAGTCCACATGATTATCGAAGGATGGTTCCTGTCCCGAACGACAGTCTCTTCCCACTCTGTCAGGAAGTTGCGGGCACTCAGAGGGTTATTGATATTGGCTCCCCAGCTTGCAGACTCGCCCCATGTAAGGTAGCCGAGCCTGTCGGCCCAGTAATGGAAACGCGGCTCGAATACTTTCTGGTGCAGGCGGGCGCCGTTGAATCCGGCAGCCATGGAAAGCTCGATATCACGTTTCAGAGCCTCGTCTGACGGAGCAGTCCAGACCCCGTCCGGGTAAAATCCCTGATCAAGGACCAGCCTGAGGTATACCGGTTCGTTGTTCAGATAAATGCGGTTGCCTTCGATATGTACTTTTCTCATACCTGAATACGAAGCGGCTTTGTCTATTAGATTTCCTTCTGCATCAAGTACTTCCAGGTCTATATCATACAGGAACGGAGACTCCGGAGACCAGGTCTTGGCTTTCTTTACGGGAAGTTCTGCGGAAGTCTGTGCAGAAGCCGGTACAGTCTTGCTGCTCACTACCTTGCCCCCGTCCTTTACAGTGACTCTCAACTGCTGACCTGCGGCAAGACCGTAATATGACGGCTCCACTACAAAACGGCTCCGGTCGAGATCCGGAACGATATACACATCCTTCAGACCGTTCTTTGACACAGGCTCCATCCACACGGTCTGCCAGATGCCGGTAGTCCTGGTATATTCGCAGCCGAAAGATGCAAACCTTCCGCTCTGCTTGCCTTTTGCATACTGTCCGGAACGCTCGTCATCCTCGACCCTCACCACGAGATTGTGCTCCTGTCCGGGAACGACCATCCTGGTAATGTCGATGGAGAAAGAAGACGAACCGCCCCAGTGGCGGCCTGCTATCTTTCCGTCAATATACACGGATGCGATATAGTCCACTGCACCGAAATGCAGGATTATCTTCTTTCCGGCCCAGTCCTGCGGCACATTTATCGTTCTGTGATACCACATTTCGGAAATGAAATCCTTGAATCCGACTCCGGAAAGCTCGCTCTGAGGAGCGAAAGGAACGGTTATCCTGCCTTCGAATCCCTTGCTTTCAAAAAGCCTTCTATCCATTCCCGAGTGGGAAAAATCGAATTCATAGCTCCATGTACCGTTAAGGTTGATCCAGTCCTCGCGTTCAAACTGAGGACGCGGATACTCAGGACGCGGTGTACCGGCTGACGATGCCATGGCAGGGAATGCCATGAAAACAGCCGCCGCAGCATATATCAGTTTCTTCAGTGTCATATCTAAAATCCCAGTTATTATTTTACCGTAATGCTGTTAAGAAGATCAAGTTTTCCGGCATCGATCAGATGCAGGACAAGTTCACCGAACAGGGTGTTCTGCCATGCGAACCATGCACGGGTGAATTTCTCCGGGTTGTCCTTATGGAAAGACTCGTGCATGAATCCCGTGCCGGCATCAGTCTTCATCAGGGTCTCTACGCACCATTTGATCTCTGCGTCGTCCTGCGAAGTGAAAGCCTTCATCATGATGCTCATAGGCCAGATCATGTCATAGCCTATGTGAGGGCCTCCGATACCTTCTCCGGCAGTACCTTTGAAGAAATAAGGGTTGTCTTCGCTCCAGACAAACCTGCGGGTATTCCGGTAAATCGGATCATTCACATCCACATCACCGAGATATGCCATGGAAAGAAGGCTCGGAGCGTTGGAGTCGTCCATCAGATAGGAGTTGCCGAACCCGTCCACTTCGAAAGCATAGATTTTACCGTACTTGGGATGCTCGACTACGGCATACTTCTTCAAAGCGGCCTCCACCTCGTCGGCAAGTTCCCGGCATTCCTTCGCAAGGGCTTTATCCTTATTTACCTTGGTAAGTATTTCAGCAGCTTTCCTCAGGGAAGTCACTGCAAAGAAATTGGAAGGGACAAGGAAATCGAAAGTGGTAGCATCATCGGACGGTCTGAAAGAAGAGACTATAAGCCCCACCGGATTCACAGGGTTGCCGTATCCGCCGCAGCATTTGGTATCGAGCTGGCGCTCGGTCTTCCTCATAAAATAATACGGACCGACTCCGTCCTTGCGCTGCTGCTCTTTCAGTGTCTTGAGGATGTTCTTCACGGCTTCGATCCAGACTTCCCCGAATACCGATGTATCCCCCGTCTCTTTCCAATACCCGTAGGCGAGCCTTATCGGGTAGCAGTGGGAATCGATTTCCCATTTGCGCTCGTGTACATTCGGATTCATTTCAGTGAAGTCGCTCATCCACTCCCCTCCGGTAGGCCCGTCATTGAACGCATTTGCATACGGGTCGATGTTGATGAGCTTGAACTGCCTGTTGATGACGCCCGCTATCATCCTGCGGAGGGCCTCGTCTTCATTGGCAAGCTGGACATAAGGCCATACCTGTGCCCCTGAGTCCCTGAGCCACATGGCATGGATGTCTCCCGTGTACACGAACGTATCATCCAGTCCGTCCTCTTTATCCTTGCGGAAATGCACCGTTGTGTCCAGGGTGTTAGGATAGCAGTTCGCAAACATCCATGCAAGGCGGGGATTGGTCAGGAGTTCCTGCACTTCGGCAATTTTTGCCTCAACCGCCTCGGAACGGAAAAGCCTGTCCTGCGGTGCAGGCCTCCGGCATTCGTAATCCTGCGCTGAAAGGGTCATTGTTCCGGCTATACCAGCGCATACAACCGGCAGAAAAAACTTAAGCATGATTTCCTATGTTATAATTAATGATTATCTGTTCTTGTTCCCGTCATATCCGCACACTTCAGCCATGCGGGCATACATTTCAGCCATGGCCCCCTGGACCAGCAGCCATTTGGTTTCGTTCGTCTTCCTTCCGCTGCAGTCATCGTTGAAAAGCCCTTCTGCGGTACGCGATTTTTCCCACGCGGTATCCAGGGATTTCTGCACGGCATCGACATATGTCCTGTTCCCGTCGGCTTTGTAAAGTTCTATCAGTCCGCGGAACATCACGGCATTGAACCATGTGTTGCCAGGTTTCAGGATGCGGAAAGAAGTCCCGTCCTCGGCCTTATAGTCCTCAAAGAAATAATCGTAGCATGACTCCGCCGTCCTGGCAGCATCGTCAAGGTACTTCCTGTCTCCCGTTATGCCGTACAGCAGGGCTCCGGCCTGGACCATCTGTCCGCTATTGTAGGCGAATTTCCATGTCTGGACTTTCCCTGACAGGCTTATATTGTCAAAATACAGGAAGTCTGAAGAATCCATCAGCGTATTTCTGGTCCATTCGTAAAGCGCCTTACCCTGTTCAAGGTAGCGTTCATTTCCGGTAGCTTTGTACAGTTTCAGGGCGAAAACCGCTCCAGGGGCATTCGAGCAGGTATTCTTCGAACCTTTTTTCTGTTCGCACCAGTAGATGCCTCCTCCGAGTTTGTCATCCATGCCGCTCTCGATGAATTTCCATATCAGCTCAGCCTTTTCGAGATATCCGGCATTATGCGTATGGAGATACAGGTCGGTAAAGTCTATGCCGAGCCACACATTGTCATCATAGAATCTGTCAGAAAGAGGTGCGGAACCGATATATGAAGAATATGCGGCAGGTTCCCTCCGGGTATCGAAATATTCCTGAAGGCCGGGCAGCACACTGCAGGCCAGGGTATCCTCATAAGACGGATCCGATTCCATTATTGCGGCCGCAGCGGACAAAGTCCCTGAAAAAGGCCAGAGATAGGAATACGGATTAGGCCTGGAAGACTGTTCCTCAGAAGCAAGGTATCCTGCCTTATACCCGTCATCAAACGGATAATTCTCCCTCAACAGACAGTTCTCTTCCACCGAATAGCAGGCATAGACAGCCTGCATGACGGCTTCTGCCTTTTCAAGATAGGCGGACTGCAGGCTTGCAGGGCCGCCGGAACACGAACTCATGGCAACCGCACACAGCGCAGCGCCAAGGGGGACTGTAACAAGTTTCATTTTATATGATTTTAACACAAAAATATCCTATATTTTTTAATGTACTGCACGATTATATGAAAACCGCCCGGCTACGCACGGCATTCAGCCTTGCCGCACATAACCGGGCAGTATCACCGGTCAGGACGCTGTATCCTAATGAAGTCTGGTCATGGCCTCAATCAGAGTGGCACCTGACACCTGCGGCTGATAATACTTATAGAAGCCGGTGTACGGTACAGTCCAGTCATAATTGAAGAAAATCTCAGGATAAGAACTCTTGTCGATGCCGCGTGTCCAGCAGACAATGGCATTGTGCGTCATATAGTCCGTCAGTTCCTTGCGGAAGTCCGCATCTATGTTCTCGTCGAGTGCAAGCAGGGTGGCATACCTGATGAAAATGCCTTTGAACAGGGGGTTGTCGCCGTTTGCAGAGGATGCCTCGCTGTTCATTATCCCGTCAGTGCTCATACTGTTCATCTGGTATTCAGCGGCACGCATGGCTTCTATGAGATAACGCCTGTCACCGGTAAAATTGTAGAGCATGTGTGCGGAACCTATGAATGTCCCCTGGTTATAGCTCAGGGGTACGCCGCTTATGACTCCGTTTTTCATATTGTCCGCTACGGAACCCGTCTCGGAATCATACAGAGTGGAGCTCAGCCATTCGTAAATCATCCTGGCCTGATCAAGATACTGTTCTTCCTGAGTAAACTCATAAAGACGCAGCGCACAGAGTGCACCCGGACCGTTCGAACAGGCGTTCTTGCTTATTTCCCTGCCTGACTCGACAGACCAGATCAGACCTCCGCCGTTTTCGTCTACGGTCCAGCGTGTGATGATGTACTCATCATAAGTATCCTGGGCATAGTCGAGGTATTCTTTCACTCCTGTAGCTTCATACATGCGGATGAGAGTGAGGACTATCCATTCCATATCGTCCGTAAAGTCATTTCTATAATCCGGACTGGAATAATTGTTTCCCCTGTACTGATGCCACAGTTTCATATAGTTTTCATACGTAGCCGCACGCTCTGCATCCGTATCTTTTATGCGCAGATATGCATCTATGACCACATCCATGGCATGGGCCTGGCCCCAATAGTTGTATGTATTGTCGGCACTGCCGTCCTTGCTCACGCGGAAAGTACCCTTGTCCTTATCCATGAAGTTATCGATAAGTGCGACGTCGGCACTGTCGGCGGCAGCCTCCCAATCGATCCGGTACGGAGCGTCCAGAAGCGATGACGGATCATACATTTCACCGTAGTAAATGTCGTCCACTCCGCAGGAAGCAAAGGCTGCGGCCGATAATACAAATAAATATTTCGTCAATTTCATTATTATCAGCATTAAAAATTATTCAAGATGATGTATGTAATTATAATAGAACTCAGTATCCGGACCTAAGTTAATCTTAAGATCAACATGTTTGGTATTCTGACCACGGTATGACGCAATGGTTTTAAAACCATAGTCAAATGGATTATCATCCGTAGATAACTCATATATCATATACATAGCATCTCCTTCTCCGTATTCTGTAGCAGGATCGGTGCTGCCAAAATCTTTTGTTTTGGCTGCAAGTTTATACTTTGTTCCATCAAGGCTCAAATACAGTGTATATCGCGAATCACCGCCGCCCCAGTCATGATAAGTAAAGTCAGGCACCACATTCTTCGCTTCCCATACACCTTTACCGCTATAATCATAATAGATCGGCTTATCTGCATGGACTCCTACTATAAAGAAGACATCTGATACAACCTGAACCGAAAGTGTTTCTTCTATAAGGTCAATATTTATCCTATAGATATTCTCATCATTCCAGTTTCCGTCCGTCTCAGACTCTACAAAAGAATCCCCGTCTATGACATATTTGCGGATATCGCCTTCCTCTCCGTCAGTGAATGCATAGGAACCGGATGAAAGTTTTGTATAGATTTCAAATTTGCCTATATCAAGTTTTTTCATCTTCCCATACCCGGTGCCGTACTCAGTTGCACTTCCCGTAAGGTACAGCTGATCCGGAATTCCTTTCATACGGGTTACATTCAGAGAGTTCAATGCAGAGATTGAAGTATAGGAAATCATTTCCGATTCCACACCCCAATAGATAACGCCCGTTTCACCGGCCGGAATACCTGCCGCAGCAGCTGCTGCCTCAATATCAACATGCGATATCGTAACAGCCCCGTTTCCGGCAGCACTGAATGAAGAGAGCCTTGCCGTACCCTGAGAATCGCCGAAAAGCACTACGGAATATGAAGTCAGAGGCAGCTTGCCGGCTTCCGTTCCTTCCAGTTCAGGCTCCTCCCACGAGAATTCAATGGCGGCCCCATCCTGTGGCTGCAGTTCGACCGAAGCTCCATCTTCAGGAGATATAAGTTTCTGTACTTTCGGTGCTTCCGAAGTGAATTCAAAAGTAAAGTAATGACGGTAGATGTCACCGGACATATCCATAACTACGGATGAAGTCAGCCCGATAATGGAAGGATAAAATTTATAACAACCTTTATATGAACTGCTTAAAAGACCGGCATCAGTTTTCTCATAAACCCTGAAATAAAGATCGTTAGCATTCAAAGTACTTGGAGCCGACGCATCGTCATCTTCCCTGTCAGAACTCCAAAGTTCCTGATGCCCGCCGACTTCGGCAACGAACCTGTATCTGTCCTCAGGCCATCCTGTGTCTATTGTCTTTATCTCCATAAACGGAGTCTTCCAGATACCGCCACCGGCATACTCCATCTCAGAAATCGTTGTTCCGTTCGCATAGTTCATTTTAAGGCTGTTGATCTTCTCACAGGTGACTGCATTATTATTGAAATCCACCCTGATGCGGTAAATGCCATTTTCAAAGGAAACGGATTCTTCAGGATTTTCAGTCAGTTTCGAGTCAGAAGTAGCATAAAATTCCCTCCTGGCACCTTCAGAATTTCTGTTGACAAGCGAGAACGTGCCGTCAAGGGTGGCGAATATCTCATAAGTTCCTTCGCCCGTAGACCTCAAAGGAAGGGCAGATGCTATTTCTGCGCCGGCTTCAGTTCCTTCCCCGGTGAGATACAGTTGCAAAGGAGCACCGACCGTCGATGCATCTCTGGTTACTGTCAGTTTATGGGCTTTCGGAGGATTTGACTGCATACTGCCGTTTGATACAGTTACGGCAGTCCAATAAAGATCTCCGGTCCCTTCAGGGACAATCCCCGCCATATCGGCAAGTTCGATTACTTTCGTCTGCTTCATTGTCAGCATGGTGCGTGTACCGTTCCCGTCGGACTCGAACCGTCCGAGTTCTTCAGTACCGTCGCTGCCATAGACAATCACCTCATACAGTGAAGTTCCATTACCGGATGCCTCCCATTCAAAAGTGAGGTTTGCATTATCATTGTTTATCAGGTCTATTTCAAACCCGTCGGACGGGTACAGGAGGGTTTCTACCCTGCCCGTACTGTCCGCTTCATATTCAGTGTACTGTGTACATCCTGTCCAGACAAAGGACAGAGCCAGCAACACAGAGATACCGTTAAATATATTTTTCATACTATATTCCTTTATCTGATGTTATCAATAATATGTGTAGGATGTTCTGTATCTCCGTTCATGCAGACTGTAATGTCGACGGTCGAGCCGTTGAGTCCGGTATTGAACTTGAACGAGTAGTTGAAGTACGGATATTCGGACGTAATGGAAGCATACAGATAATTGTAAATATAGAAATATGAAGCTGGCTGCTCTCCGGACTGCGTACCGGAATCATTTGAGACATAGCCCCACACATACTCGGTACCGTCTATGGTAGCCCTGAAGTTGTACCTTTCATCAAGCCCCCAGCTCTCCTGCTTGAACACTACAGGATAATCCGTCATTTTCCAGCATCCGTTTCCTGCATACGCCAGATCCCTGTTGTCCTCAGTACGCGGTGCGAAATTGAATATCACTTTAGAAACTTCCTCGAAAGTAACTCCTCTCGTATTGAAATCAAGTGTTATCTTATAAACCGCAGACTCGCTTACAGTGGCCGGTTCAGTACCATGGTCATCAAGGATACCGTCTACTATGGTATAGGTTGTATAATCCCCGGTCTTGCCGCTGGTAAATGTAAAGCCTTTTCCGGCTTCAAGCCTGTGGTAGAATGTAAACACACCTTCTTCGTCTTCTGAAATCGCCTTGAATGCTGAAGAAAGGTCAGTACCGCACTCCGTACCTTCTCCTGTTATATATACTTCAGCAGGCAATACTTCAAATGAATTCAGACGGGTCACCTCGATCCTGCGTGGAGCTACGGTAGCTTCAGCCTCATTTACTCCGCGGCTTGAGATGACACTCCAGTACATAACGCCATCCGCACCATTGCCTATGCCAAGGGATTTTGCTGCCTTGTCGAGTTGTTTGTGAGGGATTTCAATAGATGTATTGAAACCTGCATCGATCCTGTATTCATTGTTTCTGTCAGGAGAATCGTAGAAAACCACTTCATACTGGACTCCCATTCCATCCTCCGCATATGCCGGAAACCATGAAAAAGTCAGAGTCGCATCGGAACCGCTCCTGAATTTTTCATATCTGCCATCTTCCGGTGAAATCAGCGAACTTACCGGCGTCACATCTCCCGGACGGTACTCCTTGTCCAGAGTACAGGACACCGGACAAAGGGCGGCAGCCAGAAGCAATGTTGAAAAAAAACTATATTTCATGATTGTTCTGTCTTTAAATTAACTGTTAATAACCAGGGTTGTTAGGCAGGAGGGTAGGTACCAGCTCCAGCTGCGACTGAGGCACCGACCAGAGTTTGTCCCTGTCAGAAAACACCCTTGTGTCAAGGACTATCGAGTTTGTCTCGTAAGAAGAGCGCACATTGCCGGTCAGGACTTCGCTACCGATATTCCAGCGCAGGATGTCATAGTATCTGAGTCCCTCGAGAGCAAGCTCGCAGCGGCGTTCCCTGCGGATAAGGTCTGTCATGGCATCTGTACTGAGTGATGGATAGGCACATGCTTCAGCGCTCAGACCGGCCCTTTCCCTTATAGGCTTAATGGTTTCATTCCACACGTTCTCATCGAACTCTCCCAGAACATGTTTGGCCTCGGCATACATAAGGAGTACATCGGCATACCTCATCATGATGATGTTGTTCCACTGCTTGAATTCCTGCCCGTGTCCCATATCGTAGTACTTGCGGACAAAGAATCCTGTAGGGGTGGAGTTGCCTCCTACGCTGAAGCGGTCTCTGCTCTTTTCTCCCAGGACATCGAGGGTGTATTCAGTGTATGCGCCGCTATTGTTCACGTCTTTCCAGACCTTGCCGTGACAGCCGACAGTATAGAGAAGGCGCGGGTCCCTGTTGGAATACGGATCCGATTCATTGTATCCGGAACCGTTTTCATCGATCTTCTTTCCGTTGGCCATGAGATAATCGTCCACAAGCTCACGGGTAGGGGCACGCTGGACAAGAGATGCTCCGGCCGTTATAGGAGCAAGATTGTTGAAAGTCGTCCACTGCTTGACGGT
The DNA here is from genome assembly GCA_944325505.1 of uncultured Bacteroidales bacterium. Taxonomy (GTDB): domain Bacteria; phylum Bacteroidota; class Bacteroidia; order Bacteroidales; family UBA932; genus Cryptobacteroides. The sequence continues at coordinate 18,816 of CALVAJ010000032.1, forward strand.
CTCCATGGCGGAGTAGTCGAGAATCACCTCGGAATTGTACTCGTATGCAGCCATGAACAGGTTTTCGTAAGCAGAACAGTGCTCGTCGGATGTGGTAAACAGGGAGTATGTACCGTATTCGGCCTGGTTGTGGATAAGGTCGTCGCAGATGTCGGCTACCTTGTCAGCCCAGTCAGGATACATGTCCGGATTGTACATGTAGATTCTGGCAAGGAGGACCATGGCGGCAGCCTTGGTTATCTTTCCGTTGTCAGCTGCAGACAGGTCATCCCTTGAAGGAAGGGCATGTATAGCCGATTCAACCTCTGACACGAGCTGGGGGATGATGTCTTCTTTCGGCGTGCGGACGGACATCCTGGATTCGTCCAGCGTAATATCGCTCATGAAGAAAGGCACGGCACCATAGAAATTGACCGCACGGAAATAGAGATATGCCCTTATGAACTTGATCTGGGCTACCATACCGGCCTTGGTGTCGGCATCCATATCCGGAACAAGATCCACTTTGTCCATAAACACGTTGCAGGTCTTGATACCCTGATAGATCCATTTCCATTCGGACTCGAACAAACCGGTGGAAGCCGTGGCCGTACCGGTACGTATCGCCCTGGTATCCGGGCCTCCGCGCTGCTCGAAGATATTGTCGCTCAAGGCCTCGTCATCGAGGAACTTCGTATGGGAATACATCTGGTTGTAAGCCATGTTGACAACGGACTGCGCCCTGTCGGCCGATGACCAGAATGTATCGTCCGTAAATTTATTTGTAGGGACCTGGTCAAGTGAGTTGCAACCGGCAACGGTCAGCAATGCCGCACCTGACAGGAAGGCTACCGTATATCTTATTATGTTTTTCATATTTTCTGGAATTTTCTTCAAATAACACTTCTGACGAATCATCTCCTTAGAACGTGATATCTACGCCCATACCGAAATACCGGAGATTAGGATAGTTACGTCCTGAATTGGCACCGGAAGCGTTCATGCTGCTGCCGAACTCCGAAGATTCAGGGTCGATGAACGACACTCCGCTGACAGTAAAGAGGTTCTGGGCATCGAAGTAGACTCTCAGTTTCTTTACCCTGATCTTGTCCATCCATTTCTGAGGAAATGTATAACCGATCTGGACATCCTTCAGACGGAGGTAGGCTCCGTTGAATTTGTAAAGGTCAGAACCGTAGCCGTAGTTGTTGAGGCTGGACCCCTGCCTGTCGGAAGCCACAAGACGAGGCCATCTCGCATCGGTATTGGTCGGTGTCCAGAAATCGAGCTGGTGTTCGTACATGGTGTAGCCGTAGTTGTTGTGGAAAGGCTCTACAAGCTCTCCACGAAGCATCATGTCCCTCTTGAGTACGCCCTGGAACATCACGCTCAGGTCAATACCTTTCCATGCCACATTGTAGTTCAGTCCGAATGTGTACCTCGGGAATGCGTTTCCGAGATAATAGCGGTCGTCCTCATCGATCTTGCCGTCTCCGTTGCGGTCCTTATATTTCACGTCGCCCGGCTGAAGCTGGTTCTCCATACCTACAGGGACAGCCGAATCCGCGATTTCCTCATAGCTCTGAAAGAATCCGTCGGTCTTGTATCCGTAGTATGAGTAGAGAGGCAGGCCCTCCCTGATGATTCTCCATATTTCATCGGACTTGTCTATCTGCTCGAAACCTTCAAATGAAGTTACCCTGTTCCATGAGTCTCCGATATTGAAAGACAGGTTGTGCGACCAGTCGTTCTTCATGTGGGAGAAGTTGATGGTGAGCTCCCATCCCTGGGTGTTCATCGCACCGGCATTGTAGCTGTTCAGTTCAGTTCCCAGATGGAGCGGGGTCTTTGGCTTGATAAGGATATCGGTTGTATTCTTGTTGAAGTAGTCGAATCCGATGTTGAGCTTGCTCTTGAAGAAAGAGGCGTCGAAACCGACATTGAATGTCTTGGAAACTTCCCACTGGAGATTGTCGGTACCGAGCTGGAAGCCGGCTCCTGCCACACCTGTATTGTTGAATCCGTATGTATTGGCATACAGGTCGTATGTAGTGAAATACTGGTAGTCGCCGGTAGCCTGATTACCGAGGGTACCGTATGATGCACGTATTTTCAGCATACCCATATTGTAGTTCCAGTCGGACATCCACGGCTCTTCCGAAATGGTCCAGCCTACGGACACCGAAGGGAAGAATCCCCAGCGGTAGTCTTTGTTGAATTTGGACGAACCGTCATAACGGAAGGTTCCTTCTATAAAGTATTTGCCCTTGAAGTCATAACCTACCCTTCCGAATACAGAGGTAAGGCTGGTACGTGTAGTGCTTTCCGGCGTAAGGTATGAGCCTGTCGGATCTACCTCTGAACCGTCGCCCTTGATTCCCAGATCTTCATCCACCTTGAGGATCTTGACCTGATTCCCCTGCTTGGTATAGGACTCGTTGGAAGCCCCGATCATGGCATAGACATGATGTTTTTCGGCAAAGGTCCTGTCATAGTCGAGCATGATCTGGGTATTGATAAGCCATGCCTTCTCGTTCCAGTCTTCGGAACGGCGGTCGGTATTGTTAAGGCGAGGCTCGCCGTCGATATCCTGATAGTTATAGAACGGGGTCGTGAATGTGCGGGTATATCTGTGGTTGGAGTAGATATCCGCACCTCCGACAGCACGCAGTTTCAGGCCTTCTATAATCTTGTATTCAAGTGAGATGTTGGCGTTGACATAATCGTTGTTATACTTGTCGTAACCGCCGGTCTCGAGCAGACCGAGAGAGTTGAAGTCCGTCAGGATATCATTTATAAGGTAGCGTCCCGTCTCCGGATCCTGCTGTCTGTAATAATAGTAGGTAGGGACACGAGTGGCATTCGCTATGGCGTTGCCGTCAATGGTATTCTTGCTGTCATTCCTGTTATAGGAGAGCAAGGCAGTGACTTTCAGTCTCTTGTACTCAGTCGATACGTTTGCCCTCATATTATAGCGTTCTACGCCGTAGTCAGGACCGACAAAGTTGCTGCCCTGGTTGAAATATCCGGCAGAAACCATATATGTAGTATTCTGGCTGCCGCCTGAAATGCTTACATTGTAGTTCTGCTGGAGAGCGGTCTGCATAATCTCATCAAAGAAGAACGTACCGTTTCCGTGGTCATACAGGTCCCTGATCTGCGCAGCGGTAAAAGACGGGTCCAGGCCGCGGTTGTGTCTTGCCAGGTTCAGCAGAGTGGCGTTCTGCCAGCCTTCTACCGGAGTATAAAGGCTGTACGGGTCCTGCCATCCTACCATGGCGGAGACTTTCACCTCGGGAGCCTGGTTGTACTTGCCTTTCTTGGTGGTTACCAGCAGGACACCGTTTGCGGCGCGGGAACCGTAAATGGCTGCCGTACCGGCATCCTTGAGGACAGACACTGACTCGATATCCTGTGGATTGAGCTTGCCGAACGCTGAATTGTCGGTTACCAGACCGTCGATGACGATAAGAGGATCGTTGTTGTTCATGGTTCCGACACCGCGGATGTTGATATTCAGCCCCTGGTCATTAGGGTTGAAGCTTCTCTGCTGGATGACCAGGGAAGGGGATGTTCCCTGAAGGGCCTGCGTAAGATTCGCCACGGACCTGTTCTCCAGGATATCGGCCTTGACCTGGTCCACCGCACCGACAGAGCGGCGGCGTGTAGTGGTACCATAACCGATAACGACGACTTCATCCATGAAAGTGGCCTCCACTTCAAGCACGAAATCAATCTTTGAACGGTTTCCTACCTTCACGCGCTGAGTGGCGAATCCGAGGCAGGAAACTTCGATTTCAGAGTCGGGAGTCAAGCCTCCCAATGAGAAATTACCATCAAAATCAGTTGAAACTCCGGTATTGGAACCCGGAATCATGACCGCAGCGCCGATAACAGGATTGCCGTCAGTATCGGTTACCGTACCCGAGACGCTGTGCTCCTGGGCCATGAGCGGCATTGCGGACAATACCATAACCAAAGCCAGCAATACTGACCTTAGCTGCCCCCCCCAGACAGGTTGTTTTAAACGGGAAATTCTAAAAGACATAAAATGCTTGGTTAGTTAAACTTTAACTGTTTTCCTATTCCAGGCAGGGTACACCCCGCCCTGAATTTTTCACAAAATTATATTTAAAGGGACGCAATACTTGTACGATTGCATGAATATTTAGTACGTTTTTAACACATTTTTATCAAAACAGTAAAGAATTCGGAACAAAACTGCGCATCATACCTGTATTTTTCTATATAAAAGTACATTTCTACGCCATTCCCATGTACGAATATATGAAATACGGCGAATTTGACTATATTAGCGGAACAAACGCCAGATACAAGAAATATGAGACCACACATAACCGTTATCCCGGCGCTCCTGCTGCTTCTCTGCACAGAGGTGCATGCAGACAATATACGCAGGATTTCAAGCCGTGAAGGCATTTCCAACAATTCAGTACTGTCACTTGCCCAGGGACATGACGGATACGTATGGTTCGGCACATGCGACGGACTCGACCTGTGGAACGGAGAAAAGGCAGTACATTACCCGGAAGAGGGGAAAGGTATGCAGCCTCTGTCCGGAAACCTTATCGAGGAAATCATCGGTACAAGGGACTCGCTGTTCTGGATAAGGACGAACTACGGACTGGATCTTTTCGGCACCGGCGGAGTACAGGAGCGGCATGAGGAATTCCAGGGGATATATTTTGCAGTTTCCAGAAAAAGCCATGAAACATTCATATTCGCACCCGGAGACGAGCTTTACGGATACCAGCCTTCATCCCGGCATTTCAACAAAGTGCAATGGCCCGGAGATTTCTCTTTCCATGACATTCTGGAAATAAGCCTTTCCGATGAGGACATAGTCTGGATATTCTGCAATCAGGGAATATACTACGCAGATGCGGCATTCCCGACGGACGGGAGCACGTCATGGATGGGTTCGGCAAAAAAAGCGTCAGGCAGCAGGCCTCTCATATCGGCATTCAGAAAAGACGACGGCGTATATATAATAGATGAGTCCGGGACTCTGAGTATTTTCAATATCAGAAACGGGCAGATAGACCCTGTCGCTGACCTGGAAGAAGAAATAAACCGCTACGGAACAGTCTCAGACATAGCCGAATTCGGCAACGGGTACATGATATCGTATCTGTACAACGGTGTGACGAGCCTGACAAAAATCCCAGGAAGCAGTCCGGAAGATTACCGGAAAAAACATCTTGACATAGACTGCGGGGTCTTTTCTCTGCTGCGAGACAGCCGTCAGGATATCGTGTGGATAGGCACTGACGGGCAAGGTGTGATGATGTACGCCTATAATCCGACGACATTCAGTTCATACACATTCGACAGAATGCCGTATTCCTTTTCAAAACCCGTCAGGGCATTTCTCGTGGATACGCACGGAACACTGTGGATAGGGACAAAAGGAGAAGGCATACTCCGGATTCCAGGATTCACCAACGGGGGAAAAGTGACGGCACAGGAAACCGGACACATTACCACCCGGAACAGCGGACTTACAGATGAAAGCGTATATGCATTCGAGGAAAGCCGGACGGGAGTCATATGGATAGGCTCCGAAGGGAAAGGGCTTAATTACTATTCGTATGATACCGGGAAAATCCATACTTTAGGAGGCAAGGTCCCGGAATCCCTGCAATATGTCCACGGAATCCATGAAAAAGGCGACACATTATGGATAGCGACAGTAGGACGCGGTGTCTACATGCTGGAGATTGCAGGCAGCAGTCCCGGTCTTTATGTAAAGGACAGCCGTCTCATTGATTTCGGGGACGGAATGCAGAACATGGATATGTTCTTCTGTCTGTACGAAGATACGGACGGGACCATGCTGTTCGGGAACAGAGGAGGAGGTCTGGCGACATACGACCCTGTAAAAGGGACGGCAGGAATCATGAAACTCGATGCAGGGCTCTCTGATATAGCGAATGACGTATGGGCAATATGCAGAAGGACGGAAGGCGACCTGTGGGCAGGCACAAGCTACGGACTTCTTAAAGTCTCTGTTAAAGACGGTACGGTAGAAGAGACTTCCGTAAAAAGAGCGGTTCACGGAATCCTTGAAGGGAAATACGGGGAGCTGTGGATAAGTACCAACAGAGGTCTGGTGAAATATATTCCGGAAAACGACAAATCCATCACCTACGGATACTCATACGGCGTCAATACGATAGAATACAGCGACGGGGCCTATTTCACGGACTTGCGCGACAGCCTCCTTTTCTTCGGAGGTACAAACGGTTTTGTCACGGTAAGCAGCCGGCCCGACACCGGGAAATCATTCTATCCGGAACTGCAGATCAGGGACATAAGGCTGACCGGCGGCAAGAATGTCCCGAAAAGGCCGTTTTCATGGACGGACAGGCTCATTGTGGGGCCGAAAGAAAGGCTGTACACAATAAGCGTAGATGCCCTGGACTATATCGACGGAGAGAATTACCAGTTCTCCTATATGCTCAAGGGGTTCGAAAATACCTGGAATGACACGCCTAAAACAATCAGGCTTCCCGATCTGACCCATGGCAGATATACTCTGCTGGTAAAATACTTCAACCCCGTCAGCGGATATTCAAGCCCTGTATCCGGCCTGGAGATAAGGATAAAGCCGCAGTGGTTCGCCTCTTCGCTTGCAAAGACTGCCTATGTCCTGCTGTCTGTCTGCATACTTTACCTTGTCAGCCGTTTCTACAGACTGAAGAGACGTAAAAAACGGCAGGAACAGATGGAAAGAATGGAGGCAAGGCGCAAGGAAGAAATGCTTGACTCTACGGTACAGATGTTCGAAAGCATAGCCCAGGAACTCACAATGCCGGTAACGATGATTTCAGGGCCATGCCAGCAGATACTCGAATACGAGAAATCCGACAGTTTCATAAAAAGCCACAGCGAAAAGATACTGCAGCAGAGCGGCAAGCTGCTGAGCATGCTGGACATATTCCAGGATTTCAGGGAATCCAGCGACAATGAACAGCTCAAGATACAGATGTTCTCTGTCAGCGACCTGGCTGAGGAAATAGCCGGTACATTCACAAGACATGCAGAAAGCAGGGGTATAGCATTCATAAAAGACATAAAGGAGAACCTGGTCTGGAGCACATCTTCAGAAAAGGTGGCCACCGTGATGGAAATGCTGCTGACAAACGCATTTATAAATGCAGATAAAAACGGCTCCGTCAGATTCAGCATATGGTCAGAAGACAATCTTCTCAAAATATCGGTATCCAACAGCGCGGAAAGCTCCAGACTGACGGAAGTTTCTGAAATATTCACGAAAATCACCGCAATGGAATATCCTCTCAACATGAATGTTTCCGGACTGTCATTCAAAAACGAAATGAGGCTTGCCGTGTGCAATAACATCACTGCCAGACTGGAGGGCAGGCTGTCACTTGGACTGGAGGGAGGAAATGCAAGACTGACCGCAGAACTGCCATCTCTTAAAGGAGGAGAGACCGATATTGTAAGCGGCTTCCCGATATATACGCACGCCCAGGAAAAGAACAGAATGAGCAATGCAGACATATACAAGGAACAGCTGCTTCATTTCGATGTCATCAAAGAGCGCCTGTCGATGTTCATTGTCGGCAGCGATCCTGAAATCATGAACTTCATAGCCGAACTTTTCTCTTCACGGTACAATATCAGGATGTTCAATGACTGCCAGGCAGCAGAGGACGCCATGCACATAAACCAGCCAGACATTTTCATCTACGAATACCTGATACTGAGCGAGGAAATCCTTAAGATGATAAAGAAAACAAAAGGCGACAGGGTTACTTCAAGCATTCCTGTAATCCTTTTAAGCGGAGACCAGCACAACGAAAACAAAATCAAAGAAATAGAATCCGGTGCAGACCTGCATATCGGGCTCCCGCTCGACATCAAATATCTGAGGGCGTCAGTCGAGCAGCTCATGAACAAGCTCAAGTCGCTTCAGGACTATTACAAGTCGAGCGTAAGTTCATACCGGTTCACCTGGGGAAAAATACTTCACAGGGAAGACAAGGAATTCATAGAGAAAATGCTGCAGATAATCAATGACAATATATCGGACAGTTCCGTAACGACCGCTTTCATAGCTGAAAAAATGGGCGTAAGTGTAAGGACACTATACAATAAACTGGACGGACTGCTGAACGTAACCCCAAACAACATAATAAAGGAATTCCGCCTCATGTATGCCGAACAGCTTCTGTCCACAACACAGATGAGCATCGATGAGATAATCTACAAATCGGGATATGCAAACCGGGGTACATTCTTCAAGAACTTCTCCGCAAGGTACGGATGTACACCTAAGTCATACCGGGAGAAGGTGGCCGGAGGGATATAGGAAAGATATGAATGCAGGTCCAGACGACAAGCTTCATGACTAACCATGAAAATAGGGAATGTCACCA
>CALVAJ010000033.1 GCA_944325505.1 uncultured Bacteroidales bacterium
ACCGCACTTCTCATGTTCGGACTGTTGTCATGCAGTGGAACGGAGAGGGAAACGCATCCGTCCGAACAGCCGGGCATGTGCGCAAAGGAAGAAATGGCTGCCGACGGCATCGTGCGTCTGTCGAAAATCGAAGTCTGGCCGCAGTTCCTCGATGAATATATACAATATGTGACTGAGGTGGGCGAAATCTCCCTGCGTACCGAACCGGGCGTGCTGACCATGTATGCCGTCAGCGAAAAGGAGAATCCCTGCAAGATAACCATTCTTGAAACATACTCCAGCAAAGAGGCTTACGACAGGCACATCGCTTCCACGCATTTTCAGAAATACAAGCAGGGAACGCAGCACATGGTCAAGTCGCTGGTGTTGTCAGACCAGACACCGCTCAATCCCGCCAACCGGATCAACAACTTTATGGACTAATATTCTCGACACATGAAAAAAATACTGTTTTTATTATTGGTAGCAACAATTACTAATATTCAAGGAATTATGGCACAGGAAAAGATTACAGGAAACGCCGGGGCGGACGGCAGGGAGGCATTTCAGAAGGAAATGATATTCTCCATCGGCGAGCCGAACACCGCTTACGCCAAGTATTTCATCGGCAACAGCTATCTGGCTCCGATATCCAAAGAGCAGATACCGTTCAACAATGTCACTTTCGAGCCGGGATGCCGAAACAACTGGCACATTCACCATGCCACGAAAGGAGGCGGGCAGATGTTGGTTTGTGTGGGCGGCAAGGGCTGGTATCAGGAGGAAGGCAAACCTGCCGTGCAGATGCTTCCGGGCGATGTCATCCACATTCCGGCGAATGTGAAGCATTGGCATGGAGCGGCGGCGGACAGCTGGTTTGCGCATCTCGCCTTTGAGGTACCCGGAGAAAACACGACCAACGAATGGCTGGAGCCTGTGACCGACGAAGAATATAACCGGTTGGGGAAGAGTTTGTAATTACAATGCCTTATCCATATTATAAACCCCTAAGCGACTGCAGACCGTAATCGGTCCGGACGGCGTGGTCGCCCGTGACCTCGTGAACGGGAGGGGCCCGCACCGCAGGTGTGGGAGGGATTTACCGGTCCGGACGATGATGGTCTGCATAGACAGGGCATTTGTATGGAAATCAATTCATTTATGATTGAATAATATGAAAAGAACAATAGGTATAATCGCCCTCGCACTGGCAGCAGCCCTGTCCGCGACGGCACAAACAACAGACAATATGGATAGAATCGAAGTATGCAAGCAGAATTACCGCACCCTGTTCGGCGGTGAAGCTCTGACTGGGCAGGGCACAGACCCGGAAATGATGGACATCCTTCAGAAGTTCATCTTCGGTGAGGTATTCCAGACGGGCGAACTGACACTGAAACAGCGCGAAATGATTACCTGCATCACCCTCGCCACTATGCAGACGCTTCCGCAACTGAAAGCCCATGCAGGGGCGGCTCTCAATGTAGGCGTCACTCCTGAAGAACTACGCGAGGTGATGTATCTCACAGCACCATTCATCGGCTTTCCCAAGATGCTGAACGCCGTGGCCACGGTGAACGAAGTGTTCAAGGAGCGTGGCATCAGCCTGCCGTTGGAAAAGCAAGGCACGGTGACGGAAGAAACACGCCACGAGACGGGCAAAGCCATTCAGAACCAGCAATATCCCGGCGGCGTGTCATCCGTCATGTCAGGTATGCCCGGAGATATGGGCAAGAATGTAGAACAGTTCCTGACCGATTATTTTTTCGGTGAAATATACAGCCGCGGCGCACTTGACTTGCAGACGCGCGAGTTGTTGGGCTACTGCGTACTGACCACCTTGGGAGCCGAAAGCCAGCTCCATTCGCATTACTACGGCAACATCAACGCGGGCAACTCGCCGGAAACATTGACCGCCGCCGTCATCCAGTGCCTGCCCTACATCGGCTTCCCCGCCGCTATCAAGGCGTTGCGCATCATCAAGGAGGAATATGCCAAGTGACATTATAAGGTAACAGGTCTATGAACAAGATTATATTGACATTGGCGGCGGTAATGACCATGAGCTTTGCCGCCTGCGCCCAAAACAAAGGAGACAGTAATATGCAAACCGAAAACAAACCATTGGTCGTATATTTCTCAGCCACAGGTACAACCGCCAAAGCAGCCAGAACGATTGCGGAGGTTTCAGGCGGTACATTATATGAGATTGTCCCGCAACAAGCCTACACTTCCAAAGATTTGGATTGGAACGACAAGCAATCGCGCAGTTCGGTGGAGATGAACAATCCGCAGGCACGTCCGGCATTGAAAGACACGAAACCGGATGTCGCTGCCTACGATATCATCTTCATCGGCTATCCCATCTGGTGGGACCAAGCCCCAAGAATTATCAACACGTTTATCGAGAGCCATGACCTGAAAGGCAAGACACTCGTGCCGTTTGCCACATCCGGCGGAAGCAGTATAACCGGCAGCGTAAATGCATTAAGAAAAGCATATCCCGACCTGGAATGGCAGGACGGCAGACTTCTGAACGGAGCAAGCCGGAATGCCATCCGGAATTGGGTCAGTGATATATACACACCTTAAAATAATTACATATCATCCATTGACAGTCCCTTGTAAGAGATGGCATACCCATTGAACTTGCCTGTAGCACGCATGAAGGCGCCAGCCTTTGATTTCAGTGTTTCCAGGTCAATGTTTTCTGCTTTCCGCTTTACTTCGAAGAAGGTTGCTTCATTGTCCAGTTCATTTTCAGCTACTATGTCGATTTCGTTCTCTCCCTTGCGGTTCCACCATCCTCCGATGCGCGTATAGGCTTGACGGTCAATCATCATACGCCTGAAATAACGCTCAAGCATCATGCCGCTGAACGTTTCGTAGTCACGGTTTATAATTGTCCTCACGCTTTCGTAGTTTTCGATCTCGAGCATATAGCTGTACTTGTAGATAAAGCGGAACCAGAATGTGAAGAAGTTATCATCAATCGAGTAGCGCACATTTTTGGTGGAACTCTTCTCGAAAAGCGGCTGTTTCTTGGCTATGACTTCATACTCGTTTTCCAGTCTGGTCAGGTATCCGCCGATTTCTCTGCCTACAGCGTTCTCGATTTCCGAACGGGAAGTCTTTCCTCTCGATATAGCTGACAGGATCGAAAAATAGACCCCGTAATCTTTGCCGAACTCTTCAATGAGGCTGGCCTTCCCTTCACTTATGAAAATTGAATCAGCTTTGACGATATGGTCAAGCATTTTCTCCATAGTAGTCGCTCCGGCGTCCACAAGCAACTGGACATATTTGGCTACACCTCCGGTAAATGAGTACAGGGCCAGCAGATCTTCTGCCTTATAGCCCGGATGATATTCTGCAAGAATTTCTTTCAATACAGTCGTGGAGAACGGGCGTACGGTCATAAAACGTGTCTGCCGGTTGTAAAGCGGTTCTTTCTTGTCCTTGAATATCTTTGACATCATGGAATAGATAGAGCCGCAGACAACCAGGTTCATGCGGGATTTCGGGCTGTATATGTCCCAGATACGCTGTATCTCACTGTAAACAGACTTGTTTACGCGGAAGAATTCCTGGAATTCATCGATGAACAGAGTAATGGGATGTTCTGCCGAGAACTTCATCAAAAACTCGAATACATCGGCGAAATGTTCCGCCCGACCCATTGTCGGGAATCCCAGCTTGTTCTCTATTTCAAGCTGGTAATCTTCGCACAAGTCACCTTCTGCTTTACGGGTAACAAAAAAATAAAGGAAGGGTTCATCTTCGTATGCTTTCCATACAAGGGATGTCTTGCCGATACGGCGGCGTCCTGTCACTACGGTGAATTGGGCGTTATCTTTTGCCATCTCACGAATCTCGCGCAAGGAGGCAATCTCTGCAGTCCTGTCAAAAAATCTCATATCATCGGTCAGTTTTTTGTAATTCCGAAATGGCTGTTTCCGAAATGTTTGTTTCGGAACTGTAAAGGTAATATGTTTATCAGTAAAACCAACACAAATTTCCATTGAATCGTTACGTCTTTACGCACAAAGAGCTACATTTGCCCGTGGCCTCGTGAACGGGAGGGGCCGCACCGCAGGTGTGGGAGGGATTTACCGGCCCGGACGGTTACGGCTGGCATAAACCAGAGCTATTTCCCGGACGGACAACGTTCTATTCCGGAACGTAGATGATCTCACCGTTCTCCAGCTCGTAGGCTATGCCGACCCGTCTGCCTTTCTGCCCGGACCTGGACTGGTCCTCGGAAGGGGTATAGCGGTCAATCGTCTGCCCCTGCTTGACGATAATCTCCATGTCCTCCTTGCCGGGGTTCTTGACCATAGTGAAATCTTCAGGTGAAAGCATCTCTGTCATGTTGTAACGTGTCACGAGTGCGACCATCAGGGCCACGGCAAACACCATGGCCACATCGAAGAGATTCCCGACCACGCTCATCGGATCATTCTCCTCGTCCGTGCCGAGCAGTCTTCTCCTTTTCATCTCCCGTCCTCCTTTACATCCGCTCCGGCAACTGTCCCGGCCTGTCCTGCGCAGCCGTCCAGAACATCGCACACGAATTCCAGACGGTTGAGGTCCCTTGTATACCATCTCTGCTTGACCTGCTGGGTGATAAAGCCTATTGCCGCAGAAAACAGGCCGACTACGGTAGTGGCAAATGCCACCTGCATGTTATAGGCCATCGAGCCGATATCACCTGTAGACAGACCGACCAAAGCAGGTCCCATAGGGATGAGTGTACCCATAAGGCCCAGCATCGGACCCATCTTCGAGAGTGTCTTGGAGATACCCAGGTCCTTGTCTGCGGCAATCTCATAATCCGAAAGCAGTAGCTGGCGGTGTGCCTTGTCCTTTGTAGTGTCCAGCAGGCCGGCCAGGCAGCCCAGCAGCGGAGACCTGGTTTTGTCTGGCATGGAGGCACGCAATTCTTCTACCGTATCAGGAGTCAGTGCCTCCACTTTAGCCATAAAGAGCCGGTCTGTTTTCCTGATCTGCAGGTACTGTCCGAAAAAGTTGCCGATCAGTAGCAGAGACCGGAGAAAAAACAGGATCAGCAGCACCACTACCGGTACGAGCAGTCCGTTGGAAATCCAGAAGAGAATGTCGGAAATATAATTCATATTTATTACGGTTTTAAATTATTGATGTTTTTCAAAAATCTGCGGAAAGGACGCGCTGTCCTGACAAATGAACCGGCCAGTACCCCTGCGGCGACAAGTCCGAGCACGCCGGCAAGGGACCGCCAGTCCACCTCGCTCACCCCGCTCACGGCCGTCTGTCCGTTGACGGTAGCTATCACTGCCACTATCCCGGTCAGGGCGTTGGTCAGGAAGAACATCTCCAGGCGGCTTTCTTTATCGGGGAAGAGCAGCCGCATCAGCCAGGCCCCTCCGGCTATCACCGCGAAGACCACTGCGGCCGCACTCCATGCCACCAGCGTAAAAGGCATACCGGGAAAAGCGAATATCAGACAGACAAGAAAACTGAACAGTACACCGAATATCAGTATGCCGGGGAACCAGCGCAGGACGCGGTAGCTCCAGATAACAGAGGGCTTCAGTTTTCCTGAATTCATCAGATTCACCGACAGCAGGCAAAATGAAATCTGAAGAATGACCTCAATGGTGATGACCACCGAGGTATCCAGCATCAGGCCTGGATCGGACAGCCAGGCATCTATCTGGGAGCGTGACTGTCTCACGGCTGCCGGCCACATCAGACCGGTAAACAGGGCGGCCGCCGCGGCATGGGCCAGCACCGACCACCATTTGTGCCAGGACTGTTTCAATATGAAATTGATACAGACCAGCACCATTAATATAATGACCAGACTATACATGTTTCCCGAATATCAGATGCCTCCGGATTTTCTGCGGCGGCGTATCAGCAGTCCTCCCATGACGAACAGGGCGACAATCAGCACCGCCACGGCTATGTTGCTGACCAGCGTCGTTTTCTTTTCTGTCTCGCTCTGCAGGCGGTCTTTCTTTAGTACCATCCCGTCTGGAGCTTCGCCCGCCGACACCTCCCGGATCTGCCGTATGGCCCCGCGGTATTCTCCGGCAGAGGCCTCGGGCAGGGCCGATGCTATATAGTCCTGCAGGGAAGGATTGTCGCACACGAAACCGGAGCAGGACGGCGCGAACTCCTTTATCAGACCTGTGTGCAGCTCGGCCAGACCGGCTATCTGCTCCGGTGTGGCTTCCCAGAGCCCTTTACGGGCCGACTCCAGCATGACAGCCGTCACTTCCTCGAGAGCGGCCGGATTGACCTCCTTGAAATGTTCCCTGACCCCAAGGTTGAATTTGTCCTGCACATAGACATCGTATATCTCATCCCAGAGTCTGTCATCTATGGCCTGCGGCTTCATTACATTCCAGCCGAAGGTGTTGGTGACAGTTTCGGCTATGGCGGCTGCATCCCCGGCTCCTCCATTGAGTTTTTCTTCTATGTAGGACGGATTGAATATCGTTGTCCGGCTCTCGACTCCTATGGCTTCCTTGAGCTCCTGCATCCTGACCCTGCTGCGGTTGCGGTAATCGCTCAGGTAGGCGTCCGGCTCCTTGCCGGTCACTTCCTTGACAGCCAGGTTCAGTCCGCCCATGAACTCATACACATGGTCGAGACTCAGTGCTCCCCAGGTGTTGCTCTGTCGAGGCTGCACTACGGCATCGGTACGGGACAGGGCGGCCTCGAAAGCATACCGGGCAAACTCTTCCCAGCCTTCCTCGCTTCCGTAATAGGCCCCCATATTGTTCATATATACCTGCGCTATTTCCGAAGACGAACTCCAGCGGTCCGAAGCCGTCACCATGCTCTGGATGCCTGTGCCGTAGTTGCCGTTCACTCCGCCGAACACCCTGTAGGAGGACATTCTCCGTGCATCGGCCGGGGTGACGCCCTTCCCGGTGAGAATCCGTTCGGTCTCGCGGATACCTTCCGCCACATTGTTCGTATATTCCTCGTCCCCGGCTTCCGCCGCCATACGTACGGCCCTGTCTATCAGGAACAGGCGCGATGCGGCGATATCCCTGAGCTGTCCGCTGGTCTGCACCACCACATCTATCCTCGGACGTCCCAGCTTCTCCGACGGTATCAGCCTGATGTCG
Organism: uncultured Bacteroidales bacterium; assembly: GCA_944325505.1. GTDB lineage: Bacteria > Bacteroidota > Bacteroidia > Bacteroidales > UBA932 > Cryptobacteroides. Next base: position 7,104 of record CALVAJ010000033.1, read on the forward strand.
GTCACGCGGCCGAAACTGTCATATATCGGCTCGACTCCCAGCATGTATAATATCTGGGCTATGGTAGCCCCCTCGGTCTCGATGAACTCGCTGCTCCAGAGGGTATAGCTGACCTTGCGGGGCAGGGAGTCGCAGTGCCGCTCCCGGTAAAGCCTCAATGTATTCTCCGCCAGCTGCACGCCTTTCTCCCATGCACTTCGGGTCGGAGTGGCCTCGGCATTCACGGCGAAAAGGTTGCGCCCGGTAGGCAGGGTGTTGGGATTTGCTACAGGATCTCCTCCGGGTGAGGGCGCGGTATAGCCGCCGTCCAGAGCATTCAGCATACTCTCCAATTCATCGGAGGGGCTCTCCAGCAGAGCCTTGCGGTAGTTGTGCACATTGAGCACGGCCTGCTCTATTTCCGTCACCGCCCTGGCGAAATCCGCTTCCTGCTGCGTCGGCCGGGCCTTGCCGCCCTCCATCATCTGCCGTCCGATATCAGACATCATCTCACTCATCCCTTTGCTGACGGCCGTATCCTTGCGTACCTGCTGCATTCCGGCCATCTGCATCATCATCGACATCATGTCAGGCGGAGCCTGTAGCGAACGGGCCGTTTCTCGTGCTCGGGCGAGCTCCTCCATAGAGATACCGGCTATGTAACATAGCTGACGGTCATCCGCCGGACGGGACTGTGCCAGCAGCCGTTCCACTATCTTCCTTGCCGGTTCCAGATACCTGTCGTTGAACTCCGGACGGCGTTTCTCCACCCTTTCGACATTCTTGCCCCGGGTACGGTCGATATCCAGAAGTCCGTAGGCTATAGGCTCTGTACTCATGGCACAGACGGTAGACTTGATCTGCTCGGGCAGATAAGGTTTCCCCATTACATACAGCCTGCCCGAAACCTTCTCGGAAGCCAGTTCTTCGGCGAAATTGCCGATACGTATGATATCATCTTCATTATATGGACTCTCTCTGTCAAGAGTATCCAGTCCGAGATCAGAGGCTATGCCCATATCGATGGAGAGTCCCTTTATTTTTAAAGAAGACCTTTCCGCACCGGCAGCATCCGGTTTCTCTCCGTTGAGAGCCTCATCATAGCGGGAAAGCTCTTCTGAAAGCTCCCTGTACAGTCCCCGTACATTGCTTTCCATAAACGGCGCTGTCAGATACGACTGTAAAGTGGCGTAGGTACGCCGTTTGGCCATCATGCCTTCCCCGACATTGGAGATGGTGTAGAAGTAGAAATGCGGTATTGTCCCTACCAGTCGGTCCGGCCAGTCGTACCTGCTCAGGGCCACCTGTTTCTTGGGGGTGAACTCCAGGCTGCCGTGTGTCCCGAAGTGGATCATGGCATCGGCTCCGAAACCGTAACGCGCGTAGAGGTAAGCGGCGATATAATTGTGCGGAGGTGCGGCATGCGTCCCGTGTACCATCTGGAAATCATTCTGCCCGCCTCCGGCCGCCGGCTGCGGGATGAGCACCACATTGCCCAGTTCTATGCGCGGAAGGGCGAGCCTGCCATCCCTGGACATATACGGTCCGGGAAAATCTCCGTTCAGGGCAATGACCTCGTCATAGAGCCGTTGCGGAATGGCCTCCGACACCCATCCGTCATAGGTCCGGGCGTCTATCCATTCCGGCGAGCCTTCCTGCATGAAGCGGGATGCGGCCCCTTCGGCATAGGAGCCGAACACTGCCCCGCGGCTCTGGATCAGTTCCGCCAGGGCGTCCTGGGAGGAAGGCAGGCCGGTGACATCATATCCGGCATCCCTCAGTGCTACAAGAAAATTGTACAGAGACGGCACTACTTCCATTCCTGCTGCAGCAAGGGCATTCTGTCCGGGACCTTTGTAGTAGAATATCGCTATCTTCTTCCGGCTCTCGGGCTTGCGCTTCAGTTCCAGATACCTGTTGACTGTCCCGGTAAATTCTTCAAGACGATCCGGAACGGCCTCCAGACGTCTGAGCCCGTCTCCGGTCTCATAGTGTCCGAAAAGCACGAAAGGCCGGATTGCCCCGTCTATCTCTGGTGTCACTATGCTCTGGGACAGGAAGCCTCCGGTCATGCCCATGTCGTCTTCCTCCCAGTCGGAGACGAGAGTATTGGCATTCAGGGGAGAGAACAGGGGAATATTGTATTTTTCCAGGAATTCCACCATCCCGTCCCCGAGTCTGCCGTGCGCCATATTGATTACGGCCGAAGGGGCTATGGAATCCAATTGGCCGTTGCGGAGCATCGGTATGGTGCTGCGTATGGGATAGACCATGTTCCCGGTGGCCTCAAGGGATGCAATCAGGTCGGCAGGATCTCCCATCTGCCCCGTAATGATTATGCGCGGGGCACCGTCCTTCCAGAGACCGTTGTCCTTTAGCCAGCCGTTATATGCCGCGATGGAACGGAATCCCTCCTCGTCCCTGTCCTTGTCCTCCAGTGACGGGTGGTAGATGTTCTCCATGGTATATTCTTCTGCCTGGGCAGGTTCCGGAGCCGCAATCCTTTTACCGTCTATGCTGCGGCGGATATACAAAAGCATGTTACGGTAATTGTCCGGACCTCCGTTTGACAGATAGGCCTTTATTTTTTCAGTATCCAGTGAATCGGCCGTATTGATGTCATTGGCAGGATTGGTGACCATGGTCGAGATTACGGGAAGGCCCCTGTCGGCCGCACGCTGTATCTGCGCCCTCTGTTCCTCTGTGATTCTCAGGCCCATGCCGTTGATCAGGAGTATGTCGTACCGTCCGGCCCTGGACGTTTCTTCGGGAGCCAGCTCGTACAGCTTTATCATGGCGTTGTCGTTTGCCTTGGCTATCCTGCCCATCTCGATGACCTGATAATTCAGGAAAGCCACTTTCGTCGGACTTGCCGTCAACGCCCACAGTCCCCACAGGATGAGGACTGCCAGAGCGGATATGATAATATATATTATGTATCTTGTCTTTTTCCGAACCATATTTTCAATATTTTTTAAACATCTGTTCAATATCCACGGACAGACCCACAGCGGCTGTCGTACCGGTCGTACTCGGCGTGCTGCTGTAGTAGTACTCCGGGCGGTAATTGAAGATGTTGTCCACTATGATATTCAGGTGGATCCCTTTCCAGATGTCCTGCGATACCGTCAGTTTCCAGATGGTATATGCCGGGTAAGTCTGCCTTTCGGTCTCCTCGTAGTCCGTAGCTGACGTATAGACCTCCGTGGTCACGGCTGAAAGGATACGTCCGCTGAGGGCTACGTCGAAGCCGTAGTCTTTCCATGATCTGCCGTATTCGATGCGGACCGTAGCCGAATGCGGCCGGGTCTGGGATACCAGGGGGTCTCCGGGGCGGATGGCCTCATCGGTAAAAGTGTATGCCAGTCTCGCTCCGAGTCCGAACGGCAGTCGTGTCGATACCGATACGTCCACTCCGCGTACCTGCAGGGGGTTCATGTTGGTGTACATCATGCCTCCGAGTCCTTCGTTCCATACTGTAGTGATACGGTTGTCCACGAAATTGTAGAAGCCGGACACCGATGCGCTGAGATATTTCCAGTTGTACTCGGCCGACAGCGACAGGTTCTCGCTGGACTCGGGAGACAGGTCGGGATTGCCGTATATCATGAAGATGCTGGCCATGTCGAATGACATGTACATCTCTTTGAGCGTAGGTGCACGGAAGCCTCCGGAGTAGGAGCCTCGGAACGACCAGTTCTTCAAACGGTACATCAGGCTGAGTTTCGGGGAGAAATGGCTGAGCTTCTTCTGGGAGAAGAAGTCATAGCGCAGACCTCCTGTAAAGTGCCACCTCTCGTTCAGCCTGGCCTCTATCTGGCCGAATACGTCCGCCGTATGCTGGACATAATAACCGTTGTTTTCAAACTGGTAGGACATAAGGTAGTCCCTCATGTAGTCTCCTCCGAGGATCATGGTGTGCCGGCCGTCTTCCTCGAGACTGCAGGTGTAGACTCCGCGTACTACATGCTGGACGTTGCTGTAGTCCCGTACATCCGTATCGTTGAAAAGCAGGTAATCGCTCTTGTCGTACTGGTCATAGCCGTAGGAGAGTTCCAGACGGTTGCTTTCATCGATTTCCCATTCTCCTTTCAGTCCTCCGCTGAAATCACGGTAACGGTCCCGGGTGTCACTCTGCAGGTCCCTTTCCCGGAAGAAGTAGCCGGCACGCGCGGTGAACTTGAGCCCCTCGAGCGGTTCGTACTGCAGACGTTCCTTGACGCTCCAGTTGTATCCTCCGTAGAAGGTATTGTAGTCTCCCTCCGAAGGCATCGCATAAGAGTCGATGCTGGTGTACTGGGCATTGGTAAGGCTGTTGAATTTTCCTGCAATAAAGCCGGCGGAGCCGCCGTAGCGCTGCTCGTTGTGGGCCCCGTACCGGGCATTGGCATTTACCGACCACGGTTCGGTAGCGCCGGCGCTGATCAGATTGACCACACCTCCGACGGCATTGGACCCGTACAGCGATGAGGCAGCACCCTTTACGATCTCGACCCTCTGGACATTGTCCAGATTGAGGCGGTTGTAGTCTATGTTGTCAAGAGTCTCGCCCGCTATGCGCTCCCCGTCCACCAGGAAAAGCACAGAATTGCCTCCGAACCCCTGCATGTTGAGGGTCACCTGCTGGTCCATCGCATACGAGAACTCGATTCCGGGAAGTTCCGACTCCAGCAGGTCCCCGATATTGAGGGCGTCCACTTTCCGTATATCAGGACCGGTTATGACTCTTGTCAATATGGGACTTTCTTTCAGGAGCCTCGGAGTCCTGGTCCCGGTGACCACCACTGTCTCCAGGTTCATAAGATCTTCTTCCATGACCACATCCAGAACATTGCCTTTTGCCTTTTCAAGAGGAATGTCCTGTGTCAGGTATCCGACAAACTGGAACCTGAGCATATCCGCATCGTCCGGTACGTCAATACTGTACCTGCCGTCATCCCCGGCGATGGCGTAAATGCTGTTGTTCCCGGCTACTGTCACTGCCGCTCCGGCAAGAGGCCCGCCCTTGCTGTCCCTGACAGTCCCTGTGACTGTAACGGATACGGAGGCGGAAAGTCCCTGGACTGCCAGAGAGAATGATATGAGCAAAAAGATTATCCTATTCATTGTCAGAACTCCACAGGATATACGTAATCAATGCTCATAAACCCTTTAACCTTGCTGCTGTTCATGTAGTTGGTCAGCTGCAGCGCCGCGGCCTTGCCGTCCTTCATCATCAGGATGTACACCTTACCGGACATCGTATATACAGGAGGCATGGTGGAGGTGTCCACGTTGAGCCATCTGGACAGTTCCCGGTTGTACCAGGACGGGGCATAGAGGATGACTCCGTCCATCATTCCGGACATGTCAACTGTTATCCTGTCTTCGGTCCAGATATCCTCTGCATACTCTCCTTCCGGAAGTCTTCCCGAAGCGAGAAACCCGTCCAGAGACGTGAACTCCGTCTCTATGACAGACCCTCCGTTGGTCTTGGTGTCATAGCGGTGTACAGCCAGATCCCAGCCATCCATCACTTCTCCGGTTTCAGACCCGTCTCCGGCTATAAAGGTGGTATCTATGGAGAAAGTGTCGAAATCGATATATGTCCATCTGGTATATGAAGTGGCATCGATATATATCGTTCCGGAAGAAGTCGCCTGGTTCACTTTTGTAAATCCGAATCCGGTATCTGCCACCGGTTCATCGTAGATGCCCCCGAAAAGGCCGTTGCACGAAAGGAGCGGCAGCATGGCCGCTCCGGTCGTCAACATTGTCAGTAATGGCTTTTTCATTTATTTCGTCCCCTCGAAATCCACATTGATTGCCATAGGCATGGCTCCTGGAGTGATCTTTGCATTTATGGCCATACTGCTGCCGTCGGCACTGACTGTTCCGGTCAGCGAGCCGGTTATGTTGAGATTTCCGGATACTGCATCGATGTTTTCCGCAGTCAGGGTATAGCCCTCTCCGGATTCGGCCAGCTCCACTTCTACCGAGATTGATTCCATGGACATCGAGCCAGTACCCATCTCCGGAAGGGTAAGTGTCCAGACGTCATTTTCAACGCCAAGCGTTACCTGTGCTTCTTCCATCGGGTCCATGGCCGTTCCCATGACCGACATGGTAAGAGTACCGGTATATGTGCCGGCTACAGCCTCCGAGAAGGACGTTTCGGATTCATGATTCTGTTGCTCGCAGGATGTTGCGAAGACCGCAATTGCGGCCAGTGTGATAATTTCTGTCAGCTTCATTGTATTTAGAATTTAGATGTTTACAAATGATGCTGCAAAATTACCCCGTCCCGCTCAGGACGTCAATCGCTACAAATGGGTATTTATTTCTGTCCGGCTATCTGTTCTGGCTAACAATTCATAGGTATAGACGCACATTCCGGCCTGTCCGTTTGCCGGACAGTCTATTTATGGGCGGAAGTCTATGACGGCCGTCTGTACTCCATCGGGGTGCTGCCGGTGAGTTTCTTGAACAGGCGGCTGAAATGCTGGGAGTACTGGAATCCGAGCTCATAGGCAATCTGGCTGACTGTCTTGTCGCTTCCGAGCATCTTGTCCTTGGCCAGGCCGATGATTTTGGTCTGGATGAGCTCCTGGGCGGTCTTGCCGGACTCTTTCTTTATAAGGTCACCGAAATAGTTGGGGGAGAGGCAGACTTTATCTGCGAAATATCTGACTGTAGGAAGGCCTTCCGACTCGGCCCTGCCGCTTTCGAAATATTCGTCAAGCAGTTCGTCGAAACGGACAAGGACACTTTGGTTTACATCGCTTCTGGTGATGAACTGCCTGTCGTAGAACCTCATGCAGTAGTCGAGGAGCAGTTCGATGTTCATTGATATAAGCCTTTTGCTATGTTTGTCTATGGGACGGCTGATTTCCATCCTTATTTTGTCGAGGCAGTCCTTGAAAAGATGTTTCTCGTCTTCGGAAAGATGCAGGGCTTCGGTAGAATTGTAAGAGAAGAAGGAATATCTGCGAATGTCTTTTCCCAATGAAGTCCCTCTGATAAGGTCGGGATGGAAGACCAGGCCGAGCACATCCATTTTGGTTACGTTAGGGTCGCGGGAAACGGAAACCACCTGGCCCGGGGCGAAACTGGTCACGGTCCCTTCCTGATAGTCGTATGGCTGTCTCCCGTATCGTATGTCCCCGCATTTGACCTGTTTGAGGAACAGTGCGTAAACGCCATAGTTGATGGTACATTCGAGAGGGATATTCTGCTTTGCCTTGCCCAGGTCCACTACCGATACAAGAGGGTGGAGGGTCTTCAGTCCGTAGAGTTTGTTGTACTGGTCTACAGTGTCGATTTTTATGATGCTGGTTTTTTCCATGATTATGCCCGTTTGCCTGCAAATGTATGGATTTTGTCCGGAATCCGCGCCTGTGCGGCGCTCAAAGCAGTAAATGCATCACAAACTTCCGGAATCCGTATACGTCTGCCTTTTCTCTTTCCGGTAGAACGAAGCGACGGGCAGCAGGGCTATGAGGTATCCGACGATTGCGACTCCGGCTGCCGTAGCCAGGATGTCTTTCCAGGACAGGATGACCGGATAGGCCTGCACGATGAAGTTTCCGGGCATCTTTATCAGCCCGAAATGCTGCTGTATCAGAGAGAAGGCTATTCCCAGCACCAGTCCTGCCGCAAGTCCAAGCAGTGAGATCATCCATCCTTCAAGGACGAAGACATTCCTGAGGAGCCTGTCCTGCGCCCCCATGCTTCTCAATGTCTGTATGTCCCCCCGTTTTTCGATAATCAGCATGGAGAGGGAGCCGAAAATGTTGAACGCGATGATAATGATGATGAATATCAGTATCATGTATATGGACAGTTTCTCATATTTCATCATCCTGTACAGGGATTCGTTCTGCTGGAACCTGTCGCTTACCCTGAAATTGTCCCCGAGTCTGGAAGAAATCTCTTTCTGGAGCCGTTTCAGTTCACTCCTGGGATATCCGCCGGCAAGCCTGATTTCTACCCCGGACACTACATCACCTTCATATTCGAGAAGTTCCTGCATCGCTTCTATCGGGAGGATGATATATTTGCTGTCAATCTCGTTGTTTATATTGAAAATACCTGACGGATAGACATTTACAGATTCCAGTGAAGCAGCCGGGTTGCTCAGGGATATGTTCCGCGTCCTTGACGGATAGTAGATTTCTATCGGAGCCACGAATCTCGGGCTTATCCCCATTTCGTATGCAAGTCCGGCACCTACACACGCAAGAGGCACATCTCCACGGTGGAGAGTGAATGTGCCTTCCCTCAAATGGTTGCGGACAGGTGATTCCTGCTCGTAGATTTCGTCGACACCTTTGGCGACAGCCAGTCCCTGATGTCCGTCATAGTTGATGAATACATTCTCCTCCAGGACACAGCACATGTTCAGGACTGACTCCTGTCCGTATATCCAGTCGTATGTATCTCCCTGGGGGACAAATGTTTTTCCGGTTGCCGGCGTGATGAGAAGATCGGGCTCGACATTGCTGAGCATGCTTTTGACCAGCGAGTCTAACCCGTTATAGATAGAGAGTATTATTATCAGCGCCGCTGTCCCTATAGCCATGCCGATGGCGCTTATCGCCGAAATGATGTTTATCACATTGTGCGATTTCCTGGCGAAAAGGTATCTTCGGGCTATGAAGAACGGCAGGTTCATTATTTCTTCAGAAGCTCTTCAATATGTGCTACATAGTCAAGCGAACTGTCCAGGAAAAATGTCAGTTCAGGTACTATCCTCAGCTGTTTCGCCACTTTGTTCCCGAGTTCGCCTCTCAGGGCCTTCGTATTCTCTTTCAGTATTCCCATCACCTTTTCAGCTTTTTCAGACGGGAAAATGCTGACATATACCTTGGCTACAGACAGGTCCGGGCTTATCCTTACTCCGCTCACTGTTACCATGGCCCCCTCGAAGACAGCCATTCCCTTGCTGCGGATTATCTCCGCCATATCCTTCTGCAGCTCCTTCGCTACCTTCAGCTGCCTTGTCGATTCCGTATGTTCCATAACACTGCGTTTTCCTTTTCAGAATTATTTTATCTAATTTACCTTTATAATAAAATAATTCTTCTTTCCTTTCTGTGCAAGGATGTATTTCCCGTTGAGTATATCCTTTTGTCCGATTTCGGCATTGATGTCGGAAATCTTTTCCTTGTTGATGCTTACCCCGTTTGCCTGCACCATCTTCCTGCATTCCCCTTTGGACGGGAACACCTGTGTCTCTACCGCCAGAAGGTCAAGAATATTTACAGGAAGTTTGTCTGCAGCCACTTCGAATGTCGGCACTCCGTCGAACACCTGGAGGAAAGTCTTTTCGTCCAGAGAGTGGAGAGTCTCGGAAGTGGCGTTCCCGAACAGGACTTCGGATGCAGCCACGGCATTGTCGTATTCCTGCTGTCCGTGGACCATGACGGTGATCTCCTTTGCCAGCAGTTTCTGCAGATGCCTCAGATGAGGAGCCTCGGCATGCTTTGCAATGGCTTCCTCTATCTCCTCGCGGCTGAGCATTGTGAAGATCTTTATATACCTTGCCGCATCCTCGTCTGATACGTTCAGCCAGAACTGGTAGAACTGGTACGGGCTTGTCCTTTCAGGATCGAGCCAGATGTTGCCTTTCTCGGTCTTGCCGAATTTGCCTCCGTCGGCCTTTGTGATAAGAGGGCAGGTGAGTGCGAAGGCCTCTTTCCCGAGCTTCCTGCGGATCAGCTCCGCTCCGGTGGTGATGTTTCCCCACTGGTCGCTGCCTCCCATCTGGAGCGTGCAGCCCTTGTGCTCGTAGAGCCAGAGGTAGTCATACCCCTGCAGAAGCTGGTATGTGAACTCCGTGAAAGACATCCCCTCCCTTGACTCGGATGAAAGTCTTTTCTTTACGGAATCCTTGGCCATCATATAGTTGACTGTGATATGCTTTCCTATGTCACGGGCGAAGTTGATGAAACTGTAGTCCTTCATCCAGTCGTAGTTGTTCACCAGCTCGGCCTTGTTCGGTGCGTCGGATTCGAAGTCCAGGAACTTTGAAAGCTGTTTCTTGATGCATGCTACATTGTGGGCAAGAGTCTCTTCATCCAGAAGATTCCTTTCCTGCGATTTCATCGAAGGGTCGCCGATCATTCCGGTAGCTCCGCCGACCAGAGCGAAAGGCTTATGTCCGCAGTTCTGGAAATGCTTGAGAATCATTACACTTACCAAATGTCCGATATGCAGGGAATCAGCCGTAGGGTCGATTCCTACGTATGCGGCCGTAGGTCCTTCCATAAGTTTTTCTTCAGTTCCCGGCATGATATCCTGGATCATGCCTCTCCATTTGAGTTCCTCAACGAAATTCTTCATCGGATGATTGTTTAAGTCCAATAAATATCTGTATGTTTCAAGTCTTTCTTTCCGTCTGTGCCTGATGCACACAATCTACAAAGATACGAAAATTTACGGAATTGATAATTTTTGACCGCAGTTACAATGATTTTATTGATATCCATTAACCAAAACAGTATTGCAATGATAAATGATTTCGTACTTTATCTCCGGCAGGAGAACATGTCGGACAACACGGTTGCGGCTTACGCCTACGCCGTCAGGGACTTTTATTCACGGGAAAAAGCACTGAATAAAAGGAATCTTCTCATGTATAAGGCATATCTGATGGATACATTCAAGCCAAAGACGGTAAACCTCCGCATCCAGGCATTGAACAGATATCTCGGATTCGTGAACAGGAAGCACCTCAGGCTGAAGTCAGTCAAGGTGCAGCAGCGTTCGTATCTTGAAAACGTAATCAGCAATGCGGATTATACTTTCCTTAAGAATATGCTTCGCAGGGAAGATAACCTCGAATGGTATTTCGTGGTGCGGTTCCTGGCCGCTACAGGAGCGAGGGTAAGCGAGCTTGTCCAGATCAAGGCCGAGCATGTCTATGCCGGATATGTAGATATCTATACGAAAGGCGGCAAATACAGGCGGCTGTTCATCCCGCGCAGCCTCAGGGACGAGGCATACGCCTGGATATGTTCTACGGGCCGCAGCAGCGGATATCTTTTCCTGAACCGTTCCGGCAAACGGATAACATCCCGCGGGATTGCCTTGCAGCTCAAGAGCTATGCCGTAAGATACGGATTGAATGAAAAGGTAGTTTATCCGCATTCTTTCCGCCACCGTTTTGCAAAGAACTTTCTGGAAAAATGCAACGACATTTCCCTCCTTGCCGACCTTATGGGGCATGAAAGCATCGAAACTACGCGCATTTATCTGCGCAGGACGAGCGCGGAACAGCAAGCCGTTGTGGATAAGATAGTTGTTTGGTGATATAATAATGGGGAAGGCGGGGCATATTTTCCGGAATATTTCTTAAATTTGCCCGCGCAAATTAAATATAACAGTCATGAGAAAGAAAATCGTTGCCGGAAACTGGAAAATGAATACAACTGTTCCAGAAGGCGTAGAACTCGCAAAAGAAGTCGTGGCAAAGGCTTCGGAAGTACCTGCGGATGTAAAGCTTGTCATAGCTCCTCCTTTCACCCATCTGTATCCTGTCGCAGAAGTCGTAAAGGGTTCTGTAGTAGGTTTGTCGGCACAGAACTGCGCTGACAGGGAGAAAGGTGCATACACCGGTGAGGTATCTGTAAAGATGCTTTCTTCAGTAGGTTGCGGATATACTATCCTCGGACATTCGGAGAGGAGGCAGTACTATGGCGAGACTGATGCCAAGCTCGTCGAGAAAGTAAAGCTTGCCATTGCTGAAGGACTTTCACCTATCTTCTGTGTCGGAGAGAACCTCGAAGAGAGAGAAGCAGGCCGTCATTTCGATGTGGTTTCAGAGCAGGTGAAGAACGTGCTTTACACCCTTTCTGCCGAGGAAATGGCAAACGTTGTCGTAGCTTACGAGCCTGTATGGGCTATCGGAACAGGCAAGACCGCCACTGCAGAGCAGGCTCAGGAAATCCATGCATGCATCCGTAAAGTGCTCGCAGACAAGTTCGGCGCACTTGCAGAGGAAATCACTATCCTTTACGGCGGAAGCTGCAAGCCTTCGAATGCCAAGGAACTGTTCGCATGTCCTGACATCGACGGAGGCCTTATCGGCGGCGCAGCCCTGAAGGCTGATGATTTCATCGCCATCGCCAAGTCCTACTAGTATTTTTGCATCGGAGGAGTCTTTAAGGGTTTCCTTTAAGACAGATGCGGAAAAACAGTCATTGGGGCTGAAAAAATTACAGGTCACCTGTACAGGGTGGCCTTTTTTTATAAATTTCAGGCTGGAAGCCGGTTCCTTCGGAAGATTATTTATACCTTTGGGGCGCGTTAACAACCATAACCCGATAAATTTATGACACATACTTCCAGATTGCTTCTGACAGCAGCCGCAAGTGCGGTATTATTCTCTTCATGTAACAGTAACGAGAGAGTGGACCTCAGGCAGAAAGTGGATGAATATGCTGTGGTGAAACTCAGTTCTCCTCTGATGGAGACCCTTTCTGACAAGGACAAGCAGGTCCTTAATCTTTTCCGTGCCGCTGCGGTAGTGGCTGACGGCCTTTTCTGGCAGCAGACCTTTGGCGATAAGGCTTTGATGGAAAACCTTGAAAATCAGGCGGCAAAGGATTATGCCATGATAAATTACGGACCATGGGACAGGCTGGATGACAATTCTTCTTTTGTAGAGGGCTATGGCGAGAAGCCGGCAGGGGCCAACTATTATCCTCATGATATCACCCCGGAAGAATTCGCCGCCTTTGCCGATCCTGACAAGAACAGCCAGTACACTGTCCTGAGAAGGGATGAGTCCGGAAACCTCAAATGCGTGTGGTACAGGGACGAGTACAGGGAGTCTCTGGACAGGATATGCAAATATCTGGAGGAGGCTGCAATGATTACCGAGAACGAGGGCCTGAAGAACTATCTTCTAAAGAGGGTGAAGGCTTTCAGGACAGACGACTACTATGAAAGCGACCTGGCTTGGATGGATATGAAGGACAGCAACATCGACATCGTCATAGGGCCTATTGAAAACTATGATGACAAGCTCAATGAGCTCAAGGCATCCTACGAGTGTTTCATTCTCCTGAAGGACGAGGAAAGGAGTGCCGAACTTGCAAAATACGTATCCATGCTTCCGGAACTTCAGAAAATACTGCCGTGTCCGGACGAGTACAAGACTTTTGTTCCGGGAACTTCTTCGGATCTGAACGTCTATGACGCAATATATTATGCAGGCGACTGCAATGCCGGCAGCAAGACCATCGCCATCAATCTTCCTAACGATGACAGGGTGCAGGCGGTGAAAGGGACCCGCCGGCTTCAGCTCCATAACAGCATTACAGCCAAATTCGGAAAGATACTTCTTCCTATAGGCCGCCTTCTGATAGAGCCGGAGCAGCAGAAACATCTCCGTTCGGAGGCTTTCTTCTGGAACGTTACCTTCCATGAGGTAGCCCACGGTCTCGGAGTCAAGGAGACGGTAAACGGGAAAGGCTCTGTAGATGACGCCCTGAAGGATGAAAAGACCACATGGGAAGAGGCAAAGGCCGATATACTCGGGCTTTTCATGGTATGCAACCTTATCGACCGCAATGAGATTCCTCTTATTTCCAAGGAGGATGCCATAACCACATTCATAGCAGGCCTTGTACGTTCGGTCCGCTTCGGTACCGCCTCTTCACACGGAAAGGCCAACATGATGTGCTACAACTACCTGAAAGACAACGGTGCGTTCGTCAGGAATTCCGACGGACTTTACCATATAGACTATGCCAAGGCTCTCGAAGCAATAAATTCATGGGCCGGCCTTATCATCAAGACACAGGCGACCGGAGACTATGAGTTCGCCAAGGCGTATACCGCAAGGAATGCAGTCATCCATGAGCCTCTGGCGGCTGATATCGCGAATGTGAACGGGCATACTATTCCTCGCGATATACGGTTCGATTTCATCTGGTGAGAGTAACTAAAAAGGTGTGATTTCTGCGTAGAAATCACACCTTTTTAGTTACCCTCACTACTCTGCCGGGGATTACATTTCTATACGGATATTGTCTATCCAGAGGGTGTTGCCGACTCCACCGTAGAAGGCCTGCCCGCAGCTGGATATGAATTTGATGATCATGAAGTTGGGCTGCTCCTCAGGGGCGGCCCAGCCGTCTTCCAGGACGGTCACATTGTCACCTTTGCTGTTCAGGGTATGGAAAGCCCTTTCAGGGTCGTTGTTAAGTCCCATGTAGTCCTTGAAGAACGGCTCTGCAGTGATGTCTCCGTAATGGACTTCCAGGCGGTGTCCGTTTATCCATTCCGGGATGTTCTCCATTATCCTTTCTATCCCGGTTCCCACCCTGAGGGCATGGACGTTGCCTTCCTCGTCCTCCCAACGTTTCTGCAGGATTATGGAAATTTCCGGATAGTCCGGATATTCCATGGCCTTGAGTTTTGAGAAACCGGTCCCGCGCATGGTCTCATGCCCTACATCGGCCTTATAGTCGAAGACCAGGGCGGAAGGGCGTCCGTCGAAAGGTATTCCATAAAGGACTTTTGCCATAGGGTTTTTGGTGTCCTTTATCGGCTCGGCGAGGGTCCCGAGCAGGAAAGCGCCCTGGCAGACGACATCCATGTTGATGATACCCATGGCCTTGACAGTTTCGATGTGCGTCTCTATCCTGGCACAGTATCCTCCGTCCCTTGCTTCCGGGAAAACGGTATTGTTGGTCTTTGTCACACCTGCTACGACCGCAATGACATTGTTTGTCCTCCACAGATATCCTTCTGGAGCCGTGAACGGCTCCCGTGTCCGGAGCGTATCCCTGTCTCCGAAAAATTCATAAAGGTACTTTGTCTTTCCTCCTATGAGTCCGGATTCCCTGACTTCCCGGACAGACCAGAAATCCAGTGTTCCGTATTCGTTGAGGGATTCGACAGTCCGGTTCTGGGCTGATGACGGGATACAGAACAGCAATCCCGCAATGATGGTCAGAGAATCTTGAATTGGTCGTCTCATAAAAAATCACTATATATGCAGAATATTTTGACATGCAAATATAGTATTTGTTATTTATTCCCGGAATGGCAGTGAAGAATATTCATAAAGAGACGGCAGGCGCCGGTTACCGCCGGAGGATGTGTGTGCTGTGCCTCGTGTTTTCCCTTTTATGGGCTGTATCTGCCCAGAATGTCCTTATGTCCGCACCTGCAAGGTATTCGCGCGTCACTTTGGTACAGCCTGACGGTACGGCTTTCGCGGTTCTGCTTTCCGGAGACGAACACATGAAGATAATGACCACCGCCGGGGGAACTCCGGTAGTCCTGGATGAGGACGGGTTTTATTGCTATGCGTATTATGAGTCGGACGGAAGCCTGCACAGTACCGGCGAGAGGGTAGGGAGCGTCCCCGGAACCAGGGCATTTTCAGGTAATATACCGTATGATGCGCTTTTGGCGAAGGCGGGGAAGTCCGCCTCCAAAGGCAGGGCGCCCGGACTGCGTCTGGAAATTGCGGACGGCGCCGTAATTAAAGTGCCTGTGCTTCTGGTGGCGTTCAAGGATCTGCATTTCACATATTCAAAGGAAGATTTCCAGGCGATGCTCAATCTCCAGGGGTATAATGTGAACGGCTCTACCGGAAGTGCACGGGATTATTTCCGTGACCAGTTTTCAGGGAAATGCGATTTCATGTTCGATGTCAGTGATGTCATAGAGCTGCCCAATGCATATAGCCATTACGGGAAAAACGACAACCTCGATGCGGCCGGAAGCGATATCCGGGTCGGACGTATGGTTTATGACGCATGTATGGCGGCAGACAAGGAGGTGGACTTTTCCGCATATGATAACGACGGTGACGGGCAGGTGGAGAGCGTAATGCTGATATTTGCCGGAGGCGATGAGGCTGCCGGTGCCGGTGCCGACCATATATGGTCCAAGTCGGGTTTCCTGGAGGATGAGAAAAACCTCAGTCTTGCATGCGACGGCGTACAGATCAACTGCTATGCCTGTACCTCGGAAATGCTTTCTGACGGAGCGGATGATGACCTCATAGCCAATATCGGGACATTCTGCCATGAGTTCTGCCATACGTTGGGGCTTCCTGATTTTTATGACAGGAACGGGCTGGCGGAGGCGATGTGGGGGCGTACTTCAATTATGGACCGGGGCAATATGAACAATGACGGACGTACTCCTCCCAATCTGAATGCCGTCGAGCGACATATCCTCGGTTTGTCGGTTCCCGATACTCTGAAAGCCGGCCAGTATTCCCTTTCACCCGTGAATGTTTCTGGCGAATATCTCTACAGCGGTACAAATACAAAAGGGGAATATTTCCTTTTCGAGTGCCGGGAAGCATCAGGGTGGGACAGCCATATCGGGGGCTCCGGCCTTCTGATATACCACATCGACAGTTCATTCAATTCGGTACACGGAGTCCGGGCCTGCGACAGGTGGCTGATGTCGGGCGACTATGCGAATACCGTGAATTCCCATAAAGACCACCAGTGCGCAGATCTGCAGGAAGCCGATCCTTCGGTGCAGTTCCTCGGCCAGAATACTCCTGATGGATATTTTCAGAGGATATTCTATCCTTCGGGGGAAAACGATTCCTTTACCCCGGCTTCCTCGCCTGCATTTGAATCATGGGACGGGGATGCTTCGGAAGTGTCCGTAACGGAGATAAAATACGCGGACGGGACTGTCCGTTTCCAGGTGTATGACAACGAATATTCCCGTCTGCCGTCAGTGACGGATATCTTCGTGGACGAGTTCCAGGATGCGGCCATAGTATCATGGACGGCCGATACGGAAACTCCGGCCGATGTTACTCTGTCAGGGAAAAACGGTCCTGTCGAAGTCCTGTCGGTGGAGCCGTACGAATACGGGAAATACTCCGTCACATTCGAGAATCTGAAGCCTTCGTCTACATATACGGCAAGTATCAGCTATTCCATAGGCGGTATCGCGGGAAAGGTGCGCATAAGACAGATCAATACACATCCAGAGACTCCATACCAGCCTTACATATACCTGTATGATATCGCCAGGAACAAAGACGGCAGTTTCCCCGGCGGGACCCGTCTGCCGCTGCGCCTCTATAATTCTTCCGGTGCGGAAAGCATAGTATGGACCATGGACGGAAATGAAGTCGCACCCGGGCCTGACGGTTATTATACTCCGGATCATTCGGGAATCCTTAAGGCTGTCGCCGTTTTCCCTGACGGTACGGAATACAGGGTGTCTAAATTCATTGAAATTAAAGGCGGAGAATAGGCTATGCAGAAGAAACGTCTCATGATATGGTGCTCTGTCTGGATAACCGGAAGTGTCCTGTTGTCCGGATGTGCGCTTGACGGCCCTGCCCTTGAACAGGAGTTTAAAGACAGCGATATGATCTGTTTTTCAGTGAAGGGCAATGTCATACACCGGTTCGACCCCATGCTCTGGCAGTCGGTATTCAGTCCGTCCGGATGTGAGTTTACCGTCTGCGAAGACAATATGTCCGATTTCTATACTCTCAGATGCTCGTCTGTTCCACGAGAGGAGGGGGCTGCGGTCACGTGCGACGTGAGCTGGACTACGTACACCGATATCAAAAAAAAGAAAGGGCTTGAATTCAGGGTCGTCAAGGCCGACCCTGTTTCTGGTACTGTATGGCTCTGGAACCCTTCATCCATGATAGGTGCTGCCGTAATGATTACGGAATGAGACAGCCTGCCGTAGTGGACTTTACCTGCCTTTCCTTACGATATCCTCTATCCTTATAGCCTGGAAGACCAGCTGAGACGTACTCCCTTCATACAGAATGCCTACGGTATCCCTGTCTATCATAGTCAGGCAGGAATAACCCCAGCCTTCTTCTTCATCCAGAAGAAGCGAATTTTCGGGAAGCCAGGTGTTGCCGCCGTCGAGACTGGCCTTTATGGTAATATGGTTGCGGCCTTGTGTGGTGTCCGGATTCGAAAACAGGAGGATGTCTTTGCCGAGAGAGTTTTCATCGGCCGGAACCATAAGCAGTCCAGCCATGCAGACAGGCTCGCGGAGCTTTTCTGACGATGGATGCTGTGTCCAGGTCCGTCCGAGGTCCGCGGTAGTGCAGACGATACGTCCTGTGCGGCGGTTGTTCCGCATGTTCAGCATGAGTACTCCGGGCGAAATCTCGGCGGCCTGGGCCTCAGTCGTATTGGTCCAGGCATGGCCGTGGCAGTGCCAGGTTTCCCCGTGGTCCGTACTGTACATTATTCCGGCATTCGGTACGCGGGTGGAGTCCACATACTGTATCGGGAAGACAAGGGTTCCGTCCGACATCGTGATTCCCCGTCCCGGTCCCTGAAGCGTGAATCTCCAGCTTTCCTGTTTTACCTGGCGGGTGATGTTCCTCGGCTCGGACCAGGTCTTCCCGTCGTCCTTGCTGCTGACTATCATCAGCTGGGCCGTTTCCTGCGGCTCGAATCCGCTTCCGACCTGATTCCAGGCCCTGTCATTCCCGAGTCCGTGGGTCCAGACCGCCACAACGAAGATTTCCCCTGTGTTTTCATCTACAAGTACCGCCGGGTCGCCTATGCCGTTCTGTGCGTCCGGAAGGCCGCCCCACCGGCCCATGTCCATTATTGTCTTCATCGGCTCCCATGTGTGCCCGCCGTCCGTGCTGCGGCTCATGCCGACATCTATATTGTCCTGAAGATCAAGGGTCGAGGCGTGCCGTATATCGTAAACGGCTATCAGACTTCCTGCATTCGTAGTGGCAAGTCCCGGTATGCGGTACGCCCATACCCCGTCATCGCCGTGGTCCCTGAGAGCCGTTCCGAGACGATGCAGGGACGGTCCTTCCTGGACAAGGACGGAGGCTTTGCCGTTGATTTTAATGTCCGTAATATCCAAAGTGAATGTCTCCGTGAGGTCTTCAATCCGCTTCCCGTCGACGGATACACTTACATAGAACCAGTTTTTCCCTTTTACGAGTTTCTGGCCTGCCTTCAGTTCTGCCGCCCCGTCGGATGAAGGTTTTACGCTATGTTTCAGTATGGCATATCCCGGGTCGCAGTAGATTCTCTGGCTGGCCCCCATACGGAAGAAAGCGTCTTTGATGACATATGAGGTGGTCTTTGAATATAGCGCGGACATGGTGCCGGTGTAGACCAGGCTTACATTGCGCAGTGCCTGCTTTCCGAGGTTTCCTCCGAGACTCACCTTCACTTCATCTACCGTGATTTCCTTTGCATCCGGGTTTTCGATGCAGAATTCGGCCACCACGTTGTATTCTCTGTCCGTCATTACCGGAAGTACCGTATTGTGGACCCTGACAGTATCTGCCGCCTGTATCTGTCCGCAGCAGAACCATACGGCAACACATGTTATAAATAGCTGTTTCATAATGAATCCGCGATATTTTGGGTTTTATCCTGTAAAGATATTGAAATTTCTTCGGTTACATAAACCAATACTTAGTTAATTTTTAGTTTAGAGACTCATTTATAATATATTACGTCATATATACAGCACCTCTGACAGGAAC
>CALVAJ010000034.1 GCA_944325505.1 uncultured Bacteroidales bacterium
AGATGAGTTCGATCGGAAAAATTACCGGGACAGTCTGCCGATTGACTCATAATGACGGAATTAAACGACAGTCCCTATCTTAACACTTTCCCTTTTTGAGTCGCCGAATGTCGTTCCCAAAAAGTTGTTTGCATTGGGCTATACAAACACAGGGTAGTAGATAGAATTTGTTCCTATGATTGTTTCAGCGTATATCTACACCTTGGGTAGTTGGAGCAGCCGTAGAATGTTCCGTATTTGCCGTTACGAAGTACCAGGCTTCCTCCACATACCGGACATTTCCCGGATGCGACTGCAGCATCTCTCTTCTGTTCATTTAAACGAACATTGCGGATATGCTCTTTTCTGGTTTCTTTTGAGTCTGAATTGGATTCCAGCAGTTTGTTATATATACCGACTACCTGAATATGTGATATGCGTTTTTCTTCGAATTGGTTGATGATTGTGAGTATCTGATCCCAATAGATAACCGGGGTATTTGCAGTTACGCCCAGACTTGCCTGCCTTGAAAAGGCTACTATCGATATGTATGGGATATTTCCGTAGTCTTGTAACAGGGACTTTAAGGCTCTGATGTGTCCATGGTTCTGGATTATAGGGTTGCGCAACTGATATTTGTTGCCGAAGATGTCCTGTGTCCAGTATTCGCTATATTCGCTTCCATAGACCATCCCTTGATAGTTTTTGGTTTCTATAACGAATATGGCATATTCTGATATGACTATATGGTCTATCTGTGTTGTGTTTCCGGATGAGGTCCGGATAAGCAGGTCATTTATTATCCGGTATTGGTCTTCTGGAAGCCGGTTCAGGATATGTGCGACTTTCTTTTCTCCGATTTTCCCTTTTGTCTTGCGGAGACGAAAGACAAATATCAGAAGGCAAAGGAAGATCGTTATTATGATGAATGGCATGTGATTGTTTTTGATACAGATGCTAATATACAGATATTTTTCTTGGATTTTTACGTAATTTTGTATGAATACTGTTTATTGGCTTGTATTATGAAATCGATGAAATTCATTGCGCTCCTGATTTCTTTGTTTTTACTAAGCAGTTGTGCATCATTGAGACCTGCGACTTATACTGGGAATACATCTTTGGTCGGATATAAGTATGCGTATATTACTCCGACTTCCGGGCTGTCTTCGTCTTCCGGAGGAGTCTATGGAAATGAGTTCGGCATATACGACACTACCGTAAGCAAGAGTATTAACCCTTCTGATGTGATTTCCGGCATTCTGATGAAAAACGGATATATACTTCTTCCTGAGATTGAAGATAATATACGGGATAGGACCGTAATTGTAAATTACGGAGAAACGGGGCGCAGGAATATTTTAGGCGGTCTGTTCGGATATACGATAGAGGTCACTATACAGATTCTTTCTGCTGACACCCATGAGGTTCTATGCACTTGTACGGCAGAGGGGCAGGGAGAGACTGAAGCAGATGATATAAGGATTGCAATTACAAGAGCTTTAGCTATGGTATTCCCTGATTGACGGGATTATATCTTTTTCTGGTAAATGTTCCTTTGGTATCAGAATTCCGGATCGGATGCCAATTCCATCGGGAGGCCTGTAGATGGGTGACGGAATTTTATGCGGGAGGCGTGCAGGCAGAGTCTGCAGGCGGAATCGGCACTGCCGTAGAGCCTGTCTCCTTTGATAGGGGAGCCGAGTCCCAGCGGGTGTGCCGCGTGGACTCTCAGCTGGTGGGTGCGTCCTGTCAGCGGGCGGAACAGTACTTTCGCCCATCCTTCGCCGGCCCCGATGACCTCGTACAAGGTCACTGCCTTTTTCCCGTGCTTGAAATCCACTTTCTGGCGGGGACGGTCGTGATAGTCAGGTGCAAGGGGCAGGGATATGGTCCCGCTTAGGGCCGTTGCCGCCTGCCGTGAAACCGTCAGGCGGCTTACGGCATCGGGAGTGCCATTGCCGGCAGTGTCCAGAAGCGCGATGTATTCTTTTTCTACCTGTCCTGTTTCGAACTGTCTCTGCAGGTTTTTCTGTGCACCGGGATTTTTCGCAAAGACAATCACTCCGGAAGTATCCATGTCGAGCCTGTGTACACACAGGGCGGGTATGCCGAGGTGTTCAGTCAGCAGTTCCGGCAGGGATTTTTCTCCTGTCTTTCCGGGAGCGGACAGCATTCCAGAAGGCTTGTCTGCCGCTATGATGTCGCTGTCTTCATATATGATTGCCGGGATGGCAGTGTTGCAGTCCGCAGCCCCTGAAAACGGTTCCGGATGCTCCGTTTCCACATCCAGCCCCTGCAGCATGAACCCGAGAAGCGGTCCGCATTTGCCCGTGCATGAGGGATAGAACCTTCCGTGCTGCCTGACTTCGTTCCCGAGGCTTTTCCCGTACCAGAATTCGCCCATCGCCACAGGTTCCAGTCTGTGAGTATAAGCGTAATGCAGCAGCTTGGGAGCTGCGCATTCTCCTGTTCCGCCCGGCGGAACAAGTCCTTCGCCGAAAAAGATATCCCAGACGCTTTTCTTTTCACCCAGCGCATTCTCTACCACCATGTTCCTGGATATCCATTCCTGCAGTTCCTCAGACTTTTCCTGCCTCATCCATTTCAGTGCGGCGATCCTGTCGGAAAACTTCCTGCATTCGGATTCTGCATCCTCCATGGCGGCCTTGCACTCTGCGGAAATCCTTTTCAGTTGGGCCTTTTCAAACTGGCTCTCCTTTATCAGGGACGCAAGTGTCGTCTTGTCTGCTCCTGAGAGACGCAGTGCATCCCGCCTGGCCTTCGATTCCGCCATCCTCTCTTTCCACTGCCTTATCCTCTCTTCGCATCCGGCCTTTACAGCCTCTGCATTCCGGATGGCCGACCCTAATTCCGGATTTTCTTCTGCTTCTTTTATCGAAGTGCCGATGCCGTTTATCCTGGCTTCTTCCTGCCTGAAATACCCTGACGGATCAGTCAGGTCCAGTACCGGAGGTACGAAATACGGCAGCATGCTATGCCCTCCGGCAAGCCCGGAGAACCCTGCCAGGAACCCGATCCCTCCAGCTGAATCCCTGACGACCAGCACGCCCAGCATCTTCCCTTCGGAAAAGGCCAGCACGAGCCGCTCCGAGGAGGAGATGTACCCTAATACAGCCTTTGCTGCTTCAGCGGTGACCGGAGCGGGGGTGTATCTGAAAGGATTGTTGAACCTTTCCGGGAGCGGCATGTCGCCCTCCCAGGCATCAAATCTGTGAACCAGAGGGTCGTCAGTCCTCGTCATCATTCTCGGATATTATCAGAAGCCTGTCTCCTTCGTGCAGTTCCACGCTTCCGTTAGGGACGATGAACTTTTCCCCTCTTTTTATCATCATCACCAGCATGCCTTCCGGCAGTTTCACTTCCTTGAGTGTGTTTCCGAGCTGCAGAGCCTCTTCCGTAAGTGTCACTTCCACCAGCTTTCCTGCCTCTTCAGGGACTTCGACTCCGAATTTGTTGTCGTCATCAGGAACAGGGAGACTCAGGTTGAGCTTCTTTGCGGCGGCGGTGATGGTGCTGCCCTGTATTATCAGGGACATCAGTGTGATGAAGAATACGATGTTGAATATGAGGCCGGAGCCTTCGACCTCGGCGATTACCGGATAGGTCGCGAAGATTATCGGAACGGCCCCGCGGAGCCCCACCCAGGAAATATATGTTTTTGACGGCAGCGAGACCTTCCTGAACGGGATCAGCGTCAGGAATACCGACAGCGGCCTGCCGACAAGGATCATGAACAGCCCGATCAGCAGTGCAATAGGGGCTACCTGCAGCATTTCGTGCGGGTTGACAAGAAGCCCGAGCGCCACGAACATCACTATCTGCACCAGCCATGTCATTCCGTCCAGGAAAGAGAAGATCTCTTTTCTGAAAGTTATCTTGTGGTTTCCGATGATGACTCCTGCCAGATATACGGCCAGATAGCCGTTGCCATAGAGCTTTGTCGTTACCGTGAAGGTGAAGAACACGATGCTGATAAGCAGGATGGCGTAAAGCGGGGCGTTGGTCAGGTGTACTTTGTTGAGCACCCATACGGCAAAGTAGCCCATGACTATGCCCGCGATTATTCCGACTCCGAACTGCAGGACGAGTGTCTTGAGTGCATCTGCCGTGATTGTCCAGGCGTCGATGCTTCCTGCCCCGGCTCCGGACAGGGTGTTCGCTATCTGGATCAGGACGATTGTAAGTATATAAGCCATCGGGTCGTTACTTCCGCTCTCGAGCTCCAGAAGCGGCTGAAGGTTGTTCTTCAGTTTCATCCTGCTGTTTCTCAGGATGTTGAATACCGAGGCGGAATCCGTGGAGGACATGGTTGCGGCCAGAAGGATGCATGTTACCAGGGGCAGGGAGATAGGGGCCATGTCCCATTCTGAAAGCAGGAAAATGAAAAGCCCCGTAAATACAGTCGTGAGCAGGACGCCTATCGTGGAGAGGGCCAGGCCTTCTCCGAGAACAGGTTTGATTTCCTTGAACTTGGTCTCCATGCCGCCGGTGAACAGGATGACGCACAGGGCGATCATGCCGATGAACTGTGCGTGGTTCATATTGTTGAACTGCAGCCCCAGACCGTCGCTGCCGAACAGCATTCCCGCTACCAGAAACAGGAGCAGGGAAGGAAGTCCGAACCGGTATCCGGCCTTGCTTATGAGTATGCTGCAGAATATCAGTATCGAGCTGATGAGGAGGATGTTTTCAGATGTGAAATGCATTGTCTTACCTGTTGAAAATCTTATTGTCTACTGTATCTTTACTTTTGCGGCCTTGTATTCCGTACACCATTCTTTCAGGCCGCATTCATGGCATTTGGGTTTCCTTGCGGTACATACGTATCTCCCGTGCAGTATCAGCCAGTGGTGGGCGGTAGCCCTTGATTCGGCGGGTATGTTTTCCGTGAGGTCTTTTTCTACCGCCTCCACTGTCTTCCCGTCCGAAAGGCCGAGCCTGCGGGATACCCTGAATACGTGTGTGTCCACCGCTATTACCGGCTTGTCATAGACTACGGACGCTATCACATTGGCCGTCTTGCGTCCTACTCCCGGCAGTTTTACCAGTTCGTCCGGGTCTTCCGGGACCTTGCTCCCGAAATCCCTGACCAGCATCTGCGCCATGCCGATAAGGTGCTTTGCCTTGTTGTTGGGGAACGATATGGACTTTATCAGTCCGTAGACCTTTTCGAATGATGCCGCTGCCAGGTCTTCCGGTTCCGGGAACTCCCTGAAAATGGCGGGAGTGTACATGTTCACCCTCTTGTCGGTGCATTGCGCCGACAGGATTACTGATATCAGCAGATGGAAAGGAGTGTCATAATGAAGCTCGGTAGTCGGGGCCGGGACATTTTCCCTGAACCATGCCAGAATGTTGGAATACAGGTCTGTCCTGTTTTTATTGTTCATTTTCCGGAGAGGTTTCTGTCTGTTTGTCCGATTCGTTTTCCTGTCCTGCCGGCGTATCTTCGGTACTGTCCGCAGGGGCCGTTTCCGCTCCGGAATCCGTTTGTGCGGTGTCATTACCGGAAAGGAGTTGCTCCTTGCATTCTTCATCTGCGCACACGAATACCCGCCCGTGGTATTTCTCGACGATGGATTTGTTGTGGGTCACCATTACTATGGCAGTTCCCCTTTCCCTGTTGATACGGGTAAGCAGCTGCATTATGCCTTCTGCCGTGTCGGGGTCCAGGTTGCCTGTAGGCTCGTCGGCGATGATCACTTCAGGGCTGTTGAGCAGCGAACGCGCTATGGCGACTCTCTGCTGCTCTCCTCCGGAAAGCTGGTGCGGCATCTTGTGCGCCTTGCTGGCCATGCCTACGGCTTCCAGCACTTCGGATATCTTTTTCTCTATCAGTCTCTGGTCTTTCCAGCCCGTGGCTTTGAGGACAAACGACAGGTTGTCTTCTACGCTTCTGTCCATAAGCAGCTGGAAGTCCTGGAACACTACGCCCATTTTCCTGCGCAGGTACGGGATGTCTTTTTCCTTTATTCTCCTGAGGTCGAACCCGCATGCGCGGCCTTCTCCCGAGCAGAGCGGGTTCTCGGCTATGATTGTCCTTATGATAGAAGTCTTTCCGGAGCCTACCCGTCCGATTATGTAGACGAAATCTCCTTTATGGACGTTCATGCCGAGGCCGTAGATGACCGTGTTTTCTCCGTTGACTATGTCGGCATTGCTGAATGAGATGATGGTATCCCTGCTGTCTTCCATACGTAAATATACTTAACTTACAAAGTTAATCATTAAATTGCTACATTTGCAGAAAAATTGGTGGAAGATGATGAAAAAGGTTTTTGCGGTTCTGTGTCTGACGGTTTTGCTTTTGCTTCGCGGCACGGATTCGGCCGCATCTGTGACCCCGCAGAAGACGGACAGGGAGGCCCGGAAAGAGTTCAGGCTTGCCGTCAGTCTGTATGACAGAGGAATGTATGAAAGGGCTCTTGCCATGTTCGGCGCCCTCGCTGAAAGGTACGGCGATTACCAGGCCCTGGGATATTCGGTACTATGCTCTGTGCATCTTCAGACTGAAGGCTATGCGGACCAGGTGAGGGAATACGTGGAGGATTATCCGTATTCATGGCTCATACCCGCTATCCGGTACCGGTATGCCCTGAACCTTTTCGACAGCGATGACTATTCCGGGGCCCTGGCGGAATTCGATTCCATTTCAAGGCACAGGATAGCCGGAAGCCAGGTTCCCGAATTCCTTTTCAAGAGGGCATACTGCGATTTCAGTCTCGGAAACTATGACCGGGCCCTTCTCCGGTTCAAGGAATTCGAGACACGGCCGGAATCCGATTATTCCGCTCCGGCAAGGTTCGCTTCAGGGTACATATGCTACAGGCAGAAGGATTTCGAAGAGGCCCTGAAATGGTTTTCTCTGTCTGCGGAAGATGTCAGGTTCACTTCCATGTCGGATTACTATATCGTTGAATGTCTCTATATGCTCGGCGACCATGAGGCCGTATGCGAGCAGGCTCCGGTCCTGATGGAGAATATCCTTCCTGAGCGCAGGCCTCATGTGATAAGGATGATTTCGGAGTCATGGCTTGTACTCGGAGATGCTGAAAAGGCCCGTTACTGGTTTGACCGTAACCGGGATTCTTCGGAACTCCGCACCCGCAGCGATTATTTCTATGCAGGCTCTGTGCTCTATGCTGTGGATGACTATCAGGGAGCCATAGACAAATATTCCATGATGACGGAACGTACCGATTCCATCGGCCAGATCGCCAACTACCATCTCGGCTATTCCTATATCCAGACCAAAAACAAGGTGGCGGCCATGAAGGCATTCCAGGATGCTTCCATGGTGGATTATGACGAAGATATCACCGAAGACGCATATTTCAATTATGCCAAGCTCGCCTTTGACCTGAACAGCGACTCTTCTGTCTTCAACGACTATCTCCGGCGGTATGCGGATATGGCGAGAGGAGACAAGATAAACAGCTATATGGCGGTGGCCGCCCTTTACGGACATGATTACGAGACTGCGATAGAGGCATACGGCAGGATTGACGATATGGATTCCGACATGACTGCCAATTATATGAAAGCCAACTATCTCAGGGCTTCGCAGCTGATTTCGAGCGGATCCTACAGGGATGCCGTGCCTTATCTGAAAGCCGCAGCCTATTATTCGGACAGGCTGTCCATGTTCAACCAGCTTTCGCGTTTCTGGATTGCAGAGTCCTATTACAGAAACGATCAGTACGGCGAGGCGATAGACCTGTATACCGAACTTTACAATATTTCGGCCCTCTACCGGATGAAAGAAGGGTATCTCATACCTTATAATATCGCATACTGCTTTTTCAAGGAAGAGGACTATGCAAAGGCGGCAAAATGGTTTAAGGAGTATCTTGCAGGCGATTCCGTAATATACAGGAAAGAAGCTGCGCTCAGGTATGCCGACTGCTTTTTCATGACGGCCGACTACGCCGGGGCGATAGACGCCTACAATGCCGTCCTCAAAGACAGTTTCGACGTGAATGACATCTACCCTTATTATCAGGCTGCCATTTCGTACGGTCTGGAAGGGGATAACGGAAAGAAAATCTCTTTGCTCGACAACGTGAACAGGGCTGACCCTTCATCCGCCTTCTATCCTGAGGCGCTTTTTGAACTCGGCCGTTCATATGCCGTATCGGAGCAGCCGGACAAGGCGGCCGCTTCATTCAACAGGCTCATAGGGACAGTCAGGGACAGTACGTTTATCGCCAGGTCGATGATCGAGCTCGGAACGCTCAGCCGTAATGCCGGAGATACGCAGGCGGCCCTGGGGTATTTCAAGAAGGTAGTCGAGGAGTTCCCTCTCTCGGGATATGCGGATGACGCCCTCCTGGCGGTGGAGTCCGTTTACCGGTCTGTGAACGAGCCGGAAAAGTATCTTGCATATATCGACAGGATCGGCAAGTCGTCGATCAAGACTGAGGATGAGAAGGAGATGATGATTTTCAACGCGGCCGAGCAGATATACCTTTCCGGAAACTACAGCAAGGCTCTGGTGTCGCTGCAGTCCTATCTGGAACGGTATCCGGAAGGGGCCAGAGTGAGCCAGACCGTGTTCTATATGGCAGAATGCTTCAAGGAGGCGGGGCAGCCGGAGAAGGCATGCGACTATTACTCCATGGCGGCGGACCGTGGTACGGGTTCGTTCAGGGAGCTTGCCGTTCTTAACTATGCCAGGATTTCATATGACCTCCAGCGGTATGAAGACGCTCTCGGAGGATATGTGACCCTGAGGGAGTCGGCAGTACTCGGAAACAACAGATATGAAGCCCTTCTGGGCATGATGCGCTCGGCCTTTATGGCTCGCCTGTACGGCGATGCCGTAAAATATGCTTCTGAAGTCAAGTCCGACGGAAGAAGCGGGGAGAATGAAATCAGGGAGGCGGACTGGATACGCGCCAAATCCTGTCTGGCAACGAGCCGCAGGGACGAGGCTTTTGCAATATTGGACACATTGGCGGCCGACCCGTATTCTTCCGAAGGGGCCGAGGCGGCATGGCTGCTTATCCAGGACTGCTATGACAGGGGGGCATTCGATGAAGTGGAAACCAGGGTGTACAGTTTTTCCGATACGCAGACAGGGCAGACATACTGGCTTGCGAAGTCGTTCATTGTATTGGGGGACGCTTTTGCGGAAAGGGGGGAACTGGAGCAGGCCAAGGCCACTTTCCAGAGCATTCTTGACGGCTATGTCCCGCCGGAAGGAGGGGATGACGTGCATGATAATGTCGTGATGAGACTTTCGAAACTCGAAGAACTGATGACGGCCCCGGCGGATACTGCCGGAACGGCATTATTATGATATTGTCATTCCGGACAGGACCGTTGTCCTTTCTGGCGGAGGGCATGGCCCGAAGTCGGGAAATCCGCCCGAATGAAAAACAGAGATAAAATAATAAAAAACAATTCGTCGGACTGACGTTAAATCAAGAATATGCACCGTATTAGAATAAATGCAATAGTTCCGCTCCTGCTTGTCGCAGGTACGGCCGCAGCCCAGGATATGGACCCTACAGTCGAGGTGTCCCGTATCTATCAGGGGAAGATGATAGAAGTCAGCAAGCCTATGATAGAGATGCAGATACCTGACAGCGTGACGCATTTTGACCTTGATTTCGATTACTCGGTATTCGATAGCCCGTATAAGGGTACTTATGAATTCAATCCGTATGTCCAGAGCATGAAACCCCAGCCCGATGCATGGACCGGACGCAGGCTGTTTGTCAGGGCCGGTGCCGGCTATCCTCTGCATCCGGTGTTCGATCTGGTCTGGTCTCCTGCCCTTAAGGGAAAGTTCCGCATGAGCGCCTATGCGACGCACCGGTCATATATCGGAAGATACAGATATATATCCCCTGTGTCGGACGGGTCGGTCTGTCTTGATGCCACCGGCAGCGGCAACGGCCCGGGCAGCGGCTGGAAGGGCTATGACCTCATGACTAAGGCCGGCATCGACGGCAGGGTAGACTGGAATGGCGGAGGCTTTTCCTTCGATGTGGGATACTACGGGCTTGCTACCCGGGATACTCTGGTTACAAGGGAGTACAATGCCCTTGATGCCAGAGTACGGATACATTCCGATGAAAGCCGCGACAGGTATTTCCTGTATGATGTGGCCCTTGCCTACAGGTACGGCTCGGATAATCCGGATTACCGGTCCGCGCCCGTCCGTACGGATCTGTACGGACATGAATTCAGTATGAATTCGGCTTTCGGTCCGGTATTTTCCCGGGAACAGCGTCTGACCATAGGGCTCGGAGCCGATGTGGTCTCATATGGAAGTGCGTTCATCGCCCGTTCCGGGAAGGTTTCCGTCACTCCTAAATATTCTCTTGATAAGGGACGGTGGAGTCTTGGCCTCGGGGTCAGGTTTTCGGCCATGTTCAATGCAGGCAATACGGGCACATTTCCAGCCCAGAACACGAAAAGAGGCCAGTATGTGTATCCTGACATTACTGCAGGATACGAGCTCATACGCGGTTATATGGAACTGTATGCCGAAGCCGGCGGAGGGGACAGCCTCGGCCGTTATTCCGGCATGCTGGAGCGGTTCCATTTCATTACGCCGCAGTATACCGCAGGTTACGGCGGGCCTTTGCTTGAGAACACGGTCGAGCGCGTCCGCGTATCCGCGGGTCTGCGCGGAAACATAGCCTCGCGCTTCAGCTATGACCTGAGCGCCGGGTACAGGAACTTTGCTTCCGTCCCGTTGTATGCAGTCGTTTCCCCAGCAGAGCAGCTGCCGGCAACGGGATTCTTCACTACTCTTGCATACGCCGGAATGCAGATGTTCTATGCATCTCTGGACTATGGCTGGAAGTCTGCGGACTTCTCTTTTGACGGAAACTTCACATACTGCGCTCCGGATATATTCAAAGGAAGCGTATCCCCGGTGGGGGAGGGTGCCTTCATGTCATTTTTCGCTCCGGCGGAATTTTCCGGATATGCCAGGGCCATGTACAACTGGCACAGACGCATCTATGTAGGGGCCGACTGTGATTTTTCCTCTGCACGCAGGAGCGGTCTGTGCCGTATTGCCGGCTATGCCGATCTCGGACTTTACGTTGAAGTCAGGACGGCAGGCGTGCTTTCTTTCTGGCTCCGCGGCGGAAACATGCTTAATATGACCGTCCAGAGAGCGCCTATGTATGCCGAGAGCGGGATCAATTTTACGATGGGAATCTGCTTGAATTTGTGATAAAATTATTAAATTTGCCCGTTTAATTTTCATTATTGTATGAGCGAAAATATCAATCACGAAGAAAATCAGTATTCTGCCAACAGTATTCAGGTCCTTGAGGGGCTGGAGGCTGTAAGGAAAAGGCCTTCGATGTATATCGGCGATGTAGGGAAGAGGGGACTGCACCATCTGGTCTATGAGGTGGTGGATAACAGTATAGACGAGGCTCTGGCGGGGTTCTGTACCCATATTGAAGTCACTATCAACGAAGACAACTCAATAACTGTCCGTGATAACGGACGAGGTATCCCTACCGGGATGCATGAGAAGGAGCACCGTTCCGCCCTCGAGGTGGTGCTTACCGTCCTGCATGCCGGAGGAAAGTTCAGCAAGGACAGCTACAAGGTCTCGGGAGGTCTCCACGGTGTGGGCGTGTCGTGCGTGAATGCGCTTTCGGATTACCTTAAGGCCGAGATTCACAGGGAAGGGAAGATTTTCGTACAGGAATACTCCAAGGGAAAGCCTCTTTCCGATGTGAAGGTTGTCGGCGAGACTTCGGATACCGGAACGACTGTAACGTTCCATCCGGATGCCGAAATCTTTACGGTCACTACCGTTTACGAGTATGATACCCTGGCCGGCCGTCTCCGTGAGCTGGCCTATCTGAATAAAGGCATCACCCTTACCCTTACGGACAGACGCGAGAAAATCACTGAGACCGACGAGAACGGTGTCGGGACGGAATCCTACAGGAAAGACGTATTCTATTCAAAGGACGGCCTGAAAGAGTTTGTCCAGTATCTGGACGCCGATTCCGAGAAACTTATCGAGAGCCCTATCTGCCTGGAGACGGACAAGAGCATCCCTATCGAGATAGCCATGCAGTATAATACGGGCTTTACCGAGAAAATCTACTCTTACGTAAACAATATCAATACTATAGAAGGAGGTACCCATCTTCAGGGCTTCAGAATGGGGCTTACCAGGACCCTGAAGAACTATGCGGAAAAGAACGGCATGCTTGCGAAACTTAAATTCGACCTGGATGCATCCGATTTCCGTGAAGGACTGACCGCCGTGGTTTCCGTCAAGGTGGCCGAGCCGCAGTTCGAGGGGCAGACCAAGACCAAGCTCGGAAACGGCGAGGTGGTTTCCGCCGTATCCCAGGCTACCGCAAACGCCCTTGAGTCCTATCTGGAAGAGAATCCGAAAGACGCAAAGGCCATAGTCGACAAGGTGATCCTTGCGGCTACGGCACGCCATGCGGCACGAAAGGCCCGTGAGATGGTGCAGCGCAAGACAGTCATGTCCGGTGCCGGAATGCCGGGAAAGCTGGCCGACTGCTCCGAGCGCGACCCGGAGAAGTGCGAGCTTTTCCTGGTCGAGGGAGATTCCGCAGGCGGTACAGCAAAGCAGGGCCGCGACCGTATGACCCAGGCCATCCTGCCGCTCAGGGGTAAGATCTTGAATGTGGAAAAGGCGATGGAGCACAGGGTCTTCGAAAGTGAGGAAATACGCAATATCTATACGGCTCTGGGGGTTACCGTGGGGACCGAGGAGGACAGCAAGGCGCTGAACCTTTCAAAACTCAGATACCACAAGGTGATCATCATGACCGATGCCGATGTGGACGGAAGCCATATCGCCACCCTTATCCTGACATTCTTCTTCCGCTATATGCAGGACCTGATAAGGAACGGCTATGTATATCTGGCCACTCCTCCGCTTTATCTGGTAAAGAAAGGCAAGGAGGAAATATACTGCTGGACCGAGGACCAGCGCAGGGATGCGACCATGAAACTCGGCAAAGGCTCTGACAAGGGAGTCACTGTCCAGCGGTACAAAGGTCTCGGAGAAATGAGCGACGAACAGCTCTGGGACACGACCATGGATCCGGCAAAGAGGCTTCTGCGCCAGATTACCATCGACAATGCGGCGGAAGCCGAGCGTACTTTCTCCATGCTTATGGGGGATGACGTGCCGCCTCGCAGGGAGTTTATAGAGGCGAATGCACATTATGCCAACATTGATGCTTAAAATCAGATAAAATGGTGATTTTGTCGTTGGACTCGTTCTTCATATCCTCATTACCTTTAAGGTAACTCCGGTATTCAGAACATCGTCCGCCTAAAAATCCCTCATTTTATTTGATTTTAATATATTGAAAAATAGTACTAAAATTTAAATATATTATGGATATTTTTGACAGAATAGCAAGGGACTCCGGCGGCCCTCTCGGCCAGTACAGACAGAAGGCGTTCGGATATTACATGTTTCCGAAGCTCGAAGGCGAGCTCGGCCCGCACATGAAGTTCAGAGGCAAGGAAGTCCTGAACTGGAGCCTGAACAACTATCTCGGCCTGGCGAACCACCCGGAAGTGAGAAAGACGGATGCCGAGGCTGCGGCCAAGTGGGGTCTTGCATACCCTATGGGCAGCCGTATGATGACAGGCCATACTTCTCTCCATGAGAAATTCGAGAGGGAGCTTGCTGATTTCGAGAAGAAAGAGGATGCTTTCCTGTTCAACTTCGGTTATCAGGGAATCATATCGACCATAGATGCACTGATGGACAGGCATGACGTGATAGTATATGATTCAGAGGCCCATGCCTGCCTTATCGACGGGGCACGCCTGCACATGGGAAAGAGAATGACCTACCGTCACAACGATATAGAAAGCTGCGAGGCTACGCTCAAGAGGGCTACCAAGCTTTGCGAGGAAACCGGAGGCGGCATACTCCTGATCACCGAGGGTGTATACGGCATGACCGGGGCACTGGGCAACCTTGACGAAATCGTGGCTCTCAAGAAAAAATACAAATTCAGGATACTCATAGACGATGCGCACGGGTTCGGTAACATGGGACCTACCGGCAGAGGAACATCGGAGCATTTCGGTGTGATGGATGAAGTCGACCTCTATATCGGTGCATACGCAAAATCCATGGCCAGCATCGGCGGCTTCGTGGCAGGACCTAAGGTCATCATCGACTATCTCCGCTACAATCTCCGCTCCCAGATCTACGCCAAGTCTCTCCCGATGGCTTTCGTAGAGGGCGGTCTCAAACGGCTTGAAATCATCCGCAGTGCCGAAGGCGACGAGCTCCGCAAGAAACTGTTCACCATCACACGTACCCTTCAGGACGGTTTCCGCAATCTCGGTTTCGATATCGGTCCGGCACAGGCATGCGTCACTCCGGTGGCCATCAAGGGCGGTGTCGGCCAGGCTACCCGCATGGCTGTGGACCTGCGTGAAAACTATGGGATTTTCTGCTCTATCGTGGTCTATCCTGTCATTCCTAAGGGCATGGTTATTTTCCGTATCATATCGACGGCAGCCCATTCCATGGAAGATGTCGAATACACTCTGAAAGCTTTCACCGAGATGCGCGACAAGCTCAACAGGGGAGAGTATGACGGGGATGACGTTATAGATATGGCAGACAAAGACTGATTATGAAAAGAGATTACTTTAAAGATAAAGTAATGGTTATAACGGGAGCCAGCTCGGGAATCGGGTTGGCTTCTGCCAAATTATTCGCCTCTCTCGGGGCGAAGCTCGCCCTTGCCGCCCGCTCGGAGGACAAGCTCAGAGCCCTTGCGGCTGAAATTTCTCCCGATCCGGAGCGCGACATTCTCTGCGTCAGAACGGACGTATCCGTGGAGGAAGACTGCAGGAGCCTGATCGAAAAGACCGTGGAGAAGTTCGGAAGGATCGACATTCTGGTTAACAATGCAGGTCTTTCCATGAGGGCGATGTTCCGGGATCTCGACCTGTCTGTCATAAAGACACTCATGGACGTGAATTTCTGGGGAACAGTATATTGTACGAAATATGCTTTGCCTTATCTTCTGCAGACAAAAGGCTCGGTAGTGGGGGTCATCTCCATTGCCGGATTTGCCGGTCTTCCCGGACGTACCGGATATGCATCATCCAAGTATGCGATCAGAGGTTTCCTGGATACGCTCAGGATAGAGCACCTGTATGACGGGCTCCATGTGATGGTGTTCGCGCCGGGCTTTACGGCTTCGAATGTCCGTAATGCTGCCCTTACCGCCGACGGACACCAGCAGGGCAGGACCCCGAGGGACGAGGGCAAGATGATGACAGCCGAAAAAGTGGCTGAATATATGGCAAAGGGGCTCGCCAGACGGAAGTCGGAAATGATCCTGACCCCTATAGGCAAGCTTACAGTATTCATGCACAATATATTGCCTCGTCTTACGGACAAGTTGGAATTCAGCTACATGGCAAAGGAGCCTGACAGTCCTTTCCATAAGAAATGACTTTTTAGCGATGTCTATGCTGGACAATCTTACACCCGGCACTGCCGGAGAAATTTTTCTGTACCAGGACAGCAGGAAATCCGGGTCGGTGCACCGTTTTGTCGTGACTCTGACGATGCACGTCCACAGGCCGCAGCTCGAAAAGGCTCTGGATGATCTGATGCCG
Organism: uncultured Bacteroidales bacterium; assembly: GCA_944325505.1. GTDB lineage: Bacteria > Bacteroidota > Bacteroidia > Bacteroidales > UBA932 > Cryptobacteroides. The sequence continues at coordinate 15,637 of CALVAJ010000034.1, forward strand.
AGGTTTCCGCAGTTCGCTGTCGGGGTAAGGAAGGAGGGGGAGAAACTTCTCCTGTTCCCGACACGGGCAAAGGTTCCGGTATTCACGGCTGCGGAAGATTCCGTAACTGACGGGCTTCCATTGGTCGGAAGCGCGGATCTGGGCGGATATCTGTTCAGGGTTTCATACTCACACAAGACTGTATTTTTCGACTGGCATCTTTCCCTTTCCGACGGGAAAGGAATGCTTGAGTTTGTCAAGGCTGTGATATTCAGGTATATCCAGATCAGCGGTTTCCCTGTGAAGAATGACGGTACGGTAAAGGTCGCCGATGAACCGGCAAATGCCGTGGAAGGTTCGGACCCGTATGAAAGGCTGGATGACATACCCGCTTCCCGGCCGGTATGGTATATGGACGCCAAAGCTTTCTGCTCTCCGGTGCCGGAGACCTCCATGTCTTCGGGAGAAGTCCATGTCCAGCAGGTCAGGGTGCCTGTCTCCAAGGTAAGGGGGCAGGTGAAAGAATACCTGTCACAGCCCGAGTCATTCATCTCGCCGCTGTTTTCCCATGTACTGTACGAGCATTTCTCCATGCAGATGCAGCAGGGTGAATATATAGTTTCCACCATCAAGGAGAATCTGCGGCCGCATTTCCCTACGGCATCCCTCAGGTCATATTTCTCTCCGTTGTCGCTGGCATATAACCGTAAGGTAAGCGAATATCCTTTCGGGACCGTCCTGATGTCGCAGAAAAAACTTCTTGACGCCCAGCTAAGGCATGACGCCCTTGCATACAGCGCCAAAAGGATGATGAAAGCGGCGGAAGCCTCTTGCGGCGACGGCCTTTCGTTCAGCCAGAGGCTCGAGAACTGCGGAAGGTGTCTGGACATGTCGTCCGATACGGCCACATTCTCAATATGCAATCTCGGAAATATAGCCATGCCGGAATCCCTGCTTCAGTATCTGGTAGAGTTCTATCCGGTCGTCCCCGCAGGAAGCTATTCCGCTTCCCTTTCAGTGGTCAACTTCAAGGGGGATATGGTGATAACGCTTACGGACAGCGCGGGAGACATGTCTTTTGCAGGCCGTTTCGTCGATCTGCTGAACGGATACGACATTCCCGCATTCATTTCAGATGAATTCCGGTTTACGCAGATAAGATATTTACCTGAAAAAATAGCTGAAGAAAATGGATAAAGCCAATTTGCCTCATGGTTGGAAGGTGTATGCGCCTTTGCTGGTCCTGCTGGCCGTTTTTGTTCTTCTTATGCCAAGGAGCGGGAAGTTCAACTATGACTACAAGAAAGGTATGCCATGGATGTATGAGACTCTTATCGCCCAGTTTGATTTCCCTGTGCTGAAGACCGGCGAACAGCTCCAGAAGGAGAGGGAGCAGGCGAGTGCGAACGTCATTCCGTACTACAGGTATTCCGAGAATATAGTGAATGACGCACAGTCGGCCCTCAGGGCGACGAGTCTTGGAAAATACGACAGCCTGAAGTCAGCGCTTTCCGGGATTATGTCCGCTATTTACGAAAAAGGCATCATTGAACCGGCTTCAGCCGCGGAACAGGGTGCCGCTGACAATGACGTGATTTTTGTCCAGCGAGAAAAGAGGGCATCGGAAGTTCCTGCTACCGAAGTGTTTACAACGGTTACGGCAAAGCAGCGTTTTGCCATGGAGGCGGGGAGGCTCAATGCGGGATGCGATGTCGATTCTCTGTGCCGCTATTCGGGAGTTTATGACCTGCTGATTCCGAATCTTATCTTTGACAGGCAGACTACCGATCTTGTCCATGAGGAATCCGTGAATTATGTCTCGCCTACTTCCGGGGTCGTCAATTCAGGGCAGCTGATAGTCTCAAAGGGCGAGATGATAACCTCTGAGATCGAGCAGCTGCTTGATTCCTACAAGGCCGAGTATGAGAGCAGTTTCGGATATACCGGGCCGAGGATACTGCTGTGGATAGGCAATACCCTCATTGCCCTTGCCCTGGTCGTTATACTTTTCCTGTCTCTGTACTATACCAACTGGACGATATTCAGTCCCGGGTCGTTCAACAAATATGTCTACCTGCTCGTCATTTTCCTGATTTCGTTCATGATGGCGATTTTCGTAGAGAAAGCGGACCCGAGCTTCCTGTATCTGACGCCGTTCGTCCTTATTGCGCTGTACCTCAGGGCGTTCTTCAAGAAAAGGGTTGTCCTTCCGGTATATATAATTTCACTGCTTCCTCTTCTGGTCTTTTCTCACAACGGACTCGAGCTGTTCGTAATGAATCTCGTCGCGGGAGTCGTGGCGATATATGTGTTCATGTTCTTCAACAAAGGATGGCAGCAGTTCGTTACCGCACTGTGCGTTTTCATCTGTCTGCTTCTGGTCTATCTGGGATTCCGCTTCATTGACGGCGTGAAAGGGTTCGATGACTACACGACAGTGTTCTTCATGTTCCTCGGTTCTTTCCTGATTGTGGCCGGATATCCTCTGGTATATCTTTTTGAAAAGATTTTCATGCTGGTTTCCAGTTCAAGGCTTGTGGATCTCAGCGATACCAACAGCAAACCGCTTCTCGAGCTTGCACACAAGGCTCCCGGCACTTTCCAGCACTGCCTTCAGGTGATGAACATGGCAGACGCCGCCGCCAAGGCAATAGATGCCGACGTGCCGTTGGTAAGGGCCGGTGCGCTGTACCATGACATAGGAAAGACCGTAAACCCGCAGTGTTTCATTGAGAATGACTCTACCGGGACCAATTATCACCACGGGCTCTCCCCGCAGGAAAGCGCGAGGGAAATAATCAAGCATGTTCCCGACGGACTGGTCCTTGCCGACAGGTTCAAGCTTCCGGAGGAGATAAGGCAGTTTATCGTTACCCATCACGGGACTACCTGTACGGCATATTTCTATAATAAGTATCTGAATGACGGAGGAGACCCGGACAAAGCGGATGATTTCTACTACAAGGGAGTCAAGCCGAAGACTCCGGAGCAGGTCATCGTCATGCTGTGCGATACTTTGGAGGCCGCATCGAGGACTTTGAAGGACTATACGCCGGAGAGCATCTCCGACCTTGTGGAGAATGTGGTAAAGTCAAAGATGGCGGCAGGGCAGTTCGAGAATGCCGACATAACCATGAAGGATCTGAATACCATTAAAGGTGTCCTGAAAGACTATATCCAGCAGATGCACCATGCGAGGGTAGTCTATCCCAAGCGGAATCTCCCTGAGGGCCGTCCGGGTCATAACGGCTGATTTTGATAATATCGGCCGATTTAGTATCTTTGCACCCTTTGTAACAGGAAGAAAAAGATAAATAATTGATATATATGAACATTTCACAGAACAAGGTTGACGATCTCAACCTGGAATTGACCCTTTCGATCGGAAAGGATGACTATGCGGACCGTCGCAAGAAGAAGCTCAACGAGCACAGAAGAACGGCTGAAATCAAGGGATTCCGTAAAGGAATGGTTCCTATGTCCCTTATAGAGAGGATATACGGACAGTCTGCCCTGGTGGATTCGGTAAATGATATCATTGCTGATTCCCTGAACGGTTTTATCAAGGAAAACAATCTTAAGGTAGTAGGCGAGCCTCTCCCGAGCGAGGACCAGCCACAGACAGAGTGGACCAACGGGAACGACTTCACATTCAAGTTCGATGTGGCAACTACTCCCGAGGTGTCTTTCGAGCTTTCGAAGGATGACAGGATCCCGTATTACAACATAGAGGTCAAGGATGCCGCAAAGGCTGAAATGAAAGAGAATCTCCTCAAGCAGTACGGCTCTCTTGAAGACGGTAAGGAAGCGGGAGCCGATGATTTCATCATCGTGGATTTCGAACAGGGGGATACCAAAGTCGAGGGCACATATGTCGCCATCCGTAATATCGACGAGGCTGTAAGGGACTCTTTCATCGGCATCAAACCGGGAGAAAGCAGGGAAATCAATGTCAACGAGACATTTACCAACGTGTCCGACCGTGCCTCCATGCTGAAAGTGAAAAAGGAGGATCTCGCTGCTCTTGACCCTATGTTCAAGATGACCGTGAAGAATGTCAAGACTTTCGTGTCAGCTCCGATGACTCAGGATACTTTCGACAAGATATTCGGCGAAGGCAATGTCAAGAGCGAGGAAGAGTTCGATGCCAAAGTGGCCGAGAGGCTTCAGTCCGAGTACACGCAGGAGTCGGAGTTCCGTTTCACGAAAGACGCCAAGGAATATCTGGTGAAGAAGGCGGATGTAGCGCTTCCGGAAAAGTTTCTCAAGAGGTGGATTTTCGTTGCCAATGACGGCAAGTTCACCATGGAGGAGATCGAGAAGGATTTCGACCTTTTCCTTGAGGATTTCAGATGGAACATGGTGCGCGGATACCTGATGGACAAGTATCAGGTGAAAGTGGAGGAGGCTGACCTCCTGGCAAGCGCAAAGGCTTTTGCCGCTTACCAGTTTGCAATGTACGGAATAGGCAATGTCCCTGAAGACCAGCTTGAAACCTATGCGAAGAGCATCCTCTCCCAGGAGAAGGAAGGCCGCAGGGTTCTCGAGCAGGTTGAAGACCAGAAGACGCTTGAAGCAGTCCGTGGTGTCGTAACCCTTGATGCCAAAACCGTTTCAGTGGAAGAGTTCAGAGAGCTGAAATAGCCTGATATGGAAAAGGATTTCGACAGATATGCCAGGTCTGAGCATGGCATAAGTTCCCTGACGATGCATCGGTATCAGTCTGTCTGCGATGCATATATAAACCCTACCATCATTGAGGAACGCAAGCTGAATGTCGCATCGATGGATGTGTTCAGCCGCCTGATGATGGACAGGATCATTTTCCTTGGAGTGCCTATCGATGACGATGTGGCAAACATCATCCAGGCACAGCTGCTGTATCTGGCATCGACAGACAGCGCGGCTGACATCTCTCTGTATATCAACACTCCCGGTGGGTCGGTGTCATCCGGACTCGGGATTTATGATACCATGCAGCTTATAGATCCTGACGTCGCGACCATCTGCACTGGAATGGCTGCCTCGATGGGGGCCGTGCTTCTCTGTGCCGGTGCGGCAGGGAAACGCTCTGCCCTTCCTCATTCAAGGGTGATGATCCATCAGCCGCTCGGCGGCGCACAGGGACAGGCTTCCGATATCGAGATAGCGGCAAGGGAGATTGTCAAGGTGAAAAACGAGCTTTACGGAATCATTTCGGAGCACACGGGCAAGCCTTTGGAGCAGATAATTGCCGACGGTGACCGTGACTACTGGATGAACTCCAAGGAAGCTCTCGAGTACGGAATGATCGACGAGATCCTTACCAAGAAAAAGAAATAATGTCCAAAGGGAAAAATACCAGCGAAAGATATTGCATGTTCTGCGGCAGGAGCGAGTCTGAAGTCCCGCTCCTGCTGCAGGGCCTTGATTCATGCATATGCAGCGACTGCGTGAAGCTTTGCCATGACTATATCAGTAATATGGAGCCTGCGTCTCCAAAATCCCATGGCAAGCTGGACAAGATCATGAAGCCCAAGGAGATCCATGCCTGTCTCGACCAGTATGTAATAGGCCAGGACAGGGCGAAGAAACTCCTTTCTGTCGCTGTGTATAACCATTACAAGCGTATTAACCACAATCTGGACGATACCCGCGATCTCGATATCGAGAAGTCCAATATCCTGCTTGTCGGGCCTACCGGTACCGGGAAGACGCTGCTGGCCAGGACGATTGCACGGCTTCTTGAAGTCCCGTTCACGATAGTGGATGCGACGGTGCTGACTGAAGCCGGTTATGTCGGTGAAGATGTCGAAAGCATCCTTACCCGTCTTCTTCAGGAAGCAGATTACGATGTCGCTCTGGCCGAGAGGGGAATAGTCTTTATCGATGAGATAGACAAGATCGCACGCAAGAGCGACAACCCTTCCATTACCCGTGACGTTTCGGGAGAAGGTGTCCAGCAGGCAATGCTCAAGCTCCTTGAAGGAAATGTGGTGAACGTTCCGCCTAAAGGAGGCAGAAAGCATCCTGAACAGGAATTCATCCAGGTCAATACACAGAACATACTGTTTATCTGCGGCGGGGCTTTCGAAGGGATTGAGCGCCGTATCGCCCAGAGGCTCAATACCCAGGTTATAGGCTACGGGGCTGCCAACAGGCAGAAGGTGGACAAGGAGAATCTGTTGCAGTATGTCTCTGCGCAGGATCTCCGTGCATACGGGCTTATACCTGAGATTATCGGCAGGCTTCCGGTCATCACATATCTTGACCAGCTGGACAGGGCTGCCCTTTTGAGAATACTCACAGAGCCCAAGAATGCCATTATACGCCAGTATGAGAAGATGTTCGAGATGGACGGCATGCAGCTGAAAATCGAGCCTGGTGTCCTGGAACTGATAGTCGATACCGCAATAGAAAACAGACTTGGCGCCCGCGGTCTCCGTTCCATCTGCGAGAAGATCATGACGGATGCCATGTACGAGGCCCCTTCTTCCAGGAAAAAGACCTTCGATCTTACTCTTGAATATGCCAAGGCGCATATAGATAATGTTTAATTTAATTTTTTAAGACAATGAAAAGATTCTTGACCATTATGATGGCAGTTTCTGCCATTCTTTCCTTTTCTTCATGTCAGGACAAAGGAACAACGGATCCGGAACGGGACGGCCCTTCAGTAGAGTGGGCATCCAATCCGGAGTTCAAGACCCTGGATTTTGTCGGCGTGGACGATGAACTGGATGTGAATCTGAAAATCAATGCTCCAGCCGGAATCAAGTCGTTTGTAGTCGGGATCGACTCCAAGCCTCTCAACAACGGTGAAGGGCTTCTTGGCGGTTTTAAACTCACTGAACTCGATCTTGTAAATCCTGCAGAAGAAACAGCATTTATAGTGACAATGATTCTTGGTGAAGACAAGACTGTTGCTGGCGCCACTGAAATCAGTCTTGACCTCTCCACCCTGGTTCCGCTTATCGCAGATCTTACTGATGAGGACAGCAATCACAGTTTCACTCTGAACATAACTGACAATAACGGAAAGTCTGTCGAGAAGACCTGCACTTTCCATCGTGTCGGTGTCGAGGCTCCTGAATATGCCGCGCCAACGATGACATGGGAAGGCAATGCGGAATTTGCACCTGTCGAGATCGAGCAGGGCATGACCGTGAAATTTACTGTAAATGCTCCTGCCGGTATAGAGTCACTGGTCGTGGATATCGATTCCGATGCGTTGAATTCTATGGGAATAACCTCGCTCGACTTTGTCGATACTGAAAATAACGGGGCTCTTTCAAGTATTGTTTCAGGCATTCTTGGAGATCAGGACATAACGACGGCAACAGAGCTTTCATTGGATCTGTCGTCTTTAGTCCCGATGATCCTTGGTTTGCCGACCTTGACTCCGGACAGCGATCATGTATTCACGGTGAAGTTGACCGACAAGGCTGGACAGACGCTTGAACAGGCATGTACATTCCATCATACAGGTGAAACAGCCGAGTAAGTAAGAGAGCCTTAATTACACTTGAAAGAGAGTGGTCCAAAGGGTGATTTCCGCGTTATGCTTGAAATTCCTCCTTTTGGGCCACCCTCTCTTTTATATATTCGATTATAAATCAAAAAATGTTAAATTTGTAAGATTTGGATTACAAACCCTCGACCACATGAAACAATACATTGAAAAGAACAGGGAAAGGTTCCTGCAGGAGCTGTATTCGCTGCTCAGAATCCCTTCGGTAAGCTCCATGGAGGAGCATAGACCAGATATGGAAAGGTGCGCCCGCCGTCTGGCGGAACTGCTTCTGGAAGCGGGAGCCGATACGGCGGAGGTCTATCCTACGGAAGGCCATCCGGTGGTTTTCGGAGAGAGGAAAACCGACCCGGATCTCCCGACCGTACTGGTTTACGGCCATTACGATGTCCAGCCGGTGGACCCGATAGAACTTTGGAAATCTGATCCTTTCGAGCCTGAAATCCGTGACGGGGCCATCTACGCCAGAGGAGCGAACGATGACAAGGGACAGCTTTTCATGCACATCAAGGCATTCGAGTATATGGTCAGGGAGTCCGGCCTGAAACATAATGTAAAGTTCATTTTCGAAGGAGAGGAGGAAATCGGCAGTCCTTCGCTCGCGGCATGGGCGAAAGACCACAGGGATATGCTGAAAGCGGATATCATCCTTGTATCCGATACCACCATGATTTCGGAGAAAGTCCCTTCGATCAACTGCGGGATGCGCGGTCTTTCATACGTTGAAGTAAAGGTTACCGGCCCGGACAAGGACCTGCATTCCGGACATTACGGCGGAGCGGTCGCAAACCCGATCAATGTACTCTGCGATATGGTATCCTCTCTGATAGGCAAGGACGGGCACATTACGGTAAAAGGTTTTTATGATGATGTGGTAGAGCTTTCTGAGGAAGACAGGGCAAAACTGGCACGGGCTCCGTTCGATCTTGAGGAGTACAAATCGTTCCTGAATATCAAAGAGGTAAAAGGCGAAAAGGGATACACCACCCTGGAGCGGACAGGCATCCGCCCATGTCTGGATGTCAACGGTATCTGGGGCGGATATACCGGTGAAGGAGCGAAGACAGTGCTTCCTTCTGAAGCACATGCGAAAATTTCCATGCGCCTGGTGCCGAACCAGGACAGCGAGACCATAACACGTCTGTTTGCCGAGCATTTCAAGAGTATCGCTCCTGACTATGTGAAAGTGGAAGTGACTCCCTGCCATGGCGGGAACGGATTCCTGATACCGATATCTTCTTCAGCCTATCAGGCAGCCTCAAAGGCAATGACTGATGTCTACGGAGTAGAACCTGTACCGAGCAGGGGCGGCGGAAGCATTCCTGTCCTTGCGGACCTCCAGCGTATACTCGGTATTGATCCTCTCCTTATGGGATTCGGCCTTGAACGCGATACGATCCATTCCCCGAACGAAAGTTACCTTCTGAGCCAGTTGTTCAAAGGGATGGAAGCCATAGCGTTGTTCTATCGCTATTATTGACATTTCCCTGTAAAAGAAACAGATAATAACATTACATAGAACTATGAACAGAGAAGAGCTTTATCAGCAGATACTCAAGAAGAAATCAATGCTCTGTGTGGGGCTGGATGTCGATTTCGAAAAGATGCCGGAGCATGTCAGGGCTTTGGCTGAAGATGAGCCCATAGCCGTAGACGGAGAACTGTTTAAAGGCAAGGCAAGGGCGGTAGTGGAATTCAACAAGGCGATTATCGATGCCACCGCTCCGCACTGCATCGCGTATAAACCGAATCTTGCATTTTACGAATGTTATGGTAAGGACGGTATCAAGGCACTTGAGGTTACGGTAGATTATATCCGTACAAAGTATCCTGAAATTTTCCTTATAGCCGATGCAAAGAGAGGTGATATCGGCAACACTGCCAAAAGATATGCAAAGGCATTTTTCGAAACAATGGACTTCGATGCGGTCACTCTGGCTCCGTACATGGGGGCAGACAGCGTGACACCGTTCCTTGAATATAAGGGGAAGTGGTCTATCGTCCTTGCCCTGACTTCCAATGCTTCGGCATATCAGTTCCAGAATGCCGTAAAGGACGGCAAACCCCTTTATCAGGCTGTAATGGAAGAGATGATGTCCATCTCGACTCCGGACAACATGATGTTTGTCGTAGGGGCTACCAAGGCTGACAAACTTACGGAAATCCGTTCATTCTGCCCTGACAATTTCCTTCTCGTTCCTGGAGTCGGAGCCCAGGGCGGCTCGGCCGAAGAGGTCATCAGGTACGGGGCCAATGATAAGGGCGGCCTTCTGATCAACTCCTCCCGAGGCATCCTCTATGCTTCTACAGGCAAAGATTTCGCCCAGGCGGCAGCACAGGCAGCTGCATCGACGGCCTCCCTGTAGTCGTTTCCGTTGCATAAAATGATTGCAGCACTTTAAATGTACCGCCCATATCACTATCAAATGTACCGGGTATATCAGAATGAAATGTACCGACTG
>CALVAJ010000035.1 GCA_944325505.1 uncultured Bacteroidales bacterium
TAAAATCACAACTAGTTCTCAACATCCAAGGAAACAAAACAATACCTTGAGATTGAATTAGATAAATGATATTAATCCCACTTGAGGAATTTTTTTTGCGAAGGCTATGTCCCTGTTTTGTTTTTTAAAAACTTAAAAGATATATTTGCAATGAAGCCAATTTAAGAATGATACCGAAATAAAACAGGGCTTAACCTTTTGCCTGATATTAATCTTTCATAAAATCACAACTAGTTCTCAACATCCAAGGAAACAAAACAATACCTTGAGATTGAATTAGATAAATGATATTAATCTCCCTCGTGGAATCTTTTTTTTGCGAAGGTTATGTCCCTGTTTTAATTATTAAACACGAACACTTTATTAATCTCCCCAATATGTACCTCTCGGTGCTCTAGCGTACCAATCAGCAGCGGAAGTGTATGTATCTATATGAAGATTGGATGACTTACTCACTATTTTCTTTCTATCCTCTGATGCTTGTCTGTTATAAGATTCTTGCATTTTGGTAAGAATTGTGATAGCCTCTGCTTTAGAACTGAACGCCATAAACAGATGTGTATCTTCATATATCTCCGCAGTACCATCTGCATAAGAGAAAATTGTCATACACCTGTCACGCCAGGCCTCGCGGATATATACGGTCTGCCTACTTCCTCCGTTGTTCCTTATCTCATCAACTGCTTCTTTGAAGTCATTTGTTCTCATATCCTATCTTCTTTGTTTGCAATACAAAGATATTGCATTTATTCCAGTTATGCAATATTATTGGATTATTTGTTGAATATTTTTGTATTATTATTCATTGATTATTTAAGATAATTGCAATATATTTGTATTTCATCTTTAATATACCATAATATGGAAGTATTACCAGAGAAAACATACTTTGAAACTCACGCAGATATGCTTCTTAAAGAAGCAGGATTGAATAAAGCCCGATTCTCTGAAAAAATGGGAATCGCACGCCAAAATGTGCAGAAAGTCTTTAGCTCAAAGAACATATTTACGCTTATCAAAGCAGCTGAAGTTCTCGACAAATCCCTTGATACTCTTATCTATGGTACAACAAATCAGCAGGCAATAAACGGATTTGTTGAAGTCAATGGTACTGTCTTCAGAATAAAAGACAGGAAAGACATCGAAGACCTGTTAGAAAAAATTTAATAGTAAACCTGCTCTATACAGCATATATGGAAAATTACTAATTTTACATAAATTTATTAGCAAAATTACTAATAGACCATATATGAGCACAACAGCGACAAAAATAAAGGGACTGATAAGAGAAAGCGGACTGACACAGGCGAAGTTTGCTGAATCAGTGGGACTGCATCCTGTAACATTGAGCAGGTTCCTTACAAGTGACAATTTCAGTCCGAAGGCATTGCAAAAGATAGCCACTATTACCGGAACGACACTGGCTGACTTGTTGCCGGATGATGATGCTGTTATTTTTCCTGTTGTGACAGGCTACCTTGAATACAACGGAGAAATAGAGAAGATTCGAGACCTGAAATCATTAAAACGATTTACGGATAAAGTAGAAAGGCAGGTCGTTCTAATGAAAACAAGACAAGCGAAACTTCCGCGACAATCCCCTATATCATTGGATGACATTGACCTAGACAAGTGGGAGAATTATGATGCCTCTAAAGTGGAGATTATGAGTTTCAGACATCATTACGATATTGTTCGAGGGATGATTTTCAATATAGGAAATATGTGCAGCGGTTATCCTTTTACTGTCAACGGGTTCAAATTCTGTAACAGCGAAGCGGCATATATTGCCGGGCTGTACTCACACGACATTCCGGAACACAGGCGAATCCAGAAGCTACTTATGGCAAATGAGGACGGGTACAGGGCAAAGAAAGAGTTCCGCAACAAGCGGTATGAGGACATCGCCCGAAAGGACTGGGACACTTTTTATATTGAATGGATGAAATATGTAGTCTGGGAAAAATGTCAAACGAACAAGGATTTTGCTGCCCTGTTGAAAAAGATTCCTGATACTGCTATGATAGTGGAAAACTCTACCGGAATGACAAGCCCGAGGGCACAGCTATGGGGATGCTTTAATAATTCTCTTGAAGAACTCCGCGATGCAAAGGAACTAATCTTCAAGACGAAGCATCCTAAAGCGACAGATACTGAAATCAATGAGGGAAGGAACAGATGGTGCAACTTCGGGATATGGACAGGCCGAAATGTAATGGGCAAGATAATAAAGATGTGTTCAGTATGCCTTAAATCCGGGATGGAGTTCCCTATTAATTATACACTCCTCCGGTCAAAGCATATTTTCATCTGTGGCAAAGAGGTAGAATATCAATGTTAATTTTATTAGTAATTACACTAATGTAATTAGTATTTTCACTAATAATATATTTGTTGACCAACAGCAATTTTATATGTTACTTTGCACGACAATATCTCTAAATGAGTGTTGACCGTTCAAGGAAAATGCTTACCTTTGTCGTGCCTTATTATGGGGCATACATACGGAAGTGTTTTCGCTTTGTCCTTAACGGAAATGTGGCAATTTTCAGTATCGGAAGGACAACGGACAGCACTCATTCTTGTTTAGTCTATGCGGTTTATACGGATATATCCGATACCTCATACCTATTCGAGTGTGAGGTATTGGTCGTTTATATCCGATAGGCTAGCCACAGCCTCCGTTAGATAGACGAAATCAGCCTCACACTTTTCGTTTTAAATATATCCTTTTAGAGGCTGAAGGAAAAATTTAACCTTAAAAGCAATGAAAAAGAGTTTATTTCTGTTGTTACTGTTAGCAATTTTCGCGACTTCTTGCGAAAAGGACAAAGGAACAATCAATGACACTGCCGACATTATAGGAGAATGGAAATGTGTCGGTATTGATTTTTATTATGACGGAGAGTTGGTTTACTCCCTTACGCCTGATTCCAAAGACTATTTTTATTATTACGAAAAAGATTATTCCACATATTACGTATCAAATTATTCGGCTATCTCATTCGAAGAAGATGATGATGTAAATACAGGTTTTGTATTCAATGACAACGGGAAAGGTTATCAATGGTGGATAAGTAAGGATTATACTGATGAAAATTATTATTTTTCCTGGTTTTACCAAAATAACCGAATTGCAATATTCGATGATGAGGACGGTGAATATTATGAAGATATCTATATTTCTGGAAACTATATTACTGAAGAATATTATCCAAGTGCTTTAGGTTACTATATAAGTGATACTGACCTTGATTTAAATTGGGTATATCAAGACATACAAGATATGCCTAATATAGATTGGAAAGGCCAGGATGGACAAGAACACGAAATGAAAGAGGTTTACAAATATGCAAAACAGTAAAATATGAAACGATTAATATATGTCACGATGCTCCTGCTCTGTCTTGGAATGACACCGCTATCCTGTTCAAAGCCAGATATAGAAGGAAATGAAGGAGAAACACCTTTCGAAAGTCAGTATGTCGGCACTTGGGCTATCCTCAACGATGACGGCAGGGTAGTCGGGATTGATGTAATCGGCAAGGATATGACTCTGCGGATGTATAATGCCATAGAGGATAATGGCTACAGATTTGATGACGGGGTGGTCAGTGCTTCTCTGGAAGACTTCGAATCGGACAACTATGTTTATGACATCTCAAATGACGGCACTTTATCTTTGGGTGGAGTTGATGTTGGAATAATCACTCTGGAATCTGAAGATGTTCTGTCTATTACATCTGACAGGTCTGTATCAACGGCTTATAGGGTAACTGAATTTGTCGGAAAACCAGCACCATCTATTATCGGCACCTGGGATGTTGTAAGATATTATCTGAAGAACGGGGACGGGGCAATTGAGGATGATTCTGAAGGGGAGGGAGAATATTTGGTGTTTTCAGAAACCGAAATGTCCCTGTACTTTTCCCCTGATGAAGCCCCGGAAGTGTACCAATATATTCTGGAAGACGGCATAATATCATTCAACGATTTGGACGGTTATCCTATGATGTATAAGATACAGGAGCTAACAGAAACAGATATGACACTCTTTGTCGATTATACCGAAGATGGTGATACCAGTGGATGGTATTATGAACTAAGGAAAAGGTAAATTGTCAAACTCTGAACATTATGAAACAGTCATTATTACTTGCATTGGTATCAGTTATGGTATGCGTCACCTCGTGTAACAAGGACAATTCAGGTAATGGTTCAATTGATTCCGACATCATAGGGACATCATACTGGGCCGCCGAATGTTCTGACGGGATGTTTTACCTCGGGCTTGTAGAACTTACAGATGAGGCTAAAGATAATTCTCTCTTGGATATAGCAGATTTCTCACATTCCATAATAGCAGAGATAAGTACTGGCGCGAATACCGCCGGATTTGCGAACCAGAAAGGAAATACCATCGAGGCTTCGTATATTTTATCGGTAGGGGCTGAATTTCCAGACACCTACAATATCAGTGGCGATGGCATTACCTGCTCATACTATGATGAAAGTCTGACTTTCCATCAAATAACTGAACAGGAGTTTTTCGATTCTGTCAATGCCTTCGTGCAGGAGTAGCCGTAACTTTTTAAATTAAAATGATAAGGTGATACATTCCAACACGGGTGTATCACCTTTTTTCAGATATTAAATTGACACACTATGACTTTTGACACACAACCCAGTCAAAGATTCATTGTCAATCTGAAAATTATTATTACTTTTGCAAAGTCATATTGGAATGACTATAGTAAAATAAGGCGGGCATCTATCCCTAAATGGGTGCCTGCTTTTATTTTGACCGATAACCGAGGGGAGGTGCCTGTACGAGAGGCCAATTGTTCTTACAACTATAGTCTATAATCCAATATGAAAAAGAGAACACATTGCAAGTTCGTCATAATCTCCGTTAGGGTGGAGGTTATCAGGCTTGTCAGAATCAAAGCGTATAAACGCAAGCGATTCGGCAAGATTGAACGGGTACGGAGCCACTTCAGGAAGTATTAGGGTGCTTTCTGTTAAGGTTTGACCCAATGCCAATTCGGCATTCCACTCTATCCCCTCGGTTTTTTAATTCAGCTGTCTTATCAGACCGGAAAAGAAATCGTCCTTAACGAAGCACAATGAATCGTAAGCATCCCGATAAGGCTTCATCACATCCGCAATCTTTGTCCCTCGTTTGTAAAGACTTCTGACCTTGGCCTCAACCTTTGCCAAATCAAAATCACAATCCTTAAGAACCAGATAACGCTGATATGATTTCCATTCAGAACAGGATATGGTTTCTTTTGTTTGTCCGACTGCTTCATTCAGGAAGTCCACTATCGGATTATTCGTTGAAGAAAGCACTGATTTCAGTTTTGTATCTTCTATATGAAGGGTGTTCCTTATTTGTTCCTGTGTGGTGAGGTTCATTTCAAACCGGCATTTCCCATTATATTCATTAGAAAGTCCATTCGTTTTCATAAATTTGATGTTGTCTGCTTTATTCATTTCCTTTCCCTTGTCATATATGGTCAGCCTTTTTCGGATTCGCCTGGTTGTAACATTCTTCTCCAATACGACATTCCCATTTTTCAATGCTCTGCATACATACTTGTCGTAATTTGAAATGTGGCTTTTTATATAGGCCTGGATTTTCCTGACATCATCACTTTGGATATCCTTTGTCACATCACAGGATACAACAGTGGAATACATAATCATATCCATATCGAACGTACAGAAGCCTAATGATTCAATGCCTTGGAAACAGTCTTCAATATTAGTGATTGATATTAGTTGAGGATATTTGTGTCCCAGTATCTTTCCTGTAAACTCCACCACGACTTCTCCGTTCTCATAATCAACTTTAACCATCAGCATACAAGGGGTACTCTGATAGTATTTCATTGAAATGACTGTATCCTCCCTGATTGACTTGGTAAATACACGCTCATCGGTTATCCGTATAGCAGTAATGTCAGCAACTATTTTCAATCTGTCGAATGTCTGCACCTTTTCATCTGCGTTTACTGCATTATTTTACCCGTTTTCTTCCTCTTGATAAGTGGGTTATATATCACTCGCAGGACGGTGCGGAACATTTGCCCAGTAGTCTTTCATCGCTTGACTGATGTGCTGTCTGTGAAGGTCTGACTTTGGTCTGTTACGGTTTGCTGCCGCTATTTTCGCTTTTGTCTCATCGCTGAGTTCACGGTACTGTCGTTTATATTTTATCTGCATAATACATAATCAGGCTCTTTCATTGCCTGTCCTATCAATATATAGGTAGGTCAAGTAAAAAAGTCAAGCATAGTACAGATGTATCGAATGAACACACACGGAAAATCATTACATCGAACTGTTCTCCGTCTACTACACCTCCCATTTCGGGACAAGAAAATAAGGTGGATAACAGAATTTATAATGCCATATCCCCGCCCTATATGTTCTCACAGTAATCTGGTCTGTTCGGGTCAGGTATGTAATACCTCAACGCCCAAATCCGTTCAAGGTCAGCAAGAAACTCGTTCGAGAACAGCCCGGCTCCGGGTACATGTTTTATGAATAACGCACTGGCAAACAGTGCGTTATTTTTATTTGCAGTGCCGTATGCGGGACCAAAAATTATTGCTCTTGTTGAATAGTTCACGAGGTTATCATTGTTTTTCGGAAAATTATGTTTACCTTTGCAAGGTCATTAGGAAATGATATTGGTGAGAAACAAGGCAGGCATCTATCCCTAAATGGATGTCTGCTTTTTTTTGACGACTACCGAGGGGAGGTGCTTATACGAGAAGCCAATTGTTCTTACACCAAATCATCAATAATTTCCTAATGCAAAAAAGAACACATTGCAAGTTCGTGATAGTCTCCATCAGGGTGGAGATTGTCAGGCTTGTCCGGATTAAGGCGTATACGCGCACAAGATCCGGCAAGACTGAACGGGTGCGGAGCCACTTTAGAAGGTATTAGGGTGCCTACTGACTGGATTTGACCCCGTGCCGATAGCGGCACTCTATCCTATCCCCTCGGTTTTATCCGATATCACCAGACGATGCGAACCTTTCGATGCATAAGTCCGGATTTCTGCCTCTGCATCTTCAGATACGACATCCATTTATGGAATCATGATTGTCAGCACGCCTCATCTCCTTCTCTTTGTCATATATAAACAAGACAAGCAGAAAAGTCAAGTATAGTAACAGGTAAATCTCGGATGAATTTTCTAACAAAATCATCTTAACGAACCGTATGCAGTGCCGGTGGCGATGTCTGTTCCGGATCGGGTTGGAAATAAAGAAAGTTTGGGTTACCTTTGCGCCCGGAATTTCCGGAACAGGATAAAACCTTAGCGTTCATTGACAGCTGTTCCGTTACGGCTGAAAATCATTTTATATCTGGCAGCAAATGGCTGGTTTGACAAAAAGAAAAAACGAGGGGCAGCGTCGAGAGCCGTCATGGGCCGTTTCCCTCATACCTTTTATAGTACTTACCCTGTCGCTGGTGGTGGTCATCAGCATTTTCGGAGCCGACGCACTGTCCGGCGGAAGCCAGGTGTGCCTGCTTCTGGCATCGGCGGTGACGGCGGCGATTTCCATGTTTGCATACAGGACTCCATGGGAAGTCCTTGAAGACTGCATTCTGGACAATATCAGGTCTGTAGGTTCTGCCATACTCATCCTTCTGCTTATCGGGGCGATTGCCGGCACATGGATGGTCAGCGGGATAGTTCCGGCGATGATATGTTACGGAATGAAGGTCATTTTCCCGTCCGTTTTCCTGGCTGCGGCATGTGCCATAAGTGCGCTTGTTTCCGTGATGACGGGAAGCTCATGGACTACCATAGCCACTATCGGGGTTGCGCTGATCGGTATCGGTACGGCGCAGGGATTCGAACCCGGCTGGACGGCAGGAGCCATCATTTCCGGCGCCTATTTCGGGGACAAGGTATCGCCGCTTTCGGATACTACTGTGCTTGCCTCCTCTTCCAGCGGCACGCCGCTTTTCACCCATATCAGGTACATGATGATAACCACGATTCCGTCCCTTACCATCGCCCTGATAATATTCCTGGCGGCCAGCCTTCTCCACCCGGCTGCCGAGGTGTCCCAGGTTGCGGAGTTTTCACAGTCGCTCAGGTCGGCATTCAATATAACGCCCTGGCTCCTTGTCGTCCCTGTGATTACGGGAGTCCTCATAGTCAGGAAAGTGCCTGCGATCCTCACCCTGTTCAGTGCTGCGGTAATGGCTGCAATAGCCGCCCTGGTGTTCCAGCCGCAGGCTGTCTGGGCAGTGGCAAATCCTGATGCCTCCCTTTCGGCCTTCACAGGGCTTTCATTCATGGACGCATGCGAAGGCACTGCCGTCACGTTCTACGGCTCTACGGGGATACAGACAGGCAACGAGGCCATCGATTCCCTTATTTCAACCAGAGGTATGACCGGGATGCTCAACACTATATTCCTTATCATCTGTTCCGTGACTTTCGGAGGTGTCCTTGCCGGCAGCGGCATGCTCAAAAGCCTTACCGACCTGTTCGCAAAGCTTGCCCACAGGGCAGTTACCCTTGTGGGATCTACTGTCAGTACGGGACTCCTGTGCAACATGGTGACAGGCGACCAGTACATTTCCATTATCCTGACCAGCAACCTCTACAAGAAACTTTACGAACAGAAGGGTTACGAGAAAAGGCTTCTCAGCCGCTCTGTCGAGGATTCCGCTACCGTGACATCCGTACTCATTCCGTGGAACTCATGCGGTATGACGCAGGCTACAGTGCTGAAGGTGCCGACTTTAGAGTATCTCCCTTATACGTTTTTCAATATCATATCTCCGCTGATGTCCGTTTTGATTGCCGCAATCGGCTATAAGATATTCAGGACCCACCCCGAAAGACCGGATGCGGAAAAGGAGGCCAAGTAAAGGCCTGTCTCCGTTTACGGGCGGTCAAGATCCCGGAAATTCCGGAAGGATGTCGGAAGGATGAACATATTTTGGCGGAAACTCTTGGCGTTCCGATTAAATTCCTTATATTTGCAATACTGTTGTAATTTTTAATAATTCAAATTTAGAAAATCATGAAAGAATTGAAAGGAACTAAGACCGAGGCTAATCTTCAGACTGCTTTTGCAGGTGAGTCACAGGCACGTAACAAATACACCTACTATGCTTCAAAGGCCAAGAAAGACGGTTATGTCCAGATAGCCGATCTGTTCGAAGAGACTGCAAACAACGAGAAGGAGCACGCAAAGATCTGGTTCAAGCTTCTTCACGGCGGTGAGGTCCCTACTACCGAGGAGAATCTTCTTGACGCTGCTGAAGGCGAGAACTACGAGTGGACTGACATGTATGCAGGATTTGCAAAGGAAGCACGCGAGGAAGGCTTCACCGAAATCGCTGTCCTGTTCGAGAAAGTGGCCGCTATCGAGAAGATGCACGAGGAGCGTTACCGCAAGCTTCTGGCCAATGTTAAGGAAGGACTTGTATTCTCAAGGGACGAAGACATGATCTGGGAGTGCGGCAACTGCGGACACATCGTTATCGGCAAGAAGGCTCCGGAGCTCTGCCCTGTCTGCAAGCATCCTAAGAGCTACTTCAAGATCCACGCTACCAACTATTAGCAGAAAGAAATGCGGACACGGTCCGCTACTTAGAAAAAACATCCGGAGGCAACCTTTCATGGCTTGCCTCCGGATGTTTTTTCAATATGGATGCATTCAAATACCGGCAGCGGCTACAGATAATCCTCGAAATACATCGTTACCTTGTCCATCAGGTGGATGCGGTCGCGTCCCATGACATTGTGCTGGGCGCACGGATAAGGGAAATAGTCTACCTGGACATTGTTCTTTATGCACTCGCGGATAAAGCTGAGACTGTGCTCCCAGACAACTACATTGTCCACTGCCCCCTGGCAGATGAGGAGCTTTCCTTTCAGGTCTTTGGCCTTGTTGATAAGGCTTACCTTTTCATAGCCTGCCTTGTTTTCGTCCGGATGCCCCATATAGCGCTCCCCGTACATGACTTCATACCATTTCCAGTCGATTACCGGGCCGCCTGCCACTGCTACCTTGAATATGTCAGGATAGTTGGTAATCAATGATATGGTCATGAATCCTCCGTAGCTCCACCCGTGGACTCCGATGCGCTCCTTATCCACGAAAGGAAGGCTCATAAGCATCTTTATCCCTTCCATCTGGTCGGCCATCTCCGCCTGGCCGCACTGTCCGTGAATGGCCTTTTCATACTCTGCCCCCTGGTTGAGAGTGCCTCTGTTGTCCTGGACATACACCAGATAGCCTCTCTGGGCCATGTACATCTCCCACGGACGCAGCTCTGCGAGCCATGTGTCCTTGACCAGCTGCGAGTGAGGCCCGCCATATACATAAAGGATTACAGGGTACTTCTTCGAAGGGTCGAAATCCTTAGGCTTTATGAGCCGGTACCAGTTGTCATATTTTCCGTCCGCGCTCTTGACGGTCCCGAAATCCATCTGGCAGTATGCATACCCTTCAGTCGGGTCTGCGGCGGTATAAAGTCCGGCGGCGGATTTCCCGTCAGTGGATTTGAGCGAGACGACGTATGGAGTGGTGAGGTTGCTGTAACTGTCGATGAAATACCTGCAGTCCGGACTGAGGGTGACATCGTGCCAGCCTTCCTCAAATGTAAGCCTGGCCGTTTTTCCGTTTCTGACGTTTACCTTGAACAGGTGGTTCTGGACGGGGGAGACTTCTGCAGAGGTGTAGAATACGTACTTGCCGTCGTTCCCGACATACTCCACATCGGCATCCGTGCATGTAAGCCTGCTGATATTGCCTTCGGTATCGCACAGATACAGGTTCTTGTACCCGTCCCTGTTGTCCGTCCTGTAGATAAAGTCCGATGTGCTCCCTTTCAGGAACCATACAGGATTCTGCGGCTCGACGAACCTGTCGTTGTCCTCGGTGAGGAGTGTCCGGACAAATGCGCCGGTAGCCGCATCGTACATGTTCAGCCTGCAGTGTCTCTGGCTGCGGTCGAGTACCTGGATGAGTATATACCTGTCGTCAGGAGACCATGAAACGTTGGTCAGATACTGGTCATAACCGAAGTCGTCGGCCTGGACATATACGGTTTCTCCGGAGGCCGTGTCATAGATACCGACCTGCACATTTTCCGAGTCCATTCCTGCCATAGGGTACTTTATCTCGAAAAGCGACCCGGTACGGGTGGTTATGTCCAGAAGGGGGAAGGTCCCCACTTTCGACTCGTCTTTTCTGTAGAAGGCCAGGCGTTTTCCGCTGTCCGACCAGAATATCCCGCCTGTGATTCCGAATTCGTTGCGGCTTGTGAACTGCCCGTAGGTTATGTTCCTGTCGCTGCATGTGGCGAGGGTGTCCGTACAGCCGTCCTGCCCGCACAGGTACAGTCCGTTGCCGACGGTAAAGGCATAGAATTTTCCGTCAGGCGATATGCTTGCATTTGCTGCATTCTCAGGCAGCTCCGGCAGACTTTCCCGCGAATCCTTGAAAGGTACGCAAGCGTCTTTCCCGGAAAGAAGGTCTTTTACAGCCGCAACTTTCAGTGCGGACCGTGACACATCTGTAAATATCAGGCTGTCTGAAGTGCTGTTCCAGAAATAGCCGCATTTCTTAACCTTGGTTTCCGAAAGCAGGACAGCTTCCTCCATGGTAAGGAGCTTCCCGTCGGACGGGTTTGCCGGACGTGTCTTGACAATGCCTTCCTGAGCGGCGGCAGAAATGCCTGCAAGGCAGGCAAGGGTGCATAGAATGGTAGTTTTCATGTTCTTGACGTCAGTTCGACGAATTAATTTATTATAAGCGGCAAATTTATCCCAATATTTCCTTCTATTCAAGGTTTTCCCGAAATTATTCCTTATCTTTCATGGATGTATGGTCATATCCATACCTATACGATTATGAAAAATATCAAAAAGGGAACTCTGTTCCTCTGCTGTGCGGCCCTTCTGGCCACGGCAGCTCCATCTGAAGCCTGTACAGGCATATCATTGAAATCCAAAGACGGAAGTATCGTACTTGCCCGCACCTGCGAGTGGGGCGGAAGCAACCTTGAAAGCAGGTACGTCATCGTTCCGAGGAACCATGCCGTCACTTCCACCACTCCTTCCGGACAGAACGGACTGGTGTACACGTCGAAGTTCGGCTATGCCGGAATATCCGTTGTACAGGACAGTTTCGTCACCGAAGGCCTTAATGAAGCCGGACTGTCTGCCGGGCTGTTCTTCTTCCCGGGTTATGGACAGTACGAGACCTACGACAGTGCAAAAAATTCCTCTACTCTCGTAGACGTGGAACTTGTGGGATGGATTCTGGCGAATTTCTCCACTGTCGAACAGGTCAAAGCGGCCATTTCCGATGTCCATGTGGTTGCAACGAGTCCGCAGGCAGGGACTGCACACTGGAGGATAGCCGATGCTTCAGGAAAACAGGTGGTGCTCGAGATAACCGGAGGCGAGCCGCATTTCTTTGACAATACACTGGGTGTGCTTACCAACGCTCCGGGCTTTGAATGGCAGATGACCAACCTGAACAATTATGTGAACCTCTTTCCGGGACAGACAAAGCCGAACAAGCTCACCGATGAAGTGACTCTCAGACAGTTCGGTGCAGGTGCCGGATTCCTGGGGATACCGGGAGACGTGACCCCTCCGTCACGCTTTGTCCGCGCTGCATTCTACAAGGCTACCGCCCCTCAATACGGGACTTCCTTCGAGACGGTCAAGGAGACTTTCCAGATACTGAACAATTTCGATATACCTATCGGGGTAGAGCATGAAATCGGGCAGGCGCCGGCCGATATTCCGAGTGCTACGCAGTGGACCACCTCGTCTGACCAGTCGGCCCTCAGATTCTACTACCGTACTGCCTGGAACTCCACGATCCGATGCATAGACCTGAAGACCATCAATTTCGATAAGGTGGCATATCAGGTGCATCCTCTCGACAAGGTCCAGGACCAGCCGGTAGAGATCGTAAAAGTCAAATGATGCGCCAGATGCCCTGGATGCTCTGACGTAATGGCGGGATCCGTTTAACGGACAGCCAGGATATCATCCACGATGTATTTCTGTTTGCCCCTCCATGGCAGGGCTCCGAGATACTCCTTGTAGTGCAGCTCCACGGTCTTTCCGCTGCAGCGCATAAGTGAATCAGCCAGCGCCTTATCGGTTATCGAGAACTCGAACTCGTATGACTGGATAGTGGTGCTGGCATTTTTTGCGCCCTTGGTGAATCCGGCCTGAATGGCCTTTCCTTCGTATGTCTTGAAGACATACCCTTTATATACGACAAAATTCAGTTCCCCGGCCTTTACCCCTTCCCCGAAGACAAAGTAGAACTTGAAATAGATAAAAAGTCCCAGCGCAATGACTGCGGCGATGCTTGCGATGGTTATGACTTTGCTTTTGGTCGTCATGTCTGTATGGATTTAAGTCTGTATATGCTACAAGAGTATGCCGGCACAGCACAGCAGTCCGATGAACGGGGTCTGCTGCCTCCTTATGAAAGGTTTCACTATCGAAGTGTTGATTTCAGGAAAATCCTTGACCTGGTCATAGGCTGCGATGAAATCCTTCCCTGTAAGGTATTCGCCTTCGACAGCCCTCTTGGTCCCGGGCGTGCCGCCCTTGATGAAAATGCAGCTGCCGACAAATGTCGCACTGTACCTGATGCCTGTAATGGAAGTGAATGACGGGTGCTCCCTGACATAGGAGACGATGATTTCCCAGATGTGTTTCCCGTCCATTTTCCTGTATATTTCCTTGATTTTCATATAAGTCCATTTTTTTGCACGCCTAATTTAGCAATTATTTGCATATCCGGCAAAGAAATGCGGTTTTATGCCGGGATTTGGCCAAATTTTTATAAATTTGACGGTCGAAGTGCTTTAACCCTATGACTGAGAATAGAATAAAGATAAAAGTCGATTCTGAAATAGGCCCTCTGGAGGCCGTACTTCTGCATCCTCCGGGAGCGGAAGTGGAGAACATGACTCCGAGAAATGTCCAGAGAGCCCTCTACAGCGATATACTCAACCTTTCGATTGCCCGGGAGGAATACCGTCAGCTTCAGGGGGTACTTTCAAAGGTGGCAGACGTGTATATCATGGATGACCTTCTGGTAAAGGTGCTCGATGACAGGGAAGCACGCACCGGGCTGCTACAGCGGATATGCGTAAGTGAAGACGCGACGGACTATTACGGCCTGCTTCTCGACATGCCGTCCGACAGGCTTGCAAAAGTGCTTGTCGAAGGTCTTCCGGCCAGGATCGATACCCTGACCGCTTTCCTGAAGAACGAGTATTACGCACTTTATCCCCTGTACAACTTTTATTTCACCCGCGATGCTGCCGTGACTGTCGGCGGCAATGCCCTGATATGCAGGATGGCCAACAAGGTACGCATGCGCGAGTCCTACATCATGGACGCCATATTCCGCTCCAGCGGCGTATTTGAGTGCAATGTGGTGGATGCCAACGATTTCCAGCCACAGAATTCACCGATAATGATGGAGGGCGGTGACATCATAGTGGCGAGAGAAGATATCCTTATACTTGGAAACGGCTGCCGTACAAGTTCCCGGGGAATCGATTTCATGGTGGAGAGGTTCCGCCGGGAGCATGACAGAGGTGTCTTCCACGTCATCGTACAGCAGCTTCCGTCAGAGCCGGAGTCGTTCATACATCTCGACATGGTGTTTACGTTTCTGGACAGGGACAAGTGTATGATTTTCGAGCCTCTGATTCTGGGAGACAACCAGTACCAGACTGTCCATATCACCATCCGTGACGGTAAAGTATCCAGAATCGCTTCAGCTCCGGACATCCTTTCCGTGCTCGGAAAACTGGGGATGGATCTGGAGCCGGTAATATGCGGCGGGGCGGACGAGTGGGATCAGGAGAGAGAGCAGTGGCACAGCGGGGCGAACTGTTTCGCTTTTGCCCCCGGCAAAGTCCTTACGTATGCCAGAAACGTGCATACTCTTGAAGAACTCGACCGGAAAGGGTTCAATGTGGTGGCGGCCGATGACGTGATTTCCGGCAGGGTTTCCATAGACGGTAACGGCCTTTATGCCGTGACAGTCGCCGGCTCCGAGCTTCCGCGGGGCGGAGGCGGAGCCAGATGCATGACCATGCCGCTTGCGAGGAAACCGGTCAAATAGTAGCCTGCACTACTTTCCGAACAGCGGCCTTGAAAGCAGGTTCATGATGATGTATGCTATGAAGGAAAGCAGTACTATCATCGACCAGTTCAGCCCGAGAGTCATCACGAGAATAGCCGCTATTACGACTGTTCCTGCAAATGCCACTCTCTGCCGGTAAAGCGGGGAGTCTTTGCTTATCCCTTTCCTGAACTTCATCGAGAACATGGGAATCCCGCTCACCATCAGCGCGGAAAGTATGATGCTCACCACCGGTATGAATATATTTCCCTGTGCCAGTGGAATCATGAAACTGTCGGTCTGGTGCAGAAGGTAGTATGTCAGCGAGCCGCAGATCATGGCGCTGGCAGGAGTGGCCAGCCCTATGAAATTCTCGCTCTGACGGTCATCAATGTTGAATTTTGCCAGCCTCAGGACAGAAAACAGTGCGATGACCAGGGGCACATAGCACCAAATGGTCGTCTCTCCTGACAGCTGGATCATGAGCCTGTGCAGCATCAGGGAAGGCAGAAGACCGAAACTTACCGAATCCGCCAGCGAATCGAGCTCTTTCCCCATAGGGGAGTATGCCCCGAGCGCCCTTGCCGCAAACCCGTCGAAAAAATCGAATACTGCAGCCGCTAGCATGAGCAGGAAAGAGATGTCGAGCCTGCCCGAGAAAGCGCAAAGAATGCCTGCGATTCCGCTAAGCAGATTCAGCGAAGTGATGGTATTCGGAATATTCTTTACAATTATGTTCATTTATAGGACAAAAATATGAGGGTGACTCACACGGTACTGGAATTGCACCTTCCCTGGTCACCCTCCAAAGAATTATTTAATGCCGAGTTTCTTCTTGATGTCCTTCGGAAGAGCATCCTTGTGGACAAGGAAGTTCATGGTCTTGTATTTTACGAAATTGTCTGATATGTACCAGATGCCGTCGTATTTGCCTGTTACTCCCCAGGAGTTCTTCACCATGAAGAAATCGTTTCCGTTCTGGTCTTTGGCAAGTCCGTAGATCTGCATTCCGTGGTCATCGGTCGTGGTCTTGCGGTCGTACCCGTCCTGCCTCATCTCTACCGTGATTTCCGGTTCGTCGGACGATACCGTTTCAGCAGGCTTTTCCTCTGATTTTCCTACCCAGCGCTCCTGGTCGGAACCTGCAGCCTTCTTCTTTTCCATTTTCACTACACCCAGGCCGTCGCGTGTGAAGCCTTTCTCGCTTACGTCAGCTCCCCAGGCGATGGTGTAGCCGTTCTCAACGGCACTGTAGATGATTTCCATCATCTCGTCCAGAGGGACGTTGTAAGAAGTGTCCCATCTCCAGTTGTCACCCACTTCCAGAACGAACTGGCTGTAGTACGGATGGTGAGTGAAAGATGTGATGGATACGTAGTCGTCAGGGTTGATGCCGAGATAGTCCCTGTATGATTCCGGAGTATATTCTGTGCCGTCCACCTCGAATGTCTGCGGAACCTTGCCAAGATATGCATCCAGGATGCCGTCGAAGCCGCCGAGCCATGCAGTAGTAAGGGTACCGTTCGGGTTGGAGGCCACTGCCTTGACATAGGCCGCGAGTACAGCGTCCAGCTCCGACTGCTCAGGCAGCTCTGTGCCGTAGTTCATTCCTGAATATACGCTTTCAGGGACGATTCCATAGTTCTTTATGACAGTGAGCACGTCTTCGCATGAGCTTCCTGCCCCGAACCTGAGATCACCGTCGAGCCTTACATACTTGACTGCACGGTCATGGTAGGAGTTGCGTACGATGAACATCTCCGAAAGGTCCACATCCCTGTACCCTTTGATCCTCATGATTTCAGACTCTATGAAGCCTATGCCCGAGTAGCTCCAGCACGTACCGGAACGGTACTGGTTCTTGATGGAAGAGATAGGGTTCTCTTTCACGGTAGTGAACACATACTCAGGTTCTTTCTGCCCATCTCCACTGTCCTGGGCAAGCGTCTGGAACGCAGGCAGCACCATTGCCATGGCAGCTGCAATAAGGAATTTGTTCGAGTTCATGTCTTATATTAAAATTGGTTTGTAACTGATGTTTTGTACATCGCAAATCATACAAAGATAACAATTCTGTCGCTTTTTTGGAACAATCATGACAGTTTTTACTACTTTAGCCGAAATTTTGCCGGTATGAAGATTCTGACAGTACTGTATATACACGGAATGGGAGGAGGCGGCGACAGCAGGATCCCTTCGATATTGAAAGAACATATAAACCGGATGCTTCCGGAAGGCTGTACGTTCCGTCTTGACGTCGTGGTGAGGACTTACAGCTTCGACCCTCAGGAGGCCTGGGAGCAGATTTCATCATGGATAGAGGAACTGCATCCGGTGCTGATAGCAGGGGAGTCCCTCGGCTCGCTCAACGCCATAAGAATCAAAGGACTGCCGCATATACTGGTGTCACCGTCACTGAATGCTCCGCTGTATCTGGGGTATCTGGCTCCCCTGACTTTGATTCCGGGTGTCACCTGGCTGTTCGACCGCATTTACAGGCCCAAGGAAGGGGACAGGCAGAAGCTGCATTTCACGTACCGTACGCTGAGAAAATACCTGCAGTTGAGAAAGACAGCCCTTGCCAATTCCCCTGCCTGCGGAGGCAAGGACAGTTTCTATGCCTTTTTCGGCACGCATGACCATTACCGCCGCAGCGGCATCGTAAGCATAAGGACATACAGAAAATATTTCGGTGACAGCTACTCCGTCTACGACGGCACCCATTTCATGGAAGAAGAATTCGTGTTCTCGATGCTTATTCCCAGGATAATACAGACAGCATGCGGGAAGTGAATCAGAGTATCTCCGACAATGCTTTCATGCTTTTTCTGGCAGAGGCTCCACGGTACAGGACTTCATATACCATATCGGCTATCGGCATATCTATCCTGTGCTTCATATTCATGTGCCTGATGCATTCTGAAGCGAAATAACCTTCTGCAATCATGGTCATTTCGTTCAGGGCGCTTTTCACGGTGCATCCGTGTCCGATAAGCAGGCCGAGTCTGCGGTTCCTGCTGTAAGTGGAATAGCAGGTGACCAGCAGGTCACCGAGATATGCGCTCTCGAAGGTGTTCCTCTCGAACGGATAGCTATCCTGGATGAATCTGGTCATTTCGTCGGCGCATGCCGATACCAGGACCGCCTTGAAATTGTCCCCGTACCCGAGTCCGTCCGCCAGTCCGGCTGCTATTGCGTAAATGTTTTTGAGTATGGCCGCATATTCAGCTCCGTAAAGATCAGAAGAGCATGATGTCCGGACGCTTTCAGAGGCCAGGTGCCTGCTGATGAACCCAGCGTTGTCCTTGTCAGCGGACACTATGGTCAGATAAGACAGCTTTCCCCTTGATACTTCCTCGGCGTGTGACGGCCCGGCGATAATGCCTGTCTGTCTGTATGGGAGACCATATGTATCATGCAGATATTCCGCCACGGTCTTATAGTCATCCGGCACGATGCCTTTGATGGCGGAAACCACGAACTTGTCTTTCAGGGGAACGGTCAGATGTTCCAGAAATGTCTTAAGGTATGCGGACGGGACAGATATAAGGACTATGTCTGCTCCCGAGACGGCTTCGTCAATGTCATCTACGGGATGGATCAGGGAGCTGTCGAATTTGAGTTCACTGATGTATTTGGGATTATGTCCGTCAGTAAGTAACCCTTCCAGCACTTCGGGATTCCTGACATACCACATGATCCTGTTCCCGTTTTCTGTGAGCAGACCTGCCAGGGCGGTAGCTCAGCTCCCATGCCCTATGACTGCCCATCTGGCATTGTTTTTTATCTTGAATTCCATGTCATATGAATTTCTGAAGCTCGGTGTAGAGTCTGTGGGCGGGTAGTCCCATTATGGTGTAGTATGAGCCGTCGATCTTGGTGATGCCGGTATAGCCGATCCACTCCTGGATGGCATAGGCCCCGGCCTTGTCGTACGGCCTGCAGGTGTCTATGTAATACTCTATCTCGCTGTCCGACAGTTCCCTGAAATGTACATAGGATATGTCGCTGAAAGTCGTCTCCCGGACACAATCCCTGAGTGTCACCGCCGTGATTACCCTGTGCACATGCCCGGACAGCAGACGCAGCATCCTGACGGCATCCTGTCTGTCTTTCGGTTTTCCGAGTACCTGGCCCCGGCACAGGACCATAGTGTCGGAAGTTATGAGTATTTCATCTTCCTCCAGCGGCCTGTGGAATCCATGGGACTTTCCCCTGGACATCAGCTCCGGTATCAGTTCGTGCGGCGTGTCCGGCGAGTATTCTTCCTTGAAACTGTTTTCCGTGTCGACCTCGAAAGCCAGTCCCATCCCTTCCATGATTTCTTTCCTTCTGGGAGAGCCGCTTGCAAGGATGATTTTCTTGTTTTCAGGTATAGTCATGATAAATACAATACAGATCAGAACTTCTTCTTGTACTCCGCCACATCAAGCGACCATTTCCCCTGGAATTTCATCACCATCTCAATGGCGAACCGGCAGCATCCTTTTCCTCCCGGGTACGGGGACACATAATCCGCGGCATCCTTCACTTCCGGCACTGCGTCCGAAGGGCACGCGCCGATTCCGCATGCCTGCATGACCGGTACATCCGGAAGATCGTCCCCGAAATACATCACCTGGTGCGGCTGCAGAGAGTGTCTGGTACAGAAATCGTTGAAATCCTCTATCTTATCCCTTGAACCGAGGTACACGTCTTCCGGCTTTACCCCGCATGTAATGAAACGCTTGCGTATGCTTTCGGACCGTCCTCCGGTGATTATCGCCAGTGCATAGCCATGCATCGACGCCATCCTGAGCCCGAAACCGTCCTTTGAGTCGAAAGTACGGAAAAGCTCCCCGTCAAGGTTGGCGAAAATCCCTCCGTCGGTCAGCACTCCGTCCACATCGAAAGCGAATGCCCTGATATCATTAAGGGCATTTTCCAGATTTTTTCCGGCCATTATAATATGGAATTACGATTTGGTGTTGCCGTTGCCTCCGAAACCTCCCATCGGGAATGTGGCTTTAGGGCTTTCCCCGAATGTGATGGGACCGTTCTGGGCCTCGTACTTGCTGATGTTGTCCTGAAGGGCTATGAACAGTCTTTTCGCATGCTCCGGTGTCATGATGATACGGTTGCTCACTTCAGGCTTCGGAAGACCGGGAAGCATTGATGCAAAGTCGATTATAAATTCGCTGTGGGAATGGGTTATGATGGCGAGGTTGGAATACGAACCTTTGGCCACCTCCTGCTTGAGCTCGATGCTCAGTTCTTTTTCATTTGCCATGATATGCCTTTTCTTGGATGTTTCGGATGCAAAAATAAGAAAAATTTGACTTTATATGGGGGTGGAATCCTTGTTTATTATCGGCTTATTTGATACTTTTGTAAAATATATCCCTCCTTTACATCGGGAGGACAGTTGAAAATGAGTGTGGAATCTAAAGTGTGTATGGTGTATGTATTTGGGACTCAGTGTGTTATGCTGGTTTCAAAGCCCCAGAGGTATGCCATGACGCAAATGAATATACGATGCTGCCGACAGTAAACGGGAATCCGTCACAGGAGTGGTACGCGATGCGTGCCACATACAGAAGGGAACTTCAGGCCCAAAGGCTTCTTGAAGCTGCCGGCATCAGATGCTATATTCCCATGCTGTTTAAGGAGAAGACCGCAGGAGGCCGCCGCCGGCGGGTGCTTGTTCCTGCAGTACATAGCCTTATCTTTGTCTACTCGTCACGCGAGTCCCTTCAGTGTTTCAAATCCCGCGTGCCGTACCTGCAGTATATCATGGGACGCGGAGCATCCGAGCGTACCGCCCCGATAGTCGTACCCGACAAGGCGATGGAAGACTTCATGCGCGTTGTCCGGACGGGCGGGGAAACCGTGACATATATGCCCGTAGGCGACCGTCGCTTTCTGGAGGGGATGAAAGTGAGGGTACACGGCGGTCCTTTGGACGGAGTCGAAGGCGTCCTTGTGAAGAGCGGCAAGTCGAAAGACAGGAAACTGGCAGTGAGCCTGAGCGGAATCCTTTCCGTTGTCACCGCCTCGGTCGACCCCGGCTCGGTGGAAATCATCGGTTGACGGACAGATGGAAAATACAGAATCATCGAAAACAAAATAATATTAGAGATAAAGTGCTGTATATGAATTTATTTACATCCAGATTGAAAAAGATTTCGATCCTTCTCGCAGCTGTCTGTCTGACAGCCTGCGCCCAGGTGAAGGATATCGCTTATTTCCAGAACCGTGTAGATGACCATCCTGAAAAGATAGATATGCATGCAGGTATCGTCATCCAGCCAAAGGACATGATCTCGATAGTGGTGTCGAGCAGGAATCCCGAGCTGGTGCCGATGTTCAACCTGCCGGTCATCAGCTATCAGGCCGGATCGGAAATCGTAACCTCCGGACAGCAGAGGCTGCTCGGCTATGTAGTGGACAATGACGGCTGCATCGACTTCCCGGTCCTCGGACGCCTGGAAGTCGGCGGCATGACCAGATGGCAGCTCTCGGAAATGATCAAGGACAGGCTCATGAAAGAAGGTCTTCTGAACGATGCCGTAGTCACCGTGGAATTCATGAACTTCAAGGTGTCGGTACTGGGGGAAGTCAACCATCCGGGCACATTCACTGTCGAAGGGGACAAGATCACCGTCCTTCAGGCAATCAGCCTGGCAGGCGACCTTACCATATTCGGTAAGAGGGGGAATGTGACCGTCATGCGCGAACTCGACGGAAAAAGGACATTCTATGACATAGATCTCTGCTCGGTAGACCTGTTCAAGTCTCCGGCCTATTATCTGCAGCAGAACGATGTCATCTACGTAGAGCCGAGTGCGGTCAAGGCCCGTCAGTCCACCGTAGACGACAAGGGGCTCAGGACCACCAGCATCCTGGTTTCTTCCGGTTCACTGTTGGTATCCGTCGCGACTCTTCTTGTGAGCATCCTTGCCAAATAGCCAGTAAACAGACAAATCAGACAGAAAAATGACAGAAAATATCAATACTCAGGACTTCCTCGCACCAGAGGACAATGACTCATCCCTTAAACTACGTGACATCTGGGAGCTGATATGGGTATATAAATGGTGGTATGTAGTGTCCGTGGCAGTCTGCCTGGTACTTGCTGCGCTCTATCTGTACAGGACACCTTCCGTATACCAGCGTTCCGCCAAGGTGATCATAAGCGAAGACGGACAGGATGCCGCTATGCGTGATCTTGCTTCCTTTGCCAGCGCTGCAACGGGGGGAGGCTCCAGCGAGAATGTCAACAACGAAGTCGAAGCTTTCGCTTCTCCGGACCTGATGCAGACGGTCGTGGAAAGGCTCGGGCTTCAGACGACCTATGTAGAGCATCAGCCCTTACGCAAAGTCGAGCTGTATAAGGACACACCTGTCGAGCTTACAGTCCTGGAAGGAATCCCGCAGTCTTCGTTCAGTTTCACATTGGAGAAAGGGGATGACGGACTGCTGCTTTTGGATGATTTCACGGTAGGACCGGACAAGATAAAGTCAGACCCGGTTTCAGGTCGTGCCGGAGACACTCTCCAGACCCCGGTAGGCAAGCTGATGCTCAGCCCTACGGTACATTTCGACTCATGGGTGCGCCGGCTTTCAGTCAGCTGGGTAAACAGCAAGAGCAGCGCAAAGGCCTACTGCAGCAGGCTTTCTTCCGCAGTATCGGGAAAGCAGACGTCGGTAGTGGTTCTCAGCATAGAGGATGTCTTCCCGTCCAGAGCCGAGAATGTCCTGAATACCCTGATAGATGTCTACAACGAGACATGGATACATGACCATAACCGCTCTGCACGCAACACTACTGCTTTCATCAATGAACGTCTGGTAGTCATCGAGCAGGAGCTCGGAGGCATAGAGACCTCCCTTAAAGACTTCAAGGAAAAGAACAAACTGTCCGATATCCA
The DNA here is from genome assembly GCA_944325505.1 of uncultured Bacteroidales bacterium. Lineage (GTDB taxonomy): Bacteria > Bacteroidota > Bacteroidia > Bacteroidales > UBA932 > Cryptobacteroides. Next base: position 23,078 of record CALVAJ010000035.1, read on the forward strand.
GATGGCATCCCAGGCCTATATCCAGGAATCGACGGGATATTCCGCACAGGCATTCGAGGTGAGCAACCAGCTGTCCATCGCGCAGTTCATCCGCGGCTACATGACTGACCCGGTGCATTCCAAGGACCTTATCCCGGCCAACTCCGGACTGGTCAGCACCGACATAGAAAGCCAGATAAAGGACTACAATGACATGCTTCTCACACGTGACCGCCTGCTTGCGGGCAGCAGCGAGAACAATCCTCTGGTGCAGGATATGAACACTTCTCTCGATGCCCTCAAATCCACGGTCATAAGATCGATAGACAACCTTATAGCCACCCTCGGCCTTCAGGCCGACAAACTGGCATCGCAGGAAGCCCAGGTAATGAACAGGATCGCTTCCAGTTCAGGGACCGAAATGGAACTCCTGTCTATCGAGCGTCAGCAGAAAGTCAAGGAATCCCTGTACATTTACCTTCTCCAGAAACGCGAAGAAAACGAAATCGCCGGTCTGGTCAATGTGGCCAACACCAGGCTTATCATGAGTCCGAACGGCTCTCCTTTCCCTATATCCCCGAACAGGATGATGGTGCTTCTGGTGGCTCTGGTTTTCGGATGCGGCATCCCGTTTGCCGTCCTGTTCCTCAGGCGCATGGCCAACACTACGGTATCCATGCGCTCCGACCTTGTTTCGGTGAACATACCGTTCCTTGGCGAGATACCGCTCTTGTCCGGCAAGGTAAGAGGCTTTTACAACCTGACCAAATCACACAAGTTCGACAATAAGAATGTCAATATCATAGTCCAGGGCGGAAACCGGGACTCCATCAACGAGGCTTTCCGCGTCATGCGTACCAACCTGGACATGATGGCCGGAAAAGACTCCGCATCGCATGTACTGCTGGCTACTTCACTGAATCCCAATGCCGGCAAGACATTCATCCTTATGAACATTGCGGCGAGCATGGCACTGAAAGGGGCAAAGACCATAATGCTCGACCTGGACCTGAGAAAAGCGACGCTCAGCAAGGCTCTGAACATGGATTCGACAGGAATAGCATCCTACCTTTCGGGGAGATCGGACGACTACCTCCCTCTGATAAAGCACGTAAAGGAAAACCTTGACCTTCTTACTGTCGGAAGCATTCCTCCGAATCCGTCCGAACTTCTCCTTTCGCAGCGTTTTTCCGACATGATATCGGCGCTGCGCAATGAATACGAATACATATTCATCGACTGTCCTCCGGTAGAGATGGTCGCCGACACATACATCGTATCGCAGCACGTAGACATGACCCTGTTCGTCATAAGGGCCGGTCTGTTCGACAAGAGGGAATTCCCGGCTCTGCTCCGGGCCTCGGAATCAGGCAAGCTCAAGAGAGTGGCGCTTATCCTTAACGGAGTCGAAATCTTCCATAGCCGGTACGGAAACTACGGTTACGGGTATGGAAATGCAGATAAAGCATAGTTTCAGATATGTTCAGAAATCTTTTTTCCCGCAGGACTTCCATCCTATCCGGAGGACTGCTCTCAGGAGCCACTGACCGTCACAGCCATATCCTCTGGGGAGTGGATGACGGCGTAAAGACTGTGCAGGAGTCTCTGGAAATCCTCTCATTCCTGGAGTCTGCCGGGCTCGGTACGCTCTGGCTTACGCCTCATACGGCGGAAGACATGCCCAACACCACAGAATCCCTGCAGTCAAGGTTCGCTGACATGAAAGCGGCCTATCAGGGAAAGATAGAGCTGAATCTTGCTTCCGAGTACATGCTGGACACATTATATGAGAAGCATCTGGAAGAGCGGGACCTCCTGACCATGGAAGAAGATACCGTACTGGTAGAGACCTCCACCTGGAATCCTCCGTACAACATGGATGCCCTCCTGCATGCCACCATGTCAGCCGGTTACCGCCCGCTCCTCGCCCATCCGGAGCGTTACCGCTATATGGAAATGCCTGACTATGAGCGTCTCTCCGCTATGGGAGTACGCTTCCAGCTGAACCTCCCGTCCCTGGTCGGTTTCTATGGCTCCACGGCACGGAAAAAAGCTGAAACGCTGCTGAAAAAAGGCATGTACTCCTGCTGGGGCTCTGACTGCCACAGGAGCATGGCGATACGCCGCCAGTATGAAGAAAAAGAACTGAAAGATAAAGAAATAAGTTTACTAAAGGATTTGTAACATATGATCCCTAATTCAGGAAAATCATTATACTTCGTTCGTTGAGAGAAGTCCTGAGAAATTTCGTAAAGTGGTATAAAGCAATACTTAGTTAATTTTTAGTTTAGAGACTCATTTATAATATATTACGTCATATATACAGCACCTCTGACAGGAAC
>CALVAJ010000036.1 GCA_944325505.1 uncultured Bacteroidales bacterium
CCCTGTTCGGTATCGTGGACCTTGCAGGCATTCCGAAAGACCGCTACTACCTATACAGAAGTCACTGGAACAAGGATGCGGAAACACTGCATATCCTGCCGCACTGGAACTGGGAAGGCCGAGAGGGCGAGGTGACTCCGATTTTCGTCTATACGAACTACCCTACGGCTGAAGTGTTCATCAACGGCAAGAGCCAGGGGAAACGGACAAAAGACCTCTCCGTAACTGTCCACAACAGCGCGGATTCTCTCTCCCAGGCCACTCTCAAGAGGCAGAGCCGTTACCGCCTCATGTGGATGGACACAGTCTATGAGCCTGGAACAGTCAAGGTCGTGGCTTTCGACGAGAACGGCAACGCCGTGGCAGAGAAAGAGATGCATACCGCCGGGAAGCCTTATGCCATAGAACTTTCCGCCGACCGCAGCACCATCAAGGCTGACGGCAGGGACCTTTCTTTCGTGACTGTAAAAGTCGTGGACAAGGACGGGAACCTCTGTCCTCTGGCTGACAACAGCATCAGTTTCAAGGTCAAAGGCGCCGGATACTACCGTGCCGGGGCCAACGGTGACCCGACATCCCTGGAGTCATTCCAGAAACCTGAAATGAAAGTGTTCTCGGGAATGATGACCGCCATCGTCTCCTCCACGGAAGAGGCCGGCGAAATCATTCTTGAAGCTACAGCGAAAGGACTCAAAAAAGGTACGGTCAGGATTGTCAGCGAATGACAGGAAAGGGTAACTGGTTCGGACAATCATAAATATTGGGGGTGAACAATTTTATTTGTGTCCAAATTTATAGACACTGACATTAAAATCAGTATCTTTGTATGATTTGAACAAAACCTACAAATACATTTCATTATGGCTAAAGAAGTAGAACAGGAAGGAACAGCCGAGGTCAATGCCGCCAAACTCAAGGCATTGCAGGCTACGATCGACAAGATTGAGAAAGATTACGGGAAAGGGACGATCATGAAGCTGGGAGATCAGCCACAATGGGAGGTGTCCGTAATCCCGAGCGGCTCCATCGCTCTGGACCATGCACTGGGAATCGGCGGATACCCGAGAGGAAGGGTCATAGAGATTTTCGGACCGGAATCCAGCGGTAAGACCACGCTGGCGATTCATGCCATCGCCCAGGCGCAGAAGCAGGGTGGCATCGCCGCCATCATAGATGCAGAACATGCATTCGACAGGACATACGCCAAGAATCTGGGAGTGAACCTTGAAACCCTGCTCATATCACAGCCGGACAACGGGGAGCAGGCCCTTGAAATAGCCGACAACCTTATCCGTTCAGGAGCGATAGACATAATCGTCATCGACTCTGTCGCAGCCCTCACCCCGAAGGCCGAAATCGAAGGCGAGATGGGTGATGCGAAGATGGGGCTCCAGGCAAGGCTCATGAGCCAGGCCCTCAGGAAACTGACAGCCAATATCAGCAAGACCAACACCTGCTGCATATTCATCAACCAGCTGCGTGACAAGATAGGCGTGATGTTCGGCAACCCCGAGACCACTACCGGTGGCAACGCGCTGAAATTCTATGCATCCGTACGTGTGGACGTGCGCCGCACCAGCCAGATAAAGGACGGTGAAGAGGCACTCGGAAACAGGACAAGGGTCAAGATAGTGAAGAACAAGATGGCCCCGCCGTTCAAGAAGGCGGAATTCGACATCGTATTCGGCGAAGGCATCTCCCATGTGGGGGAGGTCATAGACCTGGGAGTGGAGTTCGACATCATCAAGAAGAGCGGGTCGTGGTTCAGCTACAACGACTCCAAGCTCGCACAGGGACGCGAAGCCGTCAAGCAGCTCCTCACCGACAATGTGGAACTGTGCGACGAGATCGAAGCAAAGATCCGCGAAGCCCTGCAGAACGTACAGGACTGATTTTTCCATACCCCGGCACAAGGGCGCGGCCCATGGCCGGAGCAGCATAGGAACCGACATGGAAAGAGAGATACTAAATAGGCAGAGAGCGTTTTTCCGCAGCGGGAAGACGCTCTCCGTGTCTTTCAGACGGGAGGCACTTGCAGCATTGCGGAAAGCTATCTCCGGAAATGAAGAAAAGATAAACGCCGCCCTCATGTCGGACCTGGGCAAAAGCCGGACTGAGGCGTACATGTGCGAGACCGGCATGGTACTGGCAGGGATAGACCATACATTGAGGCATATACGCAGCTACTCACGCCGCAGGAGGGTCAGGACACCTCTCGCCCAGTTCCCCGCCAGGAGCTACATCATACCGGAGCCTTACGGAAACGTGCTGATAATGAGTCCATGGAACTATCCCCTGCTCCTGAGCGTGGCTCCTCTGGCAAGTGCAGTGGCCGCAGGAAACACGGTGCTGCTGAAGCCGAGCGCATATTCTCCGGCGACATCATCTTTAATTGCAGAAATAGTACAGGAGACTTTCCAGCCAGGACATGTGACCGTAATAGAAGGCGGCAGAGATGTGAACTCGGATCTCCTGGACCAGAAATTCGACTACATATTCTTTACAGGGAGCAAGACCGTAGGACGTACAGTGATGGCCAAGGCGGCAGAGCACCTGACCCCGGTGACACTCGAACTCGGAGGGAAAAGTCCGGTGATAGTAGACAGGAGCCTTATCCGCAGCGGCAGAGGCGCTTCCGGAGCAGATGACGTACGCTCCGCCGGGACTGACCTGAGGACAGCCGCAAGGAGGATTGTCTTCGGAAAATTCCTGAACTGCGGGCAGACCTGCGTCGCTCCGGACTATGTGCTTGTCCACGAAGACATTGCAGAGGACTTCATAGCGGCATGCAGGGAGGAAACAGTGAAGATGTTCGGGACACACCCTCTCGGGAACCGGGAATACGGGAAGATTGTAAACAGAAAACATTTCGACAGGCTGTGCAAGGCCATATCCGAACTTGGGGACTCCCCTGCCGCAGAGATTGTACTTGGAGGGGGCAATGACCCTGAAGGCCTCAGGATAGAACCTGTCATTGCCCGGATGGGCGACATGAACGACAGCAGGCTGGACACACTGTCCGTGATGCAGGACGAGATTTTCGGGCCGGTACTGCCGGTACTTACCTATACCGGCATAGATGAGGCCATCAGGTACATAGACGACCGGCCGAGGCCACTTGCGGCATACATTTTCACATCCGACAGGGACTTCAGGGAAATGCTGCTGGAGAAGCTGCATTTCGGCGGAGGCTGCGTCAACGACACCATCATCCACATCGCCACCGAAGAAATGCCTTTCGGGGGTGTCGGAGAAAGCGGCATGGGCCACTACCACGGTAAATACGGTTTCATGACGTTCTCACACATGAAAAGCATTGTCGAGAAACCTTTCCTTATCGACCTGCCGATGAGGTATCAGCCTTACACACAGCTGAAAGAACGGCTCATCCGACGTTTCCTGAAATAGGGGCCGCCATCCTATGGCACTGTATGAAACTTTAAAACTTATTGGATATGAAAAGGACAGGATTGATTCTCATTTCATTGGCATTAAGCACGTCAATATGGGCAGAAAGCCCTGAAAAGAAAGGACTTGAAGTCATCTGCCGCGAAAATGCAGAGGCGTATATCGGTTTCCTGGCGAGCGACGCCCTGAAGGGACGTGAAGCGGGGACGCAATGGGGGAAGATTGCCGGAGAATACATCGTGTCGAACCTGAAGACACTCGGTATAAGTCCACTCTATGATTCATATTTCCAGCCGTTCGAGGCATACAGGAAAGAAAGGCAGAAAAAAGGCCGCTACCAGGTCCACCCGGACTCTGCCGCCGTACTGAAACAGGAGGTCCACCAGAAACTTTCCATGAACAATATCCTCGGGGTGATCGAGGGAAGGAGTACAGACGAATATGTAATCATCGGTGCCCACTACGACCATCTGGGTTTCGACCCTGCGCTGGAGGGGGACAATATCTATAACGGGGCAGATGACAACGCTTCCGGTGTATCCGCCGTCCTGCAGCTTGTCAAAGCGTTCCTGGCTACGGGAGTCCGGCCGGAAAGGACCGTCATTTTCGCATTCTGGGACGGAGAGGAGAAAGGGCTGCTCGGCTCCGAATATTTCGTGCAGACATTCCCCGGAATCAGCAGGGTCAAAGGCTACTTGAATTATGACATGATAGGCCGCAATGCTGACGAGTCGAACCCGGGATACCTCATGTATTTCTACACGGAAGCGCATCCGGTATTCGGGGACTGGCTGAAAGACAGCGTGGAAAAATACGGTCTGGACCTGGCTCCAGACTACCGTGCATGGGACAGGCCCGTCGGCGGCAGCGACAACGCTTCTTTCGCACTGCGCGATGTCCCTGTCATCTGGTACCACACGGCCGGACACCCTGACTACCACATGCCAGGCGACCATACCGGCCGTATCAACTGGAACAAGATAGTGGACATCACCAAAGCATCGTTCATCAGCGCATGGAACCTGGCCAACGAAAAGGAATACTGATTCATCTCCGCCATACCGGGACGAGATTCATGGAGCCTCGATAATGCATCTGGAAAGCTTTTCCGCCTTTTCCGGTCCAAGGATTCCCGCACTGGACAAAGCATCGACGGACCAGGCTGAAGAAGGGTTGTTTTCCCTGAAAAGGACAATCCCGTGGGCGGCATAGGAACCGATATAGGGATGCAGACGCAGAGAATCCTCGGGCAATGTCCACAGAGGATAAGGACGGATATATGCCGAATCTACGGTTATCAGGTCCGACAGAGCGTCATATTTCTCTTTGTCGAATTTCCATATATCCATCAGCTGCTCCTTATATGAGTAGCTGCCTCCGAGCCGCTGCCGGTACTCCACCATTTTGGAGGCGAAATACCCGCCGATGCCAGGCAATGCGTCAAAGTCTGCCGAATCAGCCAGGTTCAAATCGACTAACGGTATATCGATATATTGCTCAAGGCGTCTGTAGACGGAATCAGCCACGACATATGACTTCGCGAAATCTGACTTGCGCCTGAAGCGGCCGCCTTTCAGACGGTAGTTGACTATGGAACTGGCCTGCTTCCGGGAAAATCCGAGGCGTTCGAGGTCATCAAGGGAAACCGTGTTGGGATCGAAATGGAAACTCTCCACTTTTCTGACAGCATGCGCCTTATAGACGGTCTTTGCCTCCGGGCTGTGCTCCGAAGGCTTTTTCACCACGATGTAGCCGTCCCGGCCGCCGGACCTGCCATCCGCCTGCTGCGACGGGACCTGCCCTCGTCCGGAGCCATGTCCGACAGAAGCGCCCCCGCCGCTCCGGCTATCAGCCGCACCATCCGGCACCACTGCATCCGGATCCGCGATATCCGCGAGCACCTGCTCTGCAAGCGCCCTGTCTACGACATAAACCGTATCGGGACAGTCCCGATTATTTACAATTGAGGTTACCGCAGCCTTATGGACAAACAAGGCTGTCTGAAACCCGATAATCAGAAATACCAGCGCAACGGCTCCCCTGGTCGCCGATGCCGAAAACCCTTTCCTGCCTGGCTTTCCCCCTTCTTTTCCGTTTTCTCTCCTCATCTTTCTTCACTTTTTCCGACTCACTCTCCTGCCGACAGGCGGATGCTCCGACTACTCCTGCCTGTGCGGGTCAGGCTCCCGGACTGCCGTCTTTCCGGACTTCTTCTGCGGTTCCGCCCCGGCCACTATAATGACTATCTCTCCTTTCGGCTCATGCCCGGCGTACCATGCCGCTACTTCTGACAGGGTTCCCCTGCGGTGTTCTTCATGAATTTTGGAAATCTCCCTCGCTACAGAGCACCCACGGTCAGGACCGAAAAATTCGGAAAACTGCTCCAGGGTCTTCACAAGACGGTACGGAGACTCATAGAAAATCATCGTCCTTGTTTCACCGGCCAGCTCGGAAAGCCTTGTCTGCCGCCCTTTCTTTACAGGCAGAAAACCCTCGAAGCAGAACCTGTCGCAAGGAAAACCGGAACTGACAAGCGCCGGGACAAAAGCCGTAGCTCCGGGAAGCGTCTCCACTTCTATGCCCTCCTGCACGCATGTCCTGACAAGAAGAAAGCCAGGGTCCGAAATCCCAGGAGTCCCGGCATCGCTTATCAAGGCGACATTCAGACCTTCAAGTATACGGTCCTTTATCATAGATGCCGTCCTGTGCTCATTGAACTTGTGATGAGACTCCAGCCTGCCGTGTATGTCATAACGCTTCAGAAGGACAGAACTGGTCCTGGTATCTTCCGCCAGAATGAGGCCGGCCTCTTTCAATACCGAAACCGCCCTGAAAGTCATATCCTCGAGATTTCCTACCGGAGTAGGTACTATATAGAGTTTCCCGCTCATTCCAAATACGCATTTTTGTGCTATCTTTGCACTCCGCAAAACACAAAAGTAAGGAAATGTTTTTAGAAAACGCAAAAAAAGGTTGGATAGAGGTCATCTGCGGCTCGATGTTTTCGGGAAAGACGGAAGAGCTTATCAGAAGACTCCGCAGGGCACAGTTCGCAAACATGAAGGTGGAAATCTACAAGCCTGCCATTGACATCCGGTACTCGGAAGACGAAGTGGTGTCGCACGACTCGCACAGCATACCGTCCACTCCGATCGACTCGCCGGCAAGCATGCTGCTGCTTTCCAGCGATGTGGATGTGGTAGGCATAGATGAAGCCCAGTTCTTTGACGACACCATAGTCGAAGTGGCGCAGACCCTTGCAGACAGGGGCATAAGGGTGATTGCGGCCGGCCTTGACATGGACTTCACGGGCAAGCCTTTCGGACCGATGCCGGCACTTATGGCTGTAGCGGAAGACGTACAGAAAGTCCATGCGATATGCGTGAAATGCGGGAGCATAGCCAACCACTCGCACAGGCTCTCATCAAGCGACCAGCTGGTAGTCCTCGGAGAGAAAGACACCTATGAACCGCTGTGCAGACACTGCTTCAACGAAGCGGTGAAAAACTCCGGCAAAGGCGGCAGTATGGAATGACCGTACCTGCACCGGCAAGGGCGGCGGACGGAAAAATCATTTTCTCGGATGACAGGCCAGCACGGTCTTCTGCCAGACGCTTTTTTCAATATGGGTATAGATTTCCGTTGTAAGGATACTTTCATGTCCGAGCATTTCCTGGACAGCACGCAGGTCAGCCCCGTTTTCCACAAGATGCGTAGCGAATGAATGCCTGAAAGTATGCGGGGAAATCTCTTTATGCACACCGGCCATGACCGCCTGCCTCTTGACCATATTGAACACCGAAATCCTGCTCAGCCTTTTCCCGAACCTGTTCAGGAACAACACGTCCTCTGACGCTTTGTCATAAGGTTCAGGTCTCATTTCCAGATACTTCGCAATATACTCAAGAGCAATGTCATCTATAGGGACAAGTCTCTGCTTGTCACCTTTCCCTGTGACACGGACGAATTTCTCTTTCATGAACACATCCGAAATCCTCAATCCGACCGCTTCCGATACCCTGAGCCCGCAGCCGTACAGGACTTCAAGGATAGCCCTGTCCCTCACACCGGTGACATCATTCACAGGGACCGAATCCATAATACTTTCCACTTCTTCAACGGAAAGCACTTCCGGAAGATAGCGTCCGATCTTCGGAAAATCGACCGCATCGCAAGGATTCTCCCTGATCACGTTCTCTGACACAAGATACGTAAAATAAGACTTCAACGCACTCAGAAGCCTGGCCTGGGAGCGTTTCGAATAGCCTGTACGCGATGACAGATATGCAAGTATATCGTCCGGAGCGATCCTGTCGGAACCGATGCCGGCCGAGTCAAGGAAAAGGGCGACATCCGAGCAGTAGGCCGCAGCCGTGTTCGGAGACATCGCCCTTTCGATTTTCAGGTAGATGGAGTAATCCCCCAGCAATATTTTGTCACTATCCGTCATTGTCTTTGATGATGATCATGACAGTCCCGGCAGGCCGCCGGAGGATGACTCAAAAGGGTACTTTCTGCGTTACGCGTGAATTCATCCTTTTGAGTCACCCTCTACAGTGTAGCGTATTTTCTGCCGTACAGGAGCATCTGCCCCAGATAGTCATCAGTATAAACGACCTTGTAATCCACGACTTTCCCGCCTTTTTCCACAGGTACTATATCCGGATTGACAAAACCGCCATACGGTTTAAGTCCGAGGGCGTCATATCTGGCCCTTACTTCCTTATGCAGCTGCGGATCGATATTGACCGCATATGTCTCCACCAGCTTTTTACCTGCCTCGTAATCCCCTTCGGACTTGATTCTCTGCACCTCGGCGAGAAGCCTTCCGAACAGGCCGCGAAGCGCTTCATAATCATTGACTACGAAATAAGTCTTTCCGTCACGGACTTTCTTCTCGATGACATTGTCCGCCTTGCCCTGCTCGTAGCACCAGTCTGCGATAAGCTTGCGGTTCTGCATATGGGCTTCGGTATTCTTGCGCCCGAGTTCCACACGGCTGAACTGTACCATTGCCCCGTTCCTTATATAATTGGAATACTGGGCCTTGTATGCCTCCATGTCAGGCAGTATGCCCAGTTCGACAAGTTTCGGGTCCGCGATATAGTAAAGGCCGAACAGGTCAGCCCTTGTCTCCTCGAGAGTAGAACTGTATTCCTTCAGTGCGTTCGGCGATACGCCGGGAAGGATCTGTCCTGAGCCGTGTCCCAGACATTCATGCAGGTCAGTATGGATCTCGTCGGTTATGGAAAGGTATTTCTTTGCCATAGCGATTTCTTCCTCATCCCAGGCAAACTCGTTCAGTGTGTTTTTCGGCGATTCCTGAGAGGCAAGATCATAGGCATGCGTTATATTGGCTATAGTCACGGATTTTGAACCGTATTCCTTCCTGATCCAGTCGGCATTCGGGAGGTTGATCCCGATAGGGGTGGAAGGATAGCAGTCACCTCCCAGTGTAGTGGCATTGATTACTTTGGCTGAAATGCCTTTGACCGTTTTTTTCTTGAAACGGGGATCGACAGGAGAGTTGTCCTCAAACCACTGCGCATTTTCGCTGAGGATTTCCGTCCTCTCCGAAGCGGCGTGGTCCTTGATATTCACCAGTCCCTCCCAGCTGGCCTTGCGCCCGAGCGGATCGCTGTAGTCTTCGATAAACCCGTTGACGAAATCTACGGTACCGAGGGTGTCCTGCACCCATTCGATATTGTACTTGTCCCAAAGTTCCAGATCCCCGGTCCTGTAATAAGCGATAAGCGTGGCGATATACTGTTTCTGGATTTCGTTCTCTGCCACCCCGGCAGCCTTTTCAAGTTCCGATACGATCTTCTCTATAGCTTTCGAATAGAGACCGCCTACTTTATAGACTTCCTCGCGCACTATTCCGTCCGGTCCCTTGACCACCTTGCTGTTAAGGCCGTATGATACAGGTGTCGCATCAGACGGATCCGCCATGTCACTATAGAACTTCTCTACTTCATCCCGGGTCACTCCGTCATAGAAATTCACTGCTGACAGAGCGACTATATCTCCGTCAGGATCATTGGATTTGCGCTGCGGATAGATATCCGGATCATATATGACTTTCAGAAGTTCGTCCGCTGATGACATATCGCATCCCGAAGCCTCCATAAGAGACCTGAAATATTCCTGAGGACAGTCCGGGAAGAATTTGTCTTCCGCATAGTGGTGATGTATGCCGTTGCTGAAGAAAACACGTTTTGCATACACGATAAAGTCCTGGAAATCCGTGCATTCCCTGTCTCCTGAATAATTCTCCAGCACCTGCTCCAGCACCTTCCTTATCGGAAGGTTGTACTTGCAGTGCTGGTCCCAGAGGATGTCCCTGCCATACTTTGCCGCCTCTCCGAGGTGGTAGACATATTCTTTCTGGCGGAGGGTGAGTTCATCCCATCCCGGAATCCTGTAACGCATGATCTTCAGATCCGCAAATTCATCGATAAGATACTTGAAATCACTGTCCTGCCGTTCATCTGACGGGTTTCCGCACGAAACCGCCGCTGCGGACAATGCCGTAATAGCTGCCATTTTTATAATTCTGTCCATGTTATAAGCCAGTCTGACTGGGTCAATTGATGTTTATTGTTCAAAATCAGAGTTAGAAAATATTTCCAGTTTTCCTGAAAATCGGGTAAAGTTACATTTTTTCATGATAACTGCTATTGCATCGGACGGCATTTAATGCTATTTTTGTATGTTTTGCGTATTATGGACAAATGAGAATTGCAGTAAAAATACTTTTTGCGACGGCTATTGCCTGTATTCTGGCTTTCTCGAACTCCTGCAGGAAAATAGAGAGCGAGCCGGTGGTAAAAGGACAGGTACTCCTGTACTATGCAGCAGGATTCAACGACCTCAGTTCTTATCTTGAAAAAGATATCGAAGAACTTTGCAACGGATATGTTCCGGACCGGAACAGCAGGAATGTCCTGCTCATATTCCAGAATCTCGCAAAAGAGAACTACTCCGAAGCGGTCTCTCCTGAACTGTTCAGGGTCTACAGGGACAGTAACGGAAGAGTAATAAAAGAGACCGTTTTCTCTTTTTCACCAGGTACAGTCGCAGCATCAGCCAGCACACTTTTCGCGACCCTGTCATATATAAGGTACAACTATCCGAGCGAAAGTTACGGCATGATCTTCTCCTCCCACGCCACGGGCTGGCTTCCCGCTTCCAACACAACATCAAGGGCGCTGAGTGAAACACATACATCCCCTTCCTCTATAGGTAATGAATACAGTCCCGAAACAGGGACCTCGGTCCAATACGAAATGGATCTGGCAGACTTTGCTGATGCCATCCCTATGCATCTCGACTATATTCTTTTCGATGCCTGCTTCATGGGTGGAATAGAAGTGGCATACCAGCTGAAAGATGTATGCGACAGGATAGTCTTCTCATCTGCCGAAGTGATTGCAGACGGATTCGACTACAGGACCATGACGTCATACCTTCTGAAGTCAGCACCTGACCTTTACGGAGAATGTAAATCCTACTACGAGCATTATATGTCGCTTTCAGGACAATACAAATCCGCCACTGTCTCACTCGTGGACTGCAGCAGACTTGACAATCTGGCATCCGTATGCAAGGAAATCTTTACCAGACACCGTGAAGAACTCGACATGCTCAATCCTTCGGACATCCAATGCTTTGGAAGAATCAATAAGCACATGTATTTCTATGACATGAAGGACATCATGGACCATATGGAACTATCGTCCGATGAAAAAGAGGCTTTCGATACAGCCTTGGATGACTGCATCCTATATGCCGCCACGACAGGCCAGATGATCAATATAAAGATAGACAGATTCTGCGGCATGAGTTCCTACTGCACCAACAAATACACCTACGATGATTTCTACAGGACCCTTGCCTGGAACAAGGCTACAGGGATGATCCAGTAGACCATATGTCCGGAAAAGTGCTACAGCGCTTTCTGGCTTGATCCTGAATCCCCGGAGGGCTTTGGTTTAGTATTCACCACATTCATAGCCCTGTCCGGACCGACTGTAGCAAATGCCTTGATTCCCTCTATCACCCGGTCGCAGATCTGCGGCATCTGAGCCTTGTCCTCAGGGCTGAGTTCCCCGAGCACGAAATCGATCTGCCCTCCCCTGCTGAAATCGTTGCCGATACCGACACGTATGCGGGCATAATCCTGGGTGCCGAGCATTTCAGTGATATTGGTAAGGCCGTTATGCCCTCCGGCACTTCCTCCTTTACGCAGACGCAGGGTTCCGAACGGAAGATTCAGATCGTCTGATATGACTATAAGGTTTTCAAGAGGTACCTTCGTCTCGTTCATCCAGTACCGCACGGCCTTCCCGCTGAGGTTCATGTAAGTAGACGGCTTGATGAGAATGAACTTCCGTCCTTTGAAACTTATTTCCGCCTTGCTCGCGTAACGTGACGTCTCAAAAACAGCATTGGATGCCTGAGCCCAGGCATCCAACACCATAAATCCCATATTATGTCTGGTGTTTGCGTACTCGGCACCTATGTTGCCGAGACCCGCCACCAAAAAAACGTTAGACATAACAAATCATTTGGTCTGACAACCGGCTTTAAGCATTGGCCTGGGCAGCTGCCTGTGCGGTAGCACGTGTAGGCCTTACGGAGCAGATGATGGTAGCTTTCGGTGAAACTATGGTAACACCCTCATAATGAAGGTCTCCGGCTACAATCTGCTTGCCGATCATCAGTGAGGTGACGTCTACCTCAAGCTCGTCAGGAAGCTCGTGAAGGTGAGCGCTGATGCGGAGCTTGCGGCTTGATACGAGAAGCTTGCCACCCATCTTGACACCTTCCGAATGTCCGGTAATCCTGACAGGAACGTCGATAGCCACCGGCTTCTCTTCCGATACTGCGAGGAAGTCCACATGAAGGGCCTCGTCGGTTACAGGATGCCACTGTACCTCATGAAGGACAGCGTAATATTTCTGACCGTTGTCAAGTTCAAGATCGATGATATAAGAGCTCGGGGTGTGGGTAATGGCTTTCAGATCCTTTGCGGTTACGGTAAAAAGGACGTTTTCCATTCCGAGTCCATAGATGTTGCAAGGGACAAGACCTGCCCTGCGGATGCTCTTCACGACAGCCTTGTTCCCGACTTCGCGTACTGAGCCTTTCAGTTCGATGTGTTTCATGTTCTGATAATTTAAAAATGTGTTACTCAGTTCGTTATGAACGAACCCCATTGCACCAAAAAGCGTTCTGCTTTTTATGGGGCTGCAAATATAGTCATTAATTGTCAAATTCCTCCTGTTTTTCAGGAAAAAGGCAGAGGACAGAGGAAAAATCGGATTGGGGAGGGCGGCGGACATGCCGCGGATGCACTCTTTTGAATTCTTTAAATGAATTTGTTTGGCTATTTGGATTTAAATAACTAACTTGCGAATGTTTTGATGCTTAATGTTTAACGAACTATTAAAATTTCAACTAAGATGAAAGAGCTTGTAGATCAGATCAAAGCTGAGTACGAAGTTTTCGAGAAGAACGCTGAGGCTCAGGTGGAGAAAGGAAACAAAGCAGCCGGAGCCCGTGCGCGTAAAGCAGCTTTGAACATCATGAAAATGATGAAGGATTTCAGGAAAGTCTCTGTAGAGAGCGCCAAGTAATTCTTTTTCTCAAGCTTAAAGGCTGGAGAAGGCGGTTTGGATATGCAAGCCGTCTTTTTTTTGTATAATTTTCCGTTTACGATGCAACATTACCGGCCGTCCCGGCATCTATGTGTCAGGTTTAGGTTTTAGTACACGTTTAGGAGTCGGCTTACGTAACAGTTGCCGGCTCCTTTTCATTTGAATGCCATGATGCCGTTTCAGGATACCAGCTGCCTCAATGTACCTCTATGATGTCTTCCAGCGATGTAGAATAGCGCCGCGAGCGATAATCGCCGCGTATTCCGTCCGCATATGAGGTATCCCGCTGGGCGGCCAGACGGACAAGGTTGTTTTCACGGCTGTTGATACTGTCCATTACATGTGAAATCATGTCATTCTTACGGCGCACGGACAGGTCGTAGTCAAATATCGGAATCTGGACGGAGTCCTCATCTACTATATCATCCACGATAACGCCGGCCTTTTTATACAGGAATCCAGGCCTGAAAATCCCATGAAGGAGGGAAACGGCTGCAGAGACTATCTCCTGAGTGCTGTTAACGGCAACCGGAAGACGCACGGACTTCGACGGGAAGTACTGGCCCAGGTCTTCACGGAAACGGTTGGTATGCAGAAAGACAGTCACCTGACTTGCGGCAGTATGCTCCTTCCTGAGTTTCCGGGCGCATCTGGCGGCGAAATCCGAGACCTGTGCGGAAAGCAGTTTTTCATCCGCAATCATTTCCGCAAAAGAACGCGAGGTGCATATCGACTTGCGTTTGTCCGGGCGCTCCTCATCCACACAGACGTGTCCCTGCAGTTCAAGCCATGTCCTCTCCCCGTTCAGCATGAAATGCTTTTTTACCCACTCTGCAGGACGGCAGGCAAAATCAAGGGCAGTCCTGATACCGTACGACTCCATTCTGGCAGAAAGCCTGCGGCCGATTCCCCAGACATCACGGATAGGCGTCATGGACAGGGCCTTGAGACGTTTTTCCTCTGTCTCCATCATGCATAGTCCTTTATAGCCTCGGTATGTTTTGGCGAAATGGCTGGCTATCTTGGCAAGGGTCTTGGTCGGAGCCACCCCGATGCTCACAGGAATACCGACCCATTTTCGCACCTTGCGGATAAGGTCGCGGCACAGCCCGGGAACACTCTCCGGCGAGATTCCGTCCAGTACCAGAAAAGCCTCGTCTATGGAATATATCTCTATTCCGGGTACGGTATCCGCAAGTATCGACATCACCCGGGAAGACAAGTCGCCATAGAGAGTATAATTGGAAGAGCACGCTACAAGTTCACCGCGCTCTACCAGATGCCTTATCTGGTAAAAAGGCGTACACATCCTGATACCCATGGCCTTGCTTTCGTTACTGCGCGACACGACACAGCCGTCGTTGTTCGAGAGCACCACGACAGCCTTTCCTTCGAGCTGAGGCCGGAAGACCCGCTCGCAGGAGACGAAGAAATTGTTACAGTCGACAAGCGCGTACATTTCCCTTCACACGTAAATGACTTTATTTCCTGCAGGTCTTTTTTATGGTATAGGTGACTACACCCCAGACTGAAAACGAAGAGAAACCCTGCAGCGAGCTGTCTATTCTCCTGAGGGCGAACTCCCCGTCGACAAAACACACTGCGAGATCCCCGTCAGAGGGCTCTATAGCCCGGTCGATTACCAGAATATCCCCTTCATCGACCCCGGCATCAGCCATCGAGTCGCTGACAGCACGGCCATAGAAAGTCGCAGCCGGATGACGTACCAGCTCCCTGTTCAGGTCTATGCACGGATTCATATAATCCTGGGCCGGCGACGGGAATCCCGGATGGATGCCGGAGTCCGTAAGTTCCTTATTGTCTTCTTCCATGTCCCAAAGATAGATTTTTTTCATCATCTTTGCAGAAAAATCATCATACAGCCAATGGCACTTTTCGAAGATGAGGTCACATCCCTGCTGGAAAGGAACGGAATAGGATGCACCGCAGAGCACTTCGCGACACATTCCATATTATCGGCATACAGGAATCCGGGAAAAGACGGAAGCGGGGCTCCCGTAAAAATCATACTTATACCTGTAACCGCCGCCACTGAATCCGAAGCCATGGGACAGAGCCTGGAAGCAGGAGCGCTGGCAGGCTGTCCGGACACGCTTTCCATAGCGGAAGACAGATGGATGAAGAACCGCAGGATAATGGCCGAAAGGCTTCTGGCCCATCTCGGGATATTCCGTGCCATCCATGCGCGCGACTGTGAAATAAAGAAAATCAGCAGAAAAGAAGCCGACAGCTTTCTGGAAAAGGCCCACAGCTACGGAGGGGCCAAAAGCCGGTACTGCTATGGCATTTTCGTGAAAAGGGAAAGGGTCAGGTATTCCGGGACATCCGCCGTTACAGGACAGGAAGGCCGGATTTTGCCCGTAAGCGGGACGATGATAGCAGCCGCCGAATTTTCAAATGCCCGTCGCTGGACAAAAGACGGCCGGGAAATCCGCTCGTACGAATGGGTCCGCTATGCTTCCCTGCCGGATATACGGATAAACGGAGGGATGGGGAAAGTCCTTAAAAGGTTTATAGAGGATGTCCGTCCCGATGATATAATGAGCTATGCCGATCTGGAATGGTCTGGAGGCCAGGCATACAGGGAACTCGGGTTTTACGAAGACGGGAACAAAGGCCCCGTGCTGTTTTCCGTCGACACATGCTCATGGGAAAGGACACCTGTAAAGAAAGCCTCGGATGCGGCCGGCACAGGCGACCACACCCCGTCAGAACGTTATTTCCAGAATTTCGGAAGTCTCAAGTACAGGCTCAGACTGTATTGAAGCCGGCAACGGGAGCGGCATGTCTAACGCCTCCGGCAGCCGTAATAATCAGCATACCATCCGGCAAAAGCCCTCAGTCCGTCACGTAAGGCGACAGACGGTCTGAATCCGAAGTCTCTCTCCATAGGACCCATGTCGGCATATGTCTCGGCCAGATCCCCGGGCTGCATAGGCACCGGTTTCATATGTGCACCGAAGTCATAGTCTTCAGGAAGGATACCGGCGGAAACCAGTTCTTCCTGAAGGACGGTCACGAAATCGAGCAGGCTCACAGGATTCCCGCTCCCGATATTGTATATCTTATATGGAGGAAG
Organism: uncultured Bacteroidales bacterium; assembly: GCA_944325505.1. Classification (GTDB taxonomy): domain Bacteria; phylum Bacteroidota; class Bacteroidia; order Bacteroidales; family UBA932; genus Cryptobacteroides. The sequence continues at coordinate 16,171 of CALVAJ010000036.1, forward strand.
CGGAAGGCCGTCCCCGCCGCGCCTGCGCTCGGGAGCATGCTTCATCACCCGCAGCACTCCTTCCACGATATCGCCGATATAGGTAAAGTCCCTTCTGCAGTTCCCATAGTTGAAAATCCGGATGGTCTTCCCTGCCCTCAAATCGTCCGTAAAGCTGAAATACGCCATATCCGGTCTTCCGGCAGGACCGTATACGGTAAAAAACCGCAAGCCGGTACTCGGAATGTCATATAGCTTGGAATAGGCGCGGGCCATCAGTTCATTGCTTTTCTTGGTGGCCGCATAGAGGCTTACAGGGGTGTCGGAACTGTCATCGGTACTGTATGGTATTTTCCCGCTGTCGCCGTACACGCATGACGAACTGGCATAGACCAGATGAAGGACACCGCGCATGCCGCCGTCACAGGAATGCCTGCAGGCTTCGAGTACATTGTAAAATCCTACGATATTGCTTTCAATATAGGAGTCGGGACAGGTTATGCTATACCTCACACCTGCCTGGGCAGCAAGATTCACCACTACATCCGGCCTGTATCTGCGGAATACCTCATCTACAAACCGCCGGTCCGCGATATTGCCTTTCATGAAAACGAAATTCCGGTATCCCTTCAGAAGCCCGAGGCGGTCTTCCTTGAGCCTGACATCATAATAGCCGTTCATACTGTCGACCCCGACGACCATGGCATCAGGATATTCCGACAGAAGCCTTGCGCTCAGGGCGGCACCGATAAACCCTGCCGCACCTGTCACAAGGACGGTCTTTGCATTCAAACAGATATTATCATCAAGCATGACGGCACTGCTCATAACTTGAAAATCCTCTCCATCATCTGCCACTTCTCGTGCGAGGCCGCGTGCGGATCCGCATTCTGGAAGCGCGACATGTATTCTTCCCATTCACGCTGGCGGGGAAGACCGGCCAGGCGGGCATTGTCCTTTTCCCAGTCGAAGTCATCCACCGTATCGACTATCATGAACAGCAGGTTTCCCTTAAGGTAAATCTGCATGTCCAGAATACCGACTTCCCTGATACCTTCCCTGATTTCCGGCCATACGCGTGAATGCTCCTTTACATAATCCGCTATCAGGCGGGGATCATTCTTCAAGGCAAGGGTCTGACAATAACGTTTCATAAACTGCATGGTGTTTGCGTGTGCTCCGGCAATCAGAGGTCACACCGTCCGGTGATTGATGCATATGCCTTTACGGTACCATTCATAAAGGCGGCCGATACCCTCATCGATTTCGATTTTGTGGTGCCATCCGAGACTGTGGAGCTTGCTGACATCCGTAAGTTTCCGCAATGTGCCGTCAGGCTTGGAAGCGTCCCATCCCAACTCTCCCCCAAAACCGGTTTCCCGCTGCACCTTTTCAGCCACTTCCCTGATACTCAACTCCTTGCCAGTCCCGACATTGATATGGCAGTTCCGCACTTCCACGATCCCGTCCGCATTCTTCACGGACGCATCATATGTATCCTTGAAATCCACGTTCAAAAGCACGTGCACGGAAGCATCGGCCATTTCCTCACTCCAAAGGAACTCCCTCATCGGACGTCCCGTACCCCAAAGGGTAACGGCTTCCGCCGTGATTCCGTAGTGCGCGAGAACCCTCAGAATATCTTCGCGGGAGGAGCTGCCGTCCACGGTTATCCGGCTTCCGTTTTCCGTCATGCCCACCGGTCTGAGGCCTATGTCCTTTCTCACGGCATCCCAGTCCCCGCCGCGAAGGCACTTAGCAAGATGGAACTTGCGGATCATCGCCGGAAGGACATGGCTGTTCTCGAGGTGGAAGTTGTCATTAGGACCGTAAAGGTTGGTCGGCATGACGGCAATATAATTGGTACCGTACTGGATATTGAAGCTTTCGCACATTTTCAGTCCGGCAATCTTGGCTATCGCATAAGGTTCGTTGGTATACTCAAGAGGCGAAGTCAGCAGGCACTCCTCCTTCATTGGCTGAGGCGCTTCCTTAGGGTATATGCAGGTACTGCCGAGAAAAAGCAGTTTCTTCACTCCGTGGCGGAAACTCTCACCTATCACATTCTGCTGTATCTGGAGGTTTTCCCATATGAAGTCGGCGCGGTACCGGAGGTTGGCCATGATACCTCCGACATGGGCAGCGGCAAGTACCACGGCATCGGGCTTTTCCTGATCGAAAAACGCCTTTACCGCCGCAGAGTCGAGAAGATCCAGCTCATGGTGGGTACGGCCTGTAAGGTTGGTATATCCCCTGTGCAGGAGATTGTCCCATATTGCGGAGCCTACAAGGCCTCTGTGGCCGGCGATGTATATTTTCGCCGTTTTGTCGAGTGATTCCATCCCTTTATGATTTACAGCGCACAAAGTTATCAATTTTCTATATGCAGGACAGATTTTTTAATTATTTTTGCGCATCCTAAAAACATTTCTTTACGATGGAAGCAATAGTCAAGACCGATTTCCATTTCCCGGGACAGACAGGGAAATACACGGGCAAAGTGCGCGATGTGTATGATATAGACGGGAAATATCTCGTTATGGTGGCTACTGACAGGATTTCTGCGTTCGATGTCGTGCTGCCGAAAGGGATTCCCTTCAAAGGACAGGTACTCAACCGGATAGCGTCAAAGTTCCTGGACGCCGCCTCGGACATCCTGCCGAACTGGAAAATAGCGGTTCCGGATCCGATGGTGACCGTAGGGCACAAATGCGAGCCTTTCAAGGTGGAAATGGTCATAAGAGGATATCTTTCAGGCCACGCCTGGAGAGAATACAAGGCAGGCAAACGCACCATCTGCGGCGTACAGATGCCTGACGGGATGGTAGAGAACCAGAGATTCCCCGAGCCGATCATAACGCCTACTTCCAAAGCCGCGGAAGGACATGACGAAGATATCTCTAAAGAGGAGATCATCGCAAAAGGCATAGCCAGCCGCGAGGATTACGAACAGCTGGAAAAGTACACCAGGGCAATATACCGGAGAGGCAGCGAAATCGCCGCAAAGATGGGTCTTATCCTGGTGGATACGAAATACGAATTCGGAAAGAAAGACGGGAAAATCTATCTGATGGACGAAGTTCATACTCCGGATTCATCACGGTACTTCTATGCCGACGGATATGAGGAAAGGCTCGCCAGAGGAGAGAAACAGAAGCAGCTCTCCAAGGAGTTTGTCCGCGAGTGGCTGATGGCCAACGGATTCCAGGGCCAGACAGGACAGAAAGTCCCTGAAATGACCCCTGAAATCGTAAAGAGCATTTCAGACCGGTACATCGAACTTTACGAGAACATCACCGGAGAAAAGTTCCAGTCTGAGGAGGACAGCGCTACCGGGAGTGAAATTCTCGAAAGGATGTCCGCCCGCATCGGCAAGTGTCTGGAAGGACTTGAATAGCATCTGACAGGAGAAGACCAAAAGGAATCACGATTATTATCCGGAAATATTCTCCTGTCCTGAGTTATCTCCATTTTCGGAAGTATATTCCGAAGGTGAAACACCGTACCTGGCCTTGAAACATTTGGCGAAATAGGAAGCGGTAGTGAAACCCACCATATACATCACCTCTGAGACTGTCAGCTTTTTCTGCTGCAGGTACGAAGCCGCTTTCTGGAGCCGGATGTCCCTGATAAACTCCACGACACTCATCCCAGTGAGCTGCTTTATCTTGCGGTAGATCTGCTTGCCGCTGTAATGGCTTTCACCGCTCAGGACCGAAACCGAAAGATCCGGATCGTCTATATGACGGTTGACTATATCCACTATTTCCCGGAGCATCCTGCCGTCAGGGGACTCGACTTCGTCCGTCTCCGGTTCCAGCATCTGCTGCTGTTTGATCTTCTCCCAGTAGTGCTCGTGCTTTATAAGCAGCTGGATAATCCTGCTGTTCAGATAGTTGAGATCAAAAGGCTTGGTAATGAACGCATCAGCATACTCAAAGGACTTCAGCCTGGTCTCCATGTCATCTTTTCCTGTAAGCACTATTATCGGCAGGAAGGCTGTCCTGACTGATTTCCGTATCATGCGGCACATGGAGAGTCCGTCCATCCCCGGCATGGCTATATCGGTGATTACCAGGTCGGTCTTTTCCGTCTCCAGCAGAGCGAGCCCCGCATGACCTTCCGGTGCCAGCAGGAATGTATAGTCCTTTCCGAGAGAGGCCGTAATGAAATCACGGATATCGCTGTTGTCTTCCACCAAAAGGATGATAGGCTTCCTGTCGTGCTGCCACACTTTTGACAGGCTGTGCAGGGACAGGGCCATGTCCTCCATCCCGCCGTCTATGATGAACGAATCGGCTTTCATGGTAGACAGACGCACCGTAAAGCAAGTGCCCTTTCCGCTCACGGAAGACACCGATATTTTCCCTTTGTGCATCTCTACTATCTCTTTGGTCAGGTGAAGGCCGATCCCGGTGCCGTTCACATTGAACTTCTGGTTTGACGGGGCCTTGTAATACTGGTTGAAGATAAACGGGAGTTCGTCTTCCTTAATGCCGCATCCGGAGTCTTCCACCCTGACTTCCGCATACAGCATATCGGCAGTCTGTCCGGCGACCGTGACGGACATGAGGACAGTACCGCCCTCAGGGGTGAATTTTACCGCATTGGAAAGAAGATTGTTGAAGACGGACTCCATTTTCACCTTGTCCAGCATGAAAATGTAGTTGATCTCGTCAGCGATGAAACGCGCGTTGATTTTCTTCTGGCTGAACGCCGGCGTGAAACTGTCGAACACCTCTTTTGCCATATCCGGAAGCGATACGGCCGCAGGGATGAAAAGCGTGTCCTTGCCGTTCTCGTTGAAATCAAGCATCTGGGTGATAAGCAGATGCATTTTCTCCGCATTCTTCTGCACGGCATTCAGTTCTTTGGAACGTATGGCATCCGCCTCGGAAGATATCATCTTCCCGACAAAGCCGAGGATAATGCTCAGAGGGCTTTTGAACTCGTGGGAGACATTCTCGATAAACTCCGTCTTCATCTTTACCGTATTCAGAGCCTCCTCCCTTTCGATATGCTCGATCTGGAGCTGGTGCCGCATCCTCATGAAATATATTATCCAGAAAATAATGCCGGCAAAGGCCAGGGCATACAGTACAAACGCCAGTGTGGTGGCATACCATTCGGGCCTTACCCTTACGTACATGGCCGCCCTGTCCGGATCAGGCACTCCGTCAGGAGCCAAGGTACACACCTCGAACCTGTAAGATCCCGGAGGTACATTGATGAATACCGCCTTCCCGTCCGAAACGGTCTGCCAGCTGTCATCAAATCCGGCGAGCCTGTAGGCATATCTCTTTTCCGGAGCCGTATAGTCGAACGAAGAAAACTCGAATGAAAACGAATTCTGGGAGTGTTTCAGGGTGACAGCGTCCGTCATGCATATATTTTCAGGCAATATCACATTTCCGTCATAAGACTCTCCGACAGCCACTCTCCGGCTGTCTATAAGCAGAGCCGTGATGGCCGTCCGCCCTTTCTCCGGCGGAGTCCTTATCCCGTCCGGTCCGATAACATAATATCCGTCCACGGCCCCTATGCAGAATTTCCTGCCCGGAGCCTCAGTCCCGCAGAAAACGGAATTGTCCCCGAGAGGGCAGTATGACCAGATTCCGGAAGCCCTGTCATAGGCGTACAGACCGCCCCGGCCCGTTATGGCCATCACCAGCGAATCTCCCGGTATGACCGAGACTGCGGACAACGCAAAGCCTCCGACAGGAACCGCTTTCCCTTCTCCGTCAAGCATCATCACACCCTTGCCTGTCCCTATCCAGACCCTGCTGCCATCGCTTTCCACCGTATACGGGACTGTGCCTTCCGAAAGAGGAACATACGAAACGGAGCCGTCATACAGGCTTATCCTGTCAATACTTCCGTTTGCAAGGATGACGACGAAATCATCCGTGACGGCCAGATCCGAAATGACATCATCGGAAACAGACGGATCAGATCCGGAATAATAATGTCTGTCTGCAGAATAACCTGCAGAACCGGAAGATAGCAGTCCGGCCTTGTCTATGGCCAGGACCCCGTTGTATGTCCCGATCCACAGCCTGCCGAAACGGTCTTCCGATATCTTGTACATCCAGTTGGAGGCATACCGGCCCGACGGCTCCTTAATATAGAAATGCCGGACCGTGCCTGTCCTGTAGTCAAGCCTGTCCAGCCCTCCGTCCGACACTACCCACAGCCCGGCGCCGTCATCATGGAGATCGCGCACCTTGCTGTGGGCCAGACGCATGCCGCGCGGACCTCTGTCTGCTCTGTACCATCCGGCCAGACTGCCGTCCGGATTCTCCTTGATAAGGCCGTTCATGCCTCCCAGCCAGAGATTGCCTTCAGTATCGAATGTTATCACTTTCACATCCTGTCCGCCGCCTCCGTGCGGCCCGTCAGGGACCGGCCTGAAAAAATATCCGGAAGATATTTCGGCAAGAGAGATTCCATGGTCGGTGCAGACAAAGATATCGCCGTCGTTGTCCCGGCAGATGTACCACACCACATTGTTCGGAAGAGAACTGCTGTCACCCGAGCGGTGGCTGTAGCGGACAAGCCCGCCTGCATTGTCCTTTATGAACAGGCCGTTGTCCGTCCCTATCCATGTAAAGCCGCTGCTGTAAGTAAAAAAATATTTTACGGGAACACCTTCAATCTCCATGGAAGACCTCTTGTCCCGAGGAGAATACCGGATAAGGCCGTGTTCGGTTCCCAGAAGGACTACGACCCATAATGCCGCACAATGCCAAGAAGTTTCAAGTTGCAGAAAATGCATCATTTGCAAATCATTTATGACATTCTACAATACCATACAATATCAAAAGAAGTGGCAATAATCGTGTACAAATTCGTGTACACCCCTTATAATGCCCTGTGAAAGGGGTGCAATTCGTGTACATTCAGATGTTGTCAAATTTCGTCATCGCATCTTCTTT
>CALVAJ010000037.1 GCA_944325505.1 uncultured Bacteroidales bacterium
AATTGTAAAACGGATTATTCTTCAAACATCTTAACTCTTGCGATATGAAAATAGCTGGATTAACCATGAATCCTCCCGGGAAAATGTTCCTGGGGAGATTATGCCTGATAGCGGCGTTTTTGTCTCTATGGCAGTTTGCTTCAGCGCAGACCGGAATCCTTTCCGGCAGCGTAACCTCTACTGACGGGGAGCCGCTTATCGGAGTCGCTGTCTTTGTCGAAGGGACAAGTACGGGAACGACTACAGATGAAAGCGGTTCGTTCGTCCTTTCGGTCCGGCCGGGAGAAATACTGACCGTATCCTCGCTGGGATACAAGACAAAACAGGTCAAGGTCGGGAATCAGGCTACCCTGGATATCATCCTTGAAGATGACATAAACCTCATGGATGAAGTCGTGGTAGTGGGCTACGGAACACAGAAGAGGAAAGACCTTGTGGGTGCAGTAGAGCAGATAAAGGGCGGAAGCCTGAAGGCCAATTCCTATTCAGGAGCGATACGCTCTCTCCAGGGCCAGATACCGGGACTTACCCTTGAGTTTGCCGACGGAAAGCCAAACCACGGTGCGACACTAAACATCAGGGGCGCCAGCCAGAGTATCGGCTCCGGAGGTTCTTCCCTTGTTTTGGTAGACGGGGTCGAGTCCAGCCTGGACAACGTCATTCCTGAAGACATAGAGACCATCACTGTCCTAAAAGATGCTTCATCATGTGCAATATATGGAGCCCGTGGAGCATTCGGCGTCATACTGGTGACGACAAAGAACCCAACCTCCGGAAAGGTCAAAGTTTCCTATAACGGTTCGGTCAGCCTGCTTTCAAATACTGTAGACTACGATTTTGTCACTGACCCCGTCTACTGGACACAAGCGACCCTGGACCATTACGAAGGATGTTACGGAGTGCCCCCTACAGGTTTCAACAATCTGTTCCCTTATTCCGACTCTTGGTTCCAGGAGCTGAAACGAAGGTATCTTGACCCGTCATACGAGAACTACCATGTACCTGTAGGTGTCGGAGAAGACGGGAGATACCAGTATTACGGGCAGACAGACTGGTTTGACCTCATGTATAAAGACGTGACCTACAACCACCAGCACAGCCTGAATATAAGTGGAGGGACAGACAAGATACAATTCTACCTTTCCGGGCGTTATTTTGACCAGAAAGGAATATACAATACTGAATTCGACCATTACTGGAAAGCCAATGCGCATGCAAAGATAACGGCAAAAATCACCAAATGGTGGACAATGAGCAACGACCTGGTATTCTACAGGTCATACTATAAACAGCCTGTCTTATTTCAGATCGAGCAGAGCGTAAAAGGCCAGATTGAACATCAGGCCTTCCCGGTCACTATCCCTTACAATCCCGACGGGAGCTTCACCGATGCAGCCGTATGTGTAGGTTATTCTGCATTCAAGACAGGACTGAGCTACCAGCTGAATGAAGATTTCAAGCTAGGGGAAACCCTTACCAACACATTCCACATTCTGCCGGGAGTACTCGAATTCACCACCAGTTTCTCATACGCGTTCAACAGTTCAAAACGCGACAGAAAAACGAATATATACGCATTCAAAAATGGCCCGGACCTCCCTTCTTCCCGCCCGGCATGGGACTCTTATGAGGAATTATGGCAAAGGCATGAGTACATTAAAGAAGACGGCTTTTTCACCTACACTCCGAAACTGGGGGAAAAACATTCTTTAAAAGTCACGGCAGGATACAATATCGAGAATTCGAAAGACATAGGTACCGTAGCTCTTGAAAGGAACCTGTTCCGGGAAGACAAACCGAATTTCGACCTCACGAAAGCCGATGTATATTATATTGATGACTACGGCAGCAAATCGTGGTCTTTCGTAGGATTCTTCGGCAGAATCAATTACAATTTCAACGACAAGTATCTTATTGAAGTCAGCGGAAGATATGACGGCAGCTCAAAATTCCCTGTAAATTCGCGCTGGGGATTCTTCCCTTCGGCCTCATTGGGATGGAGGCTTTCCGGGGAAAAGTTCATGGACTGGTCAAAATCTTGGCTTGACAACCTGAAAATCAGATTATCGGCAGGCTCGTTAGGGAACGGAGCCGTCAGCCCTTACGCCTACCAGCAGAGCATGGCGATAAACACATCCTCAATATATATAGACGGGAAACAGGTTCCTATCACCAATGCCCCGACACCAATACCCAATGAGCTGACATGGGAGCGGGCGACCACCTATGATGTCGGGCTTGACATAGATCTGTTCAATTACAGGCTGTCAATCGTGGGCGACTATTATCTGCGCAAGACCACCGACATGTTCACCATAGGGAAAACCCTGCCGGCCGTATACGGCAACGATGCGCCTAAAGGCAACTATGCCGACATGAGCACCAGAGGGTGGGAACTAAGCATAGGCTGGAGAGATTCGTTCAAGGCAGGAGGCCGGGACTTCTCATATGGCATTAAGGCCATGGTATGGGACAGCCGCTCGTTCATTGACAGATACAACAATGAGACCAGGTCATTGACCGACTACTACGAAGGCATGGAGCTCGGTGAAATATGGGGACTGCATGTAGTGGGGCTTTTCGCCGATGAAAATGATGTTGCGACATCAGCCGACCAGAGCACATTCTTTACACAGAACCGCCGGGGGAACAGGTTTGAACCGGGAGACCTCAAATTTGAAGATGTCAATGGTGATAAATTCATCAATTATGGGAAAAACACAGCGGATGATCCGGGAGATATGAAAATCATAGGCAACACCAACCCGAGATACAGCTATGGAATCAACCTCAACGCATCTTGGAACGGCATAGGACTCAGCCTGTTTTTCCAGGGAGTAGGACAGAGAGACTGGTATCCCGGCATCAATACAGGTATGTTCTACGGCAAATACGCCCGTCCTTATTCAATGATTCCGACTTCCCAGATCGGGAACCAGTGGACAGAAGAGAACCCGGACCCGAATGCTTTCTGGCCCAAGGTTGCATCATATCTGTGTACCGACACAAAAGGGACGCTCTCAAAAGTAGCCAATGACAGATTTCTTGTAGATGCCTCATACTGCAGGCTGAAAAACATAACTATCGACTATACATTCCCGAAAAAACTTATCCGCAGGATAGGACTTGAAAACCTTCGGATATACCTTTCAGGCGACAATCTGTTTACATTCACCCCTATGAGGAAATGGACCACAGCATTCGACCCGGAGGTCATTCAGGCCGGGGATTCAGATCTCAATGGAGTATACAATGCAAACAGCAAAGTAGACGGGACAAGCTACCCTATGCTCAAGTCGATGACCTTGGGTATAAATCTGACATTCTAATAGAACGGAGGCACAGAAAATGAAAAGGAACATATTGAAATACACACTGTTAATCGGACTTGGACCTGTAATCATGTCATGTTCTGACTTCCTTGAAAAGACCAGCCCGTCAAAAATATTGGCAGACGAGTGGTTCTATAACGAGAATTCCCTGGTTACGTATGCCAACGGTTTCCTGAACAGCTACACACCGTCAGTCGCATCACTCACATATGGAGACGGCGATGCGGATTACGTGGCGCGGATCAGCCAGAGCAGCTTTTTTACCGACAGCTGGACTCCGAATGACCAGACAGGCTGGTCAAATTCAGACTGGAAAGGCATATATAATGTCAATTATTTCCTCAAGCACATGCGTGAGACCCCAGGAGTGGACGATGAAACTCTCAATCATTATGAGGGTGTAGGAAGATTCTGGAGGGCATGGCTGTATTTCGAAAAAGTAAAGACGTTCGGTGCTGTTCCGTGGTATTCCGAACCGATAGACCCGGAAGACAATGAACAGCTCTACAAGACACAGGATTCCAGAGAATATGTCATGCACCAGATTCTTGAAGATCTCAAATATGCTGCGGAATACTGCTCTATAGACAGCAAATATGTGAATCACGGCGTCATCAACGGGTATATCGCCAATGCATTCAAGGCCCGGGTCTGCCTGTACGAAGGCACATACAGGAAATACCATACCGTAGACCCGAGCACACAGAAGGCATGGACCAATGAATATGAAACCCCGGAAGATTTCCTGAGGGAATGTATAGAATCCTGCAATTTCGTAATGGGGAGCAATCTTTATCATATCGTCGACGATGCCGCTAACCTCAACACCCAATACAGGAAAATATTCACTACAGAAAAGGTTGACTACAGCGAAATCCTATGGGCAAGAGAGTATATAAACGGCGTGGCAATGCATCCTACTACATGGTATTTCAACTCAAGTACGGCAGGAAGCTGCTGGTCCATGACAAAAGATTTTCTGAATACTTACCTGAATAAAGACGGGAGCCGGTACACTGACGACCCCGGCTATAAGACCCGAACCTACACGGAGGAACTGTCGGCAGACAGGGATGCCCGAATAGCACAGACTATCATCACCCCGACCTACACCAAACTGCAGAACGGGGTCATGTCAGAAGCGGTCCCGAATTTCAATGTCACACGCACCGGATACCAGATTATCAAGTTCAACCTGGATGACAGCTCCCTTGAAAGCACCTCGACAAGCTATAATTCCATACCTGTCATGCGTTATGCAGAAGTACTGCTCAACTATGCAGAAGCCAAGGCCGAACTGGGCGAGTTCACCGAAACAGACTGGAACAGCACAATAGCAATCCTGAGAAAACGCGCGGGAGTAAATCCGGCAGTACCGGCGGACAGTGATCCGTATCTGATCCAGTATTTTGACAATACGGTCTCTGACAAATGGCTTCTTGAAATACGGAGGGAAAGAGGTATTGAACTGTATATGGAAAACCTGCGCTACCAGGATCTGATGAGATGGCATCTGGGACATCTGATTGAAAGGCCGTGGAGAGGCATATACTGTCCGCTGGGGACATCCCAGGCTCTGAATGACGGAGGAACCAAATTCGTCAGCATAGTCGAGCTGCAGACCGAGGCCGATGCCAACACACAGTATCTGGTCCTTTCGGATAACCCATATATTTCTCTGGATGCGGACAATTGCCTCGTTTTCGAGCAGATAAAAAGAGTATGGTCTGAAAAGATGTACCTGCGGCCGATACCGCAGTCGGCCATAGACATAAACAATAACCTCAAACAAAATGTCCTGTGGCAATAATAAAAGCATATTCATATGAAAACATATAGAACTCTTATTTTCTGCGGCCTTGCCGCCTCGCTCTGCCTGATTTCCTGTGAAAAGGCAGTCGAACACGGACTGGACACCTCCCTTCCCGGCCCGGTAAATATGACATATGATGAGGTTAACTCCAATGATACTGACCTGTCAGTATACTGGGACGGCACGGCAGCGGTTTCAGCTGGGGCTACATCATTCACAATCGAGCTCGTCAAGGATCTTGTCGGGACAGATGTCAACCCTCCGGAACAGATTATCCTGACCGATGCACCGATAAACGATGCCGCAATTTTCTCCGCATTGAAGAAAGGGCAAAAGTTTTATGTCAGAGGCCGGGCCAACTACACAGGGGCAAGGTATTCAGACTGGTCATGGATTATGGACGGAGACATGCCTGGCGTAGTAAAGATAGGTACCGGAATCGTAGATGAAAGCGTCGAAGTACTCCAGAAGCCGTCTGCCACCCTCAATTGGGCATCATCAAGACAGCTTGCCATAAATTATTCAACGACGGCCTTCTCCGACAGGTCCGTAGACCTTAACTATGACTTTAAGATAGAACTTTTCAAAGACGAGCCACTTACAGATCTGCAAGTGGCCCTCGACCTCCCGGCAGAACTCCACTCAAGGACATTCGCCAGAATGCCGGATTACTTCCCCGGGTTCGTATTCTCCGGACTTGAACCGGCCACGGACTACTGGTGCCGGGTAACCTGCTACAACGAAGATAAAGGCAACCCGGCAAGTGACATCTATAAATTCACGACCCTAGGCGACGACACAATACGTATAGGCGCAGATGCATCTGCATCTCCAGGGGACATCATCCTGAGGGAAAATTTCGACCAGCTCTGCTGGGGCGGAGATATGGTCAGCCTCTGTGCCGGAATATCCAGAAAGGACCGTAGTTCGCAGGCCGGATTTTCATCTCCATCCGGAGACCGGACGGGAGAAAATGCATTCAGCCTTACAGAAGTAGCAGGGGACTTCAACTACTGCCGGTACAACAATGAATACGGCCTTTTCAACAGTCTGGGTAAAGCTGTACGCGGCTCTACAAGCCTTGCAGACTGGGGACAGATGCTGGAACACAGCGGGTCGGCGACCGGATCATTGTGCGTAAGGCCCGGAATGGTGAAACTCGGGGCGAGCAGCAAGCTCGGGATTCTTGTCACGCCGGAGCTCAGCAGCCTGAAAGGGACGGCGACAGTAAAGGTTACATTCAAGGCCTGCAATTATAACGAAGAAGCCACTAATGTCTTCGACACCCCGACCAAGGCAGTTTATGTACTTGACGAGACGACAATCAACCCTTCAACCAGTTATCTGGACCAGTTCTACAACAATACCGAGAAACAGGAAATCCAGTTCAATATGGATGAAGATGATTATGAATGGCATGAATATTCAATTACCCTGACAGATGTCAAGCCTACATCAAGAATAGGGATCGGAGGCACGAGAGCCGTTGCCGCTTCCGGACAGAACAGGTTCTATCTTGACCATTTCCAAATAGAAGTATTATCATATGATGAATAGGTATTATTGTTTCGCAATGGCTGTCATCCTGTCGGTGGCAGCCTGCGAAAAAGACGGCCCCTCGGGACAGGACGGCAAAGAGCCAGGAACGGAGAGGCCCCAGGAAATAAACGGAACCCCTATAATGGACGGCATCAATGCCGCCGGAGTAATTACAGACTCAGAGACAGGGAAAGGCATACCGGGAGTACCTGTCACCGACGGGAATGGAGTATACCAGATGACCGCAAGCAGGTTCTGCAGGAATATCTACTATTCCCTTCCGGCAGAGTACAATATCGCTCTGGACGAAGAATACGGACAACCTGCATTCTATTCCACAGGAACATTTGACTATAAGGGATTCAACCGGAATGACTTCACCCTGTCCCCGAAAACAGGCAATGAGGATGAATTCACCCTCATTGCCATTGCCGACCCCCAATGCAGGAATGCCTCAGAAGCAAGCCGGTTCATAACAGAAACCGTAGCCGACATATCCAGATATGTGTCCTCAGAAAACTACAGGAATACTTATGCAATCACGCTCGGAGATATAGTGCATGATACCCCCGAAGTATGGGGGATAATGAAAGAGAGCATGTCTTTCAAGATAAACGGCAGGCAGCTTCCTGTATGGCAGACAATCGGAAACCACGACCATAACGCTACCGAAAATTCAGAGTATGCCGCCGTCGGAAGTTTTGTCACGTGGTTCGGCCCTACAGACTATTCTTTCAATATAGGCAAGGCCCATATAATATCTATGGACAATATAATATGCAAAAGCACCAGTGGAAAGACCTGGAGCTATGATGCCGGATTTTCATCTGCGCAGATGAAATGGCTGGAAGAAGACCTGAAGCATGTCGAGGACAAAGAAAACAAGATGGTGATATTGTGTGTACATATCCCTTTCAGGAACGGACAGGCAAGCGGAGGGGGCTCCGTCAATACAGACAAGCACCATGATGATATACTCAAGCTTCTCTCCCAGTTCAATGAAGCGCATATCCTGGCCGGACACCGGCACTTCTCCCAGAACTGGGTGCACAAGGACCGCATATGCAAAGGCGGATTGCCTGTTTATGAACACATACATGCCGCCGCCTGCGGGGCGTTCTGGAGCTGTGACTCCAACCTCGACGGATCGCCCAACGGGTACAGCATCTATGAAATCTCAGGAGCGGGCATGAAAAACTGGAAGGCCAAGGCTACCGGCAGGGAAGAGGATTTCCAGATGAGGGTATATGACGGGAATCAGGTTTATACGGGAGATAACGGTTATACATACACATGGTACGGAGGAGGCACAGGCGGGAGTTCGAAGATTTCGGCAAAAGGCTATCCTTCCCTTGAAGGATGTTTCGTAGCCCATATATGGAATGCGGACGATACGTACTGGACAGTCGAACTGTACCGGGACGGGGCAAAAGTAGGGGATATGCAGAAGGTTCCAGACGGCTCCTGCTCCAATGCATGCTCTACCTCGTTCTTTTTCAACCAGCTGGATAAAAACGGCACTGATTACAGAATATTCGAGTCCTGCCCGTACTGGTATTTCAGGCCGGCAAGCGGGACCCCGCTTATCGAGCAGGGATGGGAAGTAAGGGCAACCCAGACAATCCCGGGAAGCGGAACGCGGAACATTTACTCTGCGACCGTTTTGCAGAAAGATTATACAGGATTTTAACCGGATAAGGAGATGAAAAGCACAGGAATATTTTTTACGGTACTGATCGCGGCGGCATCCGCCGCAATATGTTCATGTACAGGCCTTTCCCGGACGGAGAAGCAGCCTGTCATCATCGAGACCGACATGGGGAACGATATCGACGATGCACTGTCGATGACGCTTGCATACAGAGCGGCGGATGAAGGGGACATCGATATACTGATGGTAAGCAGCCATAAGGAAAGCGCGACCGCACTGGAATTCATAGATATCCTCAACACATGGTACGGCCGTCCCGACATTCCGGTCGCATGCTGTGCGACCCCTGTCAGGAACTCCGACTATACGGACTATACCGCGGCACCGGTGGAAATGAAGGCGGATGACGGTACTCCCGTCTATCGCAGGTCCGGGAATTACGGTGCGGGCTATCCGGAATCGGTAAAAATGTACAGGAAGATTCTGTCCGAAAGCCGGAACCGTTCGGTGGTGATAGTTTCCTTAGGATTCGGGACGACCCTTGCACAGCTTCTGGACAGCGCTCCGGATGAATACAGCCGGCTCTGCGGCCGCGACCTTGTGGCAAAAAAGGTGAAATATCTTTCGCTTATGGCCGGAAGCTACGGAAAGCAGGACACGATAACAGTAAACGGAGTCCGCGAGACCCTTTTCGACAGGACAAGGAAACGGTGCGAGTTCAATGTCGAAAACGATATACCCGCCATGAGGAAGGTACTCGACGAGTGGCCTACGAGAATATATCAGAACCCGTTTGAAATAGGGAAGATGGTAATGTATCCCGGCAGTGTCGCGGCGCGGAAGACCGGGCCGGTCTTCGATGCGTACAGGGCTTACGGCAAAATGCCGTATGACCGTCCGTGCTGGGATATCCTTGCAATGGCGTATGTCCTCCATCCTTCAATGTTCGGCCATAGCGTTCCCGGAACCATAACTCTCGACGCGCAAGGATACAACCATTTCTATCCTCAGGGAGACGGCAGGGCAAGGAAGGTCACGGAAAGGAATGCACACTATGTGCTTACCCTTACGGACAGCCAGGCAAAGGCCCTGACTGAATATATCGTAAATGAAATAGACTGAAAATGATGTACAGGGCAGGCTTTCTTGTACTCTGCTGCTGGTGCATGTCCGGCTTGAGCGCACTGTCGCAGCCGGCAGGCTCCGGCAGTAAAGCCGGGCAGCTGCCTCCGTGGCAGGAAGGCTATATGGACATACACCATATAGCTACCGGCCAGGGGGACTGCGTCTTCATGGTCCTTCCTGACGGTACGACCTGGATGTCCGACGCCGGCGACATAGGGTTGCCCGAAGGCTCCGAATGGTGGTATCACGCTATCCCTGACCCGGAGGTGACGGCAGGGGAAAACATCTGCCGCTATATCGGCAGATTTACTCCGACTCCGGGATATATCGACTATGTGCTCCTGACACATTTCCATGCAGACCATATCGGAAGCAGGCGGAACATGCTTCCCGGAGAACACGGCTATGGACTTTCCGGCCTTCTCTATGTAGGTGACAGGATAAAATTCAGAACTCTTGTCGACAGGGACTTCCCCCGTTACAGCTTCCCCTCCAGAGAGAAGATCCATGACGAGTGCGACATCCTTGACGAATATTTCAGATTTACGGAATACCACCAGAGTCATGGTATGAAAATGGAAAAATTCAGGACCGGTTCCCGAAAGCAGTTTGTCCTGAAGCATAATCCGGGAAAATACAGGAAACTTTTTGAAGTGAGGAACCTGTGCGCGAACGGGGTTGTCTGGACCGGAGAAGGGGAAAAGACAAAACGTATGTTTTCAGGCAATCCGCAACTGTTCGATGAAAACATGAACAGCTGCGGGTTCAGGATACGCTACGGGAAATTCACTTATTATAATTGCGGGGATATCCCCGGAGGCAATTTCCCTATGTATAAATCTTCCGAACGTGATTTCGAGTCACATATTGCCGATGTATGCGGCAAGATTACCGTCATGAAATGTGACCACCATGCCGCAACCGATGCCGTCAACATGAAGCTGCTCGCCGCTGCGGATCCGGAAGCCTTTATCATTTTGTCCTGCCATCGCGAACACCCGTACAAAGCGACTATGGTACGCATGACCGATCCGCTGGACAATTATCCTGACAGGAAAGAATTCTATGTCACATCGGAAGCCGCCAGACAAGACTTGGGAGAAGCCCTGTGGGAGAATTTCAGACCTCCCGGACATATCGTGGTCCGGGTCAGTCCCGGCGGCGGGAAATACAGCATATATGTCCTTGACGTAAGGACTCTCGATGTCATATATTACTCAGGAATCAGGACACTCTGATTTCCTTTTGCATATAACGATGACAGGGCCCGACGGAAAACCGCGGGTCCTGTCATGTCGTTCCGTCCGTTTAAGGCTGTCAGTTCTGAGTAGCCTCGAATTTCACTTTGTATGATATGTTGCCGTTCACAGGTTCTCCGGTTCCCCACGGGAAGGCGTAGCCGGTGAAATTCTCGGCGGTCATGTCCGTCCTGGCCGATCCGAGGGTCAGGAAGCCTCCGGATACGATGTTCGGAGAATCTTCCGTCCCGAAGGTATTTGCAGTCGTTGCATTCTTATTCGATCCGACCACTCCGATGATCATATATGCAGTGGAACCTTCCGGAGCCGAGATGCCGCAGCCTGCAGTACATCCGTTGAGTGTAATGCCTGCCTGATTGAAAGAAGCGCCTATTATGCCTCCTATGGATGCATCGGACCCTCCTTGCGCTCCCGCCAGTTTCACATCGCTCGTTATCTCACCGTAGCTTTCGCATCCGTTGACAGTGTGGGGGCCGGCCATTACTCCCGCTATGCCCCCGACAGTGCAGGTACTGTATCCGTTTTTCAGATGGATTCTGCCGCTGTTTACATTTCCCTTATGGGTAGTAGCGCCTCCCGAGATGCCGCCTATGCGGGTCCTCCCGTATCCGTCGGCCGTGATTGTTCCTGTATTTTCGCAGTTCTCGATAACCGATGCTGCTGACGCGCTTTCCTTGTTAGGCCAGCCGGCGATTCCTCCCAGGGAATTGTTGGACCCCCTGGCATCGCATGTATAGTTGATGTTTCCGCTGTTTATGCTGTTCCTGATTGGAGATGAGCCCTGGTCGGAATGATAGTCTCCACCGGAGATACCGCCGACCTGGGCGATGAACTGTTTGTTCACATCGCCGCGTGCGACTCCTTCTTCAGGGAGCGATGCGGTCCATACCACATTCAGCTCCCCTGAGTTTTCACATCCGGTTATCGCTCCCCAGCTGGATGCCACTATTCCTCCGAGGCTCTGGCGGAAATTCTTGGATGCTTCACCTGTGACCGCATGCACCGCAGACGCATTGTCGATATCCGCAATGACAGAGGTAACCGTACCGGAATTATGGCAGTCCTCCACAGCACAGTTGAACATGTGCCCGAATACTCCGGCTACATTGGTCGCATACAGCTTGGCGCTCCCTGTAGTCTGGCAGCCGAGGGAGTATCCTGCCCTCAGGGTGATGGCTCCCGTGTTGGTGTTGCCGCGCACGGTTCCGTTGTTCCATCCTTCATAGCATGCGATTCCGGCTACTCCCGTGCCTTTTACTCCTCCGTCGGCCTTGCCTTCGGCGCTTTCGGCATAATAGGAAACCGCGCCGTTGTTGGTGCAGTCAGACACCTCGCCTCCTGCATAGGCGACGATTCCGCCGGCCATAAGCAGGGTGGTATTGCCTTTTGAGGAAACGGTCACATCACCGTTGTTGGTGCAGCCGATGGCCTTGCCGTTATTGTTCACCGCGCCGACTACTCCGGATGTGTAGAAGGACTTGGTCAGTATATCGTTGAACTTAAAGGTCAGATTCCCTTCGTTCGTGCAGTTCTCCACCTTTGCGCTCGCTCCGTCCACCTGGCCTGCAACTCCGCTGTAGTATGCTCCGTCCGCAGAGTGGATATCTCCAGAGTATGTAATGTCCCCGTAGTTCACGCATCCGGCCATATAGCCTTTGTTGACTCCGCAGATTGCACCTTTTTTACCGGCAGATATACCGGTCAGGGTGATATCCGCACGGTTTTCGATATTCTGGACGGTTCCCTCGTTGACCCGGGCGATGAATCCGAAATTGGCCGTACCATCAGGAACGGTAAGGCTGCAGGACTCGTCGATGACGAGATTCATGATCGAGCCGCCGGATGAAATGGTGTTGAACAGGCTTCCGGATGTCATCCAGTCGGATATGGAGTGTCCCTGGCAGTCAAGGGCATAGTTGAACTCCTCGATTTCCGGCAGGCTGACTCCTTTCAGGCTTATGTCCCTTCCTACCTTGTAGTCGTTCGATGCTTTGCCCTCGGCCGCAAGCTGAAGATACTCGACGAAATCTTCGGCATTCTTGATTATCAGTCCGTTCTCGCCCTGGATTACTTTTACGGAAGCGGAAGCGTCCCCTCCGGTCGAGGTGACGGTTATGGTTGCGGTGCGTTCTTCCCCTTCATTCTCTCCGGCTTCTACTATAATGTAGGATGAGGCCTCGAACGCCTCGGCGGAAGACGGGGTCAGCGTAAGCCAGTCGGCATCCGCGGCCGCTTCCCAGTCCCTGTTGCTTTTTACTCCGATAGTAGTGCGCTCTCCGGCGCTGTCGATGACCAGTTCGTCGGTATTGATCACGATAGATGCCGGTTCAATGTTCTTTGTGCAGGAAACGGCCCACATGCAGCAAAGGACGGCGGTAATTGGGTATATAAGTACTCTTTTCATTTTGTCGTGTTTAAAATCAGTTTACTCCATCTACGTATCCGGGATTCTGGGTGAGGTTCGGGTTGAGAATACGCTGGGATGCCGGAATAGGCCACAGGTAGTCCCGGTCATCGTCCCAGAGGGTCCCGTAGTTTGCTGCCGAGTAGGCCACTATGTAGCCTTTGTTTCCCTCGGAAAGAACGATATCGGTATAGGTCTCCCCGACCTTGATCTGCATCTGTCCTCCTGACTCTACTATTTCAAGGTCCGGATTCCCGTCTCCCGACGTGTCGATCTTGCCTGGCCCGGAAATGTACACTCCGTACCATGGCTCATAGTATGGCAGGCACTGCTTGCATTCTGCCCAGCGGAACATGTCCCATGAACGGTCCGGCTGCTCGAAGGCGAGCTCTATTGTCCTTTCCCTGCGGATTTCGAGGATGACACCCTTGTTTTTCCCTTTGTCGACATTAGGGTAGCATTCCATCATATACCGGCAAGGACTGTCATTTGCCTGGGCCATGTTCAGATCAGGCATTCCTGCCCTTTTCCTTATAACGTTTACGGAGACATCCAGGTCGGCTTGTGTCAGTGTCCCGAGCTCGGCCTTCGCTTCGGCGAAGTTGAGGTAAACCTCAGCTGCACGCAGAAGGCACCAGTCTACATCATCGGACGACGACATGCATTTTGAGGCTTCAGGCACGAACTTGACAGGCTGGTAGCCCGTATGTGAGGAGAACAGGCAAGGAGTGACGGCCGATGCGCCTTTCTGGACATATCCCGGGCACATTACGGTCTGGGCCAGACGGGGATCCCTGTTTTGGGTCTCTTCCATATAGGATTTCTTCTCCCAGCCGGTCTGGTCGGTAAACCTTTCCCCGTTACTCATAAGATAATGGTTGAGGAAACGGCGCGTGATGGAGACGCGGCTGAAATCCACGTTGTACCCCATACTGTGGAATACGCTGTTGGCCGAGTCGTAGTGACGGCTGAGCACGACTTCCTGGGTTATCGCATTGTCCGATACGAACAGATCACGGTAAGGGGTAGAACCCGAGCTGTACAGCGAGAACGGTGCGGTGCGGATGAATTCGTCGGAATACTCCACTGTCTTTTCAAGGTATTTCTCCCAGCCTTCGATACCATGGTACTTGCGGAAAGTCCCCTCATACAGGGCCGCCCTGCTTGCGTATCCCATCGCCGCCCATCTGGTGACCCTGGTGTTCATCGCCTCCCACTGTCCCGGAAGGTTGCTTATGGCAAATTCAAAATCCTCGAGTACACGCTGCATTACATATTCCCTGCTGTCGCGCGCCTTGTAGATTTCGGGATCTGTGGATCCCAGCACCTTATCGTAGTAAGGGACATCGCCGTACGTGCGTACGAGCTTGAAATAGAAATAAGCGCGGAAGAACTTTCCGACTGCTTCATACTTGGTGGCCACGGCGAGGTCTTCGCACTGGTCAAGGTGTTCGAGCATGTAGTTTATGTCCCTGAGTGCGGAGAATGACCAGCTCTGCGTCTGCGGCGTACGGTTTCCGGAAACATAGGCCGATATTCCGTTCGTCATCATCAGGTCCGATGTCGAGCCCCAGTCGGCAGACAGGAGGATATCCCTGTAGAACTGGTTGCTCCAGAGCATCAGGTCGGATTCCGTTTTGAAGTATTTCCCCGGCGTGACCTCATCCTCCGGCACCAATGTAAGGCTGCAGGACGCTATGCTCAGGACGGAGAAGGACAATATTGCCAGTTTGTATATTTTTTTCATATTGACTTCATTTTAAAAATTAATGTTCAAACCGAAAATGAGCGTACGCGGCATTGTATATCCCGTACCTGAACCTGAAGAATAGGTGCCTGAAGCGACGGCGAGTTCAGGGTCCACTGTCTTACAGTACTTTTTGAGCGGAGACCAGTAGGCTATGTTCTCAGCAGAGAAGTACACCCTGAGGGACTGTACGAACGCGTTCTTGAACGGCACCGTGTACCCGAAGGTGATATTCTTCAGACGGAGATAGTTGACTTTCTGGAGATACCTGTCATTCACCTGTGCCAGAGGACCTCCGTTGTATGACTGGATCGGCCTGAGGCGAGGGAAGTAGCCGTCAGGGTTGTCCTCTGTCCAGATATTGTCCTTGTAGTCTTTTGATATGAATGATGTCATGGTATAGCCGTAAAGGTTCCAGAAGCGTGTCGCTCCGTAGACATCGTCATTGTTGGCTGTAGGATACCAGTCGCGCTTTCCTACTCCCTGGAGGAAGACCGAGAGGTCGAAATTGTTCCAGTTGAAGTCGAACCGGAACGAGTAGTTGTATCTCGGAGTGGAGTTTCCTATGATCATCATGTCGCCCGGATCGTCTACGGTTCCGGAGCCGGTGTTGATGTATCCGTCGCCGTTCCTGTCTTCGAACATGACGTCACCGGCCATCAGGAAGCCCGTCCCGCCGGGAGCCATGTTGTACACCCTCTGGTAGACGTTGGCCGAGTTGTGTACGGCCATCTGGTATGCGGCCGCCTCTTCATCGCTCTTGAACAGTCTCGGGACATGGTATCCCCATATTTCACCGAGGACTTTGCCTTCGTAGTTGCTGTTGAAGAGCCTGTCCGGGTTATTGTATTTGGTGATTACCGTCACATAGTCGCCGAGAGTGGCCGTAACCCCGTAGTAGAACGGTTTTGACCCGAGCTTGAACGAATCCTTCCAGGATAGGCTCAGTTCCCATCCGTTGGTACGCAGGTCGGCGCAGTTCTCCGTCGGAGTGGCGGCCCCGTATACGCTCGGCAGGGTGAGCGAAGTGGTAAGCATGTTTTCGGTCTTGCGGACGAAATAGTCACCGGTGAAGTTCAGCCTGTTGTCGAAGAACGACATGTCAAGTCCCACGTTATAGGTCTTTACCGTTTCCCAGGTAAGTCCCGATGACATAGGATCGGAAACATAGGAGTATTTAGGCCTTCCGCTTTCATCGAACAGGTATGCCAGTTCCGCCGATTTGATAGTCTGCAGGTAGATGTAGTCGCTTACCTGCTGGTTGCCCAGAGAACCGTACGAAAGGCGGATCTTACCGTCCGAGAGCCAGCCTCTGGCACCGTCCAGGAAGCTTTCCTTGGAGAATCTCCACCCGGCTGAAGCGGAAGGGAAATATCCCCAGCGGTGCCCCTGTGCAAAACGTGATGTGCCGTCGGCACGCATCGAAACTTCCAGAAGGTATTTTTCCTTGTAGTCGTAGTTAACCCTTGCGAAGAATCCGAGGGTCTTGTATGCCGTCAGGTCCTGCGATATGGTATAGTACGTATCGTCCTTGACGGAGTTGAACGTGCTGAGGTCCTCATTTCCTACGCCGAACTGGTCGACTATAAGGTCGGAAGTGTTCCTCATTTCGAAGTTCATACCGCCGAGAACCGTGAAGTTGTGGGCGTCGTTCCATGTGTCGGTATACGAAATCAGACCGTCCACGCTGTGGGTAGTCCACTGATAGTGCCTTTCCCTGTACTCGTCCTTGGCATATGCGGTGTTGGTCACGATATCCCCTATCATATCCGAGTAGGTGGCTGCAAGGTTTCTGTCCTTATAAAGCCTGAAGAAGTTGGAGATGTTGTAGGTGGCTTTGATTGACAGTCCTTTTACCGGATTGATTTCCAGGCTGTTTGACAGGGTCAGCGTCCGGGCGTTAATGTCGTGGCGGTTGTGCTCGTTGGTCGTTGTGGCACCGCGGCCCTTTCCGATTCCGACTTTCCGTATGTCGTTGGGATATATCACCTGCGACCCGTCCGGGTTCTGCGGAACGAACATGGGACCGAGGGCCTGGTCGAGGGCGGCGATGGTCATATCCTCATTCAGCGTGCCTGGATATACCTGATGGATGGAATACAGGGAGGCGTTGGTGCTGAATTTCGCCCATTTGAATATCTGCGCATCCATCTTCGCCCTGAATCCGTAGCTCTGGAACTTTTCCTTTACCGGTATTGCAGGACCGCTGAGGAGACCCTGCTGGTCATAGTATTTCCCGCTGACGTAGTACTGCACCGTTTTTGACCCTCCTGAAATGGACAGGTCGTGCTGCTGCTGGAAACGGTTGTTGTTGAACAGCGCATCGTACCAGTTGAAGTTTCCGTAATAGTGGTACTGTCCGTTGTCGTCGACCACCACCCATGGCCTCGCAGGGTTTTCGGTCTTGTCATACCGGCGTGCCTCCAAAGCCGCCCAGTCCGCATCCGTATAGTTGAATGCACTGTAGCCGTATCTGGCCACATAGACCTCATCTACAGCCTTCGCCCAGTCGTAGCCGGTAGTGATGAAATCCGTGGATGTGGTAGGCTGGATCCATCCGAACTGGTTGGAATACGATACTTTTGTCTTGCCTTCCGCTCCGCTCTTGGTGGTCACCAGGATTACGCCGGCGGAAGCTTTCGCTCCGTATACGGCACTTGCCGATGCATCCTTCAGGACAGATACGGATTCGATATCGCCTGCGTTGATATAGCTCAGGGAAACTCCCGGAACTCCGTCGACCAGGATGAGCGGGGAGCCTCCGTTGACCGAAGGGACGCCTCGGATGTTGATAGAGTGTCCGTCCACCGGATTACCGGAACTCATCGTAACGTTCATTGACGGATCCGCACCCTGCAGTGCGTTCATTACATTCACGACAGGACGGAAGTCCAGTTCCTCTCCGGAGATGGAGGATACCGCGCCCGTAATGTTTATTTTCTTCTGTGTGGCATAGCCGACCACGACGGTTTCCTCAAGCATCTGCGTATCCTCCTTCAGGACAATCTCCAGAATGTCCGACGAGGTCACTTCTACAGACTGTTCCCTGTAACCGAGCATATACACCTGAAGTATCTGTCCTGTTTCGGCTGCAATGGAGAAGCGTCCGTCCGAATCCGCGGTCGCCCCTGCCATAGTCGTAAGGTTCTGCACCGTAGCTCCATATACAGGCTGGCCTTTTTCATCTACAATGCGTCCGGAGATGTTCCTTTCCTGCTGCGCCTGTGCATTTGCCGGCAGTCCGGCAGGATATGCATAGGAAGCGGGAGCGGCAAGTATCAACCCTGAAACAAGCAGGGTCGGAAGTATGGCTTTATTGATTATCTTTTTCATACCCGTTCCGTTTTTTATTCCATTAGCTCTTTATAGCAGGCCATAGCCTGGTCATCGCTCATAGGGGCGTCATAAAGACGTGCTACTACCACCTCTCCATAGAAGGAAGCTTCTCCCTGGTCGTTCGCATTAGGGTCCGCCCCTATGCCGAACCATCTTGCATCTTTATTCGTCTCCTGGAACTTGAAGTCTCCGGAGGCATTCAGTGTCGCTTCCATTTTGCCGTTCACGTAGATTGTGACGGTCTCCATTTCCTTGTTGAAGGTTCCGATGACATGGTAGTACTGGTTCGCTGCCGGTACGACCGTACTTTTCGGAGAGTTCCATTTTCCTCCGGCATGGACTTCCAGCTGTATCAGTCCCGTATTTGCCTGCAGGCAGACACCGATTCCGCCGGCCTGGGTCGAAGCGAACGGTTTCACCTGCTTGAGCCCGTCGGTATAGGTCAGAGGATCATAGTATGTGCAGAAGACGAGTTCATACGAGCATCCGTCGGCGATTTTCTTTCCGAACTCAGAATCTGCATCGTACGGCACCCTGTAATAGCCGGTTTCCAGACTGCTGCGTGCGATTGTCCCGTTGTTGAATGTCGCCGCATAGCGTCCGAATCTCTCAATGTACCTGACTCCGCAGTCGGCATCGCGCCTTGAAGCGTCTACCGTCATGCCCATTGCCGAAAGGTCTTCGGCCGAGCCGTTTTCATTGAACTTGACATCGAGAATCAGGTCTGCAGGAGGATCTGCAGGTGCGCTCTGGGAAACCGTAAGATATGCGAAAAGTTCAGGCTTGCCTGGAACGGAAAACAGCAGTTCCGCCCGACGTGCTGAGCCGGTCCCGTTTTCAGGTACGCTGAACGTAACGGATGTCGCTGTACGTGCAGTCTCGGTGAGCCATTCTGAATTTTCAGTTTCGACGCTGTATTCCCACTCATCCTGATTGGTGCTGACGTTTACCGTAAATTCGCCTCCCCATCCAAGGACCGGCACATTGTCCGGATCCACGTCAAGATAAGGTTCCTGAACAGCCTGTTCTATGCGGAATTCATTTTTAAGCTCTTCTCCCATGTAGAAAGACACGGTAGCGTTCCTGACAGCGCCGGACTCGTTTTCCGGGACGTTCAGAGAAACCGTCGTCTTTCCGGAGCCGCCGACCCGGGTGTTCAGGCTGTATTCATCGCATCCTGCCGTTTGTGCGGACCAGGCTTCAGTTGAAAGCACGGTGAAATCGACAGTCTGCGACCTTCCGTTGAGGCTGATGACTTCACCTTCTTCCGTACCGTCCGGGCCGAGCACCCTGAAAATAGGGGTCCGGTCCAGCCACTCGGAAGTCTCATCTTTGCATGACTGTGGCGCCAGGGCCACCAGTACGGCAAAAATAAAATAGAAATAACGTTTCATACAAGTCAGTTTTGTTAATAACAGTCCAATAGAGATTACCATTTGTCCACGGCGTTCTTCATGTCATAAAGAAGTCTCGGACGTGTCATGGATTCCTGATAGACCCTTCCAAAAGGGTCGGTGACCTTGATCACCACAGTGGAAGTCGGGTTCGAGGTAGAGACCTCGAACATGTGGGATGACTCTCCCGTAGGGAATGTCATGCTCGTGGAGCCATTGGTCCCGCTGCTCATTCTGGCCATGTTGAAGAAGACGGTATGCAGAGGGTCGTATCTCTCTACGCGGGTTACGTTTTTGTCTACGCCGTTCTCCGTGACTTCTATCTTCCAGTCAGAATCATAGTCAAAGACATTGATGAGGATTTTATTTGTCGATGTAGTGTTTTCCGCCTTGTCCCATCCGTTGGCATATTGGGAGAAGAAGCTGTCGGAAACGTTCTTCTTCGATTCCGGACAGTATTGTTCCCTGGTAATGAGACAGTTTTTCAGGTCATATGCCCGGAACTGATACGTATTATCCCTGGCCAGCGCCTTGAACTGCCACTTGACCTGCTCTCCCTCTATGTCGAAGATTTTGTATCCGGACGGCGAGCCGTCTCCGTTTATGCGGCAGTTGTTTTCAGAATAGTATCCGGTCCACCACCATGTCCCGCAGACAGCCGCGAGGTTGTGCTCAATCATCCGGTCGGATATCCTGTTGGTATAGTTTATATGGGTATGGCCGGAGAGGAAATGTACATTGTAGCCGTCGAGAAGGGAGAAAATCCGGGTCCGGAATGATGCCGGCATGTTATAGGAGAAATCCCCGTTCTCGTCCGGCCTTGAAGTCATCTGTATGTGGGTACAGAACATTATGGTCGTACCCTCGGGAACTGTGGACAGGTCGGCCTCCAGCCATTTCATCTGGTTGTCGGTAAACCCGGTCTCATAGTCCTGGACATTCCCGCCTTCGTTGTGGAACAGCGTGTTGTCCATCATGATATAGTGGATGTCCCCGATGTTTACGGAGTAGTAGGTAGGACCGATATTTTCCCTGAATGCCTCTGCCGCCAGGAAATCATCCGATATGTTCGGGTCGTTGTCATGGTTGCCAGGGAGGCTGTATATAGGGATGTCCAGCACGGACATCGTCTCTGCATAATCGGCAAGGGAATAGTCGTTGGTGTACCAGTACTCGTCCCAGGCCAGGTCTCCGAGAGCCAGGGCATACAGTGCCACATCGTCTGCCTCCGCCCTGCTTGTCTGCTGTCTTATATCCGGAAGGAAATAGGTCTCGAACTGGTTAAGGTCGTCGGTACGGTTTGCCAGATGGGTATCGGTAAATACCACGACACGGTTTGTCCCGTTGGACTCGGGTGCGAGAATGAAACTGTTTGTTTCGTAGTTCGCCTTTGATGTTTTGAATCTTTTGAAAAACTGCGGAACGGTCCTGTTGACTGCCGCCCTGTAGTTTTTCGGGACAGAAATGAATACGAAGCCTTCTTCCCTTTCGGACCTCAGATAGTACCGTCCCTGATCATCGGTCGTAGTGACGAGCACGCCGTCCGACACGGTTACTCCGGAAACCGGATTGCCATCATAGTCGATGACTCTTCCGTAGGAAGTATAGCCGGCCTTCTTTTCCACTTCCGAAGGATCGGTGACGGATACGAATACTTCGCCCTGCGGTGCCCTGCCGTTTGCCTGTACAGACACGTTGCACATGCCTCCGGCAAACCTGAAGTCGTCAGGGACATCGAAGAAAGCCCCCGACGTGTTGTCCGCTTCCGAGCAGACGAATGTCCAGGTCACGGAAGCGTCATTGCGCAGTCTTATGGTGATTTTGTCTCCGGCGGCAAAGTCCTTTACCGGAAGGTTCCATTTCCCGTAAAGAGGAATCCCGATGGTTTCTCCCTGGGTGAGGGCTACCTCGAAGTCATTGAAGGATATCAGGTTCCCGTCATCCTCCGGTTCGTCTTTACCGGGATTGTCTTCCCCCCCCTCCTCCTCGAGAGGCGGATTGACCGGACCCTTATCGCATCCTGTAGCGCATATTGTCCCGCATGATGTCAGGACAAGGGATTTCAGCAATATCGTTATAAACAAGCGTTTCATTTTACAGACATTCCGATTATATATTCTTTAAGGGCCTGCGGCTGGTCGAGTGTCGCAGAAAGTACATAGTGCCTGCCGGTTTCATCCGGGGTAAAATGCGTATAGCCTTTGTCATCTACCGAGACTCTTCCGGCTGCGCTTTTTGTAAAGAGCTCAGGCTCAAGGAGGTAGGCTACGCTGAGAATGTCCCAGCTCGGGCGGTCATAAGGCATTTTGTTGTATAGCTTATAGGCTTCCACTACCGGATTCGGCCCTTCGAAACCGAGGTTCTCCTCTATCGGACCGCACGGGAAGATGACCTGTTTCCCGATTTCGAACGGATTCTGGACTATTTCCACAGGCCATTCGGCAAAGACCTTCTGCATCGCCGGAATATCATTTGTGACGTTGTACTCGGCGCGTTTCTTTTCCCCATAGCTGCCCGCCATGACCGAGAGGGTTTTAGCCTTTTTAGCTACAAGCTCTTTCCCGGTAAGAGGGGAGTATTCATCGCCCGGGCTGTCAAGCAGCTGTGCGAGCGTAGTGCCGAATCCGAGAGAAATGAAACAGACGGAGTTATCCCGGGCTTCGCTGAGGAGTTTCCTGTACAGTTTCACAGGCTCACTGAACTTGCCGCCCTTGCTCTCGGCAAATCCCATAGAGCATGGCGCGACGGTGTAGTCGGTGTAGTTGCTGGACTCCTTCACGGGAGTCAGGGACATTGCCACTTCTATTTCCGGATGCCCGTAATATGTATTCAATATGTCTACATATCTTGCCGGCGTATCGGAAAGCTTGTGGCATCCGACTGCAAGTATCCTGATCTTTCCTTCGTTTTCGGCCTTGTAGGCTACTGCAAGCGCGAGAGCATCGTCGATATCGTTCCCCATGTCGGTCTCTATGATGACCGGAAGCGGACCTGCATCATGCTCCGGTGTCCGGCTGCAGGCGACTGCAGCCAGCAAAATGGTCAGTAATAAAAAGTATTTTTTCATGTGAGTATGATTTATACCGTTTTACAATC
>CALVAJ010000038.1 GCA_944325505.1 uncultured Bacteroidales bacterium
ATAATTGGAGGATTATTACTTATGGCAAAGAAAGCAGTCGCAACCTTCAGTGCCAAGTCTGGTGCTAAGAGTATGGTAAAATGTATTCGCATGGACAAGTCTCCGAAGACCGGAGCATATATGTTCAAGGAAGAGCTTGTAGAGTCTGACAAAGTGAAGGATTTCTTCGCTAAGCATTAATTCAGTCAGATACAACTGACATAAAAAAGGAGACATGCCGCTGGGCTGTCTCCTTTTTTATGTCATGACCTGTAACAGGACTTCTGGTTATTTTTCTTCCGTCCCTGATCCTGCACCGCCGCTGCGTTCAGCCTGTGCCCTCTCGAAAGCGGAGGATCTTTTCAGGACGAAGTTGGAACCAAGATATTTTGTCCGCACTTCGTCATCGGCGGCCAGATCTTCAGGAGTCCCGCTCTGCAGGATATTGCCTTCATACAGCAGATATGCCCGGTCGATGATGGCAAGGGTTTCTCCTACATTGTGGTCTGTGATGATGACCCCGATATTCTTGTATTTCAACTTGGCGATGATATACTGTATGTCTTCTACGGCTATGGGGTCGACTCCGGCGAACGGCTCGTCCAGAAGTATGAATTTCGGGTCGATGGCAAGTGCCCTGGCTATCTCGCAGCGTCTCCTTTCTCCTCCGGAGAGCTGTATTCCGAGACTTTTGCGTACTTTATGCAGGTTGAATTCATCGATAAGGGACTCAAGCCTTTCTTTCCTTTCGGCTTTTGAGTAAGAGGACATCTCCATGACTGACATGATATTGTCTTCTACGGACAGCCTTCTGAATACGGAGGCTTCCTGCGCAAGGTATCCTACCCCTTTCTGTGCTCTTTTATACATGGGGAGCGATGTTATGTCTTCATCGTCAAGGAAAATCTTTCCGGCGTTCGGAACAATCAGGCCCGTAATCATATAGAAGCTTGTGGTCTTTCCTGCTCCGTTCGGCCCGAGGAATCCTACGATTTCACCTTGTGATACCTCCATCGAGACTCCTTTTACCACTGTCCGGACTCCATATTTTTTGACGAGGTTTTCGCAACGAAGTTTCATAATGTTCCAGTTAAATTATTTTACATCCAGTTCAAAGTCCTTCACCAGATTTTTCACTTCTTCATTTTTTGCCATCAGGTCCTTTGCCTGTTCACTCGGCATATATATCGTCTGCTTCACTTCGGTATCCGGCAGTACGGATACCTTAAGGTAGACCCTGTCCGACCCTGTCAGCCTGCGGAATGACTTTTCCAGTTCATGAAGCAGCTTGGATTCGATCCAGTCTTTCTGCGCAACGTTCTGCACAGTGAAAGTGACGTGTTTCGCCCCGTCCTGAAGCGTTATTTCGAGAGTCGACGAGCTGAGCGTGTTTGAAAGCCTCGGTTTTGAAGCATACAGCGCAGCAAGATCCTTCCATTTGAATTTCAGGAGTTCATCCTCCGGTATTTCGGCAGAGCGCGGGGCCGCCGTCTCATCGGAATCTTGCCGGGTTTCTTTTTCCGACATCATTGACTTAAGGGACAGGGACGATGCCGGAGCTGTCCTGCTCTGTCTTCTTCTTGCCGGCTCAGGCTTCGGGGCGTCTTCTTCCGGAGACTCTGCCTGCTTTTCCGGTATGACGGCCGCTTTTGCAGGAACCGCCTTCTGCTCTGCGGCATTTTCAGTAGCTTCAGGCTTCACCGGTGCCGGCATCTGTACGGCCTTGCCCCGGGACGGCTGAATCTTCTGCATCAGAAAGCTGAGTTTCATCAGGGCGAACTCGATATGGAGCCGCTGGTTTATGCTGGCCCTGTACCCTGACTCGCATGCGGTGGTTATGCCCAGTGCTTCATAAAGGAACTGCATAGGACATCTGTCTGCCTGGTCCTTGTATTTTTTCTTCAGTGAGTCCGGCAGGTCGAGGAGCGCTTCCAGTCCGGCGCTCTTGCTTACTGCAAGGTCTCTCAGATGCGAGCTCAAGGCCGCCATGAAGTGAAGCGCATTGAACCCTTTTGACAGTATTTCGTCAAATTTGAGCAGAGCTGCCGCATAATCCCCTTTGAGGAAATC
Source organism: uncultured Bacteroidales bacterium (assembly GCA_944325505.1). Classification (GTDB taxonomy): domain Bacteria; phylum Bacteroidota; class Bacteroidia; order Bacteroidales; family UBA932; genus Cryptobacteroides. Next base: position 2,050 of record CALVAJ010000038.1, read on the forward strand.
TTCCACCAGCATGAAACAGTGCTCGTAGTCCAGCACGTTAAGGTTTTTGAGAACATCCTGGTATCTGACGTCAGTGCCGCAGAATGCGACTGTCTGGTCGAAGATGGTGAGTGCATCCCTCATTGCCCCGTCGGCCTTGTTCGCTATTACGTGCAGGGATTCATCATCGATGTGTATGCTTTCCTTTTCCGCGATGCCCCTCAGGTTGCGGACAATGTTCTCTACGGTAATCCTGTTGAAGTCATAGGTCTGGCATCTGGACAGGATGGTCGGCAGTATTTTGTGCTTTTCGGTTGTCGCCAGGATGAAGATTGCATGTGCTGGCGGCTCTTCAAGTGTTTTCAGGAAGGCATTGAATGCAGCCTGGGAAAGCATGTGCACCTCGTCTATGATGTAGACGCTGTATTTGCCGACCTGGGGCGGAATGCGTACCTGGTCCATAAGGGCCTTGATGTCATCTACGCCGTTATTTGATGCCGCGTCGAGTTCATGGATGCAGTAGGATCTCCCTTCCGCGAAAGAGATGCAGGATTCGCATTTGCCGCACGGCTCCATGTCCGGAGTCGGGCTGGAGCAGTTTATGGTTTTGGCGAATATGCGCGCCGTGCTGGTCTTTCCGACTCCGCGTGGCCCGCAGAACAGATATGCGTGCGCAAGCTGTCCGCGGAGAATCGAGTTCTTCAGCGTCTGGGCTATGTTGTCCTGGCCGATAAGCGTCTCGAAGCTGTCCGGCCTGTATTTTCTGGCTGATACTATATATTCTGACATAACTGACAAGGTAACTTACAAAGTTATGAAAATAATATCTAACTTTGCGGACTTTGACGGATAAAGTTATCCTTTTTACGGTTTATAAAAAGTTCGGTGATGAAAAGAATATTGCTTCTGGTGTCCGCACTGCTGTGCATCCAGATAAATCTCGGCGCCCAGGCGCAGATTACTACCAAGAAGGTGAAGATCGAGGATTTTTCCGAAAAGGTGACCAAGATAGTCCTGTCCGGAAATATCTTTTTCGATTCTGACATAAAGGAGGCGGTAAGGGAGAACTGGTCGATCTCTCCGTACGAATTCTGTTCGGTCGACGATTTCAACCGGCTGAAGACAAGCCCGGACTATTATTTTCTCATCAAGGTGAAAGGCCAGTTCAGGCGGGAGAAAGAGCCGGGAATAGAGTTCCTGTCCCTTGTAAAGGGAGGACCGGGAGCGGAAAAAGGGATAGACGGGATGCTGGAACTCATAACATTCCCGTATGCTGCAGCCGATTCCCCGTCCGGACGCGAGACGGTTTTCCTTCCGCTTGTCCTGGACGTTATCCAGCAGCATGTCCTCTCATCCATCGCCACTGACTTCGTCGCCTACAGCCCGCTCGCGTCATATTCCAACAATATCGACAAGATAAACGGCAAGAAGCTTGTCCTGGCGGAGGATGACCTTTCTTCCGAAGTGAGTGCGGAGATGAGGGAAAGGTACCTGCAGTCTCCGACGGTCATTGCCGATACCGATTCGGCAGACCTGTACGTAAGCGGGAATGCCGTAAATACGGTGGTCAGCTATACCGTCTGTCCGGAGGATCCCCAGCCAGGGTCATTCTGCTACAAGATGCTTTTCGATGTCGAGACAGGCGACCTGTATTATTTCAGGAAGCACAGGATAACCAGAAAGACGGGGCCCGGCTTCCTGGCCGAAGATATCCGCCGTATTGCCGATGTCATAGACTGATTCTTTTCCGGAGCCATGATTGCAGGAACGGCTGACTGCGGGTTGAAATATGCAGTCAGGAGAAGCGGAAGCTCTGTGGCCTATTGCGCCCTGAGCGTAAGGTGCGGGACCCGTGACGAGGACGAGTACCATAGCGGAATCGCGCATTTTGCCGAACATACTCTGTTCAAAGGGACGGAACGTAAAAGCGCATCTGTTGTCAATTCATACCTTGACAGGCTCGGGGGAGAACTGAATGCCTACACCACAAAGGAGGAGATTGTCATCCACGCCACTGTCCTTAAGGAGGATCTGGCTAAAGCCGCTTCCCTCCTGTTTGAACTGGCTACGTGTGCCGTTTTCCCTGAAAAGGAGGTGGAAAAGGAAAAAGGCGTGGTCATAGACGAGATCAATTCATACAAGGATTCGCCATCTGAGGAGATTTATGACCGTTTCGAGGAGCTTCTTTTCCACGGACATCCGCTTTCACGTCCCATACTCGGGACCGCTGCTTCGGTAAAGAAGATATCCGGAGCCGAACTGCGCAGGTTCATTTCAGAAAAATTCGTTCCGGGGAGCATGGCATTCACTGCAGTTGCCGATATTCCTGAAGAAAGAATGCGCGGACTGGTGGACCGGCTTTCAGGAAAATTCTTTGGCGGAAGGACCGGAGACGATCCCGCAGCAGGGAGGATACACCCGGAGGCATTCTCCTCCGCTGTCTTCGACAGGACTGTGAACAAGCATAATCATCAGGTCAACTGTATAATAGGCAATTCCGCCCCTTCTCTGTACGATGAGCCTGACAGGATTTCCGCATCCCTGCTTTGCAATATTCTTGGAGGTCCTGCCAGCAACTCGGTGCTGAACTCTGTCCTGAGGGAAAAACACGGATGGGTATATGGGGTGGAATGTTCATATACGCAGTATGCCGATACCGGAATAGCGGCAATAAGTTTCGGCTGCGACAAGAGCAATTATGAGAAATGCCTTGAGGTCATAGCAAAAGAGGTCCTGAAGCTCCAGACTACGGCCTTGAGCCCTTCCAGACTGAAGGCTGCAAAGAAGCAGTTCCTTGGCCAGCTTGCAATCGTTTCCGATAATGGAGAGTCCCAGTGCCTGTCCATGGGGAAGAGCCTTCTTGCCTACGGAAGTATCCTGTCCGACCGGCAGACGCGCGAGAAGGTGGAGTCCGTGACCTCTGCCTCCATTCAGGATTCGGCCCGCCGCATTTTCGACCAGCAAGCCTGCAGCAGGCTCATTTACCTGTGAGGATATGATTGGCATTTTCTGGGTATAATTGACATTTTTGGTTTTCGCAGGCATATAAAAAAAGAGGTTGAACTTCACAGCTCAACCTCTTTTCACTATAACCCTATTATTAACAACTAAACTAACCGGTTTAAGAGTTTTGCAATTACTGTGCCAAACTTATTGTATTCGTTCTATTTTCAACTGCTGGATCTTATAGGAGGTGTCTTTGTAGCTTACGAATATGGTGACAATGAATATTTCCCCTCCCGCATTCAGTGAGCCGAGCGCATATTTCATGTTTGCCCTGCCGGCCTTATGGGTGATGTCGAATGACCGTGGAGTGTAGGAATTGAAAAATGTCTTGAGTATCTGTCTGGCCTGGCTCCTGCTCGAGTCGTTCGTGACAGTGAAGATGGTTACTTCAAGGTTGTCCGCGAACCAGGCTGAAAGCTTGTCGGCGTCACCGGCCTGCAGATATTTGGTAATAGGTACGAATACATCATAGCCGCTATCCTGCGCCGCCGAGGCTGTCCCGATGAAAAGGGAAATCACAGCCGATGCTATGTTTAAAGCATTCTTCATCTGAAATACTGTTCACGCGTTCAAATATAGCCCGGCGGAATATTGCAAATACCGAGCCACGTTTATATATTTGCACAGAAGGAACATTATGAATATCACTTTGCTTACTGTCGGGAAGACCGAACGGAACTGGATATGGGACGGACTGGAGGTATATCGTGCCAGACTGAAGCATTATACGTCATTTTCTCTGGTCGAGATTCCTGACCTGAAAAACGTTTCATCCCTTTCCCGGGAACAGATAAGGGAAAAGGAAGGCCAGCTCATATTGAAGAGTCTGAAGGACTCGGACGAAGTATTCCTTCTTGACGAGAAAGGAAAGGAATATTCTTCAAAAGAATGGGCATCCATGCTGGAGAAGCGTATCGCCTCCGGCGGAAAGAATATCGTTTTTGTAATAGGCGGGGCCTATGGATTTTCCAATGCGGTGTACAAGAGGGCAGGAGGGCTTGTCTCTCTGTCGCGGATGACTTTTTCCCATCAGATGGTAAGGACGATATTCACTGAGCAGCTATACAGGGCATTCACCATAATGAAAGGGGAGCCGTATCACCATGAATAAGGGCACTGGAATGGGAAAACTGGAATACATGCGGACAAAGGCCAGCACGCTGTCGGTGTTGCTTGCAGTGGTTTTCTTTGTCCTGTCGCTTCTGCTCAATACCGGTTCGGACGATTCAGGCAAGGTCGCCTCCAAGGTTTCCCAGCGTCTGGAGAAAAGGATGGAACTTCTTGAAAGTTACATGACCGGAGCCTTGAGGCAGGAGAACGGACAATGGTCCGAACTGGAGGATCTGCCTGAAGACATGACCATTTACAGGTATGTCTATGATTCCCTCCAGTCCTGGAGCAACCAGTTTCCGGTGTTTAACGATGATATAGGTTCCAGACTTATATTCTACCGTCTTTCAAACCTCAGGGGAAGCCTTTCATCGCCTCTTTCCGAGGTCAGGGAAACCCCTTCCTATGTCAACCTCGGCTCCAAATGGTATATCCTGTATTATGTTACAGACTATGTGAGCTGCAAGGTCATAGGCGGTCTGGAGATAAAGGATAATTTCTATTCGGATGTCAACAGTTCGGAAAACGGCGTAAACCCGGCCCTGAGGCTGCCTTCCAATTATTTCATAATGCCTGTCAGCTATGACGGAGGTTCTACGGTATGTCTTGACTCCGGACCGATGTTCAAGGTAATAGCCGAGGCCAGACCGGACATGCCGCCGATCGATGCGTCCATGCTCAGGTGGATAGCGCTTGTGTTCTTTACGATATCGGTTGTACTGTATCTTTCGACCCATAAAAGCGCTAAGACGTATTTTGCCGCTCTGGCCGTCCTTCTGGCAATGACGGTGACGGCATACCTGTGGGGACTGAGACTGCAGAATACGTTGTCCGTCTTTTCTCCTAACGTTTACGCTGACGGCCATCTTTTCTATTCGTTCGGTTCCCTGCTGATTGTCAATACCTACATATTCCTCTACATCCTCTGTACGTATATAATGCGCAACGTGTTTGTCAGGAATGCGTCGCGCAGCAGACGGAAGCTGGTCAGGGTATCGTATTATCTTGCGGTCGCGGTGCTGTTTCTCCTTACGGCGGCCTACATACATTTCAGTCTGCGGAGCCTGATACTGAATTCAAGCATTTCGCTGGAACTGTATGCGTGGAACAGCATTTCATTGAACACATTATGGGTGTATCTGTCATATACCGCGCTTTTGCTTGCCCTGCTGATGCTGGTGCAGATGCTCAAACCGGTGCTTTCGGATCTTGTCGGGTTGAAATACAATGTGTTCTCCCGTAAGTTCCTGTTCATCTATGCCGGAATCTGCGCCTTGTATTTTACCCTGATCGCTGGAAATCTCGGGTTCAGGAAGGAAATGGACAGGATGATGGTGTGGACCAACAGACTGGCCATCGACAGGGATCTGAGTCTGGAGCTCCAGCTCAGGTCGGTGGAGAAGGGCATAGCGAATGACCCTCTGTTTTCCACTCTGGCCGTAGATGCGGCGAACGATATCATAATCATCAACAGGCTTACGGAGAACTATCTGAACCGCATATCCCGAGATTATGACATATCCGTTTCGACATGCAGGGATTCCGATCTCAGACCGGGGCCCGGAAGGCGGGCTTCCGCATCCGCGATAGAGAATCTGGACTATTTCAACCAGAAGCTCCGTTCGGGAACCCCTATAGCGGACAATTCACGGTTCTTCTATACCTATGACAATACCGGACGCTCCAGCTACACCGGCTGGTTTATCTACTATTCCCATGAATGCGGCATAATCAGGATGTTCATCGAAATCGAGTCCAGGTCCGCGAAAGAGGGCAGCGGCTATTACAGCGTGCTCGGGGCCAATTCCAGGCTCGGTGATGTGGTCATACCTTCATCCTATTCGTATGCAAAATACATTTCCGGGAAGCTGGTCAACTACAAGGGGACATTTGCATATCCTACAGTGCTGAACAACCGCATCATCAAGGATGATATGCTTGATGAAGGACATATGCACTTCAAGGCCGGAGGATATCTGCATTTTGCAAACCAGGTCTCGCAGGATGAAGTGATATTCGTTTCCAGACCTGTCCGTGGAGTGATGACGTATCTGGTTACTTTCTCATACCTTATACTGATAGCCTATTCCGGGCTGCTTCTTGTGACCCGGCGGCGAAGGAAAAGGGAACAGGTCTTCCGGAAAAACTATTTCCGTTCCAGGATAAATACAGTCCTGTTCTGTGCCCTGTTCTTCTCGCTTGTGAGTATAGCGATAGTCAGCACGACTTTCGTGTACAAGCGCAACGAGCAGAACATGTTCAATATGATGTCCAACAAGATCAGCACCATACAGGCCCTTCTGGAATCCAGATGCATGTATGCGGAAAGTTACAGGGATCTCGGGACGCAGGATTTTTCCTCGTACATGGAGAACGTCGCCGGTACGACCAAGACCGATATTACCCTGTACACTCCGGGCGGCAAGGTGTACAGGTCCACTTCTCCCGAGATTTTCGACAGGATGATAATGGGCTCCAGAATCGACAAGGATGCGTATTACAATATCAAGTACAGGAACCAGAGATTCTATATCCACAAGGAGTCCCTTGCAGGGCACAGGTATTATGCCCTGTATTCTCCTCTGTTCAACGCCGAAGGGGACATGGTCGCTATCCTGAGCGCCCCTTATGTGGATACAAGCTACGATTTTACCAGAGACGCCCTGTTCCATGCGGCTACTATAGTGAACCTTTTCTTTATCCTGCTGGCTGTGACTCTTCTGGGCAGTACGGCTATAGTCAATTCTATGTTCCGCCCTCTGATAGAAATGGGACAGAAGATGAATTCCGCTGACCTTCACGGTCTTGAGTATATCATATATAAGCAGGATGACGAGATTTCGGGACTGGTGGACGCCTATAACAGGATGGTTCATGACCTTTCCGACAGCAGCCGCCAGCTTGCCCAGGCGGAAAGGGACAAGGCCTGGAGCGAGATGGCCCGTCAGGTGGCCCACGAAATCAAGAACCCGCTTACCCCTATCAAACTCGAAATACAGCGGCTTATCCGCCTCAAGCAGAAGAACGACCCTGCCTGGAACGAGAAGTTCGACAAGGTGGCGGCCGTGGTGCTGGAGCATATTGACATACTTACGGACACGGCAAACGAGTTCTCCACGTTCGCCAAGCTGTACAGCGAGGAACCTGTCCTGCTGGATCTGGACAAGACGTTAAGGGACCAGCTGGTGATTTTCGACAACAAGGAGAATATCGAGATATCCTATCTGGGTATGGAACACGCCATGGTCATGGCACCGCGCCCGCAGCTTATCAGGGTATTCGTCAACCTTATAACGAATGCTATCCAGGCGATAGAAATCCAGCAGAAGGAGGATTCGGAAAACGGGGAGGAATACAGGCACGGAATGATACAGATCTGTCTGCGCAACAGTATGAAGGACGGATATTATGATATCGTATTCGAGGACAATGGTCCGGGAGTCAGGGATGAGAATCTCGGCAAGCTGTTCACTCCGAACTTCACGACGAAGAGTGCCGGAACCGGACTCGGTCTGGCGATCTGCCGCAACATAGTCGAGAAATGCAACGGTGAGATAATGTATCAGAGATCCTTTGTACTCAAAGGAGCATGTTTTACCGTAAGACTGCCTAAATACACCGGCTGAGCCGGTCTTCGTCTTATTTCTGTCTTATGAAAATCTGCACGGGACAGCCGCTGAAGTCGAATTTCGATCTCAGTTTGTTCTCGAGGAATCTCTTGTAAGGGTCTTTGACATACTGCGGGAGATTGCAGAAGAAGGCGAATGACGGAGACCTTGTCGGAAGCTGTGTGACATATTTGATCTTCACGTACTTGCCTTTCCATGCAGGTGGAGGGTAGTTCTCGATTTCGGGAAGCATGGCCTCGTTGAGGACGGAAGTGGATATCTTGCGTGCGTAGTTGTCATAGACCTGCTTTGCCGCATTGAGCACATCCATGATGCGCTGCTTGTTTATGACAGACGTGAAAATGACAGGCAGGTCGTTGAAAGGCGCAAGCTTGGACTTGAGGGCTTCCGTATATTCCTTCATCGTATTGCTGTCCTTTTCGATCATGTCCCATTTGTTTACAACGAGCACGCATCCTTTCCTGTTCCTGGATATAAGGTTGAATATGCTCATGTCCTGGGCTTCAAGTCCGTTCTGTGCATCGATCATGAGGATGCACACATCGGAGTGCTCGATGGCCCGTATAGACCTCATGACAGAATAGAATTCCAGATCCTCATGTACTTTTGATTTTTTCCTCATGCCGGCAGTATCTACTAGCATGAACTCGTGTCCGAACTTGTTGTAATACGTGCTTACGGCATCTCTGGTCGTGCCTGCCATCGGCGTGACTATATTGCGTTCCGCACCGAGCAGGGCGTTGGCCAGAGATGATTTGCCGACATTCGGTTTTCCTACTATGGCTATGTGCGGAAGATCCGGCCTGTCATCGTTTTCGGATGCCTTGTCGTCCGGAAGCCTGCGTACGATTTCATCCAGCAGGTCTCCTGTCCCTCCGCCGTTTGCCGCCGAGATGCACCATATGTCGCCGAGTCCGAGAGCATAGAACTGGTATGTGTCGTACATCTTGTCTCCGGTGTCGACCTTGTTGACGGCGACTACGACCGGTTTCCCGCTTTTCCTGAGCAGTGAAGCTATTTCCTCGTCATAGTCGGTGATTCCTGTCCCGGGTTCTACCATGAACAGTACGAGGTCCGCCTCCTGAATGGCTATGACTACCTGTCTGCGGATGGCTTCTTCGAATATGTCGTCAGAGTTGAACGTATATCCTCCTGTATCTACTACGGAAAATTCATGTCCGCACCATTCGCATCTGCCGTAATGGCGGTCACGTGTCACGCCTGCCGTTTCATCGACGATAGCCTGACGCATTCCTACAAGACGGTTGAACAATGTGGATTTTCCTACATTCGGTCTGCCTACTATGGCTACAAGGCTCATTTCAAGTCTCTCCTGTAATTTAGTTCATGCTTCTGCGGGGCATCCGGCCGGATGCGGCCCCGTGTCTTTTCAAACGGCAGAGACTTGGGACAAGCCGAATCCCTGCCGCAGAATTATTTCTTTCCGGAAGAAAAAGTACAGCTTGCGGAGCAGCTGCTGCATCCCAGGTCGCTGCATGTAGGGTGTTCCTTCCCGTTCTTTTTCCCCCATATACGCAACTCCTCTTCCTTTGCGCACCGGATGCCGAGTTTTCTCATTTCCTTGTTGTTGCTGATTTCCGTTTCAGGGAAATGGCCGTTCTTTCGGAAAATGATATTGAAGCATAGTCCGATTATACTCAGTCCCACGAGAAGCAAAGCCGCGATAAAGATTTTCATTTCCGGTATTGTTTTTCTGGTATTCCAGGACTAGAAAATGAAACTGTCACTGATAGGCTCGTAGTTGTAGACCTTTTCTATGACGTTTGCAAATGTGTCGGCGACGGACAGCACCGTTATCTTGCTTGTGTCCTTGGCCGGATCATTTGAAAGAGGGATGGTGTCGGTCACGATGACCTCTTCCAGTGCGGACTCCGCTATCCTTTCATATGCACTGCCGGAGAATACGGCGTGCGTCGCACATGCCTTTACGCTGAGGGCTCCCATTTCTTTCAGGACATTGGCTGCTTTTGTCAGTGTCCCTGCAGTGTCTATCATGTCATCTACGATGATTACATTCTTTCCTGCAACATCTCCTATGGCGGTGATGGACCCTACTACATTGGCCCTCTCCCTGGATTTATGGCAGATTATCACCGGGCACTGGAGGTAGCGTGCATAGGCGTTGGCCCTTTTGGCCCCTCCCATGTCGGGAGCTGCAATGGCCAGGTTCTCTATGTGTTTGTCCCTGAGGAACGGGAGGAAAATATTGCTTGCGTACAGATGGTCCACCGGAAAGTCGAAGAATCCCTGGATCTGGTCTGCATGCAGGTCGCAGGTCATGACCCTGTCGCATCCTGCAGCGTGGAGGATGTTCGCCACCAGTTTTGCCCCGATTGATACCCTCGGCTTGTCTTTCCTGTCCTGTCTGGCCCAGCCGAAATAAGGCATTACCGCGATGACGGTATGAGCCGATGCCCTTTTTGCCGCATCGATCATAAGCAGCAGTTCGAAAAGATTCTCTACCGGAGGGAAAGTCGACTGCACGATGAAGACAGTCGCTCCTCTGACACTTTCATTGAAAGAAGGCTGGAACTCTCCGTCGCTGAATTCCAGGACTTCGGATTTCCCGAGCTCTGTACCGAGGGACTTTGCGATTTTTTCTGCGAGGGGCTTGGAACTCCTGCAGGCAAAGATTTTCATTTTGTGTTCGTTGTGCATCTTATGAGGGTTTATTTGTCTGTTCCGTTGTCCATACTGTCAAGTACGCTTCCGATATAGCCGAGTATCTCCTCCTTGCCGAGTCCCGTTTCAGACGAGCTCACAAAACATGGCGGGAGCTCCTCCCAGTGTTCCAGAATCATCTGTCTGTTCTTTTCTATCTGGCCCTGGAGGGCTACCGGTCCGAGTTTGTCCCCTTTGGTGAAGATTATGCCGAAAGGTATCCTGCTCTCGCCCAGCTCGAACAGGAAATCCATGTCTATTTTCCCGATGTCATGCCTTGAGTCGATCAGTACGAAAAGCATTGCCAGGTCAGGCGACAGGTTTATATAGTTCCTTATCATCTGCGCGAGCTTCTGGCGTCCGCTCATGGACATTTTTGCGTATCCGTATCCCGGGAGGTCCACCAGATACCACTGCCTGTTGATAAGGAAATGGTTTATGAGCCTGGTCTTGCCCGGAGTGGCGGATGTCATCGCAAGTTTCCTGTTGTTGCACAGCATGTTGATAAGGGAGGACTTGCCTACGTTTGACCTTCCTATGAAAGCGAATTCAGGGAAATTCTGTTTCGGTTTCTCTGAGACTCTCGTACTGCTTCCGGCAAAGAGTGCTTCGGTGATTTTCATGTGTCGGCTACAAATCGGAATTGGTCCGCAAAGGTACTAAAAACCTTGATAGTGTGCAATATCGAAGTAGGTTTTGTTAAAAATATATTAAATGGTAAGCGGAGAACAGGTTTTTTGCTAAATTTGTAGGGATAAGAGTGAAAATCCGATAATGGAAAAGGAATTCATATCCCTGTATGAACTTCAGTCCCGCCTGAAGGAGGGGGTGGAACGGCTTTTCCCGTCGAAGATATGGCTTAAGGCTGAAATCAGCGCCGTCAAGGCGCGTGTCGGCAGCCATTGCTATCTGGAGCTCTCCCAGACCGGGGAAAACGGTATCGAGGCCAGGGCGCAGGCTGTCATATGGAGTTCGAAATACAGATTCATTGCACCTTATTTTGAATCGGTTACAGGATCCCCTCTTCGCGAGGGGATGTTTGTGCTTATGCAGGTGCAGGTGAGCTATAGCCAGTTATATGGCTTTACGCTGGTAGTAAATGACATAGACCCGGACTTCTCTCTCGGTGAGCAGGAAAGGCTTAAGAGACTTACTGTGGAAAGGCTTGAGAAGGAGGGGCTTATGGATATGCAGCAGGGACTTGGGCTTGCTGTCCTTCCGTATGACATAGCGGTAGTTTCGGCCCCCGATGCTGCCGGATACCGTGACTTCATGCGTCATCTCCATGAAAATGAATATGGTTTTGTCTACCATACGGACCTGTTCCCTGCTTTGATGCAGGGGACAGGCGCTCCGGAGTCCATCATTGCAGCCATGGACGCCATAGCGGATTCGGGACGGAAATACGATGCAGTGGCCATTCTCAGGGGAGGAGGGGCGAAGCTCGATCTCGCCTGCTATGACGACTATGACCTTGCGGCCCATATAGCCCAGTTCCCTGTTCCTGTATTTACGGCCGTAGGCCACGACCAGGATACGCATGTGGCCGATATGGTGGCATTCCTGTCCGTAAAGACGCCGACTGCCCTGGCCGATGTCTTCGTTTCCATGTATGCGGATGAGGACGCAGCCCTGCAGTCGTTTTCCGAGAGGCTGAGGCTTTCTGTTTCCGGGAGGCTTTATCAGGAAGAAAACCGGCTGACTGAGCTTTCCCGCAGGATATCGGCTGCTTTCCTGAATACTATAATGTCGATGGAGACCGTTCTGGCCCTGCTGGAGACACGCATGCGGGCTTCCGACCCGAGGGAAATCCTCAGGAAAGGGTATGTGCTTGCCGTCGACCGCTCCGGAACGGTTATTAAAAGCATAGCCGGGAAGCAGGCCGGCGACAGGGTGTCCCTGCTTATGGCGGACGGCCGTCTGGACTGTACCGTTGAATCTGTGACTGCAAATAAATGAAGTTTATATGGAAGGGAAAGAAAAAGAAGTTATGGAAGAGAAAGAATTTGATTATGCGGCGGCTGTTGCCCGGCTCGAGGCTCTGGTAGCCAGGGTAGAGGATCCTTCCACCGGGATAGATGATATAGCAGGGACTGTCTCAAAGGCGGAGGACCTGCTGAAAAAGTGCCGTGCATATCTCAGGCAGGCACGACAGACGCTGGATGCCCTGGAGCCGGAAAAGCCGGCCGGTCCGGTGTCGCCTCAGGAATGAATTGTATGGACATTAAACCAATCGATATGCTCAAGCCCGAAATAAAGAAAATATACGATGCGGACCCGTGGCTGAAGCCTTACAGGGAAGCCATAGATGCCAGGCATGAACGGATTCTGGAAGAGAAGGAACGTATCTCTGCCGGACATGGCGGGTCGCTTTCAAAAGGTATCAACAATCACCTGTACTATGGCCTGCACAGGCAGTCCGACGGATCGTGGGTGTTCCGTGAATGGGCTCCCAACGCATTGAAAGTATATCTCATAGGCGAGTTCAACAACTGGAAGAAGACCGAAGCCTATGCCCTTCATCCGGTAGGGGAGGGCAACTGGGAAATCACCCTGGATGACATGTTTCTCTCGCACGGTACCCTGTATAAACTGTACATCGAATGGCACGGAGGCGGAGCGGAGCGGCTTCCGGCCTATGTGACACGTGCCGTCCAGGACCCTGAGACCAAGACGTTCTGTGCGCAGGTGTGGGATCCGGCCCCGTACAGGTGGAAGCACCGGAATCCTCCGAAAAGGGAGCATCCGTTCATATACGAGTGCCATATCGGAATGAGCTCCGAACAGGAGAAGGTATCTACATTCTCGGAATTCAGAAAGGATGTGCTGCCGTATATCCATTCTCTCGGCTATGACACCATACAGATAATGGCCCTGCAGGAGCATCCGTACTATGGATCATTCGGTTATCAGGTGTCCAATTTTTTCGCCCTCAGCTCGCGTTTCGGCACTCCGGAGGAGTTCAAGGAACTGGTTGACCAGGCGCATGGAATGGGGATGGCCGTGATAATGGATATCGTCCATTCCCACTCCGTGGACAATGAGGCCGAAGGCCTGAGCCGGTTCGACGGGAGGGAGGACCTTTACTTTTATTCCGGCGACAGGGGACGGCATCCTGCGTGGGGTTCAAGGTGTTTCGATTATGGAAAGCACGAGACGCAGCAGTTCCTGCTGTCCAACTGCAAGTTCTGGCTCGAGGAGTATCATCTTGACGGATTCCGCTTCGACGGGGTGACAAGCATGATGTACTGGGACCATGGTCTCGGCAAGGCTTTCAGCGGATACGACTGTTACTTCGATGCCGGCGTGGACGAGTCTGCCGTGACTTACCTCGCGCTTGCCAATATGCTGATAAAGGAAGTGAATCCGGATGCCATAACCATTGCCGAGGATGTCAGCGGCATGGCCGGACTGGCGACGCCTTTCGAAGCCGGCGGAGTCGGATTCGATTTCCGCATGAGCATGGGAGTGGCCGACAGCTGGATAAAATGGATAAAGACCCTTAGTGACGAGCAGTGGAGCATGGGGGAAATGTGGTGGCAGCTTACCAACAAGAGGAAAGACGAGAAGACCATAAGCTATGCCGAGTGCCACGACCAGGCCATGGTCGGAGACAAGACCATAGCGTTCCGTCTTATGGACAAGGAAATGTACACCCATATGGACAGGAATTCCCGCTCTGACGTGATAGACCGCGGCCTTGCCCTCCACAAGATGATAAGGCTCGTAACCATGGCGACCGCCGGGGACGGCTACCTGAATTTCATGGGCAACGAGTTCGGTCATCCCGAGTGGATAGACTTCCCGAGGGAAGGGAACGGCTGGTCTTACAAATATGCCAGGCGGCAGTGGTCGCTTGTCAAGGCAGATTATCTGAGATACAGGCCTTTGATGCTTTTCGATAAGGCAATGGTGTCGATGGCCCGGAAAGAGTCCCTGCTTTCATCCGAACCCGAGCTTCTCGTGCAGGATGAAGAGAAAAAAATATTAATATTCAAAAGAATAAATTGTATCTTTGCGCTCAATTTCAATCCGGTATCATCTTTTGCCGACTACGGTTTTGCCGCTCCTGCCGGGAAATATACGGTTATTCTCGACAGCGATGATCCGGAGTTTGACGGCTTTGACAGGGTAAAGAGAGGCGAAGAGCACTTTACGGTCCCTGAAAAGTCAGCTAACGGCAACCAGACCTATGACAGTACGCTGTATCTGTACCTTCCTTGCCGCAGCGCTATAGTGTTGGAAAAATGTAGTGATAAATAATAAATAGTATGGCTTTTTTAACATTCAACAAGTCTGAGCTTGTCAACCTGTCCTATTCATTGAAGCGGGAAATCATTTCCGCGAACAAGACAGGCGCGTATTGCAACACTTCCATAGTAGCCTGCAATACGAGACGCTACCACGGACTCCTTGCTGTTCCTGTTGACCGTTTCGGGAAAGGCAAATACGTGCTTCTTTCCGCACTTGATGAAAGTCTGGTGCTCAACGGGAAACAGTTCAACCTGGGCATCCACTGCTACGGGGATGTCTACGAACCGAGGGGACACAAGTATATAGTCGATTTCGACCTCGATCCGGTGCCGGTAATCACCTATAAGGTAGGCGAAATCGTTTTCAGGAAATCCTTTATCCTTGCTCCGGACAACGATCAGGTGCTCGTCAAGTACGAGCTGGTATCCTCTCCTGAGAAAGTCCAGCTGATGCTCAAGCCTTTCCTGGCTTTCAGGAACATACACAGCCTGACCCGCCAGAATTCAGAGGCCGATACCGGATACAGGGAAGTGGAGGGCGGTGTCTCCTTCAACATGTACAAGGGATTCCCCGATCTCAATATGCAGCTCAGCTGCAAATCCGTATTCCGCTATATGCCTTACTGGTATAACGGAATCACCTATTCCGATGAGTACCGCAGGGGCTTCGACTGCACCGAGGATCTGTTCGTCCCGGGAATGTTCGTAATGAATATGAAACCGGGCGAAACGGTGGTCTTCTCAGGGTCTGTAAATGAAGTGAACCCGAAGCAGCTCAAGAGGAAATGCACTGATATCGAGCGCAAGCTCACCGATATTTCGGATTATCACGACCTGCTTGCCCACAATGCCGACCTGCTTATCTGCAACCGCAACGGCAACAAGCAGATCAATGCCGGTTTTTCATGGCTCGAGACCGGACTCCTGCGTGAAACCATCATCTCCCTTCCTGGCCTTACCCTTTATGCGGACGGGAATGCAAGGGAATTCGAGGAGATTCTGGACAATCTCATTTCAAACGAGCAGAGCCGCCTTACCAGACGGACGACCCAGATCGAGGCCCCTCTTCGTCTTACAGATACCATCCAGCAGTACATAGCCTTTACGGGAGAAGAAAAACGTATTTGGGAAAAGTACGGAAAAGTGCTAAAAGCCATAGTCGACAGCTATGCTCCCGGCAAGCGCGCGGAAATCACGATGCATCCTAACGGCCTGCTCTGGGCCCAGATGGACCGTGTGGCCCTGTCATGGATGAACGCCTATGTGGACGGACATCCGGTTACGGAAAGGGCCGGCTACCAGGTAGAGACCAATGCCATGTGGTACAACGCCCTGTGCTTTGCCCTCGACATGGAGGCAAAATACGGAGCGAAGAGAAGTTCATTCACGTCCAGATGGGCGCATGTCCGCACGCTCGTGGAAGAGAACTTCCAGAAAACGTTCTGGGACAAGCAGGCCGGATATCTTGCCGACTATGTGGACAATAACGGCAGGAATCTGGATGTCCGTCCTAACCAGCTCTTTGCTGTATATCTTCCGTATTCTCCGATCGACGATCTGAAGAAGATGGCAGTTATGCAGGTCATCAACAACGAGCTCGTTACTTCGCGCGGAATCAGGACGCTTTCTCCGAGGAACGCCAAATACCGCGGGGTATATGAAGGCTCCCAGACGGAAAGGGACCTGGCATATCATCAGGGATGCGCCTTCCCGTCATTGCTCAGCCCTTATATAGACGTATGCTTCCGCATGGTCGGCCCTTCGTTCTACAAAAAGGCGGAATACCTTATCGAAGGATTCTACAAGGATATAAACAAGCATGGTGTGGGTGCATTCTCCGAGCTTTATGACGGAGACCCTCCTCACGAGCCGCACGGTGCCATTTCTTCGGCTTGCAGTACGGCAGCATTGCTCAGGGCCGATTATCTCATGAGAAAATATAAGGAGGAAAAATAATGAGAGTCTTGATGTTCGGTTGGGAGTTCCCTCCTTATATTTCAGGAGGACTCGGTACGGCTTGTTACGGTATGACCAAAGGTCTGGCTGCCAACGGGGTTGAAGTCCTGTTCGTGATGCCTTCGGCATCGGGGGACGAGGACCAGAGCGCGGTCTCTATCATAAATGCCAGCGATGTGCCTGTGGATACGGTTTCCACTTCCGTCGAGGATTTTCTCGATAAAGTGCGTTTTGTACATATCCACTCCAATATGGTGCCTTATGTCGACCCCCAGGCCTTTTCGGATATGGTCGACGAGGAGAGGAAAAGGCAGGTAAAGAGTTTTTCCGTCAGCCACGGGCAGAAGTATAAGTTTTCGGGCAAATACGGAGCCAACCTTATGGAAGAAGTCGCGCGGTATGCGATGGTAGGGGCTACCATTGCCCTGCAGCATAAGGACGAGTTCGATGTCATCCATGCGCATGACTGGCTGACTTATCTTGCCGGTGTCGCCGCAAAGGAACTTACCGGGAAGCCTCTCGTGGTCCATGTCCATGCCACCTCGTTCGACAGGAGCAGCGATGACAGGATAGACACGAGGGTCTATGATATCGAGCGCAAGGGCATGGAAGGCGCCGATAAGGTAATCGCTGTGAGTGAACTTACCAGAAACATTGTGATAAACAGGTACGGTATCGCACCTGATAAGGTGGTGGCAGTCCATAATGCAGTGGATTTCAGCGGAAGGACAAATATCCAGGTCGAGCGCGGAGTGCGGGACAAGGTAGTCACTTTCCTTGGCCGTATCACTTTCCAGAAAGGTCCGGAGTATTTTATCGAAGCAGCTGCGAAGGTGCTCAAGAGATGCGGCAATGTCCGTTTTGTCATGGCCGGAAGCGGCGATATGCTCAACAGGTGTATCAGACACGTGGCGCGTCTGGGAATTTCCGACAGGTTCCATTTTACGGGTTTCCTCAGAGGTGCGGACGTACAGAAGATGTTCGCCCTGTCCGATGTATATATAATGCCGTCGGTCTCAGAGCCGTTCGGTATCTCTCCTCTGGAGGCCATGCAGACGAATGTGCCTACCATCATCTCAAAGCAGTCGGGTGTAGCGGAAGTCCTGAAATATGCCATCAAGGTGGATTTCTGGGATGTGGATGCTATGGCTGATGCCATTTACGGGTTGCTGAACTATGGCGCGATGGCTGATATGGCTGCACGTTGTGGTTACGACGAGGTGAACACCCTCAAATGGAACAATGCAGCCTACAAGATTAAGAAAGTGTATGAATCAGTGATAAAATAGTAAAAACATAATAGCCATGAAAAAAAGTATTTGCCTATATTTCCAGGTCCATCAGCCGAACAGGTTAAGGTTATACAGATTTTTTGATATAGGTAAGGATTCCCATTATTACGATGATTTCGCCAACAGGACAATCCTCCGCAGGGTTTCCCAGAGGTGTTACCTTCCGACCAACGCGCTGCTTCTGGAACTTATCAACAGGTATAAGGGGCAGTTCAAGGTCACTTTCTCCATTTCCGGTTCGGTTCTCGAGCAGTTCGACCGTTATGATCCGGAGGTTATCGAGAGCTTCAGGAAACTGGCAGAGACCGGATGTGTGGAGTTCCTGTGCGAGACCTATTACCATTCATTGGCTTCTCTGGCTTCTCCGGCAGAGTTCAGACATCAGGTAGAGAAGCACAAGGCTGCCATCAAGAACTATTTCGGAGTCACGCCTAAGGCTTTCAGGAATACCGAGCTGATTTACTCGGATGCCATCGGGGCAATGGTATATGACCTCGGATTCAAGACGATGCTTACCGAAGGCGCCAAGCATGTCCTCGGATGGAGAAGTCCGAACTATCTGTACAGCGGAGCGCAGGCACCGGGGCTGAAACTCCTTCTGAAGAACTCTTCCCTGAGCGATGACATCGCTTTCAGGTTCTCCGACAAGAGCTGGCAGGACTGGCCTTTGACCGGAGAAAAATACCTCTCATGGATCAAGGCATCCGCAAAGGACAGCGAGATCGTGAACCTGTTCATGGATTACGAAACCTTCGGCGAGCATCAGAAGGCGCAGAGCGGTATATTCGATTTCATGAGGTATTTCCCTGAGGTTGTCCTCAGTGACAAGGAATTCGAGTTCGTGACTCCTTCACAGGCTGCCAAGAAGCATAATCCTGTTGGGGAGCTCGATGTCCCGGATGCAATTTCATGGGCGGATGAAGAAAGGGATGTTACGGCATGGCTCGGCAACGAACTCCAGAACGATGCATTCAACAAGCTCTACGGCCTTACTGAAAAGCTTTCTCTCCTGAATGACCCTGTACTCTGGTCCGATTTCGGACATCTCCAGGAGAGCGACCATTTCTATTACATGTGTACGAAGTTCTTCTCCGACGGTGCGGTGCACAAATATTTCAACCCGTATGATACTCCGTATGAGGCATTTATAAATTATATGAATGTCCTGAGCGATTT
>CALVAJ010000039.1 GCA_944325505.1 uncultured Bacteroidales bacterium
GGATTCGAACCACCGAAGGTATAAACCAGCAGATTTACAGTCTGCCCCATTTGGCCACTCTGGTATTCTCCCGTTTTAAAGAACTTTGAGCCGATGGAGGGAATCGAACCCACGACCCCGAGATTACAAATCACGTGCTCTAGCCAACTGAGCTACATCGGCGATGCTCCATCAGTTCTTTTCCCAAAAGGGACTGCAAAGATAGATATTAATTCCGACTTTCCAAAACTTTTTAATCTTTTTTGCGAGATTTCTCCATTTCTTTTTTTATCATGGAGAAAATGCTGTCAGTGTCTATTCCGCACTCCTGCCTTTCCTCGTCCTGTGTCCCTTGTTCGATGAATCTGTCGGGGATCCCCATGCCTATTATCGATGGCCTGTCCCTTTTGTCCGAATAGAATTCGCAGACTTCTCCATACAGTCCTCCTGCCGTAACGCCGTCTTCAATGGTTATTACGGTGCTGAATTCCTTTCCTGCGGTTTCAAGCAGACAGGTGTCTATCGGCTTTATATACCTTATATTATATATGGCCGGACTTGTCCCGGTCAGGGCCCTGTATCTGTCCGATGCTTCGACAGCCCTGCAGGCAAGCGGCCCTGCGGCGATGATTATGACATCTGTCCCATCGGAAAGCTTTTCGGCTTTTCCTATCGGAAGTACGGAAAATTCGCAACTGCGCCAGTCTACCCCCTCTCCATACCCTCTGGGATATCTGATTATGAAAGGTCCTTCTTTCTGCAGGGATGCCGTGTACATCATCTGCTTGAGTTCTATTTCATTTCGCGGAGCGGCTATGACCGTATCGGGAATATTCCTGTATGCTGCTATGTCGAATACTCCCTGATGGGTGGCGCCGTCTTCTCCTACCAGGCCGCTTCTGTCAAAGCACAGTACTACTCCGAGCTTCTGGAGGGCGACATCGTGGATAATCTGGTCATACGCCCTTTGTGAAAATGATGAGTATATGTTGCAGAAGGGCTTCATCCCTCCGGCGGCGAGTCCGGCGGAGAATGTTACGGCATGCTCTTCCGCTATGCCGACGTCGAAGAATCTTTCAGGGATTTCCCTGGCCAGCAGATCCATGCCGCATCCTGTTGCCATTGCCGGAGTTATGCCGACTATCCTGCTGTCTTTTCTGGCCAGTTCAAGCAGGACTTCCCCGAACACATCCTGATACCGGCTTTCATTGTGCCCGGCCGGTTTTATCCTTTTCCCGGTCTGGGGATCGAACATCCCCGGAGAGTGCCATATCGTCTGCTCCTCTTCTGCCGGAGCGAAACCTTTGCCTTTTGTGGTTATCGTGTGCAGGATTCTCGGTCCCTTTATGTCTTTCAGCCTGGCCAGCGTTTCCGTAACCTGCGCTATGTCATTCCCGTCAATCGGGCCGAAGTATCTGAATCCGAGCGCTTCGAACAGGGCGCCTCCTGATGCGCTGACGATTGAAGATTTGGTACTGACTATGAACTTCTGGAGCATTTTCCTGAAGTTCCCCTCTCCGATCCTGTCCCATACATGTTTCTTTATCTTGTTGTAGGTGGGATCTGTCGTAAGCCTCAGAAGGTGTTCATGGATGGCCCCTATGTTCTTGTCTATGGATATGTTGTTGTCATTGATGATGACCAGCAGGTCTGTCTTGCTGATGCCTGCGTTGTTCAGACCTTCGAAAGCCAGTCCTCCGCTAAGGGCGCCGTCTCCTATTATCGCGACTATTTTCTCGTCTGTCCCCATCATCTTTGCCGCTTCGGCAAGTCCGAGGGCAGAGGAAATCGAAGTCGATGAATGGCCTGCTCCGAATGCATCGTATTTGCTTTCGCTGCGTTTTGTAAAGCCGCTTATGCCGCCTTTTTTCCTGTTTTTGCGGAAAATGTCCCGCCTTCCGGTCAGAATCTTGTGCGCGTAAGCCTGATGCCCGACATCAAAGACAAGCTTGTCTTTCGGAGTGTCGTAGACATAGTGTAGCCCGACAATAAGTTCGACTGCTCCCAGACTTGACCCCAGATGTCCCGGATTTTTTGCGCAGCACTCAATCATGTAGCTGCGGATTTCGGCACAGAGTTCTTTCAGTTCTTCCATGCTGAAGCCCTTGATATCTTCCGGGGAGTTTACTTTATCGAGCAGTCCGTACATCTTATTTTCTGTTAGGAAGGTCAATCTCCAGCTCAGGGTGTTTTCTGGAGGAGAATATCAGTGCCAGCGCGACCGTTACGGCAGCGATTCCGAGTCCGATGAAAATGAATTCGGCGTGGACGGCGGCCGTTGTTTCCTGAAGTCTGTTGCCGGCTTCGGTTACCGTATTCCTGAATATCCGTCCGACAAAGACAGGAACAAGCAGCATTCCCATGTTCTGTACCCAATATATGAGAGAGAATGCCGTGCCAAGGTTCCTTTCAGGGATTATTTTCGGCACGGTAGGCCACATGGCCGACGGTACGAGAGAGTATCCTACGCCAAGCAGTGAAATGGCCAGGAATCCGTAGAATGCAATCCCTTGAGGGGCGAATGCCATGATTAGATGCGATGTGAGGACCAGAGCGGCACCTGCAATCATCCATGTAGTGGCTTTCCCTACCTTATCGACAAGAGCCCCGAACAGGGGAGTGAATATGACAGTAAAGAACGGTATCATTGTTATCATCCATTTGGCGGAGTCTACATCCATGCCGAAACGCGGGATGACTATCGATGTACCGAATTTCTTGAATGAAATGATGCAGCAGTAGAAAAATACGCACAGGAGCGCTATCATCAGAAAACGAGGGTTGACCAGAACTTTAATGATATCGGAGAATCTGAACCTGTCTTCCTCCTTTACTTTGCCTTTTGAAGTGGCAATGCCGGCATCCTTGTCGAATCTTGCGTCCAGTGCTACGAAAACAGCCCATAGAATGCCTCCGGCAAGCAGCATCGCAAGACCGGTAATCGCGGGTCTTGCCGTCTCGGCAAGCGTATATGTTTCACCGGCAGGCTTTTCCGCCACCAGTATGGGTGCAAGGATAAAAGCAGTGGCCGTCCCGAGTCTTGCAATAGACAGCTGGAGTCCCATGGCCAGGGCTACATTCCTGCCCTTGAACCACTTGGCGATGGATCTTGTGACCGCGACGCCTGCGATTTCGCTTCCGAGACCGAACAGCATGCAGCCTATGTAGGCAATCGTGAGTGTTATATCCGGGGACATGCCTGACAGGAGTGCCGTCAGCACGATTGCCGCTCCTGCAATCATCAGTCCGACGAATATCGAACCGACTGTCCGGACTCCGAATACGTCCAGAAGGATTCCGCAGATGACAAGCCCTCCGCATACGCACAGGAACGAGTAGCCTCCTGCGTAGAATCCATAGTCTGCGCTGTCCCATCCAAGCTGCAGCATATCCGGATCCCGGAAGATGTGCGACAATGTGGAGAACATGTCATCGAAGAAGTACGATGCGAACATCGGTACTACGAGACATGCCAGAGCTATCCAGCAGGCCGTGCGGCTTTTGTTTATCCCTTCGGTTCGTTTAATGACAGACATTCCTACCGCTCGATATTAGGCTTTTCAAGTCCGAATCCTTTTCTTTTGTCCTCGACTTTGAGAAGCAGGCTGAATATGAATGCAAGTACTCCGAATGACGAGAATATTATCATAGGCATGAGGTATCCGCCGGTTGCATTGAGTACGACTCCTATAAGTAGAGGGACCAGACAGAGACCTATGTTCTGTACCCAGAATATCAGGCAGTAGGCGCTTCCCAGTATTTTTTCATCGATAATCTTCGGTACGCTTGGCCATAGCGCGGCAGGTACAAGGGAAAAACTTACCCCTAACACTACTATGAGCAGCACTGCGAACCACTTGTACGGAAATACCGGAAGGAGGAAAGCGAAACTCAGATGGCATACGATCATTATTACGGCACCGACCATCAGCATTGAGGCTCCCTTCCCTTTATGGTCGAGGAATATTCCCAGAAGAGGAGTAAGGCACATCGCCAGAATAGGGAAGCAGCTGAACAGCCTGGAGGCCGTGTTTGCATCTACCTCCAGAGTCACTTCCAGGAAATTGGGCGCGTATCTCTGGAACGGGAAGATGGCTGAATAGTAGAGAACGCACAGAAGGGCCACGAGCCAGAACATTTTGCTGGAGAAAATCTGTCCGAGGTCCTTGATATGGAATTCATCTTCAGGGCTTTTCTCTTCAGTCGCCTCGCCTGCTGCAATAAGCTGCCTGTCCAGACGGGTGTCCATGACCGAAAATACTATATAGTTGATCAGTCCGACGAGAAGCAGGCAGGTACAGAATGCAAGCGGAGCCACCACGGAACCGTCAAACTGCTCTGAAATGGCAGGAGACAGCCACATTACGGCGAACACTCCCAGGCGGGCAATGGCCATCTCAAGACCCATTGCAAGGGCCATTTCCTTGCCTTTGAACCATTTGGCAATGGCTTTTGACACTGTTGTTCCCGCCATTTCGCATCCGCACCCGAAAATCATGAATCCGAGGGCTGCCATCTTTGCGCTGCCTGGCATTGCTGTCCACCAGCTTCCCAGCCAGCCGCACATCTCTGTAGTCTGGAACCAGTCGCTGATGCCTATGTATTTGATGCCTGCTCCCAGGACCATGAGCGACGCCGACAGGATTCCGGTAAACCGTATTCCCATCTTGTCAAGGATGATTCCGGCTATAATCAGGAATCCGCATACATTAAGTATATATTCCGATGCCGCATATGTCCCGAAAACACTGCTGTCCCAACCCCTTTCGCTTTCAATCAGGGATTTGAGGGGCGACATTACGTCTACAAACATGTAGGCGAAGAACATCATCAGCGCTATAAGGACAAGTGCCGCCCATCTGGCGGCAGGATAATCGTTGAGAAATCTTTTGAGTGTAGCAGTCATTTCAGTCTTTCAGGTTGTGGATTATGGTTTTATCTCATGATAGTAGCCTCGCGGTCAGGTCCCAGTGAAATGATTTTTATCGGAACTCCGAGATATTTTTCCATGAAGCTTATGTAATTCTTGAACTCTTCCGGAAGTTCTTCTTCTTTCCTGCATCCGGTCAGGTCTGTATTCCATCCCTTGAATTCAGTATATACAGGCTCAATGTTTGCGTATGTGTCGAAAGGCACCTGATCGGTTTCCTGTCCGTCTACCTTGTATGAAGTGCAGACCTTTATGGTCTCGAACGAGTCCAGACAGTCGGATTTCATCATTATGAGGTCCGTCACCCCGCTGAGCATGACTGCATATCTGAGGGCCACCAGATCAAGCCATCCGGTGCGGCGCGGCCTGCCGGTTACGGCACCGAATTCGTGTCCTATTTCCCTGAGCCTGTCTCCTGTTTCGTCAAAAAGTTCCGTAGGGAACGGACCGCTTCCTACACGTGTGCAGTAGGCTTTGAATATACCGTATACATGTCCGATCTTTGAAGGGGCTACGCCGAGGCCTATGCATGCACCGGCACAGGCAGTTGAAGAAGAAGTGACGAACGGATATGAACCGTAGTCGATGTCGAGCATGGACCCCTGGGCGCCTTCCGCCAGGATTGATTTGGTCCTGAGCTCGTTGTTTACGAAATATTCGCAGTCCACGAGCCTGAACTGTTTCAGATACCCGACTGCTTCCATGAATGCTGCTTCTTCGGCATCCGGATCGCACTTGAAATCCATCTGCCGGAGCTGCTTTATATGCCTGTCCTTCAGCTTGGTATATCTTTCCATGAAATTGTCGGCCAGAATATCTCCTACACGCAGCCCGTTACGGCTTACCTTGTCTGTGTAGGTCGGGCCTATGCCTTTGAGCGTGGAGCCGATCTTGCCTTTTCCCATGGCGGCTTCATTGGCAGCATCCAGAAGTCTGTGCGTAGGAAGAATGAGATGGGCTTTCTTGGCGATTACGATCCTTTCCCTGACTGGGACACCTGTCTTTTCGATGTTTTCACATTCCTGTCTGAATGTTATCGGATCGAGGACAACGCCGTTACCCACGATATTTATGGCGTCTTTTCTGAATATGCCGGAAGGGATCGACCTCAGTACGAAACTTTTTCCTTCGAAGTGAAGCGAATGTCCGGCGTTGGGACCGCCCTGGAAACGGGCTACTATAGGATACCGTCCTGCAAGGACATCCACTATCTTGCCTTTGCCTTCATCTCCCCACTGAAGGCCCAATACTACGTCTAATGCCATGATTTATGGAATATTATGTTGTTAGCTGTTTTTCTTAGAATGGTAAGTCGTCCTCCGGAAGGTCTTCGGCCGGTGCGGCAGGCTGTACCTGTGGCTGGACAGGCTGCTGGTAACTTTGCGGCCCGTATGACTGTCCTGCCGGACTCCCGGAATAAGGCTGCTGGCTTTGGTACCCGCCCTGTGCAGGGGCACTGTATCCTCCCTGTGATGCAGGATTGTCGGCTTTCCGGCCAAGGAGCTGCAGGTTATCCACCAGAATTTCAGTGGTGTACCGTTTATTTCCGGTCTGGTCGTCCCATGACCTTGTGCGGATGCGTCCTTCGATATACAGCTGGGTGCCTTTTTTAACGAAACGCTCTACAACATCGGCGGAATTCCTCCATGCTACTATGTTGTGCCACTCGGTGTTTTCTCTCATTTCCCCGTTACGGTCTCTGTATCTTTCGGTTGTTGCCAAAGTGAATGTGGCCACTTTGGCGTTTCCTGAATTTTCGAGGTAACGTACCTCCGGGTCTTTCCCTACGTTGCCGATCAGCATTACTTTATTCAGTGACATAAATCGTAAAATTTTTTAAACGGCGCAAGTTACTCATTAATTCGATATGAATGAAAAAATTTTACCCGATTTTTCCTGTGATGCAGGGGCGGCCCGTACTGCCGTTCCGGTACGGGTTTTCAGAATCTTTGGGTTATGGCTTTTTCCATGGCCTGGAAATCGGGTGTCTCTCCCGTGAACAGCTCGTATCCCCCGGCAGCCTGATGCAGCAGCCATCTCAGACCGCTGACGTATCTAATGCCGGGACAGGTCTTTTGCAGCCGGGACATTACTTCAGGACTGAAAGCAGGGGTTTTGTAGTTTGCTTCCAGAATGATTTTCTTCCCTGTGTCCTTCTGTGGCGGAAGCTCTCCGGATTCCAATGCCTGTATTCCCTGTATACTTTCGGGGAGGGTGTAGATGAGCACGTCGCATTTCAGGAACATTTCCGTGAAATCGGCCAATGGCCTGATACCGAACCCGTACTGCGGCAGGTCGGAAGCGATTTGTTCCACTTTCCCCACAGTCCTGTTCATCAGGGTCACATGCATTCCAAGGTCGGCGGCCGCAACGGCAGCAGCTTTGCCGGCACCCCCGCATCCCACTACAAGGGCATCAGGCCTGTGTCCGAAAAAGTCCGCAATTCCTGCATTTATGTCTGTTTCGTCTTCGGGGATGCATCCCAATGCCGTTTCGATGAGACTGCGGCGGATGCCTGTATAGTCTGAGTTATATGCGTGTATGCCTTCCGGAGTCTTGACTGTCAGGTTGGTGGCGCCTATCCTTTGGCAGACCGGGTCTATGATGTCCGCTTTCCTGAATGCATCTTCCTTGTACGGGGCGGTGATGTTCACTCCTTCATATTCATCCAGAAATTTCCTGTATGCCGCTTCGAAATCGGCGTTTTCGATCAGGTCGTACGGGTATTTGCCTCCGTAGCCGGCGCGGAACAGCACCGGACTGAGGGAGCCTTTTACCGGATAGCCTATGAGACCGAATTTTTTCATCTTGTAAATGGGATATTTCCGACGGAGGGCGGTTATAGTGATTTTCTCTGGCGGACGGCTTCATATAAAAGTATGGCGGCAGAAACGGACACGTTCAGAGAATCCAGCCGGCCGAGCATCGGAATCTTTATATGTGCATCCGCCGCTTTCCGCCAGATGTCTGAAAGGCCGGTGGATTCAGTCCCCATGACAATGGCGGTGCCCCGGCGCATGTCAGTGTCGTAATACCATTCGGAATCCTGAAGCTGTGCCGTAAGTATCTGTATGTTATGTGATTTAAGCCATCCGATGGTGGCTTCGGAAGAGGCTGTTACTACCTGTCTTGAAAAGACGGCCCCTATGCTTGCGCGGATCAGGTTCGGGTTGTAGAGGTCTGTGAGCGGGTCACAGATGATCACCGCATCCGCCCCTGCCGCATCGGCGCTTCGGAGGACCGCCCCGAGGTTTCCCGGCTTTTCCACGCTTTCCAGAACTGCTATCAGCGGATTCTCTCCCAATTCCAGACTCTCCAGAGTCCTGTCACGGTATTCCACTTCTGCCAGGACCCCTTCCGTGCCGCCCCTGTACGCTGCCTTTTCATATAAGACTGCAGGAATTTCAATGATATTCAGCTCGTTGGACCTGTCGGATACAGCTCCGGCCTTTCCAAGCAGAGCCTCGATTTCGCATTCATGGCATATTTCCCTGCAGATGAAAAGCGTCCTGACTTTGAATCCTGCATCGATGCAGTGTCCCAGTTCCCTGCGTCCTTCCACTACGAAAAGACGCTTCCCGCGCCTCAGTCTGGATTTCTCCTGAAGCGCAAGAAGCTCCTTTATTTTCGGATTCTGTGCCGATGTTACGGTTTCAGTCCTCATGTGCTATTCGACAGCCTTCGGCCTCATCTGAGGGAAGAACAGGACGTCCTGGATGGTAGGGGAGTTGGTCATGAACATGGTCAGACGGTCGATTCCCATACCCATTCCTGATGTCGGAGGCATGCCGTATTCAAGGGCGCGGACGAAATCCATGTCTATGTACATCGCCTCGTCGTCACCGTGCTCCCTCTGCCTGAGCTGGTCCTGGAACCTGTCGAGCTGGTCGATAGGGTCGTTGAGCTCGCTGTATGCGTTGGCAAGTTCCTTTCCGCAGACGAAAAGCTCAAACCTTTCTGTCAGGTCAGGATTGCTGCGGTGTCTCTTTGTAAGAGGCGACATCGATACGGGGTAATCGGTGATGAAAGTCGGCTGCACCAGATGTTTCTCGCAATATTCCCCGAAGATGGCGTCTATCAGCTTGCCTTCTCCCATCTCCTTGGAAACAGGAACGTTGAGTTTTTCACAAGTCTCGCGGAGCTGTGTCTCATCCATGCCTGCGACATCCACGCCTGCATACTCCTTGATAGCATCAAGTATAGGCAGTCTGCGGTAAGGCGGCCTGAAATCCACTTTCTGCTCTCCGATAGTCACTTCGGTCGTCCCGTGCAGGGTGACGGCGATCTTCTCAAGCATCTTCTCCACGAACTCCATCATCCAGATATAGTCCTTGTAGGCCACATAGATTTCCATGCAGGTAAACTCCGGATTGTGGGTCTTGTCCATGCCTTCATTGCGGAAATCCTTCGCGAACTCATATACTCCCGAATATCCTCCGACAATGAGTCTCTTAAGATACAGCTCGTTCGCAATTCTCAGATACAGAGGAATGTCCAGAGCGTTGTGGTGTGTCACGAACGGGCGTGCAGTCGCTCCTCCAGGGATGGACTGCAGGATAGGAGTCTCGACTTCGAGACAGCCGGCCGCGTTGAAATACTCCCTCATCGTAGCGATTATCTTGCTCCTCATCACGAAAGTCTGCCTTACCTGAGGGTTCACGATGAGGTCCACATACCTTTGTCTGTATTTGAGTTCCGGGTCGGTGAACGCATCATATACCTCTCCGTCCTTTTCTTTTACGATAGGCAGTACGCGCAGGGATTTGCTCAGCACCGTCAGCTCTTTCGCATGGACGGAAAGCTGCCCTGTCTGCGTAATGAACGCATATCCCTTGATTCCTATGATGTCTCCGATGTCCAGAAGTTTCTTGAACACGGTATTATACATGGTCTTGTCCTCGTCCGGGCAGATTTCGTCACGTTTTATATACACCTGTATCTTTCCCGTCTCGTCCTGAAGCTCGATGAATGAAGCCGCCCCCATGATACGGCGCGACATTATCCTTCCGGCTATCACCACGTTGTCCAGGTTGCCCTTTTCAGGATCGTATTCATCCTTGATTTTCTGCGCGGTGGCGTTTACCGGATAAAGTGCGGCAGGATAAGGGTCGATTCCCAGTTCCCTGAGTTTCCCGAGCGCTTCGCGCCTGTTCCTTTCCTGTTCGTTCAAGTCCATATTTTCCATCTGTATACCTATTTAAATATTATCAATCTATATGTCCTTTCAGGACAATGCGGACGTCCCCTCCTATCTCCACGAAATCCTGCAAAAGTACTATAATAAATCCAATATTTGAAAATTAAAATTTATCTTTGTTTCAGTGATTTTGTTTTATCCGTCGGTTTTACCTGATTATGTACATAATTGAGAAATGTCCTTATTGCGGAGGCGAAGTGGCCGCCGGGGCACGGAAATGCCGTCATTGCGGCGAATGGCTGACTTCTGACAGAAATAAGGAGGAGAGGACAGTGGTGGTGAACAATGTCCGGAAGACAAACGGTATAGGTACGGCAGGTTTTGTTCTTGCAATTCTCTCTCTTTGCCTGTCCTGGACTCCGTTAGCCGGATTTTTCGTCTGGTTTCTGGGATTCCTGCTCTCCTTTATCGGCATGTTCAAGTCTCCGAGGGGGCTGGCTGTTGCCGGTTTCATCATTTCTATTGCCGGCTTTCTTATCCTGATCTTTGCATTCGGTGCTCTGGCCGTGCTTTTTGCGGCGTTTGCCTGATTGCCGTGCATGTCTCCGGCTGCTCTCGGAATGTCATCCTGAGGGCAATCTTTTACTTTTTAAATATTATCACTATATTTGTAGGCTATGCCTAAAGAAAAGAAGTGGATAATAAAGGAGACCGGGGATCACGGGACAGTGAGCCGCCTGGCTTCGGAACTGGGAGTGGACCCTGTACTGGCCCGACTCCTGGTGCAGAGGGGCGTGACCACATTCCAGGATGCCAGGGCCTTTTTCAGACCGGATCTCGCAAACCTGCACGATCCGTTCCTGATGAAGGATATGGACAAGGCTGTAGAGCGTATCCGCAGAGCCGTCGGGACAGGGGAGAAGATACTTGTCTACGGTGACTATGATGTGGACGGGACTACGGCGGTGTCTCTGGTCTATTCTTTTCTCCGCCGTCTGACGCCGGGGGCCGACTTCTATATTCCGGACCGTTATGATGAAGGGTACGGAGTGTCTTTCAAGGGGATAGACTGGGCGTCAGAGAACGGCTTTTCCCTTATCATCACGCTTGACTGCGGGATCAAGGCCAACGAAAAAGTCGCCTATGCCTCGAGCAAAGGCATAGACATGATCATCTGCGATCATCATCTTCCCGAAAACGAGCTGCCTGCAGCAGTTGCCGTCCTGGATCCGAAACGTGAGGATTGCCACTATCCTTTCGATGACCTGTCCGGCTGCGGAGTGGGTTTCAAGCTGGTTCAGGCCTATTCTGCCGCTTGCGGCATCCCGTTCGAAAGCCTGGTGCCGCTGCTTGATCTGCTGGTGGTGAGCATAGCGTCCGATCTGGTGTCGGTGGTGGGGGAGAACAGGATTCTCGCACATTTCGGACTCAAAAGGATAAATGAAAATCCCCGTCTTGGGCTGCTGTCCATGATGAGGCTTTCCGGTCTTGAACCTTCGCATGTGACGATAGACGATATCGTATTCAAGATAGGACCGAGAATAAACGCGGCCGGGCGTATGGAGTCCGGACGGGTGGCGGTGGAGCTGCTGACCGCTACCGATGAAGACGAGGCGGCGAGGATAGCCGGAGAGATCAACGAGTACAACAACGAACGGAAGGATATAGACCGCCGCATCACTCAGGAGGCTCTGGAAATGGTCCGCAGCGGCACATGCCTGTCGTTCGGGAATGCTACGATAGTATATAATCCGGACTGGCACAAGGGTGTCGTGGGGATTGTGGCCTCGCGTCTTGTAGAGGCGTTCTACAAGCCTACGATAGTATTTACGAAATCCAACGGTTTTGTCACGGGCTCTGCCAGGAGTGTCCAGGGCTTTGACCTTTACGATGCAATCGAGAGCTGTGCGGATCTGCTGGACAATTTCGGAGGTCACCTGTATGCAGCCGGTCTTACCATGAAGGAAGAGAAGCTTCCGGAGTTCTGCCGGAGAATAGAGGAGTTCATAGGAGCCAGAATAACCTCCGAGATGCTGACTCCGGTCATAACTGTGGATTCCAAGCTGGACTTCGACCAGATTACACCCAAGTTTTTCCGCATACTCAAGCAGTTCCAGCCGTTCGGCCCGGGGAACAGCGCTCCTGTCTTCATGACGGAGAATGTATATGACAACGGTAACGGACGCCGTGTCGGAGCCGAAGCCGGTCACCTTAAACTCGAGCTGATCCAGGAATCCCAGCCGTATCACCATATTTCAGCCATCGCCTTCAACAAGGCAGAGCATTTCGCCCACATCAAGGCCGGTAATCCTGTCGATATCTGCTATTCGATAGTCGAGAACTATTACCGCGGCATAGCCAACATACAGCTCCGTATCAAGGACCTTCATGACAGGGAGGACATAATCTGAGATGACGTTTTGAAAAATTTTCATATTTTTGCGGTTTATGGCAAAAGGATTTGCAGATACAGATGCGTTGTGCCGTGAGCTGGTGGCCGAGGCCCGTAAAAAGATATTCAGACCTGTGTATCTTCTTATGGGGGACGAGCCTTTCTATCCGGACACGGTGTGTGAGGCCATCATCCGGAATGCTCTCGAGGAGTCGGAGAGGGATTTCAACCAGTCGATATATTATGGGGCCGATGTGACGGCGGATACTGTCATAACGACGGCGAGAAGGTATCCCATGTTCGCGGAAAGGCAGCTGGTGGTAGTGAAAGAGGCCCAGATGATGAAAACCCTGGAGGACCTGGCGATATACTGTGCCAGCCCTCTGGATTCTACAGTGCTGGTAATCTGCATGCACGGCGCTTCTGCCGACAAGCGAAAGTCCCTGTACAAGTCGGTATCCAAAATCGGTGCGGTCCTGGAATCCAATGCGGTCAGGGATTACGAAATAGCGCGTTGGATATCGGCTTATTATGCCGGGAAAGGGCTGCGGATTTCCCCGGAAGCAGCATCTCTTATGGGGGAATATGCCGGGACTGACCTTTCCAAGATAGCCATAGAGACAGACAAACTCCTTAAGAACCTCCCTGAAGGATCAACGGAAGTCGGAGTGTCGGATATAGAGAAGAATGTCGGCATAAGCCGCCAATACAGTATTTTCGAACTTACCAGGGAACTTTCATACAGGAATCCGGCCAGGGCACTGCGCATTGCGGCCTATATCGGCGCTTCGCCGAAATTCGCCATGCCTATGGCGGTCAGCTCCCTGTATACCCACTTCTACAGGATACTTAAATACGAAGCCCTGCTGATGAACGACCCCAGGCCAGGCAATGACATGAAAGCCAAAGTCCTGGGTGTGAATCCGTACTTTTTCTCCGAGTACGACAGGGCAGTGGGGAACTATCCTCTGAAAAAGTGCATGTCCGTCATTTCCATCCTGAAGGAGTTCGACTATAAGGGCAAGGGCGGCGATGCAGGTGAGGCTACTCCAGAGCAGCTTCTTACCGAACTGGTCGCGAGGATACTGAACTGAACAATAATCAAAAAACATATTGAAAATAAAATGAATCTGATCCAATGCAAAGACGTGTGCAAGAGTTTCGGCGAGAAAATCGCCCTTGACCACGTGTCGCTCGATATCCCGAAAGGTCGGATTTTCGGGTTGCTCGGGCCCAACGGAGCCGGAAAGACGACACTTATCCGCATAATCAACAGGATTACAATCCCGAGCGGCGGGGCTATCCTGTTTGACGGCCGCCCTATAACGCAGTCCGATGTCGAGAAAATAGGCTATCTTCCTGAAGAACGCGGACTTTACCGTAAAATGAAGGTTGGTGACCAGGCCATGTATCTGGCGCAGCTTAAAGGCATGAGCGCTAAAGACGCCTCCGATGCCCTGAAGGAATGGTTCATAAAATTCGGCATACAGAGCTGGTGGAACAAGAAAGTCGAGGAACTCTCCAAAGGAATGGCCCAGAAAGTACAGTTCATTACGACTGTCGTTCACCGTCCTTCATTGCTCATACTCGATGAACCGTTTTCCGGATTCGATCCGGTGAATGCCCAGCTTATCAGGAATGAAATCCTGAGCCTGAAGGATTCCGGAGCTACGATCGTCCTTTCTACCCACAATATGGAATCGGTGGAGGAACTTTGCGACAACATCGCTCTCATCAACAAGTCCCGTCTGGTAATCACAGGGGGAGTGAACGATATCCGCCACAAATACGGGAACAGCAATGTCGAACTCGTCTACACGTCTTCCACTGCGCTTGAGTCCGTTCCCGGCCTGTTCAAGGTGCTTTCCGATACCGATGATTCAGGACGCCATACGGCTGTCCTTTCAATCGGAGAAGGAGCCGGCACCGGCGATGTGCTCCGTCATGTCATTTCGCAGTCGCTTGCCGTAAACTCGTTCAAGGAGCTTGTGCCGAGAATGAATGATATTTTCATAAAACTTGTAACTGAGGAGGAATAGACCATGAATCTGCATATAATCAATGTCATCATAGGCCGTGAATATATGACCAGGGTGAAGAAGAAATCATTCCTTCTCACCACGTTCCTCGGTCCGATCTTCTTTGCTGCCATGTGCATCCTGCCGAGCGTGATAATGTTCATGACTACGGACAAGGGCAAGCAGGTTGCCGTAGTCGACCGCTCAGGCATAGTAATGCCATACATGACCAGCAATGAAACGACTGCCTATCTGGATTACACAGGCATTCCTGTCGATAGCGCGAAGGCCAGATGCAGCGAGCTCGGGCTCGACGCCCTGGTGGTAGTCTCCCCGCTCGACTCCGTCAACAGGACGGTAACTGTGGACGCCTACTCCGTTAAGCCCATGAGCGTGGACATGAAAGATGCCATCCGCAGCAGGGTGAACGAAGCTGTTGAGGAGTACAGGCTTGATTCATACAGGATTGAAGGACTGAAACAGATTATCGAAGATGTAAAGGCCGATGTTAATGTGGCCACCTTTACCCTTGATGATTCAGGAGAGGAGAAGATAACCTCGTCGGAGGTCTACATGATGATATCCCTTGTCCTCTCTATTATAATATATATGTTCATAGCGATGTTCTCGGCAATGGTCATGCAGAGTGTCATCGAGGAGAAATCGAGCCGTGTCGTAGAGGTGCTGGTTTCGTCGGTGAAGGCGACTGAACTGATGTTCGGAAAGATCATAGGGGTGGCTTGCGTTGCCCTTACCCAGTTCTTTCTTTGGGTGGTGCTCACCGGAATACTTGTAGTGGTGTTCGGCTCTTTTGTCGGTTTTGATGCAATAGCCGAGTCCGCTACGGTCCAGACGGAACAGATGTCGCAGATGACGGAAGGCATGGGTGTGGATCCCGACGCCATGGATGCAACGGGAATGAACATGCAGATGTCTATGCCTGAAGCCGGCAGCAATGAAATGACGGCGGTTCTGGAAACCCTGAAGGACATCAATTATCCGATGATACTTATATCGTTCGTGGTGTACTTCGTGCTGGGGTATCTGCTTTATGCATCGCTGTTTGCCGCCATAGGCTCCGCCGTAGAGAACGAGGCCGACACGCAGCAGCTTCAGCTGCCTGTGACAATCCCTCTGCTGCTGGCGTTCTTCATAGCATTCTATGCATTCAAGTCGCCTGACAGCCAGGTCGTATTCTGGGGATCGATCATACCGTTTACCTCGCCTATCGTCATGCTGGCCAGAATACCGTTCGGCGTCCCTGTATGGGAGCTTGTCCTGTCAATCGTACTTCTGGTACTTACTTTTGTCCTGATAGCCTATCTTTCGGCGAAGATCTACAAGATCGGAATCCTTATGTTCGGGAAGAAGACATCATTCAAGGATCTTTATAAATGGCTCAGACAAAAATAAATACGCTTCGTATGATATCAAAGAAAACGATAGTTTTACTGCTTGTTTCCCTTGTCGTCCCTTATGTTGCGGCAGAGGGGCGTATCCAGAAGAAAACGAAAGAGGAAAAACTGACATTTACATGGTCCAGGACCAGGATGGACGGCACGCGTACCGGTGTTTCCTGTCCTGGCAAGGACAACATCGAAGAGGCTCTCGGCCATGTCGACGGCAAGGTATATCATGCTCCCGATGGCAGGATTTTCAGCGGCGGGACCGTTCCGGATGTAGCCAGGGTCCTTATCGGCGTCCAGCCGTCAATGGCTTCGGTCAAGGAAGTGGTCGGATTTTCACCCCGTGAAATGATAAGGACCTATCCGGAGTGCGAACTGTCCAATCTGTTTATCGACACGATAATGGCTGCGGTTGAAAAGGAATCCGGAAAGAAGGTAGATGTCGGCATAGGCAATTTCGGAGGTATCAGGGTGGACATGCCCAAGGGCGATATCCTTCTGGATGACATAATGTCCATGTTCCCGTTCAGGAACAGTGTCGTTTATGTGGCTCTCAAAGGCAAGGAAGTGAGGGCTATTCTGGAGCAGATGGCTGCGACACGGTTTCAGGTACTCGGGGGAGTGAGAGTCACTGCAAAAGACGGAAAGATAGTTTCCGCGGAAATAGGTGGAGAGCCGCTTGATGACGGAAAGGTCTACGGTGTGGCTACCATCACTTTCCTTCTGGACGGCGGGGATGATCTCCACGTGGCGAAGAATGCACTGGAAGTGATTGAATGCCAGTCTGAAATCTATGACGTCATAATGGATTACATAAAGTCTGAAACCGCAGCCGGGCGTCCTGTAGAGTACCATACCGACGGCAGGGTACGCATACTTTGATTTTTGTTGTCCCGAGAAATAAGAAGACATGAGAAAGACAGCGTTTATATTGTTCATACTTCTGGCCTTTCCTTTGGCCCTTCCGGCCCAGAGGCTTACAATACTCCATACCAACGACACCCACAGCCATATCGATCCTGTGCGCTCCGGCGCTGATGCCGGACTGGGCGGAGTCATCGAGCGTGCTGCCTATATAGACAGTGTCAGGGCAGCTGACGGGAAACGTAATGTACTTCTGGTCGATGCCGGAGATTTCAGCCAGGGGTCATCATACTTTACCATGCTTAAAGGGGATGTAGAGATCGACCTTATGAATGCGATGGGATATGATGTGACCGCACTCGGGAACCATGAGTTCGACAACGGGCTGGAAGAACTCTCCCGCAGGCTCGGTAATCTGGATTGTCCTGCGGTCTGCGCCAACTATGAATTCTATGGCAGCGACCTGTCCCGAGAGGTGAAACCATGGGTGATAATCCGTCGCGGAGGGTTGAAAATAGGCGTTATCGGCCTTCTTACCGATGTGTCTAAAGTCGTTGAAAAGCATATCGCGGACAAGATAAAGTATCTTGACCCAGTGGAGGTGGTCGGCAGGTATGCCGATTATCTGAAAAACGTCAGGAAATGTGACCTGGTGATGTGCCTCAGCCATCTCGGGTATGACAGCGGAGAGGATTCCGACATAAACCTGGCTGCAAGGACGAGGAATGTCGATCTGATTGTCGGAGGGCATTCGCACACTTTCCTCGAGTCTTCCGTGGAGGTCGAAAACCTGGACGGGAAGCCGGTCACTATCGTTACGGACGGCTGCTGGGGCCTTTATGTAGGTAACCTTAAGGTCGGCAGATAACCGCAAATGCAGCAGACAAAAGGTACGGTAGCAGGTGATCTGGAGTGGGACGGCCTTCACCGTCCACGGATATACTATGCCGTCATCACTACGTTCTGCGGTCTTTTCCTGTCTGTCCTGGACGGGACTATCTGTAACGTCGCACTTCCGACCATTGCCCTGCGTCTGGATATATCCCCTTCCGATTCTATCTGGATAGTGAATGCTTTCCAGCTGGTAATCATGATGCTGTTACTCCCTTTTTCTTCATTGGGCGAACTGTACGGATATAAAAGAGTCTATCTGTATGGTGTGGCTGTCTTTACATTGAGCTCGTTTTGCTGCGCCCTGTCCCATACGTTCCACGTGCTGGTGGCTTCGAGGGTCTTGCAGGGCATCGGAGCTGCCATGATAATGAGCGTCAATACATCTTTGATCAGGATCATTTACCCGAAGAAACATCTTGGTAAAGGAGTAGGCCTGAATGCTACGGTAGTGGCGATAGCCTCGGTCACGGGACCTTCACTGGCTGCAGCCATATTGTCTGTAACTACCTGGGAATGGCTGTTTGCCATCAATATTCCGATAGGTATAGTGACATGGTTCATGGGACGCAGGTTCCTTCCGGACAACCCGACAAAAGTCATAGGACGTCATTTCAACTGGGCTGATACCGTTCTCAACGCTGCGACATTCGGGCTGATGATAGGGTGCATAGAGGCTTATTCCCATGGTCTGGACTGGCATAAGATACTGATAGCCGTGGCTGTATTCTTCCTTGTCGGAGCGGTATATGTGCGTACGCAGTTGGCGAAGGAGTATCCGATGCTTCCGTTTGACCTGCTGCGCATCCCGATGTTCTCCATGTCGGTCGGCACCAGCATCCTTTCTTTTACTGTCCAGCAGCTGCTTATGGTTTCACTCCCGTTCATGCTTATGCACAATTACGGGTATGACGCTGTCGGAACAGGGCTTATAATGACTGCGTCCCCGGTGGCGATAATGTTCGTTGCCCCTATGGCCGGATGGATGATAGGGAAAGTGCATCCGGGTCTTCTTGGAGGTATCGGCATATCATTGATGTGTGCCGCATGCATGCTGCTGTCGTTTATGCCACAGGATGCCTCTCATTTCGGATTTGTCTGGAGGGTGATGCTTTTCGGAGCAGGTTTCGGCCTGTTTCAGTCCCCTAACAATCATATTCTGCTGTCATCCGCTCCGCCCCACAGGACAGGAAGCGCAGGTGGGATGCTGGCTTCAGCCAGACTCATAGGGCAGACGACAGGGGCCGCCCTGGTAGCCATGATGTTCAATTTCTTTGATTCTTCCGCACCCCACAAGGCTCTCCTTCTTGGCGGCCTTCTGGCCCTTTGCGGAGCTTGCCTCTCAAGTTTGAGGCTTAAAATCAGGAAAATTAATTAAATTCGTAGCGGATAACTTAATCGCATGATATATGAATACTAAAGAAAAGCCAGCTGACAGCATGTCCTCCATGTCGGAGCGCCACAAGAAGATTCTTGAGATACTCCAGCTTCAGGGAAGCATATCCGTGACGGACCTTTCAGAGCGGCTTAACGTTTCCGAAGTGACCATAAGAAAAGATCTTACTTCGCTTGAAACCCAGAACAAGCTTTACAGGACACACGGCAAGGCCATTCCTATCAGCCCTTATATCGGGGACAGGCATATCAATGAGAAAGAGAAGCAGAATGTTCAGGAAAAACGGCTTATAGGACGCCGGGCGGCTTCAATGCTGGAAGAAAACGATTCGATCCTGATAGCGTCGGGGACAACCATACTGTATGCAGCCCGTGAAATGGTTTCCGCAAGGAATCTCACGGTAATAACCGCGTCCGTTTCCGTGTCCTCTATCCTTTCCCAGAACAAGTACATAGATGTCGTGCAGCTGGGAGGCATGGTGAGGGAAAGTTCGGTGTCGGTAGTCGGTTCATTCGCGGAGAACATGCTAAGCTATTTCAACTGCAGCAAACTCTTCATGGGAGCTGACGGCGTTGATCTGGAGTTCGGTGTAACCACTACCAATATGATGGAGGCCAATCTGAACCGTATGATGATGGCTTCGGCCCAGAAGACAGTCCTTCTTGTAGACAGTTCCAAATTCGGCAAAAAGGGCTTCAGCAAAATCTGTGACCTGGACAAGATCGACCAGATCATTACTGACGACAAGATCCCGCAGGTCTACAGGGAGAACCTTGAGGAACTCGGCATCGAAGTCACTGTCGTTTCCGCATAGCCTTTCCGACGGAACCGATTAGGGACAGGCCTCTACAGAATGTTGAGGCTCTGTTCCTTTATTTTCTCCAGTTCGTCCTTCATCCTGACTACAATCTGCTGGATGTCGGTATTGTTTGCCTTAGAACCTGTCGTATTGATTTCCCGTCCCATCTCCTGGGCAATGAAGCCCAGCTTCTTGCCCGGCTGCGGGTCGGAGTCTATTGTATCCATGAAATAGCGGCAGTGCTGGCGCAGCCTTACCTTTTCCTCGTTTATGTCGAGTTTTTCCATGTAGTATATCATCTCCTGTTCCAGCCGGCTCTGATCAGGCTCCAGCTTCAGTTCCTCGAATCTGTCGAGAATCTTCCCCCTGATGGCGGAGATGCGTTCCTGCTCGTGCTGTTCCACCTGATCCACATATGACAGGATGTTCCGTACTTTCGATGTGACATCCCGATAAAGGGTTTCTCCTTCCCTTGCCCTGAATTCGTTTACTCTGGCGAGTGCTTCACGTATGCAGGCCTCGACAGCCGGCCAGTTGTCGTCATTGATTATGTCAGCCTTTTTCATATCCATCACATCGGGCATGCGGAGGATTGTCGGGAACACATATGAGGAGTCTATGATATTGCTGTTCGGAAATTCCCTGACGAGTTCTCCGGATATTTCGTCTATCTGCCGGAAATATTCAATAACCAGCTCCCTGTTGATTTTCTTTGCACTGTCGGCGGCATTGGCCTCGAAACTGACGAAAACGTCGATGCTTCCGCGTTTGAGCTCATCTGCGACAATCTGCCGTACAATCAGTTCCTTGTCCTTTGGCAGAAGAGCGGTCTTAAGGCTGATGTCGGCGTTCTTCCCGTTCAGGGACCTTATTTCTACACTTAGTTTTCCGGATTCAAGCATTGTCTCTGCTTTCCCGTATCCGGTCATTGACTTTATCATTGTAAATACGGTTTTAAACGATTGGCAAAAATACTATTTTCTTTTCTCATAAACTAATGGAGCCGTCAGGATTCTTGCCTGCCGCATTATTGCCATAATCGTTAAATTTATATATTTTTGCCTCGGACTCACTACTGTCCACTAAAAATGGACAAGGTTAAAAATTAAATAAATTCAGTTCACTAGAATCATATCGGTCTTTGAC
>CALVAJ010000040.1 GCA_944325505.1 uncultured Bacteroidales bacterium
TTCCTTCCGTAACAGGCTGCTTCAGTCTGGAGAAGGAACCGGAGGTTGTGATATCGACCTCTACTGTATTCAGGACTGCAGGAGAGATGGAAAAGTATCTCAACAATTTCTACAACAATGCTTTCCGCGGTCATCCTTCTACTGTAAACGGAACCGGCATAGCTTTCGGTGACGTTCAGAGCGACAATATGGTGTTTTCTTCTGTAGACACCAGGCTGAACGGCGCCCTTTCGGTCTCCAACGGAGCCGAACTTACGGCATACGACTGGATAAGGGCCGTGAATTTCCTTCTGAACAACCTTGATCATTATACAGGTTCGACTGAGGATGCCGCCTACAGGCAGTGTATCGGTGAAGCCTATTACTTCAGGGCATGGTATTACTATGGCCTTCTCAAGGATTACGGCGGAGTCACGTGGATAGACAAAGTTATGGATCCGGACCTGAAGCAGCTGCAGCTTCCTCGCGACAGCAGGACATTCATTGCGGACAAGATTCTTGCAGACCTCGATATGGCCATCGAGAATCTCCAGACCCAGTCGAGCAGCGCTTCGATGAGAGTCCATAAGGATGTGGCCCGCATACTGAAAAGCGAAGTTGCCCTGTTTGAAGGTACATGGGAGAAATACCACAAGCTGAAAGGCGATGACTTCTATGATCCTGAGGTTACAGAGGAGAAGATCGACGACTATCTCCAGCAGGCAGTCGATGCCGTCGCTCCTATAATAGACGGTGCAGAGGCCGGAAGATGGAGAATCTACAGTACGGGAAATACCCTTGACGATTACAGGGCCCTTTTCGTAACGTACGATCTGTCATCCAATCCGGAAGTCCTTTGGTGGAAGAAATATGACATAGCAGACAATATCGGCCACTCAGTTACACGTTTCCAGAACCTCGGAGGCGGACAGAAAGGCATCACCGCATCCCTGGTTGACGATTATCTTACTATAGACGGAAAGCCTTACAGCAAGGAAGAAAGAATAGAGGCAAAGAAGGTGTACGGTACAGAGCTTCAGCCTACTGTGCGTGACCCGCGTCTTTCCCAGACGGTTTGTATCCCGGGACAGCAGCTGCGCCCGAATACCGCAGGTGATGACGAGCCGAGCAATGCATTTGTTTTCACATATCCGTTGCTTCAGGGAGATCCGTCCGGGGCATATCACTCGAATGCTACCGGCTATGCGCTTCTGAAACATGTGGAGATAGATCCTGCAGACATTTCCACGATAGAAGGAGAGTCCAAGAGCCAGGCTCCGGCTATCCAGTTCCGTTATGCGGAAGCTCTGCTTAACTTTGCCGAGGCATTGGCGGAGCTTGACGGGCCAGGCAATGCCGAGAGGATAAAGGCTGCGCTGAAACCGCTGCGCGAGCGTGTAGGAATGCCAGAGGTGGATTTCGACAGGGAGTTCAACAGTGATTCTGATTACCCTATGTTGAAAGTCGCCGGCGGTGATGACAAATACATCCAGGCCGTACGCCGCGAGCGCAGGGTGGAACTTGCATGTGAAGGCAAGCGTATGTACGACATCTTCCGCTGGGCTGCCGCCGATGTGCTTATCAAAGGGTATACCCCTTACGGAGCGGTATTTACCGGCAGTAACCTGGAAGACAATGAATTCTATGGCGATGCCCTCAGATATGACCAGACTGCAGACAATAACCTGTTCCTGACAGAGGCAGATGAAAACGGCTTCAGGTATATCATTCCTTATGGGAACCTTCCGAACGGATATCAGTTTAAAGTGGACAGAGACTACCTGCTCCCTATAAGGACAGGCATGATTTCCCTTACTGAAGGACTGTGGGAGCAGAATCCTGGCTGGTAATGGTTCATTTGGTCTGATAATTCAGGTATGATTTGAATTTTCCGGCTGTCAGGACATATTCCGTGATAGCCGGAATTGTTTTAATTTTACTATCTTAGCGGTCAAATTTCAAGCTATGACAAAAATAGAGATTCTAAAAGTCTTGTCGGGGACTGCCGCAGTCCTTGCCGTAACTTCATGCGGGGCAGACAAGAAGGTGGACACAAGGTACAACATCGTGTACATCATGACAGATGACCATACGGCCCAGATGATGAGCTGTTATGACGACTCCAATGTCCAGACTCCCAACCTTGACCGTATAGCCGCAGACGGGGTGAAATTCGTAAACAGCTTCGTCGCCAATTCCCTCAGCGGCCCGAGCCGGGCATGTATGCTGACCGGCAAGCACAGTC
This sequence comes from uncultured Bacteroidales bacterium, assembly GCA_944325505.1. GTDB lineage: Bacteria > Bacteroidota > Bacteroidia > Bacteroidales > UBA932 > Cryptobacteroides. The sequence continues at coordinate 2,225 of CALVAJ010000040.1, forward strand.
ACGCAAACGGTTTTACGGACAATTCCACCTGTATTTTCGACGGTTCGCAGCAGACCATGCCAAAACTGCTTCAGAAGGCCGGGTACCAGACGGCCATTGTCGGAAAATGGCATCTGATATCGCTTCCGACAGGATTCGATTACTGGGAGATACTTCCGAACCAGGGTGATTATTATAACCCGGATTTCATAACGATGGACAATGATACCGTGCGCGTAGAAGGATATGTCACGAATATCATCACCGACATGGGTATAGACTGGATCGAAAACAAGAGGGACAAGAACAAGCCGTTCTGTCTGTTCATCCACCATAAGGCCTGTCACCGTGCATGGCTTCCTGAGCTGAAATATCTGAATGAGTACGAGGACAGGACATTCGACATGCCTGAAACGTTCTATGATGACTATCAGGGACGCCAGGCTGCTGCAGCCCAGGAGATGAGTATCTGGAAAGATATGGATATCGTCTATGATACCAAGATGGACACTGGAATCGATACGCCGCTTGCCTCTACGTACCGTTATATGGTGAACAGGCTTTCTCCTGAGGACAGGAAAACCTATCATGACGCCTATGCTCCGATAATTGAAGAGTTCAAGGAGAAGAATCCTCAGGGAAAGGAGCTTGCCGAATGGAAATTCCAGAGGTATATGCGTGATTACGCAAAGGTAGTCAAGTCTCTGGATGACAATGTCGGCAGGGTTCTGGACTATCTCGAGGAAAAAGGCCTGCTGGACAACACCCTTGTCGTCTACACTTCCGACCAGGGCTTCTATATGGGAGAGCACGGATGGTTCGACAAGAGGTTCATGTATGAGGAGTCTATGCGTACACCTTTGGTAATGAGGCTTCCTAAAGGACTGAAAGCCAGAGGCGATATTCCACAGATGGTACAGAATATCGACTATGCTCCTACTTTCCTTGAGCTTGCGGGTGCGCCTGTCCCTGATGATATCCAGGGTGTTTCTCTCCTTCCTTTGCTCAAGGGCGAGAATCCGGCAGACTGGAGGCAGTCCCTGTACTATCATTTCTACGAGTATCCTGCCGAGCATATGGTTAAGCGCCACTATGGCGTCCGTACCGACAGATGGAAGCTCATGCATTTCTATAACGACATCGACTGCTGGGAACTCTATGACCTTCAGGCTGATCCTCATGAACTGAACAACCTGTACGGAAAAGAAGGCTATGAAGAAATCACTGCGGAGTTGAAGCAAGAACTCAAACGCCTTCAGGACCAGTACCACGACCCGATAGAAAGCAAACTCGCCCGCCAAGGCCGGTAAATGAGAATGAAAAAAAGCCCCTCACAATCGTGAGAGGCTTTTTTTGAAGGGTACCCAGTCGGATTCGAACCGACGACATTCAGAACCACAATCTGACGCTCTAACCAACTGAACTATGGGTACCATATTGGTTTTGGGATTGCAAAGGTAGTAAAAAAATCCTATAGTGCAACACCTTGGAAGATTTTTTAATTGAAAGAAAACCTGATGCCGAATTCAAGGTTGAAGTTGAGCGGCTTTTCCTTATAGACAGTGCTGACAAGGCTTCCGTTGTCAAAATGCCGGCTGACACCGGGTTCCAGGTATATTCCGAGAAAATCCGTAATGTTTCCCTGTATACCGGCCTCTGCACTGACTGACCATTGTATCGGCTTTATCCTTATTCTGTCAGTTGTGCTGCTTGCTCCTGTCCCGTTTATCTCGGTCCTGACTTCGGCGGTGCCCGATATGCATTTTTCCGCCATGCCTCCGACGCTTGCATATACGGTAAGGTATTTCGAGTCGAAAATGTTGTAGCTTAGCCTTAAAGGTATCCCGAGATAGTGCAGCTTCTGGTCAGTCCGGCTTGCGTACATGGAGGAGTTTCCGGTTTCCAGCTGCGAGGCCAGATATGAATATACCAGACCCGTTTCTATACCCCACCTTTCGGAAAGGTGATATTTGAATGTTATTCCGGCCCTGACCGGCTGCCTGTGCCGGATTTTCGTACTTGATTCATTGCCTCTGTTCAGAAGCATGATGCCATTGCCCGGGATGGCGCTTATCACATCTTTGGATGGGATTCCTTTGAAGGATGAAGCTGCAGGCTGTATGGTGCTGTATCCGCTGTAATTCTGACGGGAACCGGTAAGATTCGATATGGAAAGGCCTGTGCTGAATTTCTTTCTGCTTCCGGTCCGTTTCCTTTTATACTCTTCTTCAAACGGAAAATCCTGCAGGTAATCCTCTTCCGGAGAGACACTGTCATTCTGCCCCTTCTTTCCGGTCTCTGCAGCAGGTCCTGCGGCACTTTCACCGATGCCGGTGCCGTCTGCTGAAGCCTCAGGCATACTGCCCCGGGCACTGTTATCCGCTACTGTATTTTCCATGAGTCCGGATACCGTGACAGACTTTTCCGGAACTTCCTTTCCCGTCAGGGCAACAGCATCCGGATAAGGTATTTCCGGCAGGATTATCTCTCCCGCATCGGCGATGATGGCGGAAACCCTGCTTTCCGCAGATATGCTGTCGTCCTGGCTGTTGCCGCTCCTTAGAAAGACCACTGCGGCCAGCGATGCCGCTGCGGCAATGGCAGTTATGGGCAGGATGAATGCCCGCCTGCCTTTTTTCTCGGGTACGGCCCGGATGTAGCCGTCCTTTTCCATCTGTCGCATGATGTCTCCCCAGAGCCCGTCCGGTTCGCCCTGGGAGTATTGCGACATCTTTTCACGCAGTTGCTTTTCCCAATGTCTGTCCATTGCCTATCCGTTTATCCGTTTTCTGTATTCCCTGATTTTTCCGGCAAGAATCTTTTTCGCCCTGTGGAACTGTGAGGCGGAAGTGCTTTCCGTAATACCGAGCAGTCTGGCTATCTCCTTGTGGCTCATTTCTTCAAGTACATAGAGATTGAAAACGCTTCTGTAGCCGTCCGGCAGCTCGCGAATCATTTGCTGAAGAACATCTGCCGGGATGTCTTCCACTTCAGGCTCGGCTTCTTCTCCATATCCGTCGTCCATTTTGGATACGCTGTCTTTGAACGCCTCCTCTTTCCTGTTCCTCGACAGGAATCTGAGAGATTCATTGACGGCAATCCTGCTTATCCAGGCTTTCAGCGACCCTTCCCCTCTGTACTGGAACCTGTCCAGTGATGTGAATATCTTGATGAAACATGACTGGAGTATGTCATTTACATCGTCATCATCGGTAACATACCTGGAACACAAGGCTCTGAGGTAGCCTATATAACGACGGTACAGGTCCGACATCGCAGACCTGTCACCGTTCTTTATATCCGTTATGAGCTGTAGATCCTTGTCCTGTCCCATTATAGAATCGAAGAAGCCGGGAAACCGCTATCTGAGCTTTATGCTGTATTCGGCTTCGGTATCTATATCTCCCGGTTCCGTAGTTTCGCGTGTGCAGTATTTGAACTTTATTGTCTTTTCACCGTTGAATGACTTGTATTTCAGTGTGAGATCAACTGTTTTCCCTTCAGTATCGGGAAGTCCCAGTCCGTCTGAAAGGCCGTCAAGCCTGAATGCGGCTATGCCGGAAGCCATGGCGGTGCTGTAGTCCCCGTGTGCGTTGTGCCTGAACTCCACGACATACGGGTCAGTCTCTGTCCCGGCATTCAGAAGGTTCACTTCATGGGCTATTCCGGAATTTCCGTAAAATGTGATGAACTGCAGGGTGAGATAGCCGTCTTCTGCGATGTTTACCCATGAATCGGCGATCTCCACAGGGTCGGAACCGTATTCGGAGTCATTCTCCTCGCCCAGGTCTTCTACCATATTTTTGGTCAGTACGGGGTCTATCCAGTTTATATGGACTTTTCTGTCATACTTTTCACTTGCCTCGCCTGTCTCGGAGAAATTTATCAGGGCCCTGCCTTCCTTGTCTCCTATTGGGGAAGAAAGGATGTTGACCGGTTCCAGAGTCGTCTTGTCATCGAGCTGTATGTAGAAAGACGGGGTTCCGTCTGCAGGCTTGAGCGTTACGATGGCGTTCGGCATGAGCAGAGACATGTCATAGCCCTCGTCTTTTGAGCATGACTGCGGTGCAAGAGTCAGAGTGATGAATGCCGTAAAGGCGCAAATCAGTTTCAGATATGTTTTCATAATTGTCTTGTTTTTTATTCCAATAAGATAAACCCGCCCGAGTCCAAATCTTGCATGCAAATATAAAAAACGTATATAACAAATAAATCACTATATTTGCAGATTGTGTATAATGGCATTCGAATTTTATAGATAAAATGATGGAACACGTACAGTGCCTTATAATAGGAGGCGGCCCGGCAGGATATACGGCTGCGATCTATGCTTCCAGGGCAGCCCTTGTGCCTGTCCTGTACGAAGGTCTTCAGCCTGGAGGCCAGCTGACTACAACAACAGATATCGAGAATTTTCCCGGCTTTGAAAAAGGGATTGACGGCCAGGGACTTATGGACTCCATGAGAGCTCAGGCCCTAAGGCTCGGCGCAGATATCCGCCAGGGGGCCGTTACCGGAGCCGATCTTTCTTCCCGTCCGTTCAGGATAGATGTCAACGGAAAAACCGCGGTCGAGGCTGACGCAGTCATTATCGCGACAGGTGCTACCGCTAAGTATCTCGGCCTGCCGTCGGAAGAGAAGTTCAGGGGAATGGGCGTATCCGCATGCGCGACGTGCGACGGATTCTTCTACAGAGGCAAGAGGGTTGCTGTCGTGGGAGGAGGGGATACCGCCTGCGAAGAGGCGACATATCTGGCTTCGCTTTGCGAGAAAGTGTATATGATAGTGCGGAGGGATGTCCTGAGGGCTTCGGAAGCCATGCAGGAAAAGGTACGCTCCACAGGAAATATCGAGATACTCTGGAATTGTAATACGAAGGAGATTCTCGGAGACGCTACAGGCGTGACCGGTGCCCGTCTGCTCAGAAAAGACGGTACGGAGTGCGAAATAAAGATAGACGGCTTTTTCCTGGCTATAGGACACCATCCCAATTCTGAACTTTTCAGCCGCTGGGTCGATGTGGACGAAAACGGCTATATCAGGACAGACGGGAAGACATCCAGGACGAATGTGGAAGGTGTCTTCGCGGCAGGTGACGTGCAGGATCCCCTCTACAGGCAGGCAGTCACGGCTGCGGCATCGGGATGCAAGGCTGCGCTCGATCTTGAAAAATACCTTTCATCACTGAAATGAGAATCATTAAATCCAATACATTCAGGACGACTATGAAACAGACCAGGTTTTTCTTCATTGCCATGACCGCCGCACTTCTTGCGGTTTCATGCAAGTCTCAGTATGAAATGCTGCTGAACAGCAATGATGCCGATACCAAATATGAAGCTGCTTTCAAATATTTTGAACAGGAAAAGTATCAGAAGGCTGCGGCCTTGTTCGAGTCCCTGTCCGTGCTGACCAACGGTACTGAAAGGGATGACACTGTGCGCTATTACTGGGGCCTTAGCAACTACAGGGGTTCCGATTACTATACGGCTGAGACGAACTTTTCGGATTTCGTGGAGAGTTTCCCGAGAAGCCCGTTCGCCCCTCAGGCAAGGTTCCTGAGAATCGACTGTCTGTACAGGTCGACCCTCAGGTATGAACTCGACCAGTCTCCGACGCAGGTGGCGATAGGCGCTATCAGCGAGTATATTGCGGAATATCCGGACAATGAGAATATCACGGTATGCAGAGAAATGCTCGATGACCTGAACAAGAGACTGGATACCAAGGCGTATGAAGGAGCAAGGCTCTACTATAAGATGGAGGACTATATTGCCTCCAGGGTGGCTCTTAGAAATGTCCTTAAGGATAATTCCGAAAACATCTACCGAGAAGACATACTGTACTATATAGCGATGTCATCCTATAAATATGCGCAGCTCAGTGTCCGTGCGAAGCAGAAGGAGAGGTACCTGACGTTTATCGACGACTATCTGAACTTCATAGGGGAGCTTCCTGATTCTCCTTACAGGAAGGAATTGGATGTGCTGTACAAGAGGGCGCAGAAGGCGCTGGGCAGGCCGGTGGATACGGAACTCTTCGATGATGTCGATGAGAGGGATTTCGCAAAGGAACGCAAGCTTCTGGTCCGTGAGGCCCGCAGGGAGGACAGGCGGAACAGAAAACTGCTGAAAGAGTCCGAGGAGGTTGTCGTTGAAGAAGCGGTGGCCGACGAGGAAGAAATCAATGCATCGGAAGCCGTTGAAAAAAATTGAAACCCGTATTGTTTCCCGGTGTATAATAATAATGGATAAAAGAAATTCAAAGGATATGGTAACAAAGAAGATTCCTACAAACACAATTACACGCGACCTGTGCGACCTGGCAGCCCCGACGGGGAATATCTATGAGACGGTGGTAATCCTGTCCAAGAGGGCGAACCAGATTGCCATGGCAGAGAAAAAAGAACTTACCAAGAAACTTGAGGACTTCAAGAACGACAGGGATACCATGGAAGAGGTCTTTGAGAACAGGGAGCAGATAGAAATTTCAAAATATTACGAGAAGCAGCCTAAGCCGGGACTTGTGGCGATTTCCGAGTTCGAGTCCGGTGAAATATATTACAGAATGGCTCAGAATCAGGAAGCCAACGACTGATCCGTTGTCGAACAGATGCTGAAAAGCCTTCATGTCAGGAACTATGTACTTATAGACTCTCTGGATATAGATTTTCCGGAGGGTCTTGTCATCATTACAGGACAGACCGGTGCCGGCAAGTCCATAATGATAGGAGCCCTTGCCATGCTTTCCGGAGGCAGGGCCGACGCTTCTGTTATCGGAGGCCATGCGGACAGCTGTGTTATAGAAGCGGTATTCGACTGCGGGGAGGATGATGCCGAGCTCCGCCATCTTGCCGAGTCGGAGGATGTCGAATGGGACGGAGGGAGTCTTGTCGTAAGAAGGGTGATCAGCCGCTCCGGCCGTTCAAGGGCCTTTATCAATGACTGCCCGGTGCCGGTACAGGTGCTTTCATCCGTTTCATCCCACTTGCTGGACATACATTCCCAGCACCAGACCCTGCTTCTTTCCGACAGACGGTTCCAGCTGAAAATGCTTGACAGTTTTGCCGGAAATTCATCCGCACTTGAAGATTTCAGAAAGTTATGGGAGACCTTTAACAGCCAGAAGACCGAGCTTGGGGCCGTATCGGATTCGATAGCGAGGTCTTTGGCTGAAAAGGAATACAAGGAGACGCTGTTCAGGCAGCTGGACGAGGCACACCTTCTCCCCGGAGAACTTGAAGACCTTGAAGCGGAACAGAAGAGACTTGCCAATGCGGAGGAGATAAAATCCGCGCTGTGCAGTATAGAATCCGTGTTTGCCGGTGACCAGAGCGAAAATCCATATTCCGTTTCATCTTCTTTGCAGGGAATCCAGCGCAGTCTTGAAAAACTTTCGTCTTTTCTCGGAGAGGCATCCTCCCTGTCTTCGAGGGTGGAGTCGTGCCGGCTGGAACTCGATGACGTATATTCCGAGATATCCGGGATGAATTCTTCAATAGATGTCTCTCCTGAGAGACTACAGACAGTAGAGTCGAGGATTTCACTGATATATGGTCTTATGCAGAGACATTCATGCCGCAGTGTCGAAGAACTCATCGCCCTGAAGGATTCCTTGCATGCATCGATATCGGACTTGTCGTCTCTTCAGGAAAGGAAGGATGCCCTTGAAAAACAGATCGTCAGGACAGAAGCCGCGCTGAATGCCGCTGCAGAGGCTATCCATATCTCACGGGTAAATGCGGCTCCCGACCTGTCTGCCGCTATCCGGGAAAAGCTTCATTTTCTTGAACTGCCGTTTTCGGTCTTTTGCATAGATGTCCTTCCGGACGGAATGTCTTCTACCGGGCGGGACTCGGTCGTATTCCGCTTCTCGGCTACGGGAAAGGATCCTGTCGAAGTATCCCGGTGCGCTTCCGGAGGAGAGCTCTCGCGTATCATGCTTTCACTGAAAGCCGTGATGTCTCGCTTCTATAAGATGCCGACAATGGTTTTCGATGAGATCGATACAGGCGTTTCCGGCAGTGTCGCCGACAAGATGGGCTCTCTGATATGTGAGATGGGAAAGTATATGCAGGTATTCGCCATAACGCATCTGCCGCAGGTAGCGGCTAAAGGCAGTGCTCACTACCTTGTTTCCAAGACCGTAGATCCCGAGACTTCCCGGGCTGAAACCACAATAGAAAGACTCTCCGGAGAGCGGAGAGTCCTCGAAGTCGCCCGCATGCTCAGCGGTTCCACCCTTACGGATGCCGCAATAGCAAACGCTAAAGCCCTTTTGAAAGGATGACGGTGTAGTCCGGACCGTACACCAGCCGTCTTACTGCAGTGTTGGCAAATCCTATTTCCGATTCTCCTACAAATACCCTCGAAAACCTGAACCCGGACTGGAGCATCTCTTCCTCTTCGAGCGGAATCACCGAAGGCCATCCGTTGCCGTATCTTGAACACATCTCCGCAAAGTACATTGTGATGTCGTATCCCTGGAATGCGAACGGAGTCGGTTCGGTATTGAACAGCGCTCTGTATTCCATAATGAAGTCCTGGACTTCTTTCCGGTCGTAATCTATATAGTATGAAGTGGATACGTGGAGATTGGCGTTGTGGAGATTTTCCACTTCGATTGTTTCGAATCCTCTGATTTTCGATGATGCATAGAGCGAGACATCGTATTTTTCATGGATCATCAGGTTTATGTTCCTGACGACGTCATTTACGAAAGCTTCACTCTCGGACGCTATTACAAGGTGGTTCTTTCCCGTCATTGTCATACAGTCTCGAAGGGAGTTGATGATATCCCTGCCTTCCAGAATGCTGTATGAAAAGGTCCGGTAGCTTATCCCGTTGTCATCCAGTCCGCGGGTGAGGGTGATGATGTTCGATTTGTCCCGCACTCCTTTCTCGTAGATTACGAGCACGGAATCATGAGGCGTCCGTTCCTCTTTTACCCATCTTGCCAGGTCTTCATACTGGGTAGAGTAGGAGGCCGGAACCTGGATGAAGTTCCTGTATGATTTGGTGAGCTGTTCCGCCCTGTGGTCAAGAGGCGAGACTACATATGTAGTGTTGGGGGCTATGGACATGAGTCTTCCCAGATCCCCATATGAAACAGGGCCTATCACTACGTCGCTTTTCCGGAGTCTCTCCTCGGTAATATGCAGCTGTCCGTCGGATACGTCATAGACATTCAGGTCTATGTTTACGCCTTCCTTTCCGAGCTGCCTTGCCGCAAGCAGCGAGCCGCAGTAGAAATCCATATTGCTCCTGCTTCCTGCCGTGCTGTCTCTGGCATTCAGCGGCAGCATGAGGGAGATTTCGACCGAATTTTTCCGTAAAAGCGGAATCATCCCGGTGTTTCCCTCCCCTGATGCCTGTCCTGGAGCGTCTTCCACTGAAGCCGGCATGTCCGTTGCTGCAGGATCGGTTGCTACGGACTGCGCCTGGTCTTTCCCCTGTTCCGCTCCGGAGAACAGCTGCGGGTCGGAAGGGATTCTCAGTTTCTGCCTGTTCTTTAGTTTTCTCCCCTTGAGCCCGTTGGCTTCCATTATTGCCTCGACCGGCACTCCGTATTTTTCTGAAATCACATCGAGATCTTCATACCACCGGACCGTATGGGTTATGTAGCCCCCATCATCGCTTTTGTCTTTCTTTTTCTTTTTTGGGGCTTCTGCCGGGGGGACTGCCGTAGTGTCAGGGATGAGGATAACGGCATTTTTCTTCAGCCCTGACTCCTTGAGTCCGGGGTTTGCATCATAGATGGCCTCGACCGGCACTCCGTATGCCTTGCTTATGGAATAGAGTGTCTGCTTTTCCAGTACTATATGGGAATAGTACAGTTTTCCTCCCATCCGTGTCTTCTCCCTGGACACAGTGACCTGCGGCGCGGTATAGTCCTGGGCAAGGGACCCGGGTGAATTGAAAAGTATCAGAAAACCTAAAGCCAGAGCGGCTGAAAACCTGTTGATCATCATAAAGAATTTTTGAGCTGTGAGGAAAAGCCGATAAGCTGCCTGCAGAAACTGCTCCATGACAGCCGTTCTTTCTCTTTCCGTATCTCTGTTTTACATTGTTCCCGGATATCCGGGTCGCTGAAATATTTCAGTATGGCTTCCCGTATGGCTTCTGCAGTGCAGCTGTCCGCAAGGATGCCTGTCCCTTTATCCCCTATGGTCTCTTTCATCCCTCCGACGTCCGTGACTATCATAGGCACCTCGAAATGGTATGAAATCGAACTGATGCCGCTTTGCGTTGCGCTTCTGTAAGGCAGGACGGTGAGGTCGGCAACGGAAAAATAATCCGCCACTTCGGAGTCCTTGATATAATGCAGGAACGTGTGTATCCGCTCCCTGCATATGCAGCCGTCTATCTGTTCCTGATATCCCGAGAAGGAACCATATGGCTCGCCTGCTATTATGAGCTGGTATTCCTTGCCGAGACCTTTGAATGCGTCGATAAGTATGTCAAGACCCTTGTATTCTCTTATCAGGCCGAAAAAAAGAATGTTCTTCAGCCCGTGCTCCAGTCCGAGTCTCTTTTCCGCTTCCAGCCTGTCCGCCCTTGCTCCGAAATGGGAATAGAGGGGATGCGGGATCACTGTATATCGCGCATCCGGGGATATCTTTAAAAGATCCTTTGCTACAGCCTCGCATAAAGTGACATGCCCGTGGCTGCCTTTCAGGAAATATTTTGTGAAGGGCCTGTCGAAAAAATGAGGCTCATGGGGTATTACATTGTCCAGAATCGAGATTACCGTACAATGCTTTTTCATATGCCTGGTTATGAATCCCAGCGACGGTGCGAAATATGACATCCAGTATCTTACGATAAGGATATCCGGACCCCACTCCCTGATTGCCTTAAGTGTCTTCAGGTAAGAAAAAGGATTAGCCGTATCCAGTAAAGATACGCTCTCTACCGGTACGGCTTCATCGTCTGGTGTCACATACTGTGTCTTCCCCGGAAACAGGAAGTCAGGATACTGTCTCTTGAAATTGAAAGCCTTGACAATGTGCCATTTGCTCAGTTCCCCGTACAGACAGGCGTTAAACTGAGATATTCCACCTCTATATGGATAGAAACACGAGAGTATGGCTATCTTCAAGATACGGGTCAGTCTTTCTTGTTCTTATTCTTGATGTATTCTTCGTTGAGCTTTACGAGAACGTCATCCGTAATGTCCAGGGCGGCATCTCCGGTGATGACAGGTGCCCCTCCCTGGTTTGTGAGGATCATCGCATATTTCTTTTCCTCGTTGTATTTGTCAATGAACGTCTTGATTGCGTCTGCGAGCTGGTTCATCATTACGGTCTGCTCTTCCATGATTTCGTTCTGCTTCTGGTTGGCATAGGTGTTGAACTCGGCTTCCTGCTGCCTGAGCTTCTCGCTCTGGACTTCCGCTACAGACCTGGTCATGAGACCCTTGTTGATCTTTTCCTGAAATTCGTTTACGTCGTTTTCGAGCTTCTTGCCTCTCCTGTCCACTTCCGCCTGGATGTTCTGCACTTTGGTCTCTACTACGGACCTCAGGTCATTGGCCATGTCGTATTCCTGCAGGATGCGGTCGAGCTGGATATAGACGATACCGCCTTTTGCCGCAGTGCTTGCTTCTACTGTTCCTTCCGTGGTGCTTTCAGCAGTCTCTCCCTTGTCTGATAGCAGGATTACTCCAAATGCAGCAGCCGCAAGTATGGCGACAATGCTGAGGATCAAAGATACGTTTTTCATTATAATAAGTTGTTTTCGTTGTTATTACGGATTTTATCCGGCTGGGATAAGCCGGATATTTTACAAATATAGTCAAAAAATCTTTACTTTGGCGAGATATTCCCTGATTGTTCTTTCAAGACCCATGTAAAGTGCATCGCAGATGATGGCATGGCCTATCGATACTTCATCCGTCCATGGAATCGACCGTATATAGAATTCAAGGTTTTCAAGGTTAAGGTCGTGTCCGGCATTGAGTCCGAGCCCGCAGTCCCTTGCGGTTTTAGCTGCAGCCAGATACGGGGCGATTGCATCCTGCCTTCCTGCCCTGTATCCGGACGCATACGCTTCCGTGTACAGTTCTACCCGGTCGCAGCCGCACTCTGCCGCGCCTTCTGCCATGGCCGGGGACGGGTCGATGAATATCGATGTCCGGATGCCGTTGCTTTTGAATTCCTTGCAGACTTCAGTCAGGAATGCCCTGTTTTTGACCGTGTCCCATCCGGCATTCGACGTCAGGGCGTTTTCGGCATCCGGCACCAGCGTTACCTGAGCCGGCCTTACCTCCATCGCAAGATCTATGAATTTGGGGATGGGATTCCCTTCTATATTGAGTTCCGTAGTGATAAGCGGCCTGATGGCGCGGACATCGGAGTACCTGATGTGTCTTTCATCCGGTCTCGGATGTACGGTTATCCCTTCGGCGCCGAACCGTTCGCAGTCGGCCGCAGCCTTTTCTACATCAGGCAGATTTCCCCCTCTGGAATTCCTCAGGGTCGCTATCTTGTTTATATTGACGCTAAGCCTTGTCATACTGGAAAATATTTTGCGCCGCAAAAATATATATTATTGTTCAAAGTTTGGCAAAATAGTGCTAATTTTGAACCCCGTATGGCAAATCAACAGAAGACATCAGACAGGGCACTGGCAGTATTTGTCAGGGAGGCCAGATTTCTTTCCGACCGAAGGTACACGGATATGGAACAGGGGCTGAAAGACCTGGGGTACACTCTGTATCCTGTATGTTCATCGCAGGATCTTGTTCCCGGTACGGAGATGATCCTGAGCGTAGGAGGGGACGGGACTTTCCTTTCGGCCTCGACAGTCGCGGGGGAAAGCGGCATCCCGGTGCTCGGTGTCAATTTCGGCAGACTCGGATTCCTTTCCGAGAACAGGCCGGAGGACATTTGCAGGGCGGTCTCTTCCGGCTGCTACACTGTGGAGAAGAGGCCTCTGCTCCATGCCGGATTCGATCCTGAGCCTGATGCGCGGATAAGCTCCTGGCCCTATGCGCTCAATGAATTCACCGTTCACCGCTCCGGAGCGGCCACTTTGGGCGTGACCGTGAAAGTGGACGGCAACAGTCTTCCGGTATATTGGTCGGACGGGCTTCTTGTGGCCACCAGCTCCGGCTCTACGGCCTACTCGCTGAGTGTCGGAGGGCCGATTGTCCTGCCGGAATCAAGGGTGCTTATCATCGCCCCGATTGCTCCGCACAACCTTAACGTAAGGCCTTTGATAGTCCCCGATACCGCCGAAGTCGAAATCGGATTCATTTCCAGGGACAGCCGGGTGCTGTTCACGGCGGACAACCGCAATGCCGAAATCACGGCCGGCACCGGAATACGGATTTCCAGGGCCGGATTCCCGTTGAACCGGGTGAAACTCGACAGCTCAAGTTTTATAAATGCCCTTACCGGGAAGCTCTTCTGGGGGGAAGATATCAGAAACGGAAACAACCATTGAAGAATATGGAAGAAAACAGTAAGATACCGGTCCATGTCTCCATAATAATGGACGGGAACGGAAGGTGGGCTAAAGAACGCGGAAAAGAACGCTTCTACGGCCATGCGGAAGGAGTGGAGAGCGTCAGGGCCTGTACGGAAGAGGCTGTCAGGAAAGGAGTCAGGTATCTGTCACTTTTCGCTTTCTCCGAGGAGAACTGGAGCCGGCCCGGCGAGGAGGTGAAGTCCTTGATGGAACTGATGGTCAAGGCTATGGTAAATGAACTCCCGTCGTTTCTGAAAAACGGGATCAGGTTTATCGTAATCGGGAACAGGGAGCGTCTCGATGGCGGACTCAATGCCCTGATAGATGACTGCATGAAGAAGACGGAAAACGGCAGGAACCTGTCGCTGATAGTATTCATGAGCTATAGCGGACGCTGGGATATTCTCCAGGCCGCCAGGCGGCTTGCCCTTGAGGCTGCAGCCGGTACGGCAGGGGAGCAGCACATCCGGGAAATGGATGCGGACGGTTTCAGCAGGTACCTGGCAACGTCCGGGATTCCGGATCCGGATCTGATTATACGCACTTCGGGAGAGCAGCGTCTCAGCAATTATCTTCTGTGGCAGTGTGCGTATTCGGAACTGTATTTCACGGATGTCCTTTGGCCGGATTTCAGGGAAAAAGAATTCGATGCGGCGCTTTCCGAGTATGCAAAACGCGACAGACGGTATGGAAAAGTCAAATAATTGTTATATTTGCACGTTTATTATATTTAATAGCTATAGTTGGAGATGAGAGTTTGTCGGATAATCTTCCTTTTTCTTCTGGCGGCGGTTGCTGTCCCCGTACCTGCCCAAGATGGAGAAGACGGTATCGTGGTCGATTACAATAATCCAAAGAAATATAAGGTTGGCGGAGTGTCCGTTGAGGGAAACAACTATTTCAGCGACAAGCAGATAATCCAGCTTACCGGACTCCAGAAAGGCATGGAGGTCACTGTTCCGGGCGAGGATATGTCCTCGATTGTGAACAGACTCTGGCTCCAGAGGTATTTCGAGGATGTCGCCATGGTAGTGGATTCGATTGTACCGGCGACCGATACGGCGTTCTTCAAGATATCGATAGTCGAGCGTCCGAGAGTATCCAGATGGACATTCTCCGGGGTCAAGACAGGAGAGCAGAAGGAACTGCTCGAAAGGCTGAACCTCAAGAGGGGAGGCGAATTCTCCGACTACGTCGCAAAGACGGCATCCGACATCATCATCAGATATTTCAAGGAAAAGGGCTTCCTCCTGACAGAGGTCGATGTCCAGACAAAGAAAGATACAGTGGTCAAGAGCGCAATCCGCGTGAATTTCGCTGTGAACCGCGGACAGAAGGTGAAGATCAAGAAGATCACCTTTACCGGTAATGACCATGTGAAGGAAGGCAAGCTTGCAAGGTCCATGAAGAAAACCAAGGACATGCGCATACTCAACTTCTTCAGTTCCAAGAAATTCAACGAGAAGGAATATGACAATGACAAGCGCAGCCTCATCAGTGCCTTCAACGAGTCCGGCTACCGCGATGCCAGGATTCTGAAGGATACCATTTATTATATTGCTCCCAACAGGCTTCAGATAGATTTCGATATCGACGAAGGAAAGCAGTATTATTTCAGGAACATAACCTGGACCGGCAATTCTGTCTATTCTACTGAAGACCTGAACAATATCCTGATGATCAAGAAAGGCGATGTCTATGATGTCGTGACGATGGAGAAGCGTCTTTTCGGAGGCGGCAAACAGAACGAGTACGACATTTCCAAGCTTTACCGCGACAACGGTTACCTGTTCTTCAGTATCCAGCCGGTGGAACTGAATGTCGAAGGGGATTCCGTCGATGTCGAAATGAGGATAGTGGAGGGAAAGCCTGCCACGCTCAACAATATCATAATAAACGGCAATGACCTTACCAACGAGAGGGTAGTCCGCCGCCAGATATTCACCAGGCCGGGCTATCTGTTCAGCCAGACTGATTTCGAAAGGTCTATCAGGGAGATCGCTTCAATGGGGCAGTTTGATCCTGAAGCGATTGCCGATCCGGCAAAAGGCTATTCCATACTCCCTAACCAGGCGGACAATACGGTGGATCTCGTCTATAATGTTACGGAAAAGCCGTCAAGCCAGCTGGAGCTTTCCGGAGGATGGGGAGGAAATACATTCGTAGCCACTGTCGGAGTAAGCTTCAACAACTTTTCCACCAGACGCCTTTTCGACAAGTCGGCCTGGCGGCCGGTTCCTCTGGGAGACGCCCAGAATCTGGCCATAAGGTTCCAGACCAACGGTACATACTACACGAGCCTTTCGGCAAGTTTTATGGAACCGTGGCTGTTCGGAAAGAAGCCTACATCGCTGAGCATATCGTTGTACTATACGAGGCAGACCAACTCTTACATAGCTTTCAATATCCTGAATGACGATGAATTCATGGAGGTGTACGGTGTGGCTGCCGGAATAGGAAACAGGCTGAAGTGGCCGGACAACTATTTCGTCCTTTACAACCAGCTCAGCTGGCAGACTTACCGGCTTCAGAACTGGAATTACAACTTCCTGTTCAATACCGGAATCTCCCATAACCTGAGCTATACCTTGAGCCTCTCCAGGACATCTACAGACCAGCAGATATATCCGAGACAGGGTTCCGAGTTCTCTTTCTCTCTCCAGCTGACTCCTCCTTATTCACTCCTGCGCAAGAAAGACAGGGGAGTGCTCGATGCCGACGGGAATCCGACGCGGGTGAAGAGCTGGCGGGACATAGATTACAACAGGCAGTCTTCGGAGGACAGGTATAAATGGATCGAATACCACAAATGGTCGTTTAAGGGAACAGTCTATACGAAACTTGTCGGAGACCTTGTCCTTATGGCCAGGGCGCAGTTCGGATATCTCGGATACTATAACAGGAACTGGGGCTATTCTCCGTTCGAAGGCTTCCTCCTCGGTGGTGACGGTATGTCAGGGTACAATACATACGGTTCAGAGGTAATCTCCCTGCGCGGATATGAAAACTACTCCCTTACTCCTCAGGTCTATGCTCCGTATGCCAACGGATATGCATATTCGGGTAACGTATATGACAAATTTACTGTCGAGCTCCGTTATCCTGTAGTTCTCCAGCCGCAGTCTACGATATTTGCACTGGTATTCCTTGAGGGTGGTAATGCCTGGTCTGATATCAGGGACTTCAATCCGTTCCAGATCAAGAGGTCGGCCGGTGTCGGCGTGAGAGTATTCCTGCCTATGATCGGACTTCTCGGTGTTGACTGGGGATACGGATTCGATGACAGCCAGTATGGCGGCAGCCAGTTCCATTTCGTGATAGGACAACAATTCTAGTAAGGATACAAATAATATTGAAAACTTTTATAGTTATGAAAAAATTGATTGTTATTGCAGCGGCATCCTTATTCATGTGTGCAGCTGTTTCAGCACAGGGTCTGAAATTCGCCCATGTTAATTTCAACGAGCTTGTCCAGCTTATGCCGGAGATGGATTCTGCAAGAGTGCAGATGGATGCGTCCCAGAAGGAGATTCAGGACACATACCAGAGCATGATCGAGGAGTTCAATTCAAAGTATGCTGAATATGGCGAGAAACAGGCTACATGGACACAGTCTGTAAGGGAGAGCAAAGAGCGCGAAATCCAGAGCATCCAGGCCAGGATACAGGAGTTCGAGCAGTCAAGCCAGCAGGATCTCGCACAGCTTCAGAATACTCTGATGGCTCCGATTTATCAGAAGGCGCAGGATGTCGTAAACAATCTTGCAAAAGCTCAGGGGTTCATATATGTTTTCGACTCGTCACAGCTTCTGTACATTGACGAAGCTCAGAGTACAAATCTTACCCAGAGCGCAAGAGAAGCCCTGAATATTCCGGCAGACAGGACTATGGAGTCTCTTCAGGCCGAACTTCAGGCAAAAGCCCAGGCTGCACAGCAGTAGCAGCAGGCTTTCCTGATAAAACTGAAGAAGGCGACTCAAAAGGAGGAATTTCAAGCGTAACGCAGAAATTTCTCCTTTTGAGTCGCCTTCTTTTATGTCCCGTCCTGGAAAAGTGTACGTATCGGATGCCCGTTTTGGGGGTTATCGTGATCTACCAAGGTTCCGGGATGGGTGTCCTTTCATAAATTCTGCAGCTCGGGGAATCAGAGAAAGCAAAAAAATAAGGACAACCCTGATGAGTTGTCCTGTTTGGTAGCGGGAGGAGGACTCGAACCTCCGGCCTCCGGGTTATGAGCCCGACGAGCTACCAACTGCTCTATCCCGCGATATTGGACTGTAAAGGTACGAACTTTTTTTTATATTGCAAATTTATTTGAATAAAATTAATGATTATCCGCAAAAGTACCCATAAAATCTGAAGATTCCTTGTCCTTTAGTTGCTTATCTTGCCGGGATTTCG
>CALVAJ010000041.1 GCA_944325505.1 uncultured Bacteroidales bacterium
TGAATTGGAAATACAGCTTGCGGCAATACTCACAAACCTCTGTAAAGGTAATGAATTTTGTCCAAACAAATCCCGATTTTTCCTCCAAAAATTGTATTTTGTCCAAACAAACCGCGCCATCTGAAGCGGTCAAACACTGTTGTCCAAACAAATTAAATCCCCGCCAATCTATCTGATTAACAGGGATTTAATAATTATTCCGCGCTTAAAAACGCATTAATATTCTTCCTCGTTGAAGAAAAAGTCATCTTTTGTGGGGTAGTCGGGCCAGATGTCTTCGATGCTTTCGTAGATCTCGCCGTCGTCGTCAAGTTCTTCAAGATTTTCAACTACTTCAAGAGGCGCTCCGGAACGCGTAGCATAGTCGATTAGTTCTTCCTTGGTAGCTGGCCATGGAGCGTCTTCAAGTCTGTACGCAAGTTCAAGTGTCCAATACATGGTAAATTTACCTAATTTATTAAAATTCAACTTATTAGCCTTTCCAAGAATCTATCATAGATTACTTTAGGGCTGCAAATATATATAAAAAAAACCTAATTTGATTTTCTTTTTCTTATTTTTGCAGGCCGGCTTCGGGAGGTGGGGATTATCAATATTTATACCATACCGGAGAGAGCCGCCGGAGACTGACTTTTTTACACAGGATTGTAACATGGCGTATATCAGGGAAGACAGATACGATGAGCAGGTAACTGCCGAGATAGCAAAGCATTACAGAGAAATTCTCAGACTTTTGGGAGAGGATCCGGAGCGTGAAGGACTGGTCAGGACACCGGAAAGGGTGGCGAAGGCCCTGCAGTTCCTTACGAAAGGCTATCATCAGGACGGGGCGGAAATCATACGGGGAGCCATTTTCAAGGAAGAGTACCGGCAGATGGTCCTTGTAAAGGATATCGAGCTGTATTCTACCTGCGAGCACCATGTCATGCCTTTTATCGGGAAGGCTCATGTGGCATATATCCCCAACGGCTACATTACGGGACTGAGCAAAATCGCGCGTGTCGTCGAGACATACGCACGCAGACTGCAGGTGCAGGAGAGGCTGACAGTCCAGATCAGGGACTGCATCCAGAAGACCCTCAACCCTATAGGTGTTGCCGTAGTCATTGAGGCGGCACATACCTGTATGCAGATACGGGGAATAGAAAAAGCCAATGCGGTAACAACCACATCGGCTTTTTCAGGCATTTTCCTGAAGGATGAAAGAACCCGCAACGAGTTCCTGAACCTTATCCGTCACTGACCCGCAAAAAATCCGACAGTATTCCCCGTCCCCGCCCGGGACGACATTTAAAAACACATTGCGCCCGGACCGCGCGGAGACATCCTCCTGTCACATGCCGGTTTCATCCGGCCACGGACACGGCAGTCCCGTTGCCTTAAAGGACGGTCTCTGCGCATCTACTTTCCGGAGATACTTCCCGAGTCTGGAGGAAAGTTTCTTTACCATGTCAGGGTATTCTGCGGCGAGATTATGTTTTTCTCCGATGTCTTCAGCGATATTGTAAAGTTCCTTTGCGCCTGTCTCATAAAAATATATGAGTTTCCACTCTCCGCTGCGCACGGTACATGTCGAACCTATGCCGGGACCTGTTTCTCCCCAGAGGTTCGGGAAGTTCCAGAAAAGGTCTCGTCCGCGGGAAGGGTCGCCGGAGCCGTCAAGCAGCGGCACGAAACTTCTTCCGTCGATGGTCTGCGGGACTGAATACCGTCTAACTCCGGCCATTTCCAGCACAGTAGGATAGATATCCTCCGCCATGACAAAACTGTCGCTTCTTGTCCCGCCTTCCGTCACGCCGGGCCAATATACGATCATAGGTTCCCGGACACCTCCCTCATATGCCGAACCTTTTCCGCAGTTGAGCGGATAGTTCTGGGTATAAAGAGGCGCGTCACGCCACCCAAGACCGGTAGCATAGCCGCCGTTGTCCCCCATGAAGATGATAATGGTATTGTCGGCTTCTCCGTTGTCCTCCAGCCAGTCCATGATATCCCCGAGGCTCTTGTCCATGCCTTCGATCAATGCCGCATATGCGGCCTCCTTGTCCGAAAGGCCTTTCTTCTTGTATTTGTCAAAGAATCTGACATCCTTGTCTATAGGGATATGTACGGCATAGTGGGACATGTAAAGGTAGAACGGCTGGTTGTAGGCCTTTGCCTTGTCCAGAGCGCCGATTGCCTCCTGAGTAAGGGCTTCAGTAAGGAAGGTACCAGACTTCCAGTATTTTCTCATACCTTTGACATAGAACGGGGAGAAAGGATTCCCGTTGTCATCGTGCCCGTAATTGCGCTCGCTCAGATATGTGGCCACTCCCCCGGAAGCATGCCCTGTTATATTTACCTCGAACCCGAAATGGCAAGGATTCTCACCCGGCGTATCCTTGGCACCCCAGTGAGCCTTTCCGCAGTGGATGGTATGATAGCCGCTGTCCTTGAGGAGCTGGACGAAAGAAGTGCACAGATAAGTATTTCCTGTACCTGGAACCTGGGAAATACCGTTGTAGTTCCATTCCGGCAACGAAAGGACATCGCTCTCCATATCGGTCTTCACGTTCTTCTCGAGTGTCCAGTTGGTCACCCGGTGACGCGCGGCATTGGAGCCGGTCATGATACTGCACCTGGTAGGGGAACTTACGCTTGAAGCATATGCCTGGGTAAACATGACACCCTGCCGCGCAAGACGCTCCATATTAGGGGTCTCATACCTTTCATTATAGAAAGTCTTCTCCGTCCAGAACGGCACGGAAGTATCCTGCCACCCCATATCATCCACAAGGAAGAAAATGATGTTCGGGCGACTGTCCCGATTCTCACCGGCACTTTGGGCATGGGCGCCGGTTCCGGCTGCTACCGGGAAAAGCCCCAATGCGGCTATCAGTTTTCGGTTCATCTTGTCAAAATTTTAGTGGTTTATAATACAATACTGATTTTTCAGACTTCATCTGTCGGCTTCGTCCGGAATGGCAATGGTGTAACAGGAAAAACCGGCTACATAGTGCAATGTACGCTGAACTCTGAAATCCGAGGGACATCACGGCACCTTTCCACTACAAGCCTGAATGATGATGCTTCTACCGGAGTGTCGAAATATGCTATTCTCTTGTGCCCTACGGAAGTGCCCGTGCACACCGTCTGCCACTTGCCTCCGACTCTGGCCTCCACGCGATAAGACCTTATCCTCTCCCCTTTCGAGATGTCTTCCCGGATGATGCAGCAGTCTGCCTTCTGTACTGAAGGGAGTTTGAGTGTCAGTTTTTCAGACTCTCCGGATGTTCTGCCGAGAGGATGTCCGTACCGTCTGGAAATCTCGGCTCCCCATTCCTCCAGACGCCTTACATCCCCCTCAGGTATGAGACCGTCCGGATCCGGGGTCAGACCGACTATCAGGGTAGCATTCCGTCCGACGGATTTCTCATACATGTCCATCAGGGTCTCAAGAGGATATACGGCATTTTCATCACCGGGCTCCCAGAACCATTCATGCCGGCCGTTCGCCCCGCGGAGCGGAGTATCGGCCATTGCAGGCACCCAGAAGGCACCTTCAGGGTCTCCATGTGCAAGAAGCTCGTTGTGTGCGGCGGCCGACTCGTTGTTCCGGTTGTGGCTGTAGGGATAAGGGAATGTCGACCAGCACGGATAACCGACAGTACCGCTTTCAGAACCGCCCCAGCGAAGGTCCGCACGGTCTACATTGTGATAGAAAAGGCAGTCCGGCTGGTATCTGTTCACTATCGGCTCCACATCAGGCCCCATGCCGCGGGGATCATCCGCCCCGCCGTCGAACCATATCATGAACAGGTCTCCGTACCTGGTACACAACTCTGTCACCATCCTTTCGCAATAGCGGCGGTACCATTCCTGACGGTTCTTTGCGAAATTCCCGTCCCCTTCCGCCTTGAAATTGTGGATGCCGAGAAGAGAATTCCACCTTATGCCGACATAAATGCCCGGCTGGATTCCGTATTTCCTGCATGAATTCACGAAATCACGGACAATATCCCCCTTGCCATCCCTCCACCTGACCGCCTTAAGGCAATACGGGTTCACATCACTCTGCCACAGTCCGAAACCGGTCTCATGAGTTGCCGTCAGAATGGCAAACTTCGCTCCGGCTGCCTTTGCCGCACGGATCCATTGGTCGGTATCAAGATGTTCCGGATTGAAAATATTGTAATCCTCGACAGGATTTATACGGTTGTTCCCTTGACCGTACACCTGACCGTCAAACACATGCAGGTCATAATGGAACACAACTCCCATCTCCGCCTCATGCCATTTCAGCTGTCTTGGAGCCGGAACAGGGATTCCGTTCTCCTGGGAAAACAACGTCGGAACAGCCAGCAAGATTGCCCAAAATGCAATAAAAGTCCTTTTCATTACAGACAATACGGTTTACGGTTGCCGGTACGGAAATCCCCGCCGCATGCTCATTTGAAAAGCCTTCCGGCAAAGTCGGTCAGGTAAATCCTCCAGTTGCGCCAGATATGTCCGCCACCGGTCTCTACATAGACATACGGGTAGCCGTGTTCATCAAGATAGGAACGGAGTTTTTTGTTCTCATCATACAGGAAATCCGTATTCCCTATGGCTATATAGTAAAGTTCCAATCCGTTGGCAAATTGCTTCGCAATCTTCGCATCGAAGTCATCATAAATGCCTCCTTCCCCGTTTTCCGGGTTCCTGACAGCTGCCGAAAACAGTCCGACATAGTCAAACATATTCTCATACTGCTTGGAAATATGGAAAGAGTGGAATCCTCCCATAGACAGTCCGGCAATCGCACGTCCCGATTTTTTCCTGATGGTACGATAGTGAGAATCAATATAGTCCACTATATCCATAAATGCCGCTTCGTATGAGCCTTCCATCGTCTTCATCGGGCGGGTCATAGGCTGGTAAAGCCCTTCAGGGCCCTCACCCGGAGCAGAAGGCAGACCGGCATTGCCGTTCGGCATCACGACTATCATCGGCTCGGCCTTCCCTTGGGCGATAAGGTTGTCAAGCACCTGCGCGGCACGCCCGAGAGTCACCCATGCCTCTTCATCTCCGCCCATACCATGAAGAAGGTAGAGGACGGGATACCTTTTATTTCCCGAATCTTCGTATCCTGCAGGGGTATAGACGGTCATACGGCGCTGCATACCGAGGGTCGGAGAGTCATACCACACCTTCGACACCGTTCCGTGTGAAGTCTTGCAGACATTGTACAGATCTCCCTTCTCTCCAGGAATGATGAATATATTCATCAGTGAGCGTACATCTCTCATAAGGAAGACATTGGAAGGGTCCAGCATCTGCAGCCCATCTACTATGAAAGCATAGCTGTAAAGTTCGGAGTCAAGCGGGCCTGTAGTCAGGGTCCATACACCTCCCTCGCCTTCTGTGAGGCATGCCTTTCCCCAACCGCCGTGCTCATTGGCAAAACAGTCTCCCGTGACTTCGACTTTCACGGCTTTCGGAGCATAAATGCGGAAAGTCACCGAATTATCCTCGTTGATCTGAGGAGAACAGACACCTTCTTTTGTAAAAATGGCCTGCTGGGCCGATAAAACCAGGGGCAGCAGAACGGCTGCCAGCAAAATCAGAAAAATCTTTTTCATATCGGTTATCAGTTTGCTGTTAAAGTTATATAAAAAAACAAGAGGGTGGTCCAAAAAGGTAATTTCTGCGTTACGCTTGAAATTCCTCCTTTGGGGCCACCCTCTTCAGGTGTGTTATTCGGGTTCCGGACCATGTCTTCGCCAGGGCCGGCTGTCTCCTGCTATTTCAGATATGCATCCGCGACGACTTTCTCGCTGCGGGAGATGAAATCGCTCAGATCCTTGCCTTTCAGCATGCCGTTGGCAAGCAGGGCCAGATCTGTGATCTGCTTCAGGATCTCATTCTTGGACGCAAATGCCTCCAGATCAGCCTTGTGGGCCTCTGCAGCAGCAGTCTTTGCATCGTCAGTAGCCTTCTTCTGCTCCTCTGTAGCATCTTTCGGAGCCTCTTCTACTGTATCCTGAGGTTTGACCTCGGCCTGCTTTGCTTCCATTATCCTGGCTACCAGAGGGTTCTGCATATTCACAGTGATATTGTAGGATGCAGGCATCTCTCCATAGAAGTTCATCCCTCCTCCCAGAGACGACATCTCACGGTAACGGCGCATGAACTCGGACTGGGTGATGGCTATAGGAGCCGCTTCCTCGCCGAGATTGTCAGCTACGACATAATACTGGTTCTCTTTCGGAAGCACATACTGGAATATGGTATTCAGATCGGCTTTCTCGGCGTCGTTGAGTTCAGGCCTGATCTTGTCCTCTTTCGGGATGAGGTTGTCGATAGTGTCGGAATCCACACGGGCGAACCTGCTGTTCTCGACCTTCATCTCCAGCATGTTCACGAAATGAGAATCCAGCTGGCAGTCCATCATAAGCACGTCATATCCCTTGTTCCTGGCAGCTTCGATGAAAGGATACTGCGACTCCGTATCGGTAGCATACAGGAAGACGACCTTTTTGTCCTTGTCAGTCTGCGCCCCTTCTATAGCTTTCTTATAATCATCTATGCTGAAATATTTTCCGTCAGTATTCTTCAGCAGGCAGAACTTCATCGCCCTCTCGCAGAACTTCTCGTCGCTGAGCATACCGTATTCGATGAAAAGCTTGAGGTTGTCCCATTTCTTTTCAAGAGCCTCGCGCTCATTTTTGAATATCTCCTCCAGACGGTCCGCAACCTTACGGGTGATATAGCCTGAAATCTTCTTCACATTGGCATCGCTCTGCAGATAGCTCCTCGACACGTTCAGAGGAATATCCGGAGAGTCTATCACACCATGCAGCAAGGTTAAGAAGTCAGGGACGATATTGTCCACAGAATCGGTCACGAACATCTGGTTGCAGTACAGCTGTATCTTGTTCCTGGCAATCTCCATCCTGTCCTTGATCTTAGGGAAATACAGGATACCTGTCAGGTGGAACGGATAGTCCACATTCAGATGGATATAGAACAGAGGTTCCTCCTGCATCGGATACAGGGCACGGTAGAATTCCATGTAATCCTCCGGCTTGAGGTCGGTCGGCTTCTTCGCCCAGAGAGGCTCGGTCTTGTTGACTACGTTGTCCTTGTCGGTATCGACATACTTGCCGTCCTTCCATTCCTGCTCCTTGCCGAAGATGACAGGCACCGGCATGAACTTGCAGTATTTGTCCAGAAGGGTCTGGATACGGCCTTTTGTAGCGAACTCGGCATCCTCGTCGTCGATATAAAGGGTAATCTCGGTACCTCTGTCGGCCTTGTCGCTGTCAGTCATCTCATATTCAGGACTGCCGTCGCATGACCATCTGACCGCTTTCGCCCCTTCTTTCCACGACAAAGTATCGATGGTGACCTTCTTGGACACCATGAAAGCGGAGTAGAATCCCAGTCCGAAATGGCCTATGATATTGCCTATCTGGTCCTTGTATTTCTCCAGAAACTCGCCCGCGCTTGAAAACGCTATCTGGTTGATATACTGGTCGACTTCCTCGGCGGTCATGCCCAGACCGTTATCGATCACTTTCAGGGTCTTCGCGTCCTCGTCCAGGACAATCCTGACATTCAGTTCCCCGAGCTCGCCCTTGAACTCGCCTGAAGCGGCAAGAGCCTTCATCTTCTGGTCGGCATCGACCGCATTGGCCACCAGCTCTCTCAGGAAAATCTCATGGTCCGAATACAGGAACTTCTTGATCACCGGGAAGATATTCTCGGTGGTAACGCCTATTTTACCTTTTGTCTCGCTCATAACTGTTATTGTTTTTCAATTGTCTTCTATCATTCAACAGATATTTCGGGTCTCGCCCCTGCCCACAGCGGCATTCCT
Source organism: uncultured Bacteroidales bacterium (assembly GCA_944325505.1). Classification (GTDB taxonomy): domain Bacteria; phylum Bacteroidota; class Bacteroidia; order Bacteroidales; family UBA932; genus Cryptobacteroides. The sequence goes on from CALVAJ010000041.1 coordinate 7,841, forward strand.
GCACAGAAGCCTCCGGAAGCACCGCACCATAAGTCAAAATATGTTCCAATAAAAAAGGACTGACATAATGTCAGTCCCGATATTCTAAGGCCGGTCCTTCCTGTTTCGCTTCTGCCGGCACCCGGGGATTTCCGTGAAATCCGGTTATCATTTATACAAAAACCGCTTGATGCTCATCTTCGGAGTCTTCTCGAACGGCTGGTCCACGGCTTCGACCTTCGCCAGCTTGCTGTAAGACGGCATGGACCTGTTCACATCGGCTGCAATCCTGTCAAGCACAGACTTCAAGGCATCCTGAGAGAGCCCTTCCGCCGCCATTTTATCCTTATCCAGATATACAAGGGCTACCAGCTTCGCCCCTCTGTCCACCACTACCGATTCCACGACATACGGCTGGTTGTTCACCACCGCCTCGACTTCCTCCGGATAGATGTTCTGGCCGTTGGAAGAAAGGATCATATTCTTGCTTCTTCCCCTTATGAAGATATTGCCCCGGGCATCAATCACTCCGAGGTCTCCCGTCTTGAGCCACCCGTCCTCCGTAAACGAAGCCTGCGTCGCTTCAGGATTCTTGTAATATCCCGACATTATGTTGACGCCTCTGGCCTGGATTTCACCAGGGACATGCTGCGGGTCTTTGGAATCTATCCTGACTTCGACCCTCTCCACGCATTTCCCGCAGGACTTCGGGGCGAACTTCGTCCAATGCTCGTAACCCAGGAGCGGTGAGCACTCCGTCATTCCATAACCCACCGTATAAGGCAGCCTGAACTTCCGGAACCAGGTCTCCACCTCAGGATTCAAGGCCGCGCCTCCCATGATTATCATACGGACATTTCCGCCGAAAGCAGACATTATCTTCTCGCGTATCTTCTTGAAAATAATGGCATTGACTCCCGGAATCTTCGTAAGGAACCTGACAGCCGGCTTTTTCAGCACGGGAAGGATGGAACCTTTGAAGACCTTCTCCATCACCAGAGGGACGGTCACTACCAGATACGGTTTCACCGCAGCCATGGCCCCGAGCAGCAGGGACGGAGTCGGAGTCTTGCCCAGGAAATATACATGCACGCCCCCGCACAAAGGGTACAGGAACTCGAAAGCCATTCCGTACATATGCGCCATAGGAAGCATGGATACTATCGTCTCGCCGAAACTGCATGGCATGAAATCCAGACCGAACTCTATGTTGGAACTTATGGACTCATATCTGATCATCACTCCTTTAGGGGCGCTCGTGGTTCCCGACGTATAGTTGATAAGCGCGATATCCTTATCATTGTCTGTCGGATACGATACGTCCGAAGGACCGAACCCCTGCGGAAACTTCCTGCGGAATATCTCTTCCAGCGACTTTACCGATGCCTCCAAAACAGGATCAGAGCAGTACAGCAGAGCGAAATCACTGGTGGACATCACTCCTTTCACCTTGGGCATCTTGCTGATATCAAGCTTTTTCCATATATCATTGTCGGTGATCAGGATGATGCTGTCCGAATGGTCCACCAAAGAATTGACACTGTCCGGATGGAAATCGAAAAGGATCGGGACAGTGACCGCCTCATACGTGTTCGCGGCGAGAAAAGATACCGCCCAACGGGCCGAATTTTTTGCGCACAGCGCAATCTTGTCCCCTTTTTTCAGTCCTGCCGATTCAAAGAAAATATGGAACTTTTCTATGTGTGCGGCAAGTTCTCCGAAAGTAAACGACTCCCCCTTATAATCGGTCAGGGCAGGCGCATCCCAATGTTCCCGGATCTGTTCCTGAAGACGGGTAAAATAGTGTTTCATAAAATCCGTATGCAGTTTTAATGTTTGACATCATACAAACTTACGGAATTTTTCTGAAAATGCCTATATTTGACAAAAACGGGCCACAGACATGAGAAAGACACCGATAGTCGCGCTTATATATGACTTCGACGGGACACTGTCCCCAGGCAACATGCAGGAGTTCGGCTTCATACAGGCAATAGGGAAAAGTCCCAAGGAATTCTGGACAATGAGCGATGACATCGCCAAAGGTCAGGATGCCAGCAACATCCTCAGTTATATGAAACTGATGTTCGATGAAGCTGCGAAAGCAGGCATAAAGCTCAAACGGAGCAAATTCAAGAGTTTCGGGAAAAGCGTAGAACTCTTCGACGGGGTAAAAGACTGGTTCAGGTTCGTGAACAGGTACGGAAAAGAGCACGGCGTCATTATCGAGCACTACATCAATTCATCCGGACTGGCGGAAATGATAGAGGGGACACCGATAGCCAAAGAGTTCAAGCGCATCTTCGCCTGCTCGTTCTTGTATAATGAAAAAGGTGAAGCCGTGTGGCCGGGCGTAGCGGTGGACTATACGGCAAAGACCCAGTTCATTTTCAAGATAAACAAAGGAATCCTCAGTATCCGCGACAACCATCTTGTAAACGAGAGCCAGCTGGAAGAAAACAAAAGGATACCGTTTCCTCACATGATATATTTCGGAGACGGAGAGACGGATGTACCCTGCATGAAGATAGTAAAGATGTTCGGAGGGCACTCCATAGCAGTGTACAACCCTGCCATTCCGGGAAAGAAACCCACGGCGCAGAAACTTCTCAGGCAGAAAAGGGTGAATTTCATTACACCGGCATGCTATACGAAAGACAGCAGGGCATACAAAGTGGTCTGCGCCATCATAGACAAGATCCGCGCAGACCACGAACTGAGACTTCTTGAAAATTTCAAATAAGGATCAATACACCTTGACCTGAAGCTTTGCATAGGCCCGCTCCGCCTTGGCACGGGCTTCTTCGACTGTATCTGCAGTAGCAAGGATGACCCCGAGACGGCGGTGCCCTGCGATTTCAGGCTTGCCGAAAATACGGATCTGGACACCAGGCTCTTCCACGACCTTGTCCAGATTGCAGAATTCGTATTCGCGGGTATTCCCTTCCACTACGACAGCCTTCGAGGCTGAAGGGCCGAAGAAACGGACCTCCGGTATAGGAAGACCGAGAACGGCACGTGCATGGAGAGCGAACTCGGAGAGGTCCTGTGAAATCATAGTCACCATGCCTGTATCATGCGGTCTCGGAGACACTTCACTGAAAATGACATCGTTGCCTTTTACAAACAGTTCCACGCCAAAAATACCGTATCCGCCGAGAGCATCGGTAATCTCCCTGGCAATATGTTCGGCTTTCTTTACAGCCTCTTCCGGCATGGCCTGCGGCTGCCAGGACTCGCGGTAATCCCCGTCTACCTGATGGTGGCCGACAGGTTTGAGGAAAGTGGTGCCTGCAGAATGCCTTACAGTCAGCAATGTGATTTCATAGTCAAAATCAACGAAACCTTCTACTATGACCTTGCCGCTTCCTGCGCGTCCGCCTTCCTGGGAAATGTGCCATGCGCTGTCGATATCGGACTCAGAGCGTATCACGCTCTGGCCGTGTCCGGATGAACTCATTACAGGCTTGACCACGCAAGGCATGCCTATTTCCCTGACAGCCGCCTCGAATTCCTCCCGGTCCGACGCGAACCTGTAAGGGGAAGTCGGAAGCCCGAGAGTCTCCGCTGCCAGACGCCTGATTCCTTCCCTGTTCATGGTCAGGCGGGCGGCCTTGGCGGTAGGAACCACATGATAGCCTTCGTTCTCCAGTTCCACAAGGGTGTCTGTCGCTATGGCCTCTATCTCAGGAATAATGACATCCGGCTTCTCCTGCTCGATGACCTCGCGCAGAGCCCTTCCGTCAAGCATAGGGATGACATGGAAGGAATTGGCTACCTGCATGGCAGGTGCGCCTTCATATTTGTCCACTGCAACCACTTGTACACCATAACGCTGCAGTTCAATAGCGACTTCCTTTCCCAGCTCTCCGGAGCCGCACAGGAGGGCTTTCTTACCGTACTTGGTAAATGTAGTTCCGATATTGACCATAATCCTTAAAATTTATTTACCGTACCTTTTCAATATGTCGCCGAACGCATCTATTCTCCTGTCACGGAAGAAAGGCCAGCCACGGCGAACATACTCAGTCCTGTCAAGGTCGATATCAACGACCTTCACGCCTTCCTCGTCTTTCACGAACTCTGCAAGAATCTCTCCCTGAGGGCCCGTCGCGAACGAATGTCCCCAGAACTGGAGCCCTATGGTGTTGCCGGAAGGATCGTCCTCATGTCCTGTCCTGTTAACAGTCACTACTGGCAACCCGTTGGCTACCGCATGTCCTCTCTGCACAAGCTGCCATGCTCCGCACTGGACCTTCTGCTCCTCTTCCGGGTCAGTCCCGACACCGCCTATGGCAGTAGGGTAAATGAGAATCTGGGCACCGTTCAAAGCCATTATCCTGGCAGCCTCCGGGTACCACTGGTCCCAGCAGACAAGCACGCCGAGAGTACCGACAGAAGTCTCTACAGGCTTGAAACCCAGGTCTCCAGGTGTGAAATAGAATTTCTCGTAATAGCACGGGTCGTCCGGAATATGCATTTTCCTGTATTTCCCTGCTATAGTGCCGTCCTTCTCGATGACTACAGCCGTGTTGTGGTATATACCTGCCGTCCTGCGCTCGAAAAGGGAAAGGACCAGGACAATGCCGAGTTCCTTCGCCAGGGCGCCGTAAGTTTCCGTAGAAGGGCCGGGTATAGGCTCGGCGAGGTCACAAAGGGATGCGTCTTCTGTCTGACAGAAATATACGGAGTTGTGAAGTTCCTGAAGGACAACGAGCTGTGCTCCCATCCCGGCGCATTTCCTGATATTGTTCTTCAGTTTTTCGATATTTGCAGCGATATCCGTCCCGCAGGACTGCTGCACCATTCCGACTTTCAGTATCTTGCTCATATTCTATTGTATTTTAAGGTTGTGAGGACCGGAAGGCAAGCACAACGCAGAAATCACCATGCTATTTCATCCGGAGAAAGCCTTTAGGGTACTGCATCGTAACACAGTGCAGAGCCCCGTGCCCCGACAGCAGCGCCCTGCAGTCCACCACTATCACTTCCCTGTCAGGGAAAACCTCCTGAAGTGTCTTCCTTGCTGTCTCGTCCTTCGGGGAACCCGTTCCTGGTACGAGGACTGCCCCATTGATAATCAAAAAGTTGGCATAAGTAGCAGGGAGTCTGTAGCCGTCCAGATAAATCGGGTCTGCAAAAGGAAGCGGAACCAGCCTGTAAGGTCTGCCGTCAGGAGTCCTGAAACTCTGGAGCTGGAGCATCATGGATGAAAACTCCTCATACTGAGGGTCGTTTATGTCTTCGCATGAAACATATGCAATCGTATCCGGCGAGCAGAACCTGGCCAGCGTATCCACATGGGCATCGGTGTCATCCCCTATAATCTGCCCGAAATCCAGCCAAAGAACGCGGTCCAGTCCGAATGCCGTCTTCAATTCGTTTTCTATCTCATCCTTGTCAAGATATTCGTTCCTGTTCACAGAGCACAGGCACTCGGTAGTAGTGAGAAGGGTTCCCTGCCCGTCTGAATCTATGCTTCCTCCTTCAAGGACGAACGGACGCATGTCCACCCCGAGTACGTCATCCTCAAAAGCTCCGTCACGGAAAACGGACTTCGTTATCTGGTTGTCATAATTGGACGCGAACTTCAGCCCCCAGCCGTTGAATACGAAATCGAACACGTATTTCTCGCCGTTCTCTCCATAGACGGAAATAGCGCCATGATCCCTTGCCCACGTATCATTGAGATCCGCCTGATAGAACATTATCCTTTCCATGTCGATGGAAATTCCCTTCTTCTCCGCGATCCGGGCAATATCGGACTTCGCCTCATCGATATCCCTGGCAACTATCATAAGGGGTTCGAACCTTAATATATTGTATGCGATATCGACATAGCATTCTAGCACCTTGTCGAGCTGGTACCATTCCGTATCACCGTGCGGCCATGTCAGCTGCACACCGCTCTGTTCCTCCCACTCTGCCGGGAGCCGGCGTTTTCCCGTTCCTGTCATCTGTATGTATTAATTTCATTGTTATTCATAATTATGGTCATTCCGGACCTGATCCGAATCTGAGGATAGCCGCAGATCCTGAACCAAGTTCAGGATGACCACTTGCAGACTGTCCTTGCGGACTGCCGAAATAGCTGCGGCCATACATAGGTAAAGCATTTCGCGGCCGCTGTGCAAATATAATCTTTTTTGGAAAGCTATTTATTTTTTATATGAATTTTAAACTATCTTTGGGCGATTTTAAAGACACTATGATGAAAAAGACACTTGCCGCCATTGTCATGGCCGTGGCCATGGTATCAGGGCTGGAGGCCCAGGAAATCGGAAATGAAGAACTTGCACAGATCCGGAAATCTTTTGCCCGCACTCAGGATGACGTGGCAAGAATGAACGCCATTTCAGGCAATTACGACCTGAGAAAACTCGCGATAGACAGGGAAAGGCAGGGAAAGACCGACCATTTTTTCAAATACAGGGTCAAAGTCAGCGGAATAACCGACCAGCAGCAGTCGGGACGGTGCTGGATGTTCACATCGATGAATGTTCTCAGACCGTCGGTTATGGACAAATTCAATATCAAGGAGTTCGACTTCTCCCACAACTACTGTTATTTCTGGGACATGTTCGAAAAGAGCAACCTTTTCCTGGAGAATATAATAAGTACCGCCGAGCGGGACATCATTCTCGACAGGGATGTGGCGTGGTTTTTCCAGAACCCTGTGAATGACGGCGGAGTATGGAACAGTTTCCTTAACATAGCGGAGAAATACGGTGTCGTTCCCGCTTCCGCAATGCCTGAAACGGAGCATTCCAACAGGACTTCAATGCTCACAAGTTTCCTTAACGAATACCTCAGGAAAGAAGGGTACGCCCTGCGGGAGATGATTTCAGAAGGGGCATCCGAAAAGAAGACGAGAAAATACAAGCTGCAGGCGATGAAAGGAGTGTACCGCATGCTGGCGCTATGCCTCGGAGAGCCGCCTGCAGAGTTCACCTGGAGATACGAAACGGCTGACGGGGAAATAAAGTCACTGACATCCACTCCGGAAGACTTCTACAGGAGCATAGTGCCCGCCGGCTACGGCAGCGACTGCTATATAATGGTAATGCATGATCCTACCAGGCCATACTATCAGGTGTATGAAATCGACAATTACAGAAACACCTATGAAGGTGTGAACTGGAAATACCTGAACCTGCCCCTCGACGAGATAAAGGCTTCGGCCATAGCGTCCATCAAAGCGGACGAGGCCCTGTACGCATCCTGCGACATCAGCCGCTACTATAAGGACGACGAAGGGATTGCCGATCCGGATATCTATGATTTCGAAGCGCTTATGGGTATGGATTTCGAAATCCACGACAAGGCGGCACGTATCATGACACGCCAGAGCGGCTCCGCCCATGCCATGACGCTTATAGCAGTAGATACCGATGAAAACGACAGGCCTGTAAAATGGCAGTTCGAAAACAGCTGGGGCACCTCTGCCGGTCACAACGGCTACTATACATTCACGGACGGATGGTTCGACGAATATATGTTCCGCATGGTCATCAGAAAAGACTACCTGAGCGAAAAGGCCATAGAGGCCCTGTCCGGAGAGTCGGACATGCTCCCTGCCTGGGACTATATGTTCTGATTCCGGTAGGGAATAAGGATACAGGCTCCGCCAGGGACGGAATCCGGTCTTCATACACGTTACGACTGACAGATTGGCAGTCGGACAGACATGGCAGATAATTTGTTTCGTATCGGCCGGATTCGATGCGGAGCAGCGCCTGCTGCAGGCATGACATCCAGGGTGCAGCCGAAAGGTCTGCGGAAATAAATGTTCATAGAATAAAATATAATCAGATATGTCACAGGGAAATAACGAAGCAAAGAAAGCACAGGAAGAGGCTCCGGAGCAGAAAACGGAAGCCAAGGCAAAAGATTCTTCCAAAGAGATGAAGAAGGAGATAAAAAAAGAGGAGAAGGAGCTCAAGAAAGAAAAGAGCAGGATAGAAGACCTTGAAAAACAGGTTAAGGAACTGTCAGATAAAGTCGCAAAGGAAAAGGACGACTATATAAGGCTTATGGCGGAGTTCGACAATTTCCGCCGGAGGACTTCACAGGAAAAACTCGACCTGGTCAGTGTGGCATCGGAGGAAACCATAAAAGGCCTGTTGCCTGTTCTCGATGACTGCGAACGGGCTATCGCAGCATTGAAAGAGTCCACTGACAGTTCGGCGGCCAAAGAAGGCACTGAATTGATTTACAATAAACTGACAGCCTATCTTAAAGGCAAGGGACTCTCCCCTATCGATGCTAAAGGCCAGACATTCGACACTGATGTGCATGAAGCCGTGGCCCAGATGCCGGTGCAGGAAGAAGGACAGAAAGGAAAAGTATTCGATGTAGTCCAGACAGGGTATACCCTGAACGGAAAAGTGATCAGATTCGCAAAAGTAGTTGTAGGAATCTGATCCATGAAGGAGGCAGGACATGGCAGAGAAAAGAGATTATTATGAGGTGCTCGGCGTGAGCAAGAACGCTACCCTCGATGAAATAAAGAAGGCCTACAGAAAGCTGGCCATCAAATATCATCCGGACAAGAATCCGGGCAACAAGGAAGCCGAAGAAAAATTCAAGGAAGCTGCCGAAGCCTATTCTGTCCTGAGCGACAAGGACAAGAGGGCAAAATACGACCAGTTCGGGCATGCAGGTCTGGGCGGACAGCCGGGACCGGACTTCAGCGGCGGATTCGGAGACCTGAACGATATCCTGAACAATCTGTTCGGAGGCGGGTTCGGAGGGTTCAGCGGCGGATTCGGAGGCTTCGGCGGGTTCGGCGGAAGATCGCAGGGGCCTCAGCAGAAGGTATACAGAGGGCGTGATATCCGTGTAAGGGTAAAGCTCTCCCTCGAAGATATAGCCAGAGGTGTAGAGAAAGAGATATCGGTTGAAAGGAATGTCCCGTGCCCTGACTGCAACGGGAAAGGGGCCAAAAGCAGTGCCGACATAAAGACATGCCCTGCCTGCGGAGGTACCGGACAGATAAAAAGGGTTGCCAACAGCATATTCGGACAGACCATCAGCTACTCTACCTGCCAGCAGTGCGGCGGTGAAGGAAAAATCGTCACAAACCCGTGCCATACATGCAGCGGCACCGGCCTGGTAAGGAAAAAGTCCACTGTAAAAGTCAAGATACCTGCCGGAGTCGAAAACGGCATGCAGCTGACAATCCGCGGCGAAGGACACTGCGCAAAGAACAACGGGATAAACGGCGACCTGCTCGTGCTTATTGAGGAAGTCGAGCATCCTAACCTCAAAAGGGACGGCAACAACCTTCATTACACCAAGGTCATATCCGTCATGGACGCCATTCTGGGAGCAGAGACAGAAATACCATGCCTTGACGGACCGTACAGAATCAAGATAGAACCCGGCACCCAGTCGGGCACAGTGGTTAGACTCAGAGGCAAAGGTCTTCCTTCTGTAAACAGTTACGGGACAGGCGACCTTTATGTAAAACTGATAGTAATGATACCGAAGAAGCTGACCAAGAGCGAAAAAGACCTGTTCGAAAGCATCAGGAACAACCCGTCTTTCACGGCAGCCCCAAGCAAAGAGGACAAGAGCTTTTTCGACAGACTGAGAGACATGTTCTAAAGAGTACGGATTTTTTTGAATTTTATAATGATTATCCGCAATAATACCCAAAGGGACAAAAAGAGAGGGAGGCAAAGACCTCCCTCGATTGCATTCATTCG
>CALVAJ010000042.1 GCA_944325505.1 uncultured Bacteroidales bacterium
GTAATTCGTCTTTTCCCGGCCCCATTCCCTCTCCCTCAGGACACTGGTTTCGCTGCACTTTTTAAGGGGCGTTTTTCGGGACGGGACAACCACCTTCCCAATCATATTTACGGTACCTCGCTATATATCAACGACTTTACTTTTTAGCAATATGGCAGGTCCCCCTCTTGCGTGATGGGACCTGCCATATGCCATCAATAGTAATTATTTGAGTGTCAGGGAAATGCAATCAGTGAAATCCGGACGGTTGACTTAGGATATGTGTCCGCCTATGCGCGCTATCGCTTTCTCAATAATGAAAACAAAATGACGGGGTCTGTTTTTTTGTGCAAAGTATTCGCACCTTCTGTTCTTCGTGAAGTCAAACGTTTTTATTAATTTAAATCACAAAATCATGATTTATGCTTACATTCGCGTCAGTACGGAACTGCAGAACTACAGCAGCCAGCGCTTCGAAATCCAGAACTATTGCGCGGCCAACGGGCTGTCAGTCGACCGTTGGGTCACGGAATCGATCTCGGGGACGGTAAAAGTAGAAAAAAGAACTCTCGGCAAGATTATCAGGAAAATGCATTCGGGCGACAGGCTCATCTGTACAGAACTGTCACGTCTGGGCAGGAACATGCTTATGGTAATGTCCATCCTGAACACCTGTTCGGCAAAAGGAATCTATATCCATTCCATAAAGGACAATTTCGATTTGTCGGACAATATCAATTCGAAGATCATCGCCTTTGCCTTCGCGTTGGCGGCAGAAATAGAGCGCAACCTGATTTCCCAACGCACAAAAGAGGCTCTTGCCCTGAAAAAAGCTGCCGGAATAAAGCTCGGCAGACCCCCGGGAACATCGAAAAAACGCGAAAATGCATACAAATGCTGGGATGCAATCAATAAAAAAATAGATGAAGGCATCCCTCTCGTTAAAATTGCAAAGCAATACAAAATCCACAGAAACACATTACGCAAATATATGAATATAAAAAATTTAAATGACGGAAATTCTCTTCCGGGCCAGACCGTATCCGATATGTGAAGCCGTGTTTGCTTTGATATCGTAAGAAAGGTAGAATTTTATTATGAGAAAAAATTTATTAAATTATAATTTTAAAAGAGAGCTCGAGGCTTAAGTAACAAATTGAAATATTTAAAAAGAAAAATATTCGGAAAATCCGGAAATAAAGTTCAATAATCCACAAAATATTTAATCCAGTGTAGTTTAGAGGTGTTTGGAATTGCCAAAATCTATTTCTAACTTTGGACCAATTCGGGCAAAAAGTAGCCTGTTGGCAAATGCAACACAGCCATCATGCACTTATGATTTATAAATCGCACGCCCCGAAAAACGCCCCTTTAAAAGTGCAGCGAAACCAGTTGTCCTGAGGGAGAGGGAACGGGGCCGGGAAAAGACGATTTACGTGTATCAATATTTATGTTTAACTAAGTTCATTTTGCTTATGAAAAAAGTAAAGTTGTTTTTCACGGCAATGATGGTGCTGCTTACGGCAGGCCTGGCTTCAGCGCAAAGCGTGGAAGTCAAGGGTACCGTAAGGGATGCAGCGACAGGCGAACCTATCCCGTTCGCTTCAGTGGTCCTGCATGGCACCATGACCGGCGTATCGACTGCAGAAGACGGTTCCTACACTCTTTCTGTGCCATCGCTGGATGAAGCCGTGCTGGAATTCAGTTTTATCGGTTACAGGACAACACGCGTACCGGTAGAAGGAAAGTTAGTAGTTGACTGCGAGCTTGAAGTGGACGCAATGGCACTGGAAGACGTAGTCGTTGTGGCTTATGGTTCCACAAAACGTGAGGCCATGACCGGATCAGTGACAGCCGTAGACGGCGAAACCATTGCATCAGCCCCTGTCACATCAGTTGACAAGGCTCTTGGCGGAAAACTTGCCGGAGTACAGGTGTCCACATCTACAGGACAGCCTGGTTCAAGCTCAAGCATCCGTATCCGCGGTATTTCATCTATTAATGCGAGCAACTCTCCTCTGTGGGTAGTCGACGGTATTCCTGTCCTGACCGGCAACTTCGCATCTTCCGGTGTGTCAGATACGCAGTCAGACCTGCTTACTTCGCTCAATCCTAACGATATAGAATCTATTACCGTCCTGAAAGATGCTGCTGCAGCAGCAGTTTACGGTTCTCGTGCAGCCAACGGTGTCATCCTCGTTACCACCAAGAGCGGAAAAGAAGGGAAAGCCCAGTTCACGGCAAGGGCAAAATACGGTATCCAGTGGTTCCAGAGTGACACAGGTTACAGGATGATGACAGGAGAAGAACTCCTGAGGTACCAGAGGGCGGCTATTACAAATGCCGGATTCGACCCTGACGATCCTTCCGGCAACTACTATCGTCCTATGTCGCTCCTCAACGGAGAACTGACCAACTGGCTCGATCATCTGACCAAGCTCGGACAACTTCAGGAGTATGAAATCAGTGCAAGGGGCGGTACAGACAAGGCAAAATATTTTTCATCCGTATCATACCACAACAATGACGGTATTGTAAACGGCATTGACTACTCAAGGATACAGGCCAGGACAAATGTTGACTTCAAACTTTTGAGGAATCTTGATACCGGAGTCCGCGTAAATGTGGCGTACACAGACCAGAACAACAACATCCAGACGGACGGTCTCGGCTATGAGAACCCGTTCTTCGGAGGATTGATGATCCTTCCATGGACTCCAAAATATGATGAGAACGGGAATCACAATACCAACATTCCTGAAAACTCCAACATGAACCCTGCCGCCTCAGCAGAATGGAACCAGCAGAGAATCCAGACCTACCGTTTCAACGGGACAATGTTCCTGAAATGGGAACCTGTAAAAAATCTTGTCCTCGAAACCAAGAATTCCGCTGAAGTGGTGTTTACTGAACAGAGGCTGTTCTATAACGAACTTGCAGGTTATGCAAACCAGCTTCAGGAGGTGGACAACAAAATCATCCAGCTCACTACCTCTAATACGGCCAACTATGCCAATGTATTCGGAGGCTATCACTCATTCAGGGCTCTGGTCGGACAGGAGGCCACTTCTTACTATCAGACCCAGACTTACGCCGCAGCAAACGCTGGTGTAGACCCTAATATACCTTATTTCAATACGGCAGACCAGACCCAGACAGAAATAAGTACCGGAATAACGAGGGATGCACTGATGTCATATTTCGCTATCGTGGACTATAACTATGACAGCAGATATTTCGCGCAGGCTACAGTACGTACTGACGGAAGTTCGCTTTTCGGGGCCAAAAAGAAATGGGGACTTTTCTGGTCAGTGGCCGGCTCATGGAATATCAACCAGGAAAAATTTCTTCAGGACTTCAAGCCTCTCGACCTCCTCAAGGTCAGGCTAAGCTATGGTGTGAACGGTAACAACGGAATCGCAGCCTACAAGGCATACGGCGTATATGCAAGTGCTCTTTACAACGGCCTTACCGGGTTCCTTCCGAGCACACCTGAAAACCAGGACCTTTCATGGGAGAAGAATGCCACATGGAATGCCGGACTCGACTTCGCGTTCTTCAACAGGCTCAGGGGTAGCGTAGATGTGTACAAACGTGTGACTAAAGACATGCTCCTGGACAAGAATGTACCTCAGACATCCGGGTTCAGTACCAATTTCGTAAACGTCGGCTCAATGAGCAATACCGGAGTAGAGATACAGATGGACGGCGATATCATCGCCACCAATGACTTTCTCTGGAATGTAGGCTTCAACATAGCGTTCAACCGCACCAAGGTACTTGATCTTGGAGGGGTAGACAAGATTGAAGCATCGAGCGCCATACACTACGTGGTCGGCAGATCTCTGTATTCTTACTATCTGTCTGATTATTATGGAGTCAACCCTTCAAACGGAGAAGCTCTCTGGGTGACAGAGGACGGAAAACTTACAAACCAGTACAGTAAGGCCAGAAAACATTACTGCGGTTCGCCGGAGCCTAAATGCACCGGAGGCTTCAATACGACATTCAGCTGGAAGGGGCTTTCACTCAGCGCGTTCTTCGAGTTCAAGGGTGGCAACAAGATTATCAACCTCAATGAGTTGACATATCTTTCCACAGACGGTAAAGACGTAAGTGTAAACCAGATAGCAAGTGCAGGAAATTTCTGGACAACCCCTGGACAGACAGGAGTGAATCCTAAACCTGTAGCAGGAAACACAAGCAACTCCAATACAGCCCTCAGTGACAGGTGGCTTGAGGATGGCAGCTACATCAGGTTCAAGGACATAACTCTTTCTTATAACCTTCCGCAGACCGCACTTGATAAAATACGTGTAAAAGGGCTCAGGATATATGTCAGCGGCCTTAACCTCTATACATTCAGTGACGTGTCGGCGTTCGACCCTGAAGCCGGTGTGACTGGAGTCGTACAGGGAATATACCCTTACACCAAATCAGTTGTAGGCGGAATTGAATTGACATTCTAAAAAAAGCAGTAAACATGAAGAAATATATATTTACAGCAGCACTCGCACTGTCAGTTCTGACCGGATGCAAGGATTTCCTTACGGAAGAGCCTGTGCTTTCCCAGAGTGACGTGCTGACCTTGTCCACATACGAAGGTCTTGACAAGGTAACAGCAGGAGCGTATGCTCCTCTTGCCTCTACTGCGTGGTATGGTGGCGATTTCATCATCATCAACGAAATGAAGACCGGTAACGGGAAAAAATACATCGGGTCTGATTTCGATACGGGACGCTGTACCGACTGGTACAATATCAACTACACTCCGGACAATACTTCTTCTCTCTGGGGTTACGGTTATTACGTAATTACAGCCGCCAACAATGTTATACTCAATCTCGAAGGCAAGAGCGACAATCAGCAGGATCTGAACAACCTCAAGGCGGAATGTCTTTTCCTCCGCGCTCTCTCGCATTTCGACCTTGTCAGGACATATGCGCAGCCGTATAACTATACTGAAGATGCCTCTCATCTCGGAGTGCCGGTAATAACCACTGTCCAGGCGGCTACTGATATGCCCGCACGGGAGACTGTAGCAAAAGTATACGGGCAGATCGAAGCAGACCTTCTTGAAGCTGAAAAGATTATCGATCCGTCTTATGTTAGGGCCGGAGTCAAAGACACCAGGTCAGTCGTTTCCCTTGAGGCCATCCAGGCTCTTCTCAGCAGGGTGTATCTTTATATGGGTAACTGGCAGGGATGCGCAGACTATGCCACTAAAGTCATCAACAGCAAGAAATTCAGCATGTGGACCGCAGACGATCTCTCTTTCGTAAATTCAGAGAATGCCGCCGAGCGCGCCACGAACTATGAAAACTTTGTCTACAGTTTTGACTCGCACTCCGATGGGGAAGTCATCTTCGAAGTATACGGGGCATCAGGTCAGTCGTATGGCGGAGGAAACGAAGCTATCTGTTCTCTTACAAGCGAGAATCAGTATGGCGATGCAGGTGCCTGTGCAGACCTTATGGATCTGTATGATGAAGGAGATGTCCGCGGAACGATGTTCCAGAGCAAACTAAGTGGAAAGGACAACCGTACTGTCTACTGGACTGCAAAATATTTCGGTAAAGGCCTTACTACTCCGGACTATACAAACACCATAGTCCTCAGGCTTTCAGAAATGTACCTCAACAGGGCGGAAGCCATATATAACGGTGCATCTATATCTGGAGTCTCTACTTCCTCTCCTGATATAAGAATGATTACTTCCAACAGAGGCGCTGCAGATATTCCTAACCCTTCGATATCTGACATATACGAAGAAAGAAGAAAAGAGCTTGCATGGGAAGGACATGAATGGTTCGATCTTGCCAGAACAGGCAGGACAATGACCAGGACTGACAGCGATGCAAATGCCGCAGCCAACGAAGTCAGACCAGGAGACACCAGATGGGCCATGCCTATCCCGCGCAGAGAGACTACCGTGAATGACAATCTGGAACAGAACCCTGGATATTAATCTTTAAATCCTGAAAAAATGAATAAGAATATATATAAATTCTTACTGGCTGGAATCGCACTGGCGGCAACGGTTGCGTCATGCGATCTGAACAAAGTGCCGGAGTTTGATGATGCGGATTCCTTTGCCGGATTTGATGCTACATCCTATACATTCAATGAGAATGCAGGAACAGTCAGAATACCTGTAACTATTGCATCTATCGAACCGAAACAGACTGTAGTATCATATACTGTAATAGATGGAGAAGGAGCACAGGGAGCGAAAGTAGGAACAGATGTAATTGTAAAAGACGAGTCTTCTGTCCTGTCTTTTGACGGGACTGTAAGAACACAGTATATAGAACTGGAAATCAAAGAAAGGATGGAGAACGGTGTCGGCGCTTACACCGGTGACCTGACATTCACTATCCGTCTTGAAAGTGCAGGTTCAATCAATGTTGGTGCAGATAATCTTTGCACCATCACTATCACCGACCTTGACCATCCTCTTGCCGATATACTCGGCAAATATGCTGTGCAAGGCTCAATGAACGGCAATCCTTACAGCTGGACACTGACACTCAGCAAAGATGATGAGGATCCGAACGTAGTATGGGCCGATGCTCTGGTACCATTCGCCGTATCTTATCCGGGTGCCATGGAAGTTTACGGAAGGGTATCGGAAGACCATAAGAAAATCACTTTCGCAACAGGGCAAGAGACAGGACTTATGGCTGCTGATGATGATCCGTTTGTCCTTTGCGAATATCTGGGCGGATTGCAACTGACGACAGAGCAGACAGAGATCGTATTTGAATCTGAAGACCTGAAAGTATTCAGGACGGACAAAGGAATCTGCTTTGTGCCGCTTAAAGCTATGGCAGCTTATACAGGCGCGCTTATAGACCCAGGGACAATTACATGGACCAAGCAGTAATAAATAAAAAGCATTATATATGAAAAAGATATTGACATATATGAGTGTAGTGGTACTCGCTGCGGGCTGTGCGGAAATGTACGGTCCGGAGCAGGAGTCCACTCCGGTAGTCAAGTCGAACGGGATAGAGATAGCTCTTGTTTCTGACGATACGGCGGACACGGACAGTACCGTGACTTTCACGCTCACACCGAAAGGTGAAGCCCTTTATTATTCATACGCAATCGAGGCATCCGCCCAAGACAGCAAGCCGGATTCGTCTGTCGTCTATTCCGGTGCCCTGCAGACTGCGGTTGCAGACAGCGTCATCAAATGGACAGCCGAAAAGTCTTCGGCTACCATTACTGTCAAAGGCCTTATGCCTAATACCCAGTATCAGATTTATGCTGTAGCAGGAAGTCCGACAGGTGTTCCGAGCAGCGTGTCGGTCCAGCCTTTCAAGACGACCGACAATGTCGCCCCAGCAATAAAGTCCGATTATGATGCCAATGTGCTTACCATTTCATTCCCTGAGGCTGTCACACGTAATAAAGACCTGCCTCTGACTGTGAAATACTATGGAGTGAATACGACAAATATTGACACCGGGATCCCGGAGGGTGAGTTCCAGATTCCGGAGGACAGCATAAAGGTTTCCGGAAGCGGAAACAGCTGGACTATTTCGATTCCGGTGGCTGCCGAAGAAGATGATGAAGGGGAAGACGAAGTCACTCCACCGGCTGAAGGCTCGGCGGCAGAAGGGCCTGTACTTCCTGAAGGCGCTATTTACACTGTAGACCTTCCTGAAGGCGCGTTCAAGGATAATGCCGGCAATGCGACCGAGGCTGTAGTCAGCACAGTAAAATATGTAGATGGACAGGGTATCGTCCCTTCCGGAATTTTCGGACAGAATGATGATTCTACATATGAATTCACTGAACCTGAAGCTGCTTCTTTCTCTGACTGGGAGCAGCCGGTTGTCGTAGCATCGTCAGGGAAATTCGCTCTTTCACTGGATTATCCTTTCAGCAATACAGCGGCTGCGACTGTCGTATACAAGACAGGATCTAAAAGCATTACCTATACTTTGACCAAAGGAACTGATTTTGAGGTGCTCGATGATCAGAATATTGCCTTCTATCTTCCGGAGGAGCCTGAGCTTGGTGCAGATGTCACCATTTCACTTGCAGCCGGTTCGGTTCAGGATATATACGGTAATGTAAATGCTGCATGGACAGCGACTCTGAAGTACGAATATAACTATCAGATAAGCGACATTGAAGGTGTTTACCAGGCAATAGGATACGATCAGGAAGGCGTAGGATATTATCTTTCTGCTGGTAAAGATGCATTTGTTAGCATTGTATCAGATGACACTCAGGAAAACTGCAATGTTTCTATTGCAGGCTTGTTTGATGCCGGCTCGAAAATTTACGGATATTTCGATGTGAAGAAGGGAACGTTGTCAATACTGGATTATCAGCTTTTGGCAAAAGATTTTGTCATTCCTCAAGTTGGATCGTATGATGTTTATTTCGCAAATGCTGTTGATGAATCACCGGTAGTAATGAATGTTCCGGAATCGGGGCATATTACATGTGTGATGCCGTTCATGTTCTATGTTCCGGATGCGGGAGCGTCATTCGGCACATACGTATTGGCTGAATTCATAAGAAATGCAGCAGAAACGTCAAGTTATACGGCGAAGACATTGAATTTTACTTTATCTTCATGCGAAAGGTAATTATTCAATATATAGAGCATTAATATCATCTTGACTGCTCCGTCATAACATGCCGGAGCAGTCATTTTGGTTCATTGTTGTAAGACAAAACAGTCATTAAACACAATTACATCAAAATGAAACGGATACTGACCCTGATTCTGTTGTGCGGAGCAGTTCTGTCCGCATCAGCACAGGCCGTGGAAGAATACCAGCCGACATCCACCTGGCCTTATATCTGCTCCGACTTTATGGACGGGACTCTCCACCAGAGTACAGGCGGTGATATGGAAGGGAAATTCAACATCCATCTCCTTGAGAGCCGGCTCCACTTCATAGAGGGGAACCTCGTGAAGGAGGCCTCGCCTGCCGATGTGTATTCCGTTAAAATCGGACAGGACATATTTGTCAATGCCGGAGGTACTATGATGCGAGTCCTGGCCAAATCGGACAACGGCATTGTGGCACAGCTGACCGAAATAGACGTTACTCGTCTGAACGAGACGGGAGGGGCCTACGGTTCATCTTCCAATTCTATGGCTACAACGGCACTCAGTTCCATTGAGAATGTCGGTGGCATAGGTGCACGGGTGAACCACATGGAGATGAAAAATTCAAAGAATGAAGGTAAAATCCTTCCCGTTATAACCAAGCTGTATATTGTCACCGGCAATAAGGTGATATTCGCAACCAAAAAAGATGTATCGGAAGCATCGGACAAAGAAGCCTTCAAGTCTTTCCAGAAGGAGCATAAAATAAAATGGCGCGACCCGCAATCCCTGCTGCAGGTCGTTGATTTCCTGGCGGGGACCGGCAGTCATGACGGACAATCCGCAACTTCACGAACAAAATAAAGCAGTATGAAAAGAAGCTCGTTATCAATCATTTCCATTATTACCGCAATATTGGTGTCTTCCTGCTCCAGAGAGGGTCTTCCAGAACAGCAGAGCAAAGAAGAAGCACCTGTACAAGGAAAGGAAGAAATCTTTGAACAGGGTGTCATAGAAGTGAAATTCGATGACACCCTTACCGAAAAAATAGAAGCCGATCTGAAAGCAGGCGGAGCGGTGACCAAAGCAACGTCATCCGGTCTATTTGACCTGTATTCGTCTATGGGTATCATTTCTATGGAGAGGATATTTCCGTATGCAGGAAAATTCGAGCCCAGGACACGTGAAGCCGGACTGCACAGATGGTACAGAGTAGTGTATGAACCGTCGGCCGCTACGGTCACAAAGGCAGCAGACAGTTTCGCCGGCCTGCCAGGCGTCGAGTATGCAGAGCCTGTGAGGAAAAAGAAACTTGCGGCGGCAATCTTCAACGACCCGGATTTTCACAACCAGTGGCATTATTACAATGACGGAAGCCTTTCCTCACGTCACAGTGCAGGGGCCGATATAAATGTCGTACCTGTGTGGGAGAACTACACTACAGGTAATCCTGATGTCATAGTGAGTGTCGTGGACGGAGGAATTGACCGCAACCATGAAGACATCAAAGCCAATTACTATACCGGACAGAGTTTTGTAAAAGGATACGGAGTCGAAGCGCACGGACACGGGACGCATGTCGCAGGAACAATAGCCGCCGTCAACAATAACGGAATCGGCGTATGCGGCATTGCCGGAGGCAACGGAAAAGACAAGGGTGTCCGTCTGATGTCCTGCCAGATATTTGTCACAAATCCGGATAACCCTTCAAAAGACATCGGAGGAAGCTCCTCCGAAGCTATCAAATGGGGCGCGGATAACGGGGCCGTCATCTCGCAGAACAGTTGGGGCTATAGCTATGAAACCGAAGCTGATGCAAAAAAAGCCCATGAACAGGGACTTTCGGGACCGGACAAGGATGCCATTGATTACTTTATAAAGAATGCCGGACTTGATGAAAACGGCAACCAGGTCGGTCCTATGGCAGGAGGGGTCGTGATATTCGCTGCCGGGAATGATAACTTGCCGTATGGTCTTCCTGCTTCTTATGAGCCCGTAATCGCGGTCGGATCAATGACATCACAGTTTACCAGAGCCCCATATTCCAATTACGGGAACTGGGTGGATATTGCGGCTCCCGGAGGAGACACTTCTTACGGGCAAGGTGGAGTATTGAGCACCGTACCGGGAGGCTATGACTGGTATCAGGGAACGTCCATGGCCTGTCCGCATGTCTCCGGAGTGGCTGCACTTATCGTTTCTTATTTCGGAGGGCCGGGCTTTACGAACGAGCAGCTTAAAGAAAAGCTTCTCGGTGGGGCCAGGAATGAATTCTCCTCAATGAGAATAGGACCTGTGATGGATGCATACGGAGCTTTCACCTACGGCGGCACCATCGCTCCAGAGCCGGTAACATCATTCAGTGCCGAGGCAGTGTCCAACAACATCGACATGACATGGACCGTCACACGGGACGATGATGACAGGAAAGCGTTCGGCTACATTCTTGTGGCGACCCAGAACAGGACCTCTCTTGAGGACATCAACTTCAGGCGACTGCCTTCGGATGTGGTCTCACAGACCGTGCTTGTAGGTGACCTGAATGTAGGTGATGAAATCAGCGGACGCATTACGGATCTTGATTTCGAGGAGACCTATTATGTCGGCATAGCGGCATACGATTACAATCAGAATTATTCTGAACTGTCCGCTGTCCGGACAGTCAGGACATTGTCCAACAATCCGCCTGAAATAACGGTCGAATATGACGGCTACGAGCCGGGAAATGTCCTGCAGATAAAGTCTTTTGAAACAGTCCGGATACCGGTAAACGTGGCTGACAGGGACGGCCATGATGTCTCCATAAACCTGACACCGGGTTCGGATGCAGTGAAAGGCGCGGCTGACCCGTCTTCAGGAAAATACGTGCTGACCATTACAGGAAATGCGGCTGATCCCGGAACATATACAGCGACTTTGACTGCTACAGACAGTTACGGTGCGGCAGTTTCCGAAGATATTAACTATGAAATCCTGCCGAACCGGGCTCCAGTGATAATCAAGGAACTGGAGAATATGATTTTTACATATATCGGAGAGAAAACTGCCATAGACATGTCGGCATATATTCATGACCCGGACGGAGAGCATCTTAAGTTCGATATTTATATATCGGACCGTAACGTCTTGCATATCAACCCGTCAGGGAATACCCTCCATATGACTGCACTGAACTATGGAAACAGTGATGTGACCATAACGGCATCTGACTCCCGCAACGAATCCTGCACCTTGGCGTTCAGCGTGCTTATTAAAGACCCGTCATCATCTCTGGAACTCTACCCCAATCCTGTGACCGACTACCTGAATGTCAGGACCGGAGAGGAAATGGAGACCAGGATAGTAGTCATGAGTGCTTCCGGACAGACTGTTTATGACAAGACTGCCCCCGTGAGCGCATTCTCTCCTGCAAAGATAGACATGACAGCCTGTGCTCCCGGCAGGTACAGTGTAAAGGTGTCTTATGGCGGGAATGAATACATCCGCAGCATAGTCAAACTGTAGAACCGATTAAAATGTAAGAAAATGAAAAGAGATATCGTCAGAGTTTTTATTTCGGTCGTGTGTGCCGGATTCATGTTCCCGGCTGCAGTTTCAGCCGCTCCGGGCAGCGAAGCCATGCCGTTTGCCCGTATTGCCCGAGACCCTGTCTCGGCGGCCATGGGAGGCACCGGTGTGGTCTCGACTTCAGCATCGGCCTACGCGTCTTTCAGGAATGCGGCAGCCATACCTTATGCAAAAAATACACTCGATGTCGCGGCAGCATATATGAACTGGCAGCCGTCAGTTTCTCCTGTACAGGACATCAGCGCAGGTGCGGCATGGAACATAGCGGGAAAGTTCGGGATTGCTGCAGGTTTTTCATACGGAGCCTGCGAGAAATATGACATCATGGACGCATCCGGCAAGGCTGCCGGTTCATTCTCTCCGTCGCAGGTGCAGGCAGGCCTCGGCCTGGCATGGAAGTTTCTGCCGTTCCTCTCCCTCGGGGCGAACGTAAAATATCTCGGGAACACTCTGGCAGAGGGGCAGTCCTATGGGGCTGTCGCCTCTGACGTATTCCTCATGACCAAGGTTGCCGGGCTGAAGGCTGCCGTCGGGGTATCTTCTCTCGGGAGTAAGGTTAAGTCGGCCTCCGGAGCCGGTTTTTCTCTGCCCGCATCCGCGACACTCGGTCTCGGGTACGGTCTGAAGGCCGGGAAGAGACACGGCGTGGATATCCTTGTCGATGCCGACTATTATTTCAGCGGGGCATTCGCTGCAGCCGTCGGTGCATCCTATACGTATAATGACCTCGTGTCCGTGCGTGCCGGCTACCGCTACGGCGGCGAATCCGTCATCCCGTCATTTGCCTCTGTCGGTGCGGGAGTGAAGTTCTTCGGAGTCCATATCGATGTAGCCTACATCATTGCAACAGGTGGTTCTCCGCTCAGAAACACGTTCTCCGTCGGCGCGGGGTTCTCGTTCTGACGTCCGGGATACATGTTTGAAAGGAGTTTGACTGAAAAAGTGCTTTCTGCGTAATGCTTGAAATCACAACTTTTTAGTCAAGCTCTTTTCAGTTATATTATTCAGCCCGGAATTCGTTTTCTTATGGCGTATTACAGGATTTACAGCGTTTTTCAGGCGGTAATTTTCATAACCGGGAAAAAATCCGTTAATTTGTAAGGATGTACTTGATAAGTACGGAAACAAAAGACATTCGGATTATGGAACAGACACGGAGACGGTATCCGATAGGGATACAGACATTCAGCGAGATACGCAGAAGGGAATGCGTGTATATAGACAAGACGGAACTGATATACGATCTCGTCACGTCGGACAAGATCTATTTCCTGAGCCGCCCGCGCCGGTTCGGGAAGAGCCTTCTGGTGACCACGCTCGAAGCGTATTTCTCCGGAAGGAAGGAATTGTTCCGGGGTCTGGCGATGGAGTCTCTGGAGAAGGACTGGACGGAGTATCCAGTACTTCACTTCGACTTTAGCGGGACGAAGTACTTCAGTACTGATGACCTGTCCGAGCAGCTGGACATCCAGCTGTCACGCCTGGAGGAGAAATACGGGAAAGGAGAAGGCGAAGTGACTCCTGCCGGACGGTTCGGCGGCATCATCCGCAGGGCATACGAGAAGACGGGAAGGCAGGTGGTGTTCCTTGTGGACGAGTATGACGCCCCTCTTCTTGACAGCAACTCGAACCCGGAGCTTCAGGAGAAACTACGGAACATGCTCCGGAGTTTCTACAGCGTGGTGAAGATGAGTGACGCGATGCTGCGCTTCGTGTTCATTACGGGAATCAGCAAGTTCAGCCAGATGAGCATCTTCAGCGAGCTGAACAGCCTTCAGAACATCAGCATGAAGGACCGCTTCAGCGCGATCTGCGGGATCACGGACAGGGAGCTGAAGGAGCAGTTGAGGCCGGACGTCGAGGCGCTTGCGGCGAAGAACGGGGAGAGTTACGAGGAGGCTCTGGAGCACCTGCGCAGGATGTACGACGGATACCATTTCAGTCCGGAATGCGAGGACATCTACAACCCTTTCAGCCTGCTGAACGCACTGAACAATCTTGACTATGACCATTATTGGTTTTCATCCGGCACCCCTACTTACCTGTTGGACTTGCTGCGGGAATATAATTTCGACATTGAAAGCCTGGAAGAGGTGGAGGCTATGCCCGAGCAGTTTGATGTCCCTACAGAGAAGATAATCAACCCCTTGCCGGTCCTGTACCAGAGCGGATATCTGACTATAAAAAGTTATGATCCGGTTTACGGGATATATACGCTCGCTTATCCGAATGAAGAAGTCCGGTTGGGATTTATACGGGCACTTATCCCGTATTATGTGAACGATGTAAACCTGAAGCGCAATTCCTTTGTCATAGGAGTCGTGTCTGATTTGAAAAAGGATGATCTCGCCGGCTGCATGAACCGCATTACTGCCTTCTTCGCATCCATCCCGTATGATCTGGAAAACAAGACGGAGAAACATTACCATACAATCTTCTATCTGCTGTTCTCGATGACGGGTCTGTATGTGGAGAGCGAGGTCCGGAGTGCCGTCGGGCGTGCAGACGTTGTCATAAAGACTCCAACGCATATCTATGTGTTCGAGCTGAAGGTGGACGGCTCCGCCGAGGATGCCCTCAGGCAGATAGACAGCAAGGGCTATCTGGTGCCGTACACCGCCGACGGGAGGAAGCTGGTGAAGGTCGGGGTTAACTTCGACTCCGCCACCAGGACCGTCAGCGAATGGAAGGCAGTAGAAGAGTAGGGCTACGGCTTCAATAAATTTATCGGTGCGACATAGACTCCGTCATCCCTCCTGTAGGCACCGCCTACGGCAGTCAGGACCAGCAGAAAGGCCGGGGCTTTTTCATCGCTTTTTTCGATGATCTTGTTGCGGAGCAACTTAAGCGACCGGGCTCCTTCTTCTACAAGCCTGTCGCCTCCGAGCTTTATTTCTATCGCACCCCATCGTCCGTCTTCCAGATGCAGGACCGCATCGCACTCCAGGCCTGCATTGTCCCTGTAATGAGACAATGAGCCGTTGATGGCATTTGCATAAACCGACATATCCCTTACAGCAAAATCCTCAAAGAACAGACCGAAACTCTCCAGATCAGACTTAAGGTCTTCCGGGCTTATACCCAAAGCCCGGCATGCTATTGAAGTATCCGTAAAATGTCTTGTCGGAGTACTCCGGATAGAGGTCTTGGATCTGATATTAGGGTTCCAGGCCGGCAGGTCCTCTATAATATACAGATCTTTCAGCGCCTCCATGTAATCGTCGAAAGTTTTAGGGTCCATAGTGCGCTCATTGCTTTGCCGTACATCGGCAATGACAGTCGATATGGCCGCTTCGGTGGATATATGGCGGGCATAGCTTCTCATTATCATTTTCAGGACTTCCGGTCTTTTGTTCCTGAAACGCTCGTTCTCGCAATCTTCAAACACAAAAAGACCGTTGTAATAGTTTTTTGTTATCTCTATGGCGATATCTTTGGGAGCCAATACCGATATCGGCCAGCCGCCCCTGCATATCAGAAATGCGATATCATCCAGCGTGAAATCCGGGTTCGTGTCCCAGGGGAAATTCCTGCCACCGTCAAACAGGTCTGACAGCGATACGGTTCCTTTCGATTCTTTGGATTCCCACAGGCTCATAGGTCTCATCTTCACCGGTGCTATTCTTCCTGCACCGCTATGGTGGACTTCCGTCTTGTCTGCCGGCGTGGAACTGCCGGTCAGAATATATTTCCCGAACCTGTAGTCGAAGTCCAGGTCATCCTTTACCTGGTTCCAGATATCCGGGGCCTTCTGCCATTCATCTATCAATCGCGGCGTATCACCTTTCAATACAGCCCTGGTATCCATTCTGGCCATATTGATAGCCTGTTTCGTATTCAATTTGATGAAACTTTTCTGATAGAGCATGCATGTGGTTGTCTTGCCGCAGAATTTCGGTCCTGCAACCACGACAGCCCCGGAGGTTTTAAGTTTAAGTTCTATCTCCTTCTCGACAAGTCTGTGATAATACATAGTCAATTCTTTTAGATGCAAATCTATATAAATTCCCATAATTTTCAATAAACAATTCCTTTGATTTTCAATTGCGGTTTTTGAAAACGCCCTGAAAAACGCCCCTTAAAAAGTGCAGCGAAACCAGTGTCCTGAGGGAGAGGGAATGGGGCCGGGAAAAGACGAATTAC
>CALVAJ010000043.1 GCA_944325505.1 uncultured Bacteroidales bacterium
CTGGACAGCATAACTCCGGTAATCGGCCAGCACTCGGAACGGAAGGTATTCAAGACTTCAAGAATCGGCAAGATATTGGTCTCGGCATCGAAACAGTCGCTTAAAGGTGCTGTTCCGCAAGTGAATGAACCGGTTTCCGTCAAGGATTTCATATTAAAGTACGGGGAAAAAGATATTTCCGGTACAGCCTCGGACAGCAGTCAGTCAGGTTCAGGACAGAAAGCCGCAGACAGCACTTCTGCCAGGGATTCTTCCGGGCCGCTCCGGCTGATAGCATATTGCTTTGAAGACGAGACACATCCACGCACCTCCATCCGGCAGGTCCTGGAAAACTACAAAGGGGACGAATACATAATCCTCATCGGTCCGGAAGGGGATTTTTCAAAGGAGGAGGCCTCTCTGGCCATTTCGTGCGGCTTCATCCCCGTACATCTGGGAAATTCCCGTCTGCGTACGGAAACAGCCGCACTGACTGCCGCGGAAGCAGTATATCTCCATTATATGGAATAGCGGATTATTTCCTGATAATCTTTATTGAAGAGTCGAGTCCCACCATGATTATGGAAGACGACTGGCCCGTAGCTCCTTTTTCAAGGGCCGGGTCAACAGTATAGTCCACGGCATCCCTTATCTGCTGCGATATTTCAGAAAAATTCTTCGGAGTAGGCTCTCCTGAGATATTCGCCGAAGTGGAAACTACCGGACGGCCGAAACGGCGGACCATCTCTATGCAGAAATCCATCTTCGGGATCCTGATTCCGACAGAACAGTCTTCAGCGACTACATTATGAGCCAGGCGGTACCTGTCCGCTACCGGTTTTTCACCCTCTCCAGGCGCATCGGCCGCTATCGCCCCAGGATAGATAATCGTCATCGGCCTGTCGTTTACCTCGACCAGCTGTACGGCCATCTCCGGAATCTCCTTCACATAGCGGGCCACCATATCCAGATCGCTTGCAAGCAACACCAGGGACTTGCTGTCCGAACGGTTCTTTATCCTGAAAATCCTTGCGACCGCCTCCGGATCCGTAGCGTCGCATCCCAGCCCCCATACCGTATCCGTAGGGTAAAGAAGAATCCCTCCGGAGCGGAGCGTTTCCACGGCTTTCTTGCATTCTTCCGTATACATAATCATTACAGTTTACATTTCCATGCCGCAAAAATAAGAAACTGTTCCGGATTCTGTGCCAAGTCCTCAAAAAGTCTTTTGTCCGGCACAGTTACTGCAGTCGATAACCGGAAAAAATGTATATTTGCGTGTTATCGACCATAATTATGCTAAAGATAAAGAATTTCTATTTCAACGATCTGCACGAGTGCTGCAGCGTGGCATGGGACGAGACCGGAGAATGCGTCATCATCGACCCGGGCTTCTACACCGATACAGAACGTGACCAGCTGAAAGACTTCATTGAGGGAAAAGGACTGAAGCCCGTAAAGATCCTGCTGACACATGCACATTTCGACCATGTATTCGGACTGAAAGAGTGTGCGCAGATGTACGGTATTCCGGTATACATGGATCCGGAGGACAAGGAGACTCTGCAGAGCGCGGAATGGTACTGCAGACAGTTCGGGTTCAGAACCCCTCAGACCGATGTAAAGACCGAAGACCTGCATGACGGGGATACAGTAAAGTTCGGGAACACGGAATTCGAAGTTCTGTCGACGCCTGGGCATACTCCGGGCGGAGTCTGCTTCCTGGACCGTGCAGACAAAGTGCTTTTCAGCGGCGATACGCTTTTTGCCGGCAGTATCGGACGTACGGACCACCCGCAGGGAGACTATGACAGGCTGATGGAAGGTATCTTCAACAAACTGATGACCCTCGACGGCGATATTGATGTCATTCCCGGACACGGGCCGCACACGACCATCACTGACGAACGTACCAAGAACCCGTTCCTCCAGCCGTTCAACCTTCCGTATGAAGACACGGACAGTGAATCCGCTGACTCCGGAAAATAGTTTATATGGACAACGACAATACAGAATACATAGAAATACGCGGAGCCAGGGCACACAACCTTAAAGGAGTGTCGCTTTCCATTCCGCGCAACCGCTTCGTAGTGATTACCGGACTGAGCGGAAGCGGCAAGTCATCCCTGGCGTTCGACACCATTTATGCGGAAGGCCAGCGGAGATATATGGATACTCTCTCCGCTTACGCCAAACAGTTCATGGGCATTCTCGAGAAACCGGAGGTAGAAAGCATAACCGGTCTCAGCCCGATAATAGCCATCGAGCAGAAGACCACAGGCAACAACCCTCGCTCCACCGTCGGGACTATCACTGAAATCTACGATTTCCTGAGGCTCCTGTACGCAAAGGCATCCAGAGCCTATTCCCCTGCCACAGGCAAGGAAATGATCCGATATACCGACCAGCAGATCGTGGATCTCATAATCGAGAACTACCGAGGAAGGAAATGCTATCTCCTGTCCCCGCTGGTAAAAGGACGCAAAGGCCACTACAAGGAACTTTTCGACCAGCTGCGCAGAAGAGGCTACACCCAGGCCCGCATAGACGGAGAAATAAAGGAACTGTCCGAAGTCACTCAACTTGACAGATACAAGGCCCATTTCATCGAACTGGTCATCGACCGGCTCAAACCTACAGGCGACGACCAGAAACGCATCCGGGACTCCGTGCTGTCCGCATTGAACTACGGTAAAGGCTCGCTTGCCGTCATGGACACGGAAAGCGGCATCCTCCACCACTATTCCAAACATCTCGTCTGCCCGGAGAGCGGGCTTTCCCTCGCGGAGCCGGCGCCGCACTCGTTCTCGTTCAACTCCCCGCAAGGATATTGTCCGCACTGCAAGGGGCTCGGGATGATCGTCGACGTGAACATGGACACGATAGTCCCTGACAGGACCGTATCCATCGCCGACGGAGGGATTGTCCCGTTAGGGAAAGTGAGAGAGACCAGAAAATTCGATATAATCCGCTCTATTGCACGTAAATACGATTTTTCACTGTATGACCCGATAAGGGAGATTCCGGACGAGGTGATTCCTCTTATAGTCTTCGGTTCGGATGAACTTTTCCGCGTAGGGGAAGGGACTTCGTCAGAAATGGTCGCTTTCCCCGGAATCGTGGAAGACATCCCGGACAAGATAGTCTGCCCGGTGTGTCACGGCACGCGTCTGAACAAGGAAACGGAGTATTTCAAGATAGACGGAAAGACAATATCGGAAGTATCCGCAATGGAGATTTCCGCATTGAAAGAATGGCTGGACTCGCTTGAGGGAAAGTTCAATACGAGAGAAAACACCATTGCCCGCGATATATTGAAAGAGCTCAGGGAAAGGGTGTCTTTCCTTCTGGACGTGGGTCTGGAGTATCTGTCTCTCGACCGTGCGACTTCTTCGCTTTCAGGAGGAGAAAGCCAGAGAATACGGCTTGCGACCCAGATAGGGTCAAAACTCGTGAACGTGCTCTACATTTTGGACGAGCCGAGCATCGGCCTGCACCAGAGGGACAACAGGAAGCTCATCGCTTCGCTTAAAAAGCTCCGCGATGAAGGAAACTCCGTCATGGTGGTGGAGCATGATATAGAAACCATGCTTTCAGCCGACTGGCTGGTGGATGTGGGCCCCGGAGCAGGAGAGGACGGAGGGAAAATCTGCCTTTCCGCACCGGTCAAGGCATTGATGGAACCGAAGAATCTGCGGCTGCTTCAGGAGGCCTCCGCACTGAAAGACATGGATAGGGAACCTGTCCATATAGATTCAGACAGGCATTGCATAATCGGCCCGTCCATCACGCTGGATTATCTGACAGGCAAGCGCAGAATCGAGATTCCGGTCTCAAGGAGAAAAGGCAACGGACTGTATCTCGGAATCCGCGGGGCCCGGGGCAACAACCTGAAAAACATCGATGTGGATCTGCCGTTAGGTATATTCATCGGGATAAGCGGGGTAAGCGGAAGCGGAAAGTCATCGCTCATCAACGACACTCTGATGCCGGTACTCAAAAACAGATTCTACAACGCAAAAATGCAGGCTCTCCCCTACGACCGCCTCGTCGGAGTGGAGAACATTGACAAGCTGATAGAAATCGACCAGTCTCCGATAGGAAGGACGCCACGAAGCAATCCGGCTACTTTCACGGGAGTATTCAACGATATCCGGGCGCTGTTCGAGTCCACACCGGATGCAAAAGTAAGGGGATTCAAGGCAGGAAGATTCTCGTTCAATGTTCCGGGAGGACGTTGTGAAGAATGCAAAGGAGCCGGAATCAAGGTCATCGAAATGAATTTCCTGCCGTCTGTAAATGTAGTATGCAAGGAATGCCGGGGGCGCAGGTACAAGGAAGATACTCTGGCCGTGAAATACAAAGGCAAGAATATCAATGATGTCCTGGAAATGTCTATAAGTGAGGCTTATGACTTTTTCTCCAACATCCCCGCCATCGCCCAGAAACTGAAATCGATGGTGGATGTAGGGTTGGGATATGTCAGGCTGGGCCAGTCAGCGGTCACGCTCTCGGGTGGAGAAAGCCAGAGGATGAAACTGGCGGCGGAACTCGCGAGAAAGGGTACGGGGAACACGCTGTATATACTTGACGAACCTACTACAGGCCTGCACTCAGAGGATATAAAGGTGCTGCTGGGAGTGCTGCAGCTGCTTGTAGACCAGGGCAACAGCGTTATCGTGATAGAGCATAACCTGGATGTGCTGAAATCAGCGGACTATATTTTCGACATGGGGCCGGAAGGTGGCAAGGCAGGAGGGCAGATCGTCGCCCGCGGTACTCCGGAAGAGCTGGCGGAAGACCCGGCATCGGTCACCGGACCGTTTCTAAAAGAAGTCCTCGGGCAGCGATATTCTGACCTCCAAAAATAAGGGAAAAGTCGGTCGGCCCCACCCTGCCCTGCGGGCGAGGATAATCAAGGCCCGTCAGGGCCGCGCCGGAGCGTCAATGGAATTCCCGACCTTAAGAGATAACATTATTTTAAAGACACACTATAAACGCCATAAAATTATGGAAGACATCAGGATATTCTGCGAAAACGACGGGGCATACCACAAGGTGCCGATGGGCACCTGTTTGCAGGAATTGTCGGACATGACGTTCAGGACGGTATATGACGACAAGTCGGGGATGGATATACCCGTGCTTGCCGCACTTGTGGACAACAGGCTGAAAGAACTGGAATTCAACATAATGATGCCGCATACCATCCGTTTCATAGGCTACAACCATCCTGACGGCCGCAGAACATATGTCCGGTCATTGTGCTTCGTCCTCAGGAATGCAGTCCGGGAAATGTTCCCCGACAAGGTACTGGGCATCGACTATTCGCTTCCGAGCGGGCTGTACTGCGAAATCCACGAGCGCAAGAACAAGGAGGACGGACTTCCTTCCATATACTATGCAACCGACGAAGAACTGGAGACCCTTAAGGCCAGGATGGAGGAAATCATCAGAAAGGACCTTCCGTTCAAAAAGGTCAAGATGACTTTTGACGAGGCGCAGAAACTGTTTCTTGCAAACGGGCAGGACGATAAGGCCAGGCTGCTCAGTTCTCTGGGACACTATACTTACAGCGTGTACTTCCTGAACGGCGAAGCGGATACATTCTACGGTCCGCTCGTCCCGTCTACAGGATATCTGAAAGTATTCGATATAATGGGGTTCAACAACGGATTCTGCCTCCAGTTCCCTGCCGAAGGCAATGTCAGCAAAGTCATGCCCATGAAACGCCAGTCGAAACTGGCCGCTACCCTGAAGGAATACGCTGACTGGTGCGCCATACTCGGAGTCAAGGGAGTCGGCACGCTGAACAAAAGCATTTCCTCCGGCCGTGCCGTAGAACTGATCAATCTTTCCGAAGCACTCCATGAGCGTAAATACGCGGATATTGCGGACCAGATAAACATGCAGCGCGGCCGGATAAAGATAGTCTTTATTGCCGGCCCTTCCAGCAGCGGGAAAACCTCATCATCCAAAAGGCTTGCAATCCAGTGCAAGGTAGTCGGACTCAACCCTAAGGTCATAGAACTGGACAACTATTTCGTAGACAGGGAGAAAACCCCGAAAGACGAGAACGGGGAATATGACTTCGAAGCACTTGAAGCCATGGACCTGGATCTGCTCAACCGGCAGTTGAACGAACTTCTCGAAGGGAAACGGGTGGAACTCCCGAAATTCAACTTCAAAGAAGGCAAGCGCAGTTTCGAGGGGGACTTCATGCAACTGAAGGACAATGACATACTGATCATGGAAGGAATCCATGCCCTGAACCCCGCCATGACACCAGGAGTGGATGACTCCCACATATTCAGAGTCTACGCCTCAGCCCTCACGTCCCTCTCCCTGGACGAAAACAACAATATCTCCACTTCTGACAACAGACTCCTGCGCCGCATAGTCAGGGATAACCGCGTCCGCGGCGTTACTCCAGAAGATACCATCCTGCGCTGGCACAGTGTCCGCAGAGGAGAAAACCGGAATATCTTCCCTTTCCAGGAAAATGCCGATGTCGCCTTCAACTCTGCGCTCATATTCGAGCTGCCGATGCTGAAATACTTTGCCGAGCCTCTTCTGCGACGCATACTTCCTACCTCTCCGGCATATACGGAGGCAGTCAGGCTGCTCAAATTCCTGGACTACATCGTAGCCCTGTCTCCGGACGAAATAGCAGCAATCCCGCCGACGTCCATCATGAGGGAATTCATCGGCGGGCAGCTGCTGTAGTCTGACCTCTTTACGGCCCGGACAACTTTAAAGACCGGTGCAGACCCTACAAGAATCTGAATCCGGAGCCACAGTCCTGTACGGATTTGACCTCTATCGCAGAGTCCCTGATGATATCAGGGATAGAAGCACTCACATACACGCATGTATCGTCTCCCCCTGCCATTGTAAGACGGTCGGATTCCCTTACGACAGTGTAGTCGGCCGCCCAGGAGTTGCCATCCGAATATATCCCGGAGACCACATCCTGGCCTATCCTGACATATGTTCCTGAAAATCTATAATAATGCTCCCCTCCGCTAACGCGCTGGAAGGTTTCGAACTTGCCGTCTTCGCTAAAGGAGATATAGATGTCAAGGCCTCCGTATTCATCGACAGACATATTTTCAGCCGGAACGCCATTTATGCTTTCCAGTTTCCACTCCCCGGCAATCCCGACCTGCTCCTGTCCTTTTGTACAGCCGGCAAGCGTCATGAAAACCGATATGATTAAAACCAGTTTCAGTATCTTTCCCATATTACAATCTTTTCCCGGTTAATATTCTAGAGCCAACCGCCGTTATTGTTCCTTACATTGCGTGCTATGACAGAAATCGTCCTTGTGACCCCGATTGCCGAAGGGGCGTCCGTCCCGTCAAGAGAGTCGCCTCCGACCAATGCCTTAACAGTCACTTTGCCGGAACCTGTCCTGGTAGGTTCAATGTGAAGCTTGCCATATCTTATTTCAGGTTTTGCCTTGAGGCCCATGGACTCCATATCCGGACCGGAAATTTCCACAGATGTGTACGTCAGCCTGTCTGAATCGCCTCCGAAATATTCATTAAGGCTGAGATTCTGGCTTTCTCCGACAATGGCAGTCAATACCGGAGTCCCTTCAATGTTCATAAGAAGCTTCCAAGCATCGATAGTCCCGGTCCCGATTTTCCCTCTCAAAGGCATAAGCTGCATTTCCCCAATGGAGTTCCCGGTCAAAGTTATTTTTGACCCTGTCAGGAGCGCATCAATACCGTTGGTTGCGGAAAGCAGCATCGAAAGGAATTCATCCCTGGTATATTGTTTCCCTATTTTTTTTGCATAAGACAGCCCGAGGGCGGCTATCCCTGATATATTGGGACAGGCCATGGATGTGCCTTGCATATATCCGTAGTCAGTAGCGCTCGTCCCGATTATGCTGCCGGATTCGTCGTAGACAGGCAAAGGCCTGGTCGGCATGGTTGAAAGTATTGCGGCCTTCTCATTGCTTTGGCCGCCAGTATAATATTCTCCGCCAGGTGCAGCTATGTCGCATCCCGGACCATAATTTGTATAATAGGCCGGAAGTCCGTCCGAGGCGACAGAGGTGACGGATATGCATCCTTTATATGCTCCGGGATATGCAGCCATTCCATATCCCTCGTTCCCGGCCGCAAATATTATCAGTCCTCCATCTACAATACCGCTTCCTCCTTCGGACATAAAATATTCCATAGCGCAAGATTCGATGCTATAGTACCCGTCGGATGCTGTGTTGTACCCAGAATCGGAAATGAATGCCCCTCCTGAATAGCCGAATGAGCACTGTGCTATGTCTGCGTGGTTGTCGGCAGCATAGCAGAAAGCTCTGGCGGAGGAGACTGCATCTCCTCCGTCAGGCCCATCGAAAATCTGGCAGGACATCAGTCTTACCCCGTCGTTGTTTCCGGTTCCACCTGCAATGCCGCATACTCCGGTATTGTTCCCGTTTATGGCAGATACAATTCCTGCGACATGAGTTCCGTGCCCGCTTGATCCGTCTGCATCCCAAGATAATGCCCCTATACCTTTGACACAGTTTATTCCATAAATGTCATCAATATATCCGTTCCCGTCATCGTCAATTCCGTTATCCGGAATTTCTGCCGTATTGGTCCACATATTCCCGGAAAGGTCTGGATGATTCCATTGCACAGCTTCATCTATGATAGCGACGGTTATAGCAGGGTCTCCTGCACATAACCTCCAAGCATCCTTTATATTGATGTCTGCTCCTTCTTTGGCTGTAGGCGCAACCGCCCTGTCGCCCTTGTTTATATAATGCCACTGGTCTTTAAAGAAAGGGTCGGAAAATGTGTTTCCTCCGGCATCTGTAGACTTCGTCTGGATTTGCGGTAAATATTGCCATGACCGGCAGTCAGATGCTCTAATGAACTTGGTGTTGAACTGTACAGCAGAGACATTGCTGTGTCCGGAAAGGATTTTTGCTGCCCTGTCAAGGTCGCAGCCTTCGGGGAGTGACACTATGAACCATTTGTCCAAGCCGTATTTTGCGAGCTTTTCTTTATTTTCCCCGTTTCCCGGTATTGCCCGGCAAAAGGATTTCGCCCCGAGTTCATCGAGGGCGCTGTTGATTTCTGCACCGGCTTCTGAAACCCGGACAAGAATGCTCTCCTTGGCGGCGTTGGCCGGGGAATTGATGATTTTAGAGCAGCTATATGTTGTCTTGATTCCTTCAGCAGGTCCCGGCTCGGCTGTGCATCCTGAAATGGCAGCCAGGATAGCGGCCGTAAATAGAAATATAGGGTTGTTTTTCATATTCTGCGTGAAAATTCCCGAAATTAATAATTGTCTTTAAATAAAGAAAGATGTCCAGAATATATTAGACCGGGCATCTTTCTTCTATTTAAAGACAGTTTACAGTTCAGTTTTAACTGTTTCACTCATTACATAAGTGTCGGCAGGTACTCCTGTAAACTGGTACGTAGAGCCATCCATTGTAAACAGCCATTGCCAAGGAAAAGTAAATGTCTTGGTTTCCTTGTCATAGGTAATCATTCCTGAGGCTACATATATCATTCCGTAGTCTCCATAGACATAACCTGTCGCTAACGTAGACCAGTCTACAGCCACTTTTTGTTCCCCGTCCCATTGGAATGTCAGATCGTATCCTTCTGTCCAAAGGTCTGAGAATCTATACTTTTTGAGGGATGGAGAATATTCCAGGACCTGAGGCCATGCCTGTTCGAAGAAAGAAGAATTGTATACTCCGGAAGCATATGGAACATAGTCCTCCTTTGTCATTTCTATTTTGAAAGATGTAGGCTTGTCTCCGTAAATGAATGTATACTGGGAATCATGTGGAAGGTCTACGGAGCATGTATAGTTTTTCCAGAACTCTATATTTTCCATAGTCAGGCTTACTACGATTACCTGTTCTGTCTGTCCGTCTTCAAAAGTGATGCTTTCAGGGGCGGAGAATATCCCGTCTGCTGATACGGACAGTGTGAGCGGTACGGTAACCTTCTCTTCACTTTTTGTCCTGAAAACAGGAATCTCTATAGTTGATTCTGAAGATGCTCCGACTATATATTCCATTCCGCTTTCACCAAAATACAGACCAAGGCTATTCTCATTTTCCGGTTCTCCTGGTACATAAGCATCCTCTGAACAGCCGACGGCAAAGGATATCAAGGCTGAACAAAACAAGCCTGAGAAATATTTATTAGCTTTCATAGTCTATTCATCAATTATATTTTTGTCATTTGTAAGAGTCTGGGTAGGGTCCGGATTGTTAAACCCGACAAGAGCAGTGTTTGACTGGTACTCTGTCCTAGGTATTACTATATTCCACTGTGACGACCGTCCATTTGTGTTGAACGCATACAGTTCCGGCTGGTTTGTGCCGTCATAGTTTCTGGTAATACCTTTGTCCAACCTCTTGTAATCGAATATAAGGATACCTTCTCCCCAGAATTCAACCCTTTTCTGGAAGAGCATTTCATCAAGGTAACTGTCAAGGTCATTCGCTCCGTTGTCTTCGCAGCTATAATCTTTTGTACCTCTGTATGTATTCATGAAATCATTGAGAAGCTTTCTGGCTCCGGCAAGGTCGCTGTGTGCCGTTGCTTCCATTTCTATGAAATACATCTCCTCTACTCTCATAAGCGGGTGATCGGCACATGAACCGACAGTATAATTATTCATTTCTCCTCCTGCCGGACGGAATTTTATGCTTTGATAACCTACAGCAGGCATTACTGACGATCCGTCTCCATGCAGGAAAACATCCTGCGTTGAAGAATTCCCGGCAAGCTTATAATCGTATTCGTACGGAGTGCCTTCACCAGGCTCATTCAGTCCTGGCCAGTTGGGATCAAGCCATGAATGCTTTCTAAAGTCATCATCCTCGATTCTTTCATAGAACCTTACACTTGCGCTCGGGTTATATAGAGAAGGATATCCCCAAAGAGCTTCAGAGGAGAACATGGCGGTGAAGTTGCCGAGGTTGTTGGTCTGGGAGCTCGACAGGGTAAGACCCCACACCCATGAGTTATTCGCGCTGCCGTTGTTGAATCCGTTGACAGGATCTTCCCACTGGGTTTGTGTAAGCGGAGTTTTCCCGCTGGCTGATATTGCTTTTCTTGCATATTCAGCTGCATTCTTGAACGCCTCGGCATTTCCTTCCCCTTCTGTCCAGTATCCCATTTCAAGATATGCCCTTGCCATAAGGCCGTATACTGCACCTAGTGAAGGAGACTTATAGTCAGAAGTGGTACCTGTAAGGTATGCTTCGGCTTTCGCGAGGTCCTGGAGGATAAATTCATACATTGTTTCGCGAGTTGCCCTAGGGTTGTTCCTGGACTCTTCTTCTGTTGTCTTTTCAGTGACAATAGGAACAGTAAGTTTCTTGATATTGTCCGGAATGGTGGTATATCTGTTTTCTTTCGGCTCAAATAGTCTGGCAAGGTCCAGGTAATACATGGCCCTGTATGCATATGCCTGCCCGACAGCCGGTTTGATGTTATCGGCAGGCTTTTCTCCACCGGCACCTATAATATCATTGGCGGCTTTGATCCAGATATAATAACATTTCCAGAAGTATCCGGAATAGGTATAGCTGTCGCTCTGAAACCTGTTGGCAAAATAGTAAATGAACGGATTATATCCTGTTTCGCCCTGTATGGCCAGGTCTTCAAGCATATTTTCTGTCATCAGATGAATGGCCGGAATACCGTAATCTATCTGGAAGTTCTGCCCGAAATACCCGGCTACTCCCGCTGCTGTCATCTGTATAGGCATCGAGTTCAGCAGCCCGTCAAATGCAAATTCTGAATTTGATACTTGCTCCTCTACCTGTGTACTGCCTTCAGGAAATGTCTCTTCTATACATCCGGCAGCCAGTACTGACACGGAGAGTATCGCAAGAAATTTTATGGATTTTGTTTTCATAATATCTTTCTATTTGTCAATAACACAGATTAGAATGTTATATTAATACCACCTGAAAGAGTCCTGACAGGAGAATTCATGTTGTCGTTGGTTGATCCGTCAAAGCTGTATCTCGGATCCAGTCCGTGGCGGTAAGACCAGTAGCATATATTATCGCATGAAACATACAGACGGAGCCTGCTTACATGGAATTTGCGGGTAAGCCTCTCGGGAAAAGTGTAGCCTATCTGCGCATTCTGGAAGTTCAGGTAGCTGGCATCTACGAGGAATCTGTCGGACTCTGACGTGAAATACTGGTCGTTATACCAGAATCTAGGTATATCTGAATCCTTGTTTTCCGGTGTCCAGGCATTGAGGAGGTCTTTGTGGTAGTTGTATCCTATGCTTGTGCTCGGAGAAGACATCAGGCTTGCATATCCTCCGTCATAAGTAAGTCCTCCTATTGAATATGTGAAAGCGACTGCAACATCAAATCCGAAGAACTGGAGACTGGTCCCGAATCCTCCGTAAAGCTTTGGTGTAGGGTCATCGCAAAGGTAGTATGTCGCGTCTGAATAGGTAGAGGTTGTTTCTTTACCTGTGACAGCTCCTGTTTCATCTGTAATGTCCTTATACCATAGGGCTACTCCGGTCTCATGATCGACACCTGCATATTTTCTCATATAGAAAGTATTGAACGGCAGGCCTTCTCCGATGAACTTGTTGCCGGAGAAATATCCGCTATGGCCTTCTACGACGTTAGTCTTATTGTCTTCAGGAAGCTTGAGTACCTTGTTGGAATAGTGGGTGAAATTCATATAGGCATCCCAGCGGACATTCTTCTTGTCAAGGATGACTCCGTTCAATGCCACTTCCACTCCGGAGTTCCTCATATCCCCGATATTGTCATAGTATCCGTTATATCCGAGAGACCAAGGAACGCTGAAGAAGAAAAGCATATCGGAAGTCTTTCTGTAAAAATATTCGACTGACCCGTAAAGCCTGTTGCCCCAGAACCCGAAATCAACACCGGTATTGAAGTTGGTGTTTGTCTCCCAGGATATGTCAGGATTACCTTTCAGATTGAATGACACAGCGATATCCCCGTCAAGATTACCTATTGAATAGGTATCTGTATACAGGTAGTTGCTTATGTTGTCATTTCCCTGGGATCCGACTGACGCTTTGATTTTGAGCATATTTACCCAGCTTGCCTTGAACCATGGCTCCTCATTGATGAGCCAGCCTGCTCCGACAGACCAGAAGTTTCCCCAACGGTGGTCCGGATGGAACCTTGATGAGGCATCACGACGATAAGAGGCACTGATAAACAATTTATTGGCATAGTCATACTGTGCCCGGGCGAAATAGCCTTCGTTGTTGTACCAATCCATAGAGGACATGGCGTTTTCTCCGTCGACTACAGCACTGTTCAGCTCAAGATTATCTGTAGAGAAGATCTTTGTCTTACTGCCATAGAGCATGTAGTCTTTTAATTTATAGTATTCATGTCCAAGAAGTATATTGACATGATGTTTCTCGGCGAATGTCCTGTCATAGCTGAGGAGCTGCTGGAGGTTCAGATAAAAAGTCCTGTCGTGTTCTTTTGAAAGTGAGCCTCCGTTGGTTGCGAACTGTCCGTAATATGGATTGGACATCGATGTATGTCTGGTCTCATCCAGTCCTACTCCGGCATTGAATGTGAATTTGAAGTCTTTCAGAAATGTCACTTCTGCATATCCTGTTGCATTGACAGCGTTACCTTCGGATATGTATTTATCGAGCGCCATACCCTGGAGAGCATTACTGTTAGTCATTGATGGCCTGGTTAATCCGGCGTTCTGCCCGTTACCGAGGTCATAAATTGTGAGACCTCTGCTGTCTTTCATTATTTTCTTGTTGGCATCACGCAGATAAACAGGATAGATAGGTGCGATGGATGATGCGAAATAGAATGCATTGCCCTGTGATGATCCTGAACCTTCATCTCTGGACGTGCTGTACCCGTTATTCCATGTGAAATTGGTATAGGAAGCATTGGCCCCTACCTTCAGCCATTTTTTAGCCTGGTAATCTGCTTTTAATCTGGCGGTATAACGTTCCATGTCAGAGTTGTCCACGATTCCCTGGTTCTTCAGGTAACCGAAAGACGCATAGAAAGTCGCTCTGCCTGATGTCCCGGAAACATTGATATTATATTCTTGTCTGAGGGACTGTCGGTAAGTTTCATCCATCCAATTGTCAGGCTGCAGCCAATACTCTTGTCCGTTATAGGTTACCATGCGGCCAAGGGTCGCATTTGGATTGACCTTCCCGTTTGTGCCGATAAACGACTGGCCTTCAGGCACAGTGAATACTTGATAACTCAACCCTCCTACACTTGACGGTCCGGCTACATTCTGGTTTGCTGTAAAATGTGCCTCGTTGGCTGACATGCCTTGGCCGTAGCGGTAGTAATTGTATAACGCACTATAATGCGTTTCATAATACTGTGCCGGATCGGTTATATAGTCATACTCTTTCAGGGCCTTGGTGTTCCATCCCCACTTTGCGTCCACATTCACGACAGCCTCTCCGGCCTTCGCCTTCTTGGTGGTGATCATTATGACACCGTTGGCACCGCGGGCTCCGTAAAGGGCATTGGATGCTGCGTCCTTCAGCACAGTCATAGATTCAATGTCGGCAGGGTTGATGTTGTTCATGTCTCCTGAATAAGGGACTCCGTCAACGATGAACAACGGGTCATTTTCGGCATTGATAGAACTTACACCACGGATCATGATTTTAGGTGAAGTTCCTAAAGAGCCGGAAGATGTGGTCATCTGCACGCCGGCTACGACTCCTTCCAGAGACCGTGTAACGTCTGATGCCTGCACTTTAGCTATGTCGGAAGATTTCACCACAGCCGCAGATCCCGTGAAAGACTCTTTGGTAGATGTACCGAACGCTACCACTATAGTCTCGTCGAGCATTTCGGAATCCGGATGCAGGCCGACATTAATGGAGGCACGGCCTCCGACTTCGATTTCCTGGGACTGGTACCCGATAGAAGAGAATACCAATACGGCGTCATCCGCCACAAGGATTGAATAATTCCCTTCCGCATCAGAACTCCCTCCGGTCAGCGTGCCCTTGATCT
>CALVAJ010000044.1 GCA_944325505.1 uncultured Bacteroidales bacterium
TCCGAATGAATGCAATCGAGGGAG
This sequence comes from uncultured Bacteroidales bacterium, assembly GCA_944325505.1. Classification (GTDB taxonomy): domain Bacteria; phylum Bacteroidota; class Bacteroidia; order Bacteroidales; family UBA932; genus Cryptobacteroides. The sequence goes on from CALVAJ010000044.1 coordinate 25, forward strand.
GTCTTTGCCTCCCTCTCTTTTTGTCCCTTTGGGTATTATTGCGGATAATCATTTAAATTTTCTTCTTTTGTATAAAAAATGTAATCCGATTGTTTCTTTTAAGTGTCAGCCGACTGATACGACCCGCACATGACTGGAAGAAGTGCCTTGCCGGACAACCTGTATCTGGGTAGGAATACGCTCACGTAAAGACTCTACATGACTGATTATCCCGACTTTCCGGCCTCCTATCTGATGCAGGTTTTCAAGAGACTCCATTACGACATTAAGATAGTCCGAGCTCAAAGTTCCGAACCCTTCATCTATAAACAGAATGTTTACTTTGAGACTTCCTTTCGACAGGGAAGAAAGCCCCAAGGCCAAAGAAAGCGAAACAAGGAAGGTCTCTCCTCCGGACAGAGTATTGACAGACCGCAAAGCTCCACCCTGATACATATCTCTGACTGTCAGGGTCAAAGAACCAGGCTGGCTGTCAAGGACATAGCGTCCGGACAGACGATCCAGATAAACATTCGCGTTACGGATCAGTTCCGCCATCACATAACCCTGGGCTATTTTCTTGAATTTCTTGCCATCGGCATCACCAAATATACGGTAAAGCCTGTCCCAACGTTCTGATTCCAGGCGCAGACTTTCGGCTTTCTCCCTTTCCAGTCCCGCTGTCTTACGGTTTTCATCATCGGACATCAGTCTCTGTCTTATTGCTCCTATCTCCCTGTTCATGTCATTGAGAGACGATTCTGCCTGAGAGACATACAAACCCAGCCAGTCCACAGTATCTTCCTCTAGTATTTCCGGAGCCGTCTGCCTGTGTCTGTCGAGGTCTTCCTGTCTCTGCGAGAGCATCGATTCGGCGGATTTCAATACAGATTTCTTCTCTGCGACGAACTTCTTGACATTAGCGATATATTCCGCAGTCTTTGAAGCGAGCTCTTCAAGACGTTCGTGCGACATCATTCCGGAACTGTAGAAATCCCCCAGCAAGGCATCGGTCTTCTGGAGAGCCTCTCCAGAAGACTCCATCAGTTTTTTTATCGTGGAGACTTGTGTATACAGATCGGACCAGTTCCCGGGAAGGTCCTCCCACCGGGTTTCAATTCCGGATACAGGTGCAATCGGTCTTTCCTGCCAGCCCGGCAATATGCCGGCTATCTTCTGCCTCCAGACGGACATATCTTTAAGGACGCTCTCTTTCTGCTCTATTTCTGCAGCCAAGGATGATGCCTTATCCAGGTCGGCGGCATATTGTGCGGATTCTTTTTCAAGAGACGAAATAAAGTCTTCAGGTGCGGCATTGAACTTCTCCTGCCATCCTTCTTCCGCAATATCCTTTCCCGCAAGGGACATGGATACTTCAGCGCTGCTCCTGGCCGAATCAATGCCAGCCTGCAAAGAAGCCATTTCCCGTTCAAGGGATGAAACAGACTCCGAGACAGTCTTCAATTCCATGTCCTTAGTATCGATAGATTTGTTCCGTCCGTTTATATTTTCCTGAAGTCCTTTTGCGGTCTTCTCCAGATCAGCTATCCGGTCAAGCGACCTGACCAGTGCATCACGGTCAGCCTCCAATGCCTTGTACATCGTCCTGAGCTTATCTAAAAGACCGTCTTCTTCATACGTTACCAGGATACGGGCACATCTGTCACCGGCCTCTCTTTTTGCCTGTTCGTAGTCACTTTCTGCCCTGGCCAGGGCCATACGTCCGGACGCGACAGCCTTCTCGCAAGCCTTGAGGGATGCGATGGAATCATTCATTAAAGACTCCGCGGCCTTCCTCCCTGATGATTTTTTCAGCAGATCTTCTTTAAGAGGACGGAGCAGTTCCTCAAAGCCGGCATCCGATGTCAGAGATTCGATTGTCTGACCGCAGAGAGGGCATTTATCCCCTATATGGAGCTTTGATCTGGCCACTCTGGCCCAGCTGTCGACAGAATCCTTCATCTTCTCGACAAGCGCAAGGGCTTCCGCATACCCGGAATCGGCCAGGTCAAAAGCCTTCCGGGCCGATTCCGCCGTTTCAACGGCTTCATCACACGATTTAATGTAAGAATCAAGCATGGTGCGCTGCCCGGTCAGCACAGAAAGGGCACGCTGCATGTCACGGACCGCCACTCCGGCATCTTTCACCAGAGACATCCTGTTTTCAAGTTCTGCCCTGGACCTTGCCTTCTCTTCTTTTCCCAATGAAGCTATGGTCCTGTTCAGGGCATCCAGTTCATCCTGTACCATGTCTCTTGACCTGCGCATTTCCTCCACCTCTGCAACACCAGATAAATATTCCTTACGTCTGTCTGTCAGAGCTGTTCCGACTTTCGTACGGTCTTCCATGAGATTTACGATTGTCTTGCGGCTTGAAAGAGCGTCCCGGAGTCTTTCACAAATCATTCTGCATGAACTGTACATACCGGCATAAGGTTGCAGCGACTCAAGTCGTGCATTGATTTTCCCGTATTCGGAAGACATTTCCGATATTATGGTCTTCTTGGACTCCAGATCGGCAGAATACCGGGCAAACGTATCCGCGAGTCCGGCTGATTCTCCGGAAATCCGCTCCAGAGTCTTTTCAATCTCAGCCTTGCTTGCAAGCCATGCCCTCTGCTCCGATGTCGCATCCCAATCAAGACACAGTTTCTCATCTTCCATGAATTTTTCAGAAGACACAGACTCTCTGGCATTTGCGACCTGTCCTGCACTCTGCTTCACTTTCTCCTCCAGATCAGACAATGTCCTGAGCCATCCGAGCTTCAAAGCCGCGGCTTCCTTTCCACCGGTGAGTTCCTTCAGAGCGGCGTCCTTTGCAGAAAGTTCCTCCTGCAGCTGTATTCTCTGCCCCTCTTCCATCACTGCGATACCGGCAATCCTGTCCTGCTGCCTCTGGTACGCCTCCCTGTGTTCTTTTGCCCTCCGGGCAATACCTGCACCTATCCTGGCATATATATCGGTACGGGTAAGTTTCTCGAGTATGTCCGCCTTGTCGTTTTCACTGCTTTTCAGGAATCTGGAAAACTCACCCTGTGCAAGCATCGAGGTCCGGCAATACTGCTCGAATGTCATACCTGTCACCTGCTCTACCTTGGCCTTGACTTCCCGTTGCTTTCCCAGTATTTGACCATCGCCCCAACTTATAGTCCATTCTATACTCTGAATCCTCCTGGCAATGTTCCGGTTAGCCCTTCTCACACTCCACACGGCAGTATATTCGACACCGTCCAGACCGGTAAAGACCAGAGTGGCAGAGGCCTCTGCCGTACCTTTCCGGAGAAACTGCCTGGGATCATTGGTGCACAGATCTCCGTCGGGATCCCTCTTTTCCCGTGGTATAGCATCATCACCGATCCATTCCTGACCTTCGGCGGAATCCAGACGCGGGGCCTTATTGTACAGAGCCAGACAGATGGCATCGAGTATCGTGCTCTTCCCTGCCCCGGTCTCGCCGCAGATCAGAAATATCGATTCATCCATCAGCGGTTCGGCAGTAAAATCTATCAAAGCATGCTCAATGGATGCTATATTTTTTATTTCCAGTGATTTAAGTTCCATTTGTCAGTCCTCCGGAAGTTTTGATTCAACTGAAGCCACATCTTCAAGCAGTGTCATGAGTTCGGGTTCGAGTTCTGTTCCGAAGCGCTGACGGTAATACATGCACGCTATGTCAACGGGATTGGTGGCCCGGATTTCCTCTACGGAAAAACGTGTATCCGGATCATCCGTGACTTCAGCTTCCCGCGTGACTTTCATGCAACAGTACCTGCACTCCTTGGTTTCCGCAGCAGCTATGGCCCTTGCCGAAGCATTCTGCGGCAAATAGTCCTTTATCAGCACATTCAGCCTGATATATGCCTTCCTGTCAGGAGGAAAATTCTCCAGATCACACAGGGCTTCCTCAAACGGGACAGGACTTTCAGGAAGCGTAATCATCGGGACTGTCTGAGGGATTTCTATCTGCCTGACAGTTACGGTTTTCTGTCCTTCTCCGCCCTGTCCGGCCGTACCGATTTCCACCACCGAAATACTGTGCCGATAATCTTCATCGAAACTTACCGGAACAGGAGATCCGCAATACCTTGCTACCGGTGAGGAATACACTTCCGGACCGTCAGTATCTTTTATGACACCGCTCCTGCGATTCAAAGTCTGAGGATGATGTATGTGTCCGAGCGCCAGATAGTCATACCCCTGCGGGAAAGTGTCCAGCGAAGTATATTCCATCCCTCCGATCGGCTCGTCATGGCCTGAAATATCGCAACCGGATACCGCCAGATGTGCCATCATCACGACCGGCAGCTCGTCAGGATTCCTCCGGGACACAGTCTCCATCAATGCCCTGTAAAATGCTTTCTGCCTGGAAAGTTCCTGATCACCGGACCCGCCGTCTGTATTCGGTCGGGAGTGATTGTCCGAAGAATCAGGTTTAGACGCAGGATAATTCTGCCTGTAGACATGCGGCAGCGCAATCACAAACCCCGCGACACCCCCGTCACCAGACGGGATTTCAATGATATGTTTTTCCAGATCCGCTTCCCCGTCATGCTTAGAGACAGAGCCCACGACCTTGACTCCCATACAGTTCCACAGGTTGCGGTCTATCTCCAGCCGGGAGGGGCTGTCGTGGTTTCCGGCCGTGACTACCACGGTCATGTCCGGACACGCCTTTTTCATCTCGAGGATGGCATCCGTATAGAGTTTCTGTGTGGCGGAGGACGGTGTGGAAGTATGGTAGACATCACCGCTTACAAGCAGAGCATCAGGCTTTTCCTTTGCGATTACGGATCTGAGCCTTTCAAAAAACGCAGCATGCTCCGGAGTCCTGTCGTATTCGTTGAAAATCTGGCCAAGATGCCAGTCGCTCGTATGGATAATCTTCATTTTCGCTCTCTAATATGATGATTTTACATTCCTCCGGAATGTCCGGTTACGGAAGCAATGCCTCTCCCGGTCGAATCTGCAGTCCGGAGCATTTTCGTGTCCCGACTGCAAAGATTGTCATAATTTATCGATTAGAAGAAGATGATTTGAAAAATTACAAGTATTTTTGCGCCCGTATCCGCTTTACGGGCAGGATGCCAATATCAGTTACGACATTATGTATTTGGAAAACAATGATACCATCTGCGCACCGGCTACCGTTCCCGGCACCGGTGCGATATCTGTAATAAGGGTAAGCGGTGAGAACGCCCTTGAAATCGCCGACAAGGTCGTCAAATGCGGAAAACCCGGAGCCATCATGTCAGCCAAGGGTTATACGATAAAGTTCGGGACAGTCTGCAATGAAGACGGTTCCCCTGTAGATGAAGTGCTGGTAAGCATTTTCCGCGCACCCCATTCCTACACAGGGGAAAATTCAGTCGAAATATCATGCCATGCTTCCAAATACATTGTGCAGCAGATCATTCTTCTTTTGTTGAAGGCGGGTGCCCGTGCCGCCGAACCCGGAGAATTCACACGCAGGGCTTTTCTCAACGGGAAAATAGATCTTGCACAGGCGGAAGCGGTCGCCGACCTCATCGCATCCCAGAGCGCAGGGGCGCACAAGATCGCCTACAACCAGATGAAAGGCGGCTTCTCGTCCGAACTCAAGGAAATGCGGTCACGGCTTCTGGAAATTGTCGCCCTGATGGAACTTGAACTCGACTTCAGTGAAGAAGAGGTGGAATTCGCTGACAGGAGCCAGCTAAATACGCTTCTTGACCGCGTAATGAAACACATTTCCAGGCTGATCGACTCGTTCCGTCTGGGCAATGCCATCAAAAACGGAGTCCCGGTAGCAATCGCCGGAGCCACCAACACAGGCAAAAGCACCCTGCTCAACGCCCTTCTCGGAGAAGACAGGGCCATCGTCTCGGATGTCCACGGAACCACCCGCGACACTGTTGAAGAAACCTTGAACATAGACGGCATCCTGTTCCGGTTCATAGACACTGCAGGAATCCGGGAAACCTCCGAAACCGTCGAAAAAATCGGCATCGAACGCACCTGGAAGAAAATCTCCGAAGCCGACATCGTACTCGGAATGACGGACATAACACGCAGTACGGAACAGATCAGGGAAGAACTCGACGAACTGCTCCCGAAAATAGATCCTGACAAGCAGACACTGATCCTTCTGCTGAACAAATGCGACATCCTCTCCCCTGCCGGACTCGAAGCCCGGCGAGCATTCATGACCGGCTATCTTGCTTCAAAAGGACTCCAATCGGTAAAACTCCTGCCGATTTCCGCCAAAAGGAAGGAAGGCATACCGGAGCTGAAAGACATCCTGTCCGGCAGCAGGAAAGACAAACTCGCCGAATCCGACACCACTCTCATCACCAACCTCCGTCACGTCGAAGCCCTTACCAAAACCTTCGAAGCCCTCACCAGAGTAAAATCCGGCCTTGCATCCGGCATCCCTACCGATCTGGTCGCCCAGGACATCCGTGAAGCCCTCTACTACATCGGATCGATCGTCGGCGAAATATCTGACAATGAAGTACTTGGGGTCATTTTTAGCCGGTTTTGCGTCGGAAAGTGATTGCGCATAACTGACTGCAACGAATTAGAACCAACTATAACGAAGCCGCTGATTTTCAGTGGCTTTTTTGTTTGTCCAAAATCCGACTGATTGCAGTCGGAGACAGTTGTCCGCCATATTTTTCTACCGTATTTCTACCACGGAACATTTTCGGGCTTTGCCCCGATGTCACGATGACGCAGTAGTTGACGTGTGTTGACAATGGTTTACGTGTATTGACAGATTTGTGGAGAAATAAAGAGATAGAACCTCAAAATAAATTAGAAAAATATGGAAGTAAGAAAGATTTGCCAATGGTGTGGAAAACCATTCATCGCCAAGAAAACGACGACTTGCTATTGCAGTCATCAGTGTTCCAATCTCGGTTACAAAGAACGCGTCCGGGAACGCAAGCGCGAATTGAAGAAAATGCAGGAACTGCTGCAGCCCAAACAGGCATCCGAGGGACAAGACTTCTTTTCGTTTGCACAAGCAGCCAAACTTATGGGTGTTACTCGTCAGTACATTTATAAGTTGGTCAAAGAAAACAAACTTCGTGCATCCCGCATTAGCGGCAAAAAATCTCTCATTCGCCGTGCGGACATCGAGCTGATGCTGAAAACCAAACCTTACGAAAGCATTAAGCTCAAGGATGATGTCGACATTACCGAATATTATACCGCTGAGCAGATAGCGGAGAAGTACAAGGTAAACACCAAATGGGTATGGACATATACCAGAGAGCATGATATCCCAAAGGTCAAGATCCGCCAGTTCAACTATTACAGCAAGAAACATATTGATGCGGTATTTGCCAAGTACAGGACTGACGATGCACTGACCGAATGGTACACTCCTGAAGAAATCGAGAAGAAGTACAGCATGACCCGTGTCGCCATCCGGTCACAAGTCTACCGCAACAACATCCCATCGAAGAAAGAACACGGACAGATATTCTACTCCAAACTTCACTTCGACCTGTCCAAACAGACCGCCGAAGAGGATTCATCGGAGTATTACACCGTACAGGAAGCCATGAAGAAATACAACCTTACACGGGATTCTGTTTACGGCATCCTTCAGTTCCATGAAATCAGACGGGAGAAAAAAGGACGCTTCGTGCGGTTCCTGAAAGTGGAATTCGATCATGTCATGGGAGCCCGTTAGTGGCTAAATGCAGCCGACTGTAATTATCAGAAAATTATTTCCTGCTGATTATGGTCTGTATAAAAGCATTAAGGATTTTCGCAGCAAAAGTCAGTTATAACCATTTAATATTCATCATTATGTCAGAATGCAAAACAGTTACTTTGAGGACACGCCCTTTGAAGAAGGGTATGCTGTCGTTCTACCTTGATTATTATCCGGGCTACCGGAATCAGGAAACGATGAAAACCATCCGTCATGAGGGATTGAACATTTACATCTATGCCAATCCCAAGAACCAGCGGGAACGGGACTTTAATGCCGCGATGTCGGAGAAAGCGGAAGCTATCCGATGCCGGAGGTTTGAAGCCATCGTGAACGAAAGGTATGACTTTTTCGACAAGCACAAGTACAAGGCCGACTTTCTGGAGTATTACCGGAAGCAGCTCCGCAAGCACGACCAGAAATGGGGATTCGTCTACCAGCATTTCTGCAACTTCGTCCACGGCAAATGCACCTTCGAGGAAATAGACGTTGACCTGTGCAACAGGTTCCGCGAGTACCTTCTAAACGCCAGACTGCTGAAACGGGACGGATATATTACACGGAACTCGGCTTCCGGATACTGGTCCACTTTCAGAGGATTCCTGAAAATCCTCTACCGCAACAGGATGATCAAGACCAATGTCAATGATTTTCTGGAGAAGATCGAGCCGGAAGATGTGGTGAAGGACTACCTGAGCGTGGAAGAGCTGTATTGCCTTGCCGAGACCCCGTGCAAAATACCTGTTCTGAAGACCGCTTCCCTCTTTTCGTGCCTGACCAGTCTGCGGCTCAGCGATGTTCTTTCCCTTTGCTGGGAGGAAATCGTCGACTTCGCTGCCGGAGGAAAATGTGTCCATACCATCACTCAGAAAACCAAGACCGAGGACATCATCCCGATAAGCGATGAAGCATTGGAACTGATAGGCTACAGCCCTGAAAAGACCGGTCTGGTATTCAAAGGTCTGAAACGGAGCTGGACGCAGCAGCCGATGAAGGAATGGATCCGTTCTGCCGGAATCACCAAAAACATCACATTCCATTCATACCGCAGGACATACGCTACCCTTCAGGCCGCGGCCGGTACTGATATCCGTACCATTCAAAGCAACATGGCGCACAAGAGCATTACCACCACCCAACGTTACATGAAAGTCGTGGACAGCAACAAGCGCGAGGCAACCACCAGAATCACATTGACAAGGAAGGGCTGATACGGCGGATTCGTGCCTGTTTTATCGGTTAGAATATGATTTTTCGCTGAAAATCATATTCTAACCATATTTTTTCTTAATTCCGGGCTGATTTACTGACATTATTTGCGGCTGTCTGCAATCGTGCATCTATTTTTGCCACACTGAAATTTCAAATAACAACAGTTTATGGCAGATAACAACAAATCCACCACCAAGAAAGCAAGCATTGTCCTTACTGTGCTATGTGTCATTTTCGCAACAGTTGCCACAATATTGTATAAGAATCATCAGATTGGTTCGATTGGCTACTCCGCTCCTGTTGTAATCGGGATCGTTGTTGCAATCCTCTCCTGCGCCGTTCTCCAACGCCTGTTCTACCCATTACTTGCAAAAAGCGGTATTGATTTTTCTTTTGGCTGTAGAGTTTCTCACAAGACAGAAGCCTTTGCCTACGGCATAGATGCCGATACTCCGAATGCACTTCCGCAAACAGACAATTCGTCCAATGTTGTGGTGCAGAGACTCTCATATCTTGAAAAATATGAAGCACGCATGGAAGAACTGGAGCGTGCGAAAAAGGAAAGACGGACTGCAATAGTCAGCGCCATACACGACTACACCACATACATAATGGCAGAGTTCCTTACCAAAGAGGCACTTGAAACGCTTCATGAGAACATCGAAGCCTTGGCTTACGGACAAACGGATCTATACAAACCAATCCGTTCCAGAGAAGACAATCACATCAAGTCTCCGGCACTAAGGCATTTTGCATGGAATATCGGAGAGCGGCTTGATATTCCGCTAATCGACAGGGCAAAGTTCATAAAGGAGATATTCCCGCATGAACTGGAAGGTGCGACAATCGAATATCTTTCCAAGAATCTCAGGGACTCTGTTACAAGCAAAATCAATATCGATGTGCCTGAAAACGGAGACTACCGGTTTGACTGCATGAGAAATTCTGCTGACGGGAAAATTAGTTCCTGCTGATTACAATCTGCATAACATCATTATATTGGTTTGCGGCATGTCAAACAATTAAACCGTTTAGTCATGCTGAAAGAAAACCTTACATTCAATGACCTGCCCGAAATGGTAGGCAGGCTGTGCGAAAAGATTGAGAGCCTTGAGAATGCGTTGAAAGACAATCTTGCAAAACAGGTTCCGGTCAAAGAAAACCTGCATGTCCCCATGACCGTAGAGGAAGTGTGCAGCTATCTCGGAATATCCAAATCATCCTTCTACTACAAAGCAAAGCACGGAGGCATTCCCACCATCAAGCAGGGCAAGCATCTGTTTGTCTATCGTGACGAACTGGACAAATGGCTGGAGAGCGGAAGAAAAGGCCAGATACCTCTGAGCATCGAGGAAGAACACGAGCAGATGCTTGCTGCGACAAGGCATAAGGCAAAACCAAGAGAGCTGTAGGAATATGGAAAAGACGAACAGCAATATTCCTACTCCGGAGGAACTGAAAGCTTACATAGATGAATCGGTCATCAGTGTAACCGGGACATACGAGCAGTCCGCGTCCGTGCTGATGGTGGATGATTCCATCATCGGGACTCTGGGAAATTTCAGTGCATCCATCGGTAAAGCCAAAAGCAAGAAGACCTTCAACGTCTCGACCATCGCTGCGGCTGCTCTGACAAATGGCACGGTGCTGCATTACCGTGCCTGCTTCCCGGAGGACAAAAGGAAGATTCTCTATATTGACACGGAACAGGGCAAGAACCATTGCCAGAAAGTTCTGGACAGAATCCTGAGACTGGCAGATCTGCCGGAAGACTGTGATGCAGACAACCTGATGATGCTGGCACTCCGTAAATATTCGCCCGAAGTACGGCTGGCAATAACGGAACAGGCAATCGGCATGATACCGGACTTGGGACTGGTCATCATAGATGGCATCCGGGACTTTGTCTACGACATCAACTCGCCCGGTGAATCCACCGATGTAATATCCAGACTAATGCGGTGGACTGATGACCGGCAGATACATATCCATACCATCCTCCATCAGAACAAGAATGACGAGCACGCACGCGGTCATATCGGCACCGAACTGAACAACAAGGCGGAAACTATCATGCAGATAGAGCCAGACAAGAATGACAAGTCCATAAGTGTAGTGGAAGCCCTTCATATCCGTGACCGTGAATTTGAGCCGTTTGCTTTCCGGATAAACGAGAAAGCCCTGCCCGAACTGGTGGAGTTTTACCAGCCCCAGAAAAGGCAGCCAGGACGCCCTGCAAAAGAACCGTTCGACCCATACAAGGAAATACCTGAGGACACGCACCGTTCCGCTTTAAACGCCGCATTTGAGGACGGCAATATCAGCAGCTATGACAACTTTCTCGGACGGCTAAAAGAAGGCTACGGACGGCAAGGAATAAAACTGGGACACAACAAGGTAGTGAAGCTCGCAACATTCCTGAGCAACAAACGGATGGTCGTAAAAGAAGGCAAGGAATACAGATTCAATCGAGACTTCTATTACTGAGCTGATGCTCGCTATACCCCATCAGGGCGACATTTTTATGTGACATTTCCCGGCTTTACTTTATTGCCGGGGTGTAGATATGGGAATAAAGCTAAGCTATGAGGTCGATCCCCAAGGGCACTTTCTGCGTTACGCTTGATTCGAAAATCCTCATGTACGACAGTACACTGCGGTTTTCTCATCTGCGCAAGCCTTGAAATCCGTCCTTTTGGAGTCGACTTCTTTTTCCTTTTGTATGTACGCTGAAATCCGGACAGCCCCTATGTTGTTTGATATGTGCCCCCCCCCTCCGTGTCGGGCTTGCCCGTATGCCGGTCATAAATCAGTCAGGGAGCCTAATACCCCACTCGCCTTTCGGCGGCGGGATGAGTGCCACTTAAAACAGCAAGCTGGGCACGGGAGAATCACTGTTGGATTTGGACAGAGTACGAAAGATTTTATTTCTCGTATTGCCGACTATGCTTCGGCTCTATGCACATAGTTTCCACAGAAAAAATGGTTAGAACTTTAACCAAGTTGTGCCATCGAGGAACTGTTGCTTTAAGAGCAAAAGCACATCAAAAATACGCCATCGCAATCTCAGCGGAAAATCGTCACCAAAGCACATACGGAATTATTCGGCAGGACACTGTACAGATCCATGTCTTGCCTGTTGGATATGATGTTAATTTTATCTCCCCTATTTTAGAATCTTGTTCATCATATCCATAGTCAAACTTACTATCGGAACCAAGTTATGAATGTCCAAAGCGCATACCACATCCACTCCTACTAAAATTGGCTCATATTATGGCAAACTTCTATCGTGAGTTCCGGCAAATTGACTATATCACATTGAATGTACCCCCTGGAGCGTTTTCAAATGTACCACTTCAGACATGGTCGCTTTCGGTTCGG
>CALVAJ010000045.1 GCA_944325505.1 uncultured Bacteroidales bacterium
CAGGAATACGTAAACGACATAGCGGATTTCATATCCAGGTATGTGACACACATGCTCGGCGCGGGGGTGCATACTTCCCGCGTCGTGCGTAACAGCAAGCGCATAGGCGAGGCCCTCGGTACGGAAGTGCGTATCCACACCTCGCAGAAGACAGCCACCCTCACTGTATGCGAGAAGGGCGGGTCCACTATGAGCACCAGGGTGCTTGATATACCCGGCTTCCCTATAAGCTTCGAATGGAATGCGGACCTCAGCGCATTGAGCTGGGCGGCATATGACAATGATATGTCTCTGGAGGCTATCCAGCACAAATTCGACGAACTGATTTCAAAGCCGAAGATAAACCCGTGGTTCGTGCTTTTCATGGTGGGCCTGGCGAACGCTTCTTTCTGCCGGCTTTTCGGAGGCGGGGTGTGGGCCATGCTGATAGTCTTCACATCCACCCTTGTGGGGTTCTTCACCAGGCAGCATCTTACAAGACGCGGGGTGAATCACTATATAGTGTTCATCGTCTCCGCTTTCGTGGCTTCGCTCTGTGCCTCGTCCGCCCTGTCTCTGGGAATCGAGTCGGCGGAGATAGCCCTTGCCACAAGTGTCCTGTATCTGGTGCCGGGGGTCCCGCTCATAAACGGAGTGATAGACATAACTGACGGCCATATCCAGATAGGAATCAGCCGCCTTGTCAATGCCCTGATGCTTATCGTATGCATTGCGATAGGGATGTCAGGTACACTTATGTTGGTTAAAGACAGTCTGTTATGATCGCAGTGGATATTCTTGCCGATGGCTTTTTCGCAGCAATAGCCGCAATGGGGTTCGGGGCCATTTCCGACCCGCCTCTGAGGGCGTTCAAGTATATTGCCGTCCTGGCCGCTGTGGGACATGCCGCGCGGTACTGCCTGATGACATTCCTCGGGGTGGACATAGCTTCAGCCTCCCTTGTGGCGGCTTTCATTATTGGGACAGGGAGCGTGTGGTTCGGCCGCAAGGTGTTCTGTCCGATGACAGTGCTGTATATCCCGGCCTTGCTGCCTATGGTCCCGGGTACCTATGCCTACAAGACTGTGTTCTCCCTTATAATGTTCCTGCAGAACATATCTTCTCCGACACAAGGGAGCGAATATCTGCAGTCGATGATGTTCAACGGGGCTGTTGCCTTCAGTGTCATATTCATGCTTGCCGTGGGTGCGACCCTTCCTGTGTTCCTGCTCAGGGAGAGGGCCAACTCTATGACCAGAGGCTCAAAATATCTGTAGAATATGGAAATTTTCTGGAACTCGATAGCTGAATATAACGCTGCCACATGGCCTTACCAGCTGGCCTTCATCGCTGTAGCGGCCGTATTGACACTCGTCCTGTGGTTCCGTCCATGCACATGGGCCAAGATAGCGACCAAGGTGCTGATGGTGCTGGAGTCTCTGTGGATAGCCTTCGTGTACTATATGAAGTTCGCTGCTACAAGGGAGCATTCAAGTGTGATGGCTATCTTCTGGTGCCTTGTGGCTGCATCATGGGTGTATGACCTGGCTACGCATTATTCATCTTTCCAGAAATCAGGGAAATACAGGCCGTGGGGCGTGATAATGATCCTGCTGCCTCTCGTATACCCGGTGGTCTCTCTGCTCAGGGGGATGACTTTCCCGGAGATGACTACGCCTATGCTTCCGAGCGCCGTGGCCCTTTACATGCTCGGCATGCTCATGGCGTTCAACAGGAAGGTAAATTTCTTCGCCTTCATATTCATAATGCACTGGGCACTTCTGTCGATGACCAAGATAGTGCTTTTCAATATTCCGGAGGACCTGCTGCTTGCAGCCGCCTGCCTTCCGGCCATGTTCATCTTTTTCTCCGATGCGGTGGACAGCGGCCCTTCCGGCGGGAAGCCGTCCAGGATGGCGGTGAAGGCCCTTATCCTGGGAATAGTGCTGGTGATAGGTGCGGTATGGATATATGCCTATGTTTGATCTGGTTTACCCTGTCGATACGCCCCCTGTCCTGCCTCCGCGCAGGGCCGGGGATGTTGCCGTGGCCCTGGAGCCCGGACGCAAGGAGATGTTCCCCGTAGTCGATCCTTCGGGGCTTGTGGAAGGGATTGCTTCGCGGCAGTATTGCCACAGCGGATCGAAAGTGCTCCATCCCGTGGTGCATCTGCATATAATCGACCGTTTCGGCAGGCTCTATCTCCAGAAGCGCTCCATGAAGAAGGATATCCAGCCTGGAAAGTGGGATACGGCTGTGGGCGGCCATGTGGATTTCGGGGAGACCCTGCTTGAAGCCCTTTTCAGGGAATCTTCCGAGGAACTGGGCCTCAGGGAGTTCAATCCTGTATATATCGAGTCGTATGTATTCGAGTCGGAAATAGAGAAGGAGCTTGTAAATGTCTATGCTGCAGTAGGCAGTTTCACCCTTTCCCCTGACATGGATGAAGTAGACGAAGGAAGATATTGGGATATTAAAGATATAGAGGAAAATTTGGGCAAGTCGCAAATGACACCTAACTTTGAGCAGGAGTTCATCAGGATGAAGGACAGGCTCCTTTCCCTGCTCTGAACCGTTACTTCATCAATACACAATATCCTACCATTGCCGGGACGCCGGCAATAATGAATGCGCTATGCCAGGAATAGAATGTTTTGTTTTGTCCCTGTCCTGTGAACAGGACATTTCCGTTACACTTGAGTCTTTTTCACGTAGCGACGCCTTTGACGGCATGACTGTCATACCGCAGGGCTCGTTCGGGGAGACGGCCACGCTACGCTCGATAGCAGATGCCGCCAGGTCCGAATATATCCTGCTTTACCTCAGGCCGGGGCCTCTTGAAATGGGTTACATGTCACTTGACCGGATTGCCGCCGTGGCGGAGGATACGGGTGCGGACATGCTGTACTCCGACTATTATGACAGCGGCGAGAGGCATCCTCTTATAGACTGTCAGGATGGGGCTCTCCGGGATGATTTCGATTTCGGGCCCGTCATGGTATTCCGTGCACGTTCATTCAGGAGGGCCGTCTCCAGGATGCAGGCAGACCGCCGCTGGGGTGCCCTCTACGAGCTGCGACTTGCCATGAAGAAGATTGTCCATGTGCATGAATACCTCTATTCCTGGGCTGAGACAGACCGCAGGCGGTCCGGTGAGAAGATTTTCGACTATGTGGATCCGAAGAACAGGCAGGTACAGATAGAGATGGAGGAGATATGCACAGCATACCTTATGCGCATCGGGGCTTACCTTGCACCGGAGTTCAGGGACACCATATCGCAGGAAAGCACTCCGGAGGACTGTTTCCCGGTCGAGGCATCGGTCGTCATCCCGGTCTACAACAGGGTGAAGACAGTGGGGGATGCGGTAAGGAGCGCCCTTTCACAGGAGTGCGGTTTCAGCTTCAATGTCATAGTGGTCGACAACCGTTCGGATGACGGTACCACAGAGCTCCTCGGAAGCCTGGTGCCGGAGAGCGGCGGCAGGCTGGTACACCTGGTTCCGGAGAGGGAAGGCCTCGGAATCGGAGGGTGCTGGAACCTGGCGGTGTTCAGCGGGCACTGCGGCAGGTATGCGGTACAGCTTGACAGCGATGACGTATACAGCGGACCGGACACACTTTCGAGGATGGTCTCAAAATTCCGCGAGGAGGACTGTGCCATGGTCATAGGCTCGTATTCGATGACGGATTTCGATATGCGTCCGATTCCGCCTGGAATTGTCGACCATAGGGAGTGGACTCCGGATAACGGGCGTAACAATGCGCTGAGAATCAACGGCCTCGGTGCTCCGCGGGCATTCTTTGTCCCTGTCCTGAGGGGTATAGGCGGTTTCCCTAATGTCAGCTATGGCGAGGACTATGCCGTAGGGCTCAGGATAAGCAGGGAGTACAGGATAGGCAGGATATACGATGCGCTTTACTGCTGCCGCAGGTGGGAGGGCAATTCGGATGCGGCCCTCAGCCTTGAAAAGTCCAATGCCAATAATTTCTACAAGGACTGGATCCGGACATGCGAGCTGGAGGCACGCCTTTCAATGGGGAGGTCAGACAAATGAAGCCCGGAAGGAAGCCGATAGAGAAGTTCATAAATGACCAGCTGTCGCGGTGGCCTCTGGCCTGCGACAATTTCAGGACTCTCAAGGACGTGCAGGTCAGGACACTGCACATCGGCGGCATAGATGTCAAGGTACAGTTCAACCCCTCAAGGATAGTCTCCTCTGCGGCCGATGTCTCGGAAGCGGGTGTGAAGTCCAGGAAATGTTTCCTGTGCAGGGATAACAGGCCGGAGGAGCAGATAAGCCAGAGGTTCGAAGGCAGGAAATACAAGAAATACGATATTCTGGTCAATCCGTACCCCATCTTCCCGGGGCATCTGGTGATAGCTTCGGACAGGCATGTGGAACAGAGCATCTGGAAACGGTATGTGGACATGCTTGACCTGGCCAGGGCGCTTGGCGGATATACGGTATTCTATAACGGTCCGCGCTGCGGGGCATCGGCTCCGGACCATTTGCACTTCCAGGCCGCTCCAAGGGGAAGAATGCCTCTTGAATGCGATATCGATGCCATACTCGACTCTGTAAAGGGCATACCGGGAGAGGAACTGCGCCGCAGCGCTTCTCCGGACAGGACTTTCGGATACCTGACATCCGTCCAGGATGCGGAAGCGTTCCATTATGGTAAATTCATCCGCGGGGTATTCTTCATCCGTGCGGCTACCTCCAAGTCTGCGGCAAAGCTGTTCTACCGGCTTCTGGACTGCGCTCCTGCTGCGGAGGACGGCAGTGAACCCATGTTCAACCTTCTGGCGTGGTACAGTGCAGGGGAATACCGTTCGGTAGTGATATTCAGGAATGCTCACAGGCCGCGCCTCTATTTTTCCGAAGGGGATGACCGCCTGATGATAAGCCCGGGATGTGCGGACATGGCCGGGGTCGTAGTGGCTCCGCGCAAAGAGGATTTCGACAGGCTTTCTGCCGGGCTGCTTTCAGAGGTATATGATGAAGTCTCGATGTCGGCGGAAGCCGAGAGTACCCTTATGCACAGGCTCACGAGACGCCAGCCCGTGCTTTCGGCAGGTATAATGTCGGCAAGGGAGATAGTCTTTGAAATCATATCTGACGGAGCCGGTCCGAGGTCTGCCGTCCTCAAAGGAGGGAAGATAGAATATGACGGGGCTCTTTATGACGAGCTTTATTTTGACGGACTTACCCCTTCCATGATGTTTGCCGAACCCTCATTCATCCTGTACGGAGTGACTATCGGGGCCGGTTTCCACTGGGAAAGGAAAGAAGACCAGAAGTTTGCCGGAGCGCTGAAGATAATCGCGGGAAAGGACTGTCTTACGGCAGTCAACGTCATAGGCGTGGAGGATTACCTGCTGAGCGTGATTTCATCCGAGATGAAGCCCACGGCTTCGGAAGAGTTCCTCAAGGCCCATGCGGTCATATCGAGGTCATGGGTAATGACACGGATAGCGCGGCGCCGGACAGGTAAGGCGGAACGGAAATGCCATGCGGACGGGGATTTCCGCGATGGGACGGGAGCGCTCACGCATGTCAGATGGTACGGACATGAAGACCACATCGGATTCGACGTCTGCGCCGATGACCACTGCCAGCGTTACCAGGGACTGACCAGGGTTATCGGGGATAGGGCCAGGAAAGTGGTCGATGCCACCTGGGGACAGGTCCTTATGTATGACGGGAAGATATGCGATACCAGATTTTCCAAATGCTGCGGAGGACGGACGGAAATGTTCCGGACATGCTGGGAAGACGAGGACTATCCGTACCTTCAGAGTGTGGAAGACTCTCCTGCAGCGTGCAGGGAAGCAGGACTTTCCCCGGCATCGGGACACGGGCCGGAGGTAAGCCGCAGGTGTTTCTGCGAAACATCGGACAGCTCTGTCCTGTCTCAGGTGCTGAACGACTACGACCTGGAGACAATGGATTTTTTCGAGTGGACGGAGGAATACGGCAGAACCGGGCTCTCCGGACTCGTGTCCCGGAAACTCGGGACCGGTATCGGCGAATTGCTTGCCCTGATTCCGCTGGAAAGAGGCAGCTCGGGCAGGATCTCGTTGCTGGAGATAGCAGGGACGGAGTGTACGGTAAAGGTCGGGAAAGAACTGGAGATAAGGAAAATACTTTCAGAGAGCCATTTGAAGAGTTCTGCATTCGATGTGGCGTACTATGACCGGGAGGGAAATGAACTTCCCGCCCATGAAGTCGCCGCGGCTGCCGTGGAGTACCGGAAGACAGGAAAGAAGCCGGTCCTGGATTTCGACAGGATAGTGCTCAGAGGGCACGGCTGGGGACATGGAGTCGGACTATGTCAGATAGGTGCGGCCGTGATGGCGGAGGAAGGATATGGATACAGGGAGATTCTGTCCCATTATTATAAAGGGGCCTGCATTGCCGTCCCGGACGGGAGCAGCGGACCCGGGGAATTGCTTTATTGATTTTCTATAATAAGAATACCGGCATGGAAGACAGTCGCAACGGAAAACCGGGTACTCCCTGGACATGGGTCCCGACACTGTATTTTGCAGAAGGGATTCCGTATTTTGTAGTGAATGTGATATCCGTAATCATGTTCAAGAACATGGGCATGTCCAACGGCGATATTGCCATGTACACCGGCCTGCTTTACCTTCCATGGGCCGTAAAGCCTCTCTGGAGCCCTTTCGTGGATATTGTCAGGACCAAAAGATGGTGGATAGTGGTCACGCAGGCTGTCATCGCGCTGGCCTTTGTCCTGGCGGCCTTTTCCCTGCCGCATCCATCCGGCGAAGCGATAGCTGCGGGGAATACTCCCGTATCGGCTTTTATACTGACACTTGTCATATTCTGGATTACGGCATTCGCTTCCGCTACGCATGACATTGCCGCGGACGGATACTACATGCTTGCCCTGGACCCGAAGCAGCAGTCTTTTTTCGTAGGGATCAGGAGTACGTTCTACAGGTGCGCTTCGGTTTTCGGACAGGGCGTGCTGGTGGTGATAGCCGGACTTCTCGAGACGCATTATGCGGATGTGCCTAAAGCCTGGAGAGTCACCCTGGTACTGTGTTCGGCGCTTTTCGGCGCTGTCGCCCTGTACCACGCCTTCATCCTCCCGCGTGCGGAAGATACCGGAAGCCGTTCCCGCTCTCCGCGCACGGCCTCGGAAATAATGCACGGATTCGCTGATACGTTCGTGACGTTCTTCCGTAAAAAGCACGTCCGGACAGCCATACTGTTCATGCTTCTTTACCGTCTTCCCGAGGCTTTCCTGGTGAAGATGATGAACCCTTTCCTGCTCGACCCTCCCGAGGCCGGCGGACTGGGGCTCTCCACAGAAAGCGTCGGCATAGTGTACGGTACGGTCGGGGTGGCGGCGCTTACCATCGGCGGTATCATAGGCGGCATAGCGGCATCGCACTGGGGCCTGAAAAAATCGCTCTGGCCTATGGCTGCCTGCATGACCCTTCCGTGCCTTACATTCGTCTGGCTGAGCATGGCCGGACCGGAAAGCTTTTTCCTCATCAACCTTCTGGTCTTTATAGAACAGTTCGGCTATGGATTCGGCTTCACTGCCTACATGCTCTATATGATACATTTTTCCCAGGGAGAGTTCCGGACGGCACATTATTCCATCTGTACCGCGTTCATGGCACTCAGCATGATGCTTCCCGGAATGGTTGCCGGATATCTTCAGGAATGGCTGGGATATACAGGCTTTTTCTGGATGGTCATGCTCTGCTGTATCGCAACAGTTTCAGTCACTTGCCTCATCAGTAAGGGAATTTCCGTAAAAAAAGCGGGGGGGGGTATAACTAATTGAATAATGTTATATCTTTGCACTCATAGTGTGAAATGTGAAACAATAATGCAAAGCGTAGGACAGATTCTGAAAATATCTGTTATTTCTATCATTCTCTGTACTTTATTTCCGTTTATAATGAATGCGGAAGATGTAAGGTACAGTGAGGAGACTGTGGATTCCGCTGTCCTGTTCAGGTTTGTCCCTGGCAGGCTCATGTTCTATTATCACTATAAGGACAACGAGTATTCTATCCATAAGGCGGACTCTCTGATAAAGGCCAACATGGAGGCCATACTTGCCGGTGATGCCGTCATCCGGATAAAAGGGTTCTGTACCTCATGGCCTACGGAGGAGCAGAACCGGAGGGCTGCAAAAAACAGAAGCAACCAGGTCAAGTCATGGTATATCGTCCATACCGGAATGAAGGAGGAGTATTACCAGACTGTCAACAGTATAGAGCCTGATACCCTTTATTCCCGACAGGGGGGGGCAGACTTAGTAGCCCTTCTGTACGTTGAGAAACTGAAAGAACCCCAGCGTCCTCCGTTCGTGCCGGTTCCGTCCGGTCTTCCTCCCATCACAGCCTTGGCCGAATGCGGGTCGGAACCGGATATGTCCGTTAAAGGCATTTCCCGGCCGTCCGGGGCTGCAGCTGAACGGCCTTCTTCCGCTGGGGGACCTGTCGTATCCCCGTCATCCGGTGCCAGGGCTTCCGGAACGAGAAAACCACTTTTGCTCAATATAAAGACCAACCTCCTGTACGATGCCGTAGGCTTTCCTTCACTGGAGGTCGAGATACCTATAGGCCGTCGCTTCAGCATCAACGCTGAAGGGGCCGTCGCATGGTGGTCCAGCAAGAGGAAGGATACATTCTACCAGCTGGACATGCTCAGCCCGGAGGTGCGCTGGTGGTTCGGGCAGAAAAGCAGATGGCACGGCCACTATCTCGGGGCTTTCGGCATGGTCGGCCTCTATGACCTGGAATGGAAAGGCAAGCGAGGCTACCAGGGCGAGTATTGGTCTGCCGGTCTGAGCTACGGATACATGTTCCCGATAGGGAAGAGCCTTTCCCTTGAAGCCGGAGTAGGACTCGGAGTCCTGTCTACCGGATACGAAGAATATCTCCCGATAGACGAGCACTATGTTTACCAGCAGACCAGCAGGACTGTCTACTGGGGACCTGTCAAGCTGAAACTGGGCCTTGTCTGGCGTATCGGAGACAAGTCTGAAAAAGTCAGGAGGGCTGCGCTATGAAAATGACCGGACATAAAATTCTGTTCACCTGCTTCACGGTCTGTGTCCTGATGGCAGGACAGTCATGCCGTAAGGAACTGTGCTACAACCATTGGGAGCACTCCTCAAGTGTCAAGGCAGACATCACCGCCGACTATATCCGGGAGTGGGAGATAGACAACCTTTCCGAATGGGAGCGGAACTGGGACGAAGAACTGTTCGACTCCAAATATGAAGACCACATTCCGGAACTGCCCGGAGGTCTCAGGATACTGGTCTACAGGAACGGAGGCTATGAGATAAGAAATATCGCACCTGAAGGCGAGCTCGTGCAGCTGTACGAGGGCGACCACTCTCTGCTGTTCTACAACAACGATACCGAGTATCTTCTTTTCGACAACCTCGGCACCTCCGCATCCGCAATGGCGACCACACGTACCCGCACCCGCTTTTCTCTGGACGGAACCGACAGCAAGACCCCTACCCGGGGATACAATCCTCCGGACATGCTTTACGGCTGTTATGTCCCGAGCTACTGGGGTGAAAGGAAATACGAACCTGACCCTATGCCGATAAGCCTGCGCCCTCTGGTATATACGTACCTGATAGTGGCCGAGTTCGACAACGGGATAGAATACGTGAAGAAGGCCCGCGGCGAACTGGACGGAGTCGCTACCGGAGTCTATCTCCAGAGCGGAACGACAAGCGAGGAGGCCGGCGCCATTCTCTTCGATACGGATGCCTGCCGGATGACAGATTACGGAATAGTCGCTCCGGTACAGTCTTTCGGTATTCCGGGTTATCCTTATGAAGACTATGCATCGACGAAGGCTGACGGGACGTTCACCCTCACGCTGGAGGTCGAGCTCCTCAACGGAAATACGAAGAAATACGATCCTGTCGACGTTACCGCCATTCTCGAGGCTCACCCAAGAGGAGGTGTCATCCGTGTTTCCGGATTTGAAGTGACTGACGAAGAAGGTACTGCCGGAGGCAGCGGCTTCGAAGTGGATGTCGACGGCTGGGGCGACTATGAGGACATTCCGTTGCCGATAGGATAGGCCACAGGACATTACCGTAGCGATACTGACGATAGATAACAAATGTCAAACAACTTAATATAAACGAACATGAAAAAGTTTTTCTTCTTTGCAGCTGCCGCGGCGATAGCCATGACTGCCTGCACCAAGACTCAGACCACTGCCGTATCCGAAGGCAACGTGATCAAGTTCAGCAACGCTTTTGTCGATAATGTGACGAAGGCGGATGTGACCAGTGATAATTTTACAAAATTCTGGGCCTATGGCGAATCTGCTGATGGTAAAGGTACTGTATTTTCCAATATGCCTGTAACAAAGAGCGGAGCTGCATGGAATAATGGCGAACTGGTTTATTGGACTCCAAGCCAGGACCATTTTTTTGCTGCATATGCTGACGGTGAGAGTACGATTGCTGATGCATCTCTGGCTTTCAGTAGGGCTAACTCATCTCTTCAGTTCACTCAGTATACAGTGGGTACAAATGACCTTGTCGCAGCAGTGGCATCCAAGAATCCAGGTGACCTGGAAACGGCACCTGGTGCAGTCCAGTTGACATTCAAGCATATGCTCTCAAAGGTAAAATTCACTTTCAAGACCCAAGCCTCTCATGATCAGGTTATGGAAGTGACGAATCTTAAGGTAAATGCAATCAACAAGGCAGATGGTACAATTGCATTAAGCGGTAGTGATCAGAATATAACATGGAATACTGCCGGAACTGTAACATCAGGAGATTATTTATATGGTGAGACTTCCGTTGCTGATTTTGCCAATGAGGCTGCTACTGCTTCTACAGTGGAGAAATATTTCATCCCGCAGTCAAATAAGACTCTTTCCGTCACATTTACTGTTACTTGGAAGATTTCAGAAGCAGAAGGTGCAGAGAGCAGAACTGCTGACTTTACCGGTACATTGGCATATGAAGCCGGTGAAAACGCTTGGAAACCTGGTATGTCATATAACTATGTTTCTACAATCAACCCTGAGCAGGTTGATCCGGAACTTGCTAATCGTGTCATCAAGTTCGAAGTGGTAGAAGTTGAGGACTGGGCAGAAGATACTAACGTTGATTATACTCCATCGATTACTCCAGGAGCATAATTTTTCCCGGCCGGGCGGGGTTGAACGTCCCTTTCCGGCTGCCAATAATGTAATGAATATGCTGAAACATACCGTACACTCCATCACTTTCCTCCCTCGGGCG
>CALVAJ010000046.1 GCA_944325505.1 uncultured Bacteroidales bacterium
TACGAAATCCCGGCAAGATAAGCAACTAAAGGACAAGGAATCTTCAGATTTTATGGGTACTTTTGCGGATAATCATTTAAAAAATCATATATTTGCCATATGATATACAGGGAACTGACACAAGAGGAATATAAGGATGCGGAGAGCCGCATCCTTTATGAAGACAACCATCTGCTGGTGGTCAATAAAAGGGTAGGAGAGATAGTCCAGGCGGACATCACCATGGACGAGACTCTGGCGGATCTTTACAAATCCTTTATCGCCATGCGCGATTCCAAGCCGGGAAGCGTATTTGTCGGTATCCCGCACCGTCTCGACCGGCCGGTCAGCGGACTTGTCGTACTGGCCAAGACTTCCAAGGCCCTTTCCCGGCTCAACGCGATGTTCAGGGACGGGGAAATCCACAAATTCTATTGGGCCCTTGTCTGTGCCGCCCCTCCTGCGGAGGCCGGCGAACTGACATGTTATCTGGTGCGCAACGAGCAGCAGAACAAGTCATATGTATTCAGGGGGGATCCGGCAAAGAGGAAAGATGCGAAACTCGCAAAATTGAGATACAGGCTGGAGGATACTACAGACAGGTATTTCCTGCTGGAAGTGGAGCTTCTGACCGGCCGGCACCATCAGATAAGGTGCCAGCTTGCCGATATGGGTTGCCATATAAAGGGAGATCTGAAATACGGGGCTCCGAGGTCCAACCCTGACGGAGGCATCTGCCTGCATGCCAGGCGGATAGAGTTTGTCCATCCTGTGAAGAAGGTGCCGATGAGAATCGAAGCCCCGGTGCCCGGATCATGGAAAGGACTGCATTTGTGAACTTTTGATGGAATTACATTAATATAACAGACTATGAAAAGATTTACAGGATTCTTGCTGAGTTTTTCAGTAGCGTTGGCGGCCGTATGCGGTTGCCAGAACCCAACAGGTGGAATTATCAGAACCGAGGTTCCCGAGAGACCTGCAGGACAGGAGGACATGCTCGGATTTGCCGCCCCTGCCCTTGAGACCGTCCGTATCGGCTTCATCGGTCTGGGAATGCGCGGCCCGGGGGCCGTAGAGCGCATGAGCCAGATCGAAGGCACCGATATCGTGGCCCTGTGCGATGTCGAGCCTGGCAACGTAGATAAATGCCAGGATATCCTCAGAAAGCACGGACGCCATGAAGCCGCAGCTTACAGCGGGGATGAGCAGGTGTGGAAGCAGCTCTGCCAGAGGGATGACATCGACCTGGTGTATATTGCCACCAACTGGCAGGTGCATGTGGAAATGGCCGTATATGCCATGGAACACGGAAAGCACGTGGCCATCGAGGTCCCTGCTGCCATGAATATGGAGCAGATATGGGATCTTGTCAATACTTCCGAAAAAACGAGGAAGCACTGCATGCAGCTCGAAAACTGCGTATATGACTTCTTCGAACTGACTACCCTGAACATGGCTCAGCAGGGGCTTTTCGGCGAGATACTTCACGGCGAGGGCGCCTATATCCATAATCTGGACGAGTTCTGGGACGAGTACTGGCATGACTGGAGGCTTCTGTACAACCGTGACCACCGCGGCGATGTCTATCCTACGCACGGACTGGGACCTGTATGCCAGGCAATGGATATCCACCGCGGCGACAGGATGACTGTCCTGGTGTCGATGGACACGAAGGCCGTCAACGGCAAGGAATACTATGAAACCCACAGGGGCGAGGCCGCACCTGATTTCCAGAACGGTGACCATACCATGACTATGATCCGCACCGAGAAAGGCAAGACGATAATGATACAGCATGATGTCGTGACTCCGCGTCCTTACAACAGACTGTATCAGCTTACCGGAACCAAGGGATTTGCAAACAAGTACCCGATAGAAGGCTATATGGTCGACAAATCGAAGGTCGGAGACCTTTATACCGGTGACGCGGCTGCAAAGTCCGGAAAAGTCGATATCGAAAACCTTTCAGCCCACAGTTTCGTGCCGGAGGATGTGAAGAAGGCCCTTATGGAGAAATACAAGCATCCTATACAGAAAGAGCTTGAAAATACCGCAAAGAAGGTCGGCGGCCATGGCGGAATGGACTACATCATGGACTACAGGCTTATATACTGCCTGCGCAACGGACTTCCGCTGGATATGGACGTATATGACCTGGCCGAGTGGTGCTGCCTTACCGAACTGACGGCGATTTCCATAGAGAACGGGAATGCTCCTGTGGAAGTGCCTGATTTCACACGAGGAGGATGGAACAGGATACAGGGCTACCGCCACGCATTCGCGGAATAGTCTGTATGCGGTTCCCCGGAACAGCCCGTAGACCGGACGGCTGCCCGATCACCATTGGCTGTACGGATTCTGCGTCAGCATCGAATTATAGTACCGGCGGTCGCCGGTGACCTCTTTCCCGAGCCATTCAGGTCTGCTGAATGGCTCGTTTTCGTTTTCAAGTTCGATTTCAGCTACGGTCAGTCCCTCATTCTCTCCGTAGAATTCGTCTACTTCGAAGGTATGTCCCCCGAATGGGACAATATATCTTGTCTTGTCGATGATGCCTTCCAGGCATAGCCGCATGAGCGCTCCGGCTTCATCCGCAGGGATTTCCGTTTCCCATTCATAGCGGCTCATCCCGTTGTTGCTGCCCTTCCCCTTGATGGTCAGCCAGCCGCGCCCGTCCGATATCCGGACCCGGACTGTCCTGCCGGATTCCCGGCAAATGTATCCCTGGGTCATCCGGTGGCTCTCTGTCGCCATTGCCCTGTAGGAGTCATCCGCGACAAGGAACTTTCTTTCTGTTTCAGTATGGTTCATAAGCATTTACATAAGGTACTGTTCCATGTCCCTGCCTTCGGCGATGCCCCTGCGGATTTCGGATGATGAGATTTCTACCATAGGGGCGTCTATTGTCCTTATCCTGTATGGGGAGAGGCAGGACTGTCCCGCCGTATGCCCGTCCCTTTCATTCAGCAGCCTTAGCCTGACGGCCTCTATGTCGAACCCTTTTCTAGGGTAGACGACTACACCGTATTCCGTCAGTATCCTTTCGGAGTCTTTCCATCTCCGGATTGCGTCCAGGTTGTCGGCTCCGATGACCAGGGTGAAAGAGTTTTCCGGTTCTCTGGCTGACAGGGCGTCAAGTGTCCTTATGGTGTACTGGGGGGCCGGCATGTGCAGTTCTATGTCATCGACTGAGACTTTCAGCTCCGGATGCCTTGCGACTGCCATGACAGCCGCTTCATACCTTTTCCGCCCGCTGTACCGCAGCTCTTCCCCCTTGAACGGGTTCTGGGGCGACACGATCAGGTAGACCCTGTCGAAGTCCATTTCTTCGGTCAGGCATTTCATTATGGCCAGATGGCCGATATGAAGCGGGTTGAAAGACCCTGGATAGACGGCTATTTTCATTATGTTACCGGGTTTTCATGACTCAAAGGCTGCTCTATGCCCTTATGAAATTCCCTATGACCCTGTCGGCTTCGTCCAGTGCGGTGTCAAGGTCATCGTTTACAAGCACATAGTCGAACTTCCCTGCTGCAAATTCCATTTCGGATGCAGCCTTGGCCACCCTTTTTTCTATGGCTTCCGCCGAATCTGTTCCCCTGCCTACGAGCCTCTGCCTGAGCACTTCCACTGACGGGGCCTGGATGAATACGGAAAATGCGCTATCTCCGAATATCCTCTTGACGTTCACTCCGCCCCTGACATCGATGTCGAAGACTATCACATGTCCTTTTGCCCATATCCGCTCCACCTCCGATTTGAGCGTCCCGTAGAAAGAGCCGGGGTAGACTTCCTCATGCTCGACGAACCTGTCTTCGGCGATCATCTGCCGGAACTGCTCCGCAGAATAGAAATAATATTCCCTGCCGTCCCTCTCGTTCCCCCTCGGGGCCCGGGATGTCGCGGATATGGAAAATTCCAGTTCAGGATACTTTTTCAGAAGATGGTTCACTATGGTGCTTTTGCCTGCTCCCGAGGGAGCCGAGAAAATTACGACCTTTCCGTTCATATTGCATGTCTGAATTTTAATTTTGAGCAAAAATAACTATTTTTGTGCAGCTTTTTCAAAAATACCTCCGCTGGCAGAGTTATTGCAGGCAGAAGCGCGGTTTTTTGAAAAGCCGCAGGAGGAAAAACTACGGAACTTCAATCATATTATTATATTATGGTATCTTACAAATCACTCGGCCTTGTAAACACCAAAGAAATGTTTGCCAAGGCCATCAATGGCGGATATGCTATTCCGGCATTCAATTTCAACAATATGGAGCAGCTCCAGGCCATTATCCAGGCCGCTGCCGAGACCAAGTCACCGGTGATCCTTCAGGTTTCGAAAGGTGCCCGCCAGTATGCAAACCAGACCCTTCTCCGTTATATGGCGGAAGGAGCTGTAGAATATGCAAAGGAACTCGGCTGGGAGCATCCTCAGATCGTTCTTCACCTTGACCACGGCGATTCTTTCGAGCTCTGCAAGAGCTGCGTTGACATGGGCTTCTCTTCAGTCATGATCGACGGTTCACACCTTCCATATGACGAGAATGTCGCCCTTACAAAGAAAGTCGTAGAGTATGCACACCAGTTCGACGTTACCGTAGAGGGTGAGCTCGGAGTCCTCGCAGGCGTTGAGGATGAAGTAGTGGCAGAGCACCACACCTATACCAAGCCTGAGGAAGTGGTAGACTTCGTTACCAAGACAGGATGCGACTCTCTCGCCATCTCTATCGGAACTTCACACGGAGCATACAAGTTCAAACCTGAGCAGTGCCATGTAGACCCTAAGACAGGCCGTCTGGTTCCTCCGCCACTCGCTTTCGACGTCCTCGACGGTGTGATGAAGGAGCTTCCTGGCTTCCCTATCGTTCTCCACGGTTCTTCATCAGTTCCACAGGAAGAGGTTGATACAATCAACAAATACGGCGGAAAGCTCGAGGCCGCTATCGGTATCCCCGAGGAAGAGCTCCGCAAAGCTGCCAAGTCAGCCGTATGCAAGATCAACATCGACTCCGACTCACGTCTTGCAATGACTGCAGCCATCCGCAAGGTATTCGCCGAGAAACCTGCCGAGTTCGACCCGCGCAAGTACCTCGGACCTGCACGCGAGAACATGAAGAAGCTCTACGTACACAAGATCATCAACGTTCTCGGTTCAGACGGTAAAGCCGAGTAGTTTCCTGAATACAGAGAAACTTCCAAACTGAAAAACAGCCCTCAGGATTCCTGAAGGCTGTTTTTCAGTTTAGGTAATACTGTGCTCAGAGATTTTCCATGTCGACGCTGAACTGCTCTCCGTTGGAAACACGGTATTTGGCGGATACCTTGCCGTCTATGGAGACTGTAACGGTCAGTTTTTCTCCCGTGCGCCGGACTTTTATGTCGAACGGCTGTTCAGAGCATGCATGGATTCCGCGCAGTTCCATCCTGTCCCATCCGTCCGGCAGCTGGGGCCGTAATGTGAATGAGCTGAACCCTGTAGGTCTGAACCCGAACATCCCTTCCGTGAATACCCTGCAGTACAGTGCGCTCTCGGTCGAGAGGTGTCTCTGGTTGCCTTCAGGCCAGGCCTCCACGGCATACGGCACATGTTCCCCGAGGAGTCTGTGTCCGGAATATTCCAGAAGGTGGGACGTAGCCTTTTCCCTGTAGCCTGAAGCGTATATACCTCTGAGAGCATACAGCGTCGCCCTGTCCCAGAAAACATCCGTACCTTCTTCCGTATATACTCCGTTTTCCGACCATAGGGCAGGGGAGAGCAGAGCCTGGACAGTCCCTTCCTTTCTGTCGAATATGTCCATGACAAGCGGAATGCATATCCATGAGCGCAGAAGGTCGTTGCCTTCATAATAGCGGTAGGTCTCGAATCCTTTCATGTCGCATCCGAAATGCTTTTCGATGTTTTTTCTCAGGACCGCTGCCTGTTCCCGGTACGACCCGGCCTTTGCGGCGGAATCCTCTTTGCCGGAACCGCCTTTTTTCCTGTACTCCCTGTCCATTTCTTCTTCAAGCCATGCAGCGGAAAGAAGTGCATCATAGTAGAGCGAAGAAGTGCACAGGTTTGCATCGCCGGCAGGGAATCTGAGTTCCAGTTCGTCCGCAGTGGATTTTACTACACCGTTCCCGTCCAGGTTCCGCCTGCAGTATTCGAGGGACCATGTAATGAGCGGATACAGAGTTTCAGCTATCCAGATTTCCCCCATCTCCAGGGCATATCTTGCCGCTCCGTATGCGAGCATGGCAGCATCTCCGCGGTCGAAGGGTCCGCATGTATCATATCCTTCGGCTATGATGGACCATGGTACGAAATTGAAGTCGGGATTCATGTACCTGGCGAAGTGCAGGAAACTGTTCAGTGCCGATTCATTGCCCTTTTCATAACCGAGGAACGGGAAAAACGGGTTGATGTATTCAGCCTGGTCGTTGCACCACAGGGCGGCATAATACGCTTCCCCTCCCGGGCTCTGCATCAAGCCTCCGCGTGTGCGGAAAATACTCTCTGCCCCTCTGAGCTTGGAGAAGGCGAACATGGTATTCAGAACCGGATCGGGAGTATCGAGGACCAGCGTACCTGCAATCTCCGATACGAGTGCCCTGCGTCCCTCCAGTTCGCTCTCGGAGTCTAAAGGCATTTCCACCTGAGGATTCTTGAGCCCCTGTACCGATGCACTGA
The DNA here is from genome assembly GCA_944325505.1 of uncultured Bacteroidales bacterium. Classification (GTDB taxonomy): domain Bacteria; phylum Bacteroidota; class Bacteroidia; order Bacteroidales; family UBA932; genus Cryptobacteroides. Next base: position 6,647 of record CALVAJ010000046.1, read on the forward strand.
AGGATACGGATTCTCCCGGCATCAGGCGGTAGGACCTGTCAGTGCTCTCCTGGGTCGCCGCTATAAGTCTGTAGCTCCCTTCTGTGCCCTGCTCCGGGTCCGTCACCGTTTCGTTGCGGACAGCAGGGATTTCGAGCAGTACCGGTTTGTCCCCGGCATTGGTCAGGGTGTATTTCTCGCATACGGCCGGACGGGCAGGGGACGGAAAATATATCCTTTCCATCATGATGTTTTTGTCGCCCTCCATGAATGTACTCGATACGGTCAGTGTACCGTCGAGGCGTATCCACTCTACATGCTCGCGGCCTAACGGCGAGCCGTCAGCCATGATTCCGTCCGTGAAGCTGTCTCCGAACCGGACAGTGAGGCTTGCGTGGGTGTCGTTAGGTACGGTTCTGAGCATGGGCCATACTACTGACCTTTCCATGGAGAACGAACCGTTTTCATCTACTCCATACCGGTAGACGACCGATACCTGTTCTCCGCTCATCTCGATATGGTCATAGTGCGGAATATCTGTCTCCACATCCCAGCGGATGGAATGGCCGTCTTCGATACACCAGCGCAAGCTGTCATGTATCCCGGACGGGGATTCGGCCTTCGCATCCGCGGCCAGGACTGTGGAGAACAATATTGCAGGTATAATCAGAAAAATTGTTTTTTGTATCATTGTCAGTTGGTGTTATTATTTTACTGAAAGATTTTCTGTACAGTATGTGGATATACAGTCTGTACAGTTTTCTATATGGTTGTCATAGACTGTCACATTCCTTGCATTGCGTACGGCTATGCCGCATTCGTTCATGCCGTCATCTTCCCTTCCGTTCCAGCCTATAATAGTATTCCCCGATATGCAGATCCCGTCATGCAGTATGGTTCCTTCCGTTTCCGGGGCATCTATCACTACTGCAATGCCGCTTGCCCCGAATTGGGAACCGGCCCCTGTACCGCAGTTGATTATTACATTGTCCCTTATAGCGGCGTCTTTAGTGTGGCCGCCTTCTTTCCATCCGGATTCTGCTCCTACGTGTATGGCAGTCCCGGTACATCCTATGAATGTGTTTCTTTCTATGGTTACTCCTCTGGTCTTTATCTGTACGCCACGTGAGAGGTTGCCCCATATTATCGAGTTCCTGAATACGAGTTCCGGCTGTTTCGAAGTGTTGAATATATAGTAATCCTGGAAGTTTTCAGGCAGCGCCCTGTCAATGCGTATCCTTACCGATGTAGATTTTTCCTGATGCGATATATCCGTTACGGTGGCGGTGAATTCAGGTACAAGGGTTGAAATCGAAGATATTTCCAGCAGGTCTCCAGGACGTGGCACATCCGCTATCTGGGCATGGGTGAAAGTGGGGGCATGCAATTCCAGAGTTATCCATCCGTCATCAGATACGGATTCTATCTCGTGGTAGTAGCCATGAATGTTGGTCGCATCGTCACCCTGGGCTTTGAAAAAGCATCCGTCGAAAACGATGCGCCCTGTACAGCATGCAAAGTGGGTTGCATCGGTATTCGTAGAAAACGAATATCCGTCGGAAGGAATTACCTTTAGTCCGCTGATGGATATATCACGGCTGTCGAAGCCCAATATGCCCATGCCTGGTTGGGAATGGACAGTGATATTCTCCAGTACAGTACCGGTACTGTTTCCGATGTATACGGCTGGTCTGAAATGGAAGGAATGCGGGACTGCAACTTTTTCCCCTTCAAGATAATCCGGTACGCTTATGTCAAAACGTATTGTCCCGTCCTGTTCTATGTGGTGCCCCGGGAAATAGAATGGTTCCCTGTACATTCCGTTTTTCATACTGTCCCATATCATCATCCTCGGAAACGGGGTGTTGCCGGTAAGCCTGTCTGCATCCTTGAAGCTTACGATTATATTGTCGGGATTGACTTCGAGGATCGTTCCTTCGGAGAACGGTTTCCTTTTGTAGTCTATGGCCAGTCCTTTCAAAGTGAAGCCGCAGCATCCTGTTATCGACACAGGCTCCATCCAGCCGTCACACATGAGAATGGCACCGTCGGCTTCGACAGTGACAGATTCCGAGCCGGAGAAATCCAGCCCTTTGACATACGGATAGTACGGTGTGAATATGGTCTCTTCCGGATTCTGTCCCAGATTGCCGGACATGGCTTCAGATTCCAGTTCCCTTGCCTTTGCGTCCTTGAGGATATATACACCGGGAGGAATATGCAGGGTGCATCCTGGATGTTCCCTGCAGTACATTGCCGCACGCCGGAGCGATTGCGTGTCGTCCCTGTTGTCATCAGGAACAGCCCCGAAATCGAGTGCCGAGACAGTATCTCCATGAATTTTGCCTGCTTCCGAGGCATATGAAACACAGACTGAAAAGGCCAATGCCGCTCCAGCCAGTAGTTTTGTGATTGTGGTCATGTAGAGCTTTCCAGTAGTTAACCCGGAGCAGGGGACAGGCAGGAAGTTCACTGCTCCTGCTCCGGGATGTTGAAATTTAAAGTCCGGAAGGATTGAATACCGGGAATCCGTATCCTTTTATTATATCTTTGGCATTGTCAGATACGGTCCATCTCCAGTATTCGAACAGGTCGCACAGGTCATAGCCGGCGGCAATACTGCTGGCTATGATGAAATTGTCCTGTCTTTCCTGATCGTT
>CALVAJ010000047.1 GCA_944325505.1 uncultured Bacteroidales bacterium
GAATCTATAATTGCCTATAACAAATTGAATTTCAATAATTTCAAAGAACTTCTATGATTTTTTAGTGGACACTAATGGACCTGTCACAGAATTCAAGTACGTCGGCCCATACTCTCTCCTTACCCGTCTCGTTGAGTATTTCATGCCGCATTCCCGGATACAGGATTGATGATACATGTCTGTATCCGGCTTTGCGCATCTTTTCCACGGCTTCATCGAACCTGTCAAGATCAGCCATGCACGGATCCTTATCGCCCGATATGAACAGAACCGGCAGATCAGGAGAGGTGCATTTCCATCCTTTCAGACTATATGCGTCCTGCATGAGACGGAAAAGGTTCAGGAAGCCGTCGGAAGTGAACTGGAAAGTGCATAACGGGTCATTGTCATAAGCCCTGACGATTTCCGGGTCGGAGCATATCCATGAGTTGTGCGAGGGTTCATGCCGGAAATTACGGTTGAATGCTCCGAATGCAATGTTCTGGATCAGTTTCGGCCTGTGTCGTTTCCCGAATACTTTTGAATTGAGCGAAGCCAGGAATTTACCGAAAACAAGTCCCGGATTATAACTCGGGCTGCCGCATACGATAAGCCCGGAAAGTTCCGTATCAAAACGCTTTGCAAATGAGCGCACGGCCATGGAACCCATGCTGTGGCCGAATAGTATAAGAGGAAGGCCGGGAAAAGTTTCTTTAGCCCAGGCGGTCACCATCTTTATATCATATACCATGGCCTTGGCCCCGCCTTCGTAAAAATAGCCGAGGTCGTCCGAACTCTTTACCGACTCCCCATGACCGCGGTGGTCATGTATCACGCTCGCATACCCGTTCGCCGCAAGGTATTCCATAAAAGGAACGTACCTTTCCTTATGCTCGCACATCCCGTGTACCAGCTGGACTATCCCTTTGGGTTTCCCGGAATCAGGGGCAAGGGAAAGTACGCTTATTTCCAATCCGTCAGTAGTGGAAACGAGCCTTACAGACCTGAAACCTGATTTAATAACAGATACCATATCCAATCATATTTTTCGATAAATTACTTAATTTCAAGACGAATCCTGTCATAAAGCTCTTTGGTCATGACTGAATCTTCGGTATTGAAAAAGATATGCCCGGCACCGGCAGTGACGATGTGGACAAACGGGCTGTATTTCAGATTTACATACAGACGGCAGGCTCCGATTCCCTCCAGACGGAAATTCCCTTTCTGGATATACTCCATACCTATCCCGTTGGTGCGTGCCTCGATTTCGGGAAGACAGTCAAGCATCTCGACCATCCTTATTTCATCCAGAGGGATTTCAATCCCGTAATTCCCCGATATGACGACCTTTCCATCATTGACTTCTATTACGTTCGGACGGGACCACAACAGCAGCATAGCTCCGACCACAAAGAAGAACAGCGCCAAGAAAATTATCGTAAAACGATAACGCCAGGCCGAGGTATTACGGTCGTATTTCCTCATGAGAAGCAGCAGGACAATACCTCCGATGACAATCGACAGCACCATGACCACAATCCCTGCATCAGCATGTCCTGAAACACTCAGGAACCAGTTGGCCGCAGCACAGATGACTCCTGTAACAACCAGGACAATGCAAGCCTTTTTCCCGGCCGGTTTCAGGTCAACCTTATCCAGTTCCGCCTTTGACATGAAAATAAAAGGGGACATCAGATCCGGACGCCACAACAGCAGCAGCCCTGAAAGTACAATTACGCCCCCTGTCAACAAACCGATATAAGCTCCGTCCATATTGATATGATTATAATTTCAGGACAAAATTACAAAATCGTCCGACTCAATCTCTTCAGAAATCAAATCGGAAGATTCTCTATAAATAGTCGGCTATTACAGCACTGCAACAATCTTACGGACATTCTGCAATTTTTCCATAAACGATTTATTCCGTTTGGCTGTAAGCATATTGTATCTTGCCTGCATCTGTAAAAGTGCTTCTGCAGGAATGTCCAGTGCAGCCTCGACAAGCAGTGCAAGTTCTGTATTTACCTGCCTCTTTCCGTTCAGCACCTCGTTAAGCAGAGTGTATGAGATTCCCATTTCTGCAGCCAACTGTTTCTGGGATATTTTTCTATACTCCAATTCATCTTTCAGCACTTCTCCTGGATGTGTCGGTCGGAATGGCTCAAGATTGTTTGCTATCATATTCGGGTTTATCCCTTTAATGGAAGTAATCATATCTTTCTTATTTATAATGATTTGACAATTCAGTTATATTGCATATTGTTGCTACGCTCTGTCCATCCACAGTATATTCTTCAAATTCTATCCTGTATTGGTCATTGACCCTCACAGAGGACAATCCCTTTTTATCTCCTTTTAATTTCTCGTAATTCAATGAGTTTATCCTCATTAAAGACAATGTGTCCGGTAAACTCATCATAATATCTATCACTCTGACATATTTGTTGATTATCTGTGGCTGGTATCTATGTTTCTTGTCATTTGATTTTCCGGTGACATACAGTTCTTTCAGATAATCCTTGTCAAAAAGTATCTCCATTTTCTAATTGTTTCAGCAAAAATAATCATTTTATCAAAATTCACAAAAAAGTGAATATGTTTTGATTGCTGCTCCGCCTTATCTGGAATCCATACCTGTTATTATAGCCTAATCCCGTCTCTTTCTGTCTCTTTCCTCGAAGTCCGGCAGACAAAGAATCTCTATGTCACTGTCTTCATCCTCATCATAATTGCCAAAAATTTATAGTGAGCAGAAGAACGAGACAAGGACGGGAACGCTGAAGTCGGTGACAACACCGCTGACAATAGCGGCTGGAAGCATCCTGTCGCCAGTGAATCTGACGATTACAGGCAGGCAGACATCCACTGCGGTCACCCCGGCCGATGCGATGGGGGCAAACGGGCCGAACCACCTGCCGAGCAGCGGAGTACAGATGATAGTGAACATCTCACGGAAAATGTTGGTCAGCAAGGCGATGGTTCCGAGCTCGGCGGCAAGCTGCACTCCGAGCGACGCTTCCTTATACTGGGAAATCAGCACTGAAGAAAGCGAGTAGTAACCCATTCCGCTACCGACGGCAAGACAGTCAAATACATTCCATTTTGAAATAAGCAGACTCGCCAGGGCTGAAAACAGAAGAGTTCCCAGAATAGTCACCACAGGGAGCAGGAAAATCTTCGGACTCACGCTCTTTACGATTTTCTTCAGGTCAGGGTTGCATCCCATGCTGATTCCCACCAGAAAAATCAGAAGATAGAGCACATACATGGTAAGATCCTTCCCTATCTCCCCGAAACTTTCCAGGTCTGCCAGTCCTGACCATCCGGCCAGACATCCGGCAGCAAAGACCAGAACTACCGCCAATGTTCCTTTCATGGCCTTTCCTCCCTGCGGCTATCTTCGGTCCTGAAAAAGAACCTGTACAGCAATGCGGCGAAAAACACGCTACCCATCGCTCCGGCAAGTGCCAGCAGAAGAGCCTGCACCCCGAGGGTCGAAAGGTTGGCAAGTATATTCCTGTCGGCTCCGATTTTCACCCCCAGAAAAAACAGCATCACATATATAGTCACGGATATGGCTTTTCCGATATGGGACAATGCCTTGACTTTCCGCATCATAAGGCCTGCCACTACACCGACAAGCATTGTAAGTATCAAATAGAACATCTTTTATCGTATATTTGCGGCTGCAAACATACAAAAGATTATCAAACAAACATAAATGGAACAGATTGCCAGTAAAAATCCACGCATTGAAGTGGTGGATGCACTCCGCGGATTTGCTGTAATGGCCATTGTCCTTGTACACAACCTTGAACATTTCATTTTCCCTGTCTATCCGGAACATGCACCGGAATGGCTCAATGTGCTGGACCAGGGGGTGTTCAATGTCGTTTTCTCCCTGTTTGCCGGAAAGGCATACGCTATCTTCGCCCTTCTTTTCGGTTTCACTTTCTACATTCAGTGGAACAACCGGAAACTCTCAGGCAAGGATTTCGGCTACAGATTTCTCTGGAGAATGGTGCTGCTTCTGTTTTTTGCAACGCTGAATGCGGCATTCTTTCCGGCAGGAGACGTACTTCTTCTTTTTGCCGCAGCCAGTATCGTGCTGTTCATAACCAGGAACTGCAGCGACAGGGCAATACTCATCACATCGGTCATTCTCTTGCTGCAGCCTGTCGAGTGGTTCCACTATTTCGCAAGTCTGGTCAATCCGGTACATCAGCTTCCGGACCTCAAAGTGGATGAAATGTATGCGGAAGTAGCGGAATATACGAAAGGAGGGAATTTTCCGGAATTCCTGTGGTGTAATATAACCCTCGGGCAGAAAGCCAGCCTGATGTGGGCAGTCAATGCAGGGCGGTACATACAGACTGCGGGACTGTTCCTGCTCGGATTCTTTATTGGAAGAAAGCGTCTTTTCGTATCTTCGGAAGAGAATCTCCGTACCTGGGTGAAAATACTGGCTGTTTCAGCCATTGCCTTCGCCCCGCTATATACACTGAAAGAACTGGTAACGGGCGGCAGCCCTATCGTACAGCAGACGGCAGGGACTGCGCTCGACATGTGGCAGAAACTCTCCTTCACCATGGTACTGATATCATCTTTCGTGCTTCTATATCAGAACACGAAATTCAGCGCAGCGGTGGGAAATCTGCGGTTCTACGGAAAAATGAGCCTGACAAACTACATATCCCAGTCTGTAATAGGCGCATTGGTATATTTCCCGTTCGGCCTCTATCTCGCGCCATACTGCGGATACACCGTCAGCCTGCTGATCGGCATAGCCGTATTTTTCCTGCAGGTCATGTTCTGCAAATGGTGGCTGAAATCACACAGGCAGGGTCCGCTCGAATTCATCTGGCATAAATGGACCTGGATAGGAACAGGGAAATAGCAAAGACGTCAGGCATGGCAGGACTCAGAACCCCTCCCGCTGTCGCGGGGCCCTCCCTGTGCGGGCGCAACGGTTCTTCATTCCTGCCATGCCTGACTGCAGCGGATGCATAAATTATCCGGACTTGCGATAGCTGGCGATGGCCCAGCTGACCATTACGGTGCCGATTGCGGCCAGCCCCGCGGCATCGTACCATACATCCGCCGGGGTACTGCCCTTGAGGTAGACTGCACGCATGGCATCCGCATAGTATCTCATAGGATTGAAATACGTGATAGCCCTGGCCCAGTCCGGCATGGAAGCAATAGGAGTGAAAATGCCGCTCATCAGCATGAATATCACGGCAAAGAACCAGATGACGAACATCGCCTGCTGGGCATTGCTGCTGTAGTTTGAAATGAGAAGGCCCAGCCCTGCCATTACGATGATGTCGAGGGTGGTGAAAAGATAAAGCCACAGCACATTTCCGCGACAGGTGTACCCGAAGACGGCCCATGCTATCAACAGGCAGGCCGTAAGCACGAAAAACGCTATCACCCAGTACGGTACCATCTTGCAGATGATGAACGCGGACTTGCTGACAGGCGTCACGTTTATCTGCTCTATGGTGCCGGTCTCCTTTTCCGAAACTATATTGAGTGACGGAAGGAAAGCCGTGATCATGGTTATGCCTATGACTATCAGCGCAGGAATCATGAACAGCTTATAGTCCAGAAGACTATTGAAATAGTATTTCTCCGAAATGTCCATCGAAGGAGACGCTCCCGTTCCTGCCGCCTGGCTTCTGTCCTGAAGGTACATCATGATACAGTTCGCCAGATACTGGGCACCGATGCTTCCTCTGGTCCCGTTGACGGTATTGACCTTTATGCCCACAGGGAAACCGGAACCTGTCGCGATATCCTTACCGAAATCCGATCCGATCGTGATTATCGCATCGACCTTGTTTTCATCCATCAGGCGCATGGCTTCTTCCGGACTCCTGCACATGTCGACCAGCCGGAAATATCCGGAAGACGTGCATTTTTCCAGCAGACGGGATGACTCCTCGCTTCTGCTGCCGTCCACTACCGCAAGGTTGATGTTGCGTATCTCCATGCTCACGGCAAACGGGAACACCAGCATCATGAGCACGGGAAACATCAGGGCCATCCTCGGAAGCCCGGGATCCCTGAAAAACTGTTTGAATTCCTTTTCAAGAAGATATTTCCACATAACCCTGTCCTTTATTGAAGCCTGGTCCTGAAACTCTTTATGCTCACCGCCAGAAGCACGGCAGCCATGCCCGTAAGTATCAGCATTTCCTTGGCTGCCGAAGCAAGGCCGCTACCCTGTATCATGACTTTCTTCACTATTATTATGAACCACTTGGCCGGGATAATGTCAGAAAACCATTGCAGGATTTCCGGCATGCTCTCGCAAGGGAAGATAATGCCCGAAAATATCATTGTCGGCATTGTCAGCCCCATTCCGCATATCAGGAGCGCAGTCCTCTGGTTAGGGGATATAACTGAAATGAGCAGGCCGAGAGCAAGCGATGTGACCACAAAGACAAGAGCCGCAGCCGACAGAAGAAGGATGCTTCCGTTTACCGGGACTTCCATCACATAATGCGACAGCAGCAGTATGCTTATGAAATTCACTGCAGAAAGCACAAGATAAGGTATCATCTTGCTCACAATGATCCACAAGGGTCTGACAGGAGACACAAGCAGAAGCTCCAGAGTACCCGTTTCTTTTTCACGGACTATCGACACGGCCGTCATCATCGAGCATATAAGCATGAGAATCAGCCCCATGACTCCGGGAACAAAGTTATAGGACGACTTCATCGCCGGGTTGTACATAAGCTGCACGACAGGAGTCATCGATGTCTTCTTCTCTCCGGTAAAAGATATGCTGAAATCAGTCTGCTCCGCCTGCAGGACGCCTTTAATATAGCTGGTTATCATCTGCGCCGTATTCGGGTC
>CALVAJ010000048.1 GCA_944325505.1 uncultured Bacteroidales bacterium
CGCGGTTCGAGATACTCCAGGGCCGCATACCGGATCAGAAGGGAAAATGCCGCAGGAGAGTTCTATTCGCTTCCCGAACTGATGGATATGGATGTAAGCGATGCCCTTACGGCATGCAATGACCTGAAGACCGTCCGCCAGAGACTCCAGGTCCTGCAGGAGCTCGGACTTGGCTACCTCACACTGGGAGAAGAGACTCCCGGACTGTCAGGAGGTGAGGCCCAGAGGCTCAAGCTCGCAAGCGAAATGGGGCGCGGGCAGGAGGACTCGGTATTCGTGTTCGACGAGCCGACAATAGGACTACATCCTTCTGACGTACAGACACTTCTGCAAGTATTCCAGAGTCTTGTCGACCACGGTGCCACTGTCATAGTCATCGAGCACGATCTGGATGTAATCCGCAACGCCGACTATATCATAGACATGGGACCTGGCGGCGGAGAAGACGGAGGAAGGATAGTCGTAACCGGTACTCCGGAGCAGGTAAAGGCTTGCCCGGAAAGCGTTACGGGGAAATTTATCTGACAACATTTTAAAACAGATACAATAATGAAAAAGCTCATGGTGATAGATGCCTGCATGCGGGATGAGGCATCAAGGACAAGAAGGATACTCGGGCCGATAGTTGCAGAGCTTGAGAAAAGATATGAAATCGAGACCGTCCGACTTGACGGAGAGGATTATCAGTCAGTCGGGAGGAAAGTGCTCGCAGAGCGCAGCAGCGGCTATGTTCCCGAAGAAATCGTCGCTATGGCCAGGAAAATCGCCGATGCGGACAGGATAGTGATAGCGGCACCGTTCTGGGACATGAGTTTCCCGGCTATCCTCAAAGTCTTCATAGAGAACATGTCGCTTTTCAACATTACATTCAGGGACAACGGGACAGACTTCGAAGGTCTTTGCCGCAGTGAAAAGGTGCTCTACATCACCACACGCGGCATGAATGTGCACACCGGAGACGCTCTGGACGCCGCCACGCCTTATATGAAGGCCCTTTCCGCTCTGTGGGGCTGGGGCGAAGTCATCACGGTAGCAGCCGAAAACCTCGACTACAGCACCCCTGAAGAAATCGACAGGAAGATAGAAGCGGCAATAGCGGAAGGACTGGAAATCTGCAAGGATTTCTAAAGCCCCTTTTACTTGATCAGCAATGTCCGTCAGCCGGAAAGACTACTCCGGTCTGGCGGCGTATTTCATCGAGCAGGAGCATCGTGTCCAAAGAGTTGCGGTGGCTGTTCAGAGCGGATTCCCGTTTTCCTGACTGTATCAGGCTTATGAATTCCGCCACTTCATAATAATACTCGTCCTTGTCAGTTACGGCAGAAATGTCGACGGGGTCGGACTTCCGGCCCTTTCCTCCGGAAACATTCTCCGCATGTGGGACAAAAGTCACCTTGCCTATCCTGTTTATCCTGTCGGCAATCACCGTCCCCTTCTCGCCCTGGATCTCTGTCGGCAGAAAGGAATCCGCTATCTTTGAATACATTACGGTCGCTTCCATACCTTCATACCGGAATACCGCAGTCCCCTGTCCGTCTGCGCCTGACGGAAGAAGCAGTCCGGACGCCCTGACTTCTACAGGCATCCCGAAAAGTACTACCATCGGATAAATGGTATAGACACCGATGTCCATCAGAGCCCCATTGGAATATGCGGGGTTGAAAGCGTTCGGAAGTTCCCCTGCCTTGTACTTGTCATACCTCGAAGAGTACTGGCAGTATGAAGAAAAGTACCTGCGCACCTTGCCTATGCGCCCGACAGCTTCCCGCACGGCGGTAAAATTGGGTGTCATGACAGGTTTCATCGCTTCCATCAGGACAACCCCGTGCCGTTCAGCCGTCTCTATCATCTTTCTGGCTTCAGCGGCGTTTGAAGCCAGAGGCTTCTCGCACAGCACATGCTTCCCGTGTTCCATGCAGAGGATGCTCTGGTCGGCATGACGGAAATTCGGAGTCGCGATATAGACTGCGTCGACCTCAGGACTCGAGGCCATCTCCTCCAGCAATGTGAACTGATGGGGAATCCCGTGTTTCATGGCAAATGCCTGCGCAGTGTCCATGTTCCTTGAGCATACGGCCGAAAGGACGAACCTGCTGTCCTGCCGCGCACCGTTTATCACCCAGTCGGTTATGAAATTGGTCCCGACCACCCCGAAACGTATTTTTTCCATGTCATGAAGCTGATTAAGCAAACACAACAAAGGTACAGATAAAAAATTTTTTTGCATTGTACAGCTATATTATTACCTTTGCACTGTACCACCGTAGTGGTACAGCATAAAAGTTAACCATTAAATTATTTGCAATCGCATCATGACAGAACTGAAAGACATGTCCTACTGGTACGATCCAGGCAAGACTGTAATCAAAGACGTATCCATGGAGATAGCTGACGGCAGGATATACGGTCTGCTCGGGCTCAACGGTTCCGGGAAAAGCACATTGCTCAAACTGATGGCCGGACTGCTGTTCCCGAAGAAGGGGCAGGTTCTGTGCAACGGGGAAACCACCGGCTCCAGAAAACCTGAGACGCTTCAGGACATAGCGTTCATGCCGGCTGAACTGAGCCTGTACAAGGAGAGCCCGGCCAGGTTCGCAGCCCTGAATTCGGTGTTCTACCCACGATTCAGCCGGTCCGTGCTGGATGACTGCATGAAAGAGTTCGGCATTGACCCGGGAACGAGTGACCTGACAAAGCTGTCGCTGGGCTACCAGCACAGGTTCATGCTCAGTTACCTCCTTTCCCTGGGGACAGGGCTCATTCTTCTGGACGAACCGCTCAACGGAATGGACATGCCGTCCAGGAACATCTTCAGGAAACTGCTCATGAGACACTTAAGGGATGACCAGACCGTCATCATTTCCACGCACATAATGAATGATGTCGAGAATATTGTCTCAGATATAATCATCGTCAGGAATGACGGTTCACTGTTCTGCGACTCCCTGGAGTCCCTGGCCCGGAAATACTCCTATGGCATTTCCGCGTCTCCGGAAAGGGCTCTGTATTCCGAGAACTGCGCGGAAGGGTTCAGGGTGCTGAAAGAAAACACGGATGGAAGCGAATGTGACATACCCGTGGAAATATTGTTCAACGCTGTAACAAAAGGAGTCATAAAATGAAGACATTCAGTTTCAGAAGGATGCTGCTGTTCAGCCGCCTGCAGCTATGTGAGATTTATGGAAAGAACGCAAAGAGGATCTTCTCGATATCTCTCTGGATGACAGCGGCGCTATGTGTCCTTGCCCTGCTACTTAACGGCGGGCGGCCGGGCGATAGCGCGGGAGCTGCAGAAAGCATTACCTTTATAACAGCGGCGGTATTCTCGATGGGATTCTATGCAGACCTTGTGGGCCTGAGACTCATGGTCCCGGCCTCGGCGGCAGAAAAGTTCGGGGCATTTTTCCTCAACTTATTGGTTGTAATGATAATCTCCGTAGCTATGGCCGCGACTGCCGGGTCAGCCATCATCTCGATAGTATCACTGTTCAGCGACTCTCCCGACAGCGGGCCTGTCATCCTCTTTTTCAGGAAAGGCTTTGACTGGCATGCCCTCGTCAATCTCCTGATAGTCCCTTTATTTACCTGGCTCGCAATGTTCGGTGCTGTAAGGAAAAGATTCGGGACGGGCGTTTTCTGGTCAGTCCTCGCAGGATACTTCATACTGCTGTTCATACCAGGCATACTCCGGCAGGCCAGTATATTGGAACGAGAGACTGCACGCATTCTATCCGCATGCATCACCACAGTGCTGGTCATAGTATCTTTAATATGGTCATACCGGCTGCTTAAGAAAGCCGAACTCGATTCCCGTGACAATGACTGATTTCAGACAGGACAAAGCCATATACCGTCAGATGTCCGACAGGCTCTGTGACGATATCCTCTCCGGAAGATACAACGCCGGGGACAGGATCCCGAGTGTCAGGGAACTGTCAGAAATGCTGGAGGTAAACACCAACACAGTTGTGCGTGCCTACGACCAGCTTACCCGCCAGGGCATCGTATTCACCCGGCGCGGCATGGGCTACTTCGTATCGGAAAACGCCCGCGACATCATCATGGAAAACAAACGGAAGGAATTCATGGAAGAAAAGCTGCCGGACCTTTTCCGCCAGATGAAACTTCTCGGAATCCCGATAGAAACAGTGGAGAAGCTGTGGGAAAATCTTCATGACGATTGATTTTCCTCCACTTGCCCCGGGTGCGCGGATTCACATCATGAATAACAGTTTGCGAGGAAGCACATGGGATTTTGCCAGGACTAACAGATTTTGCACAAACAAACCATCAGACGAATTTATAAATTTTACCAGTATGGAAAATTTTGAATATATCACGAATCTATTCACGGTCGTAGCCATAATCGGAGCAGTTGTATATGGAGTGCTGCATTTTGTCTCTGAATACAAGGATTTCAAAAGCAGCAGCCAACGTCGGGCAGAATATATGACCTCGTTTGACAAAATCGTCTCGCAGTTAGCGTCCGACGCTCCATCGTCACAACTCTCGGCGGCCATCTTGCTGCGCCGGTTCTTTTCTGTAAAATTGGATGAAAAATCAAGTTTTCTGAAAACGGAAACCATCAATGTCATCTCATCCCTTTTGCGCACAGTTCCGCCCGGAGTCTATCAAAAAACACTGGGCGACGGTTTGGCATATGCAATGGATTTATCCGGGGCCGACCTGCAGAAAACCAATTTACAGGACATATATATCGGCAGTAAAAAAGGAGAAATTATCCTGCAAAAAACCGATTTCTTTATGGCGGACCTGTCATATGCGTTGATTGACGGGGTGCAGGGACAAGAGGCGATTTTATATCATGCCATACTGTTCGGCGCCCAAATCAAGAACAGCAACTTCGAGAATGCGAATTTCTCGTATGCCGATTTGACCAGCGCAAGATTCAAAAATGTCAAATTGAGTGGGGCAGACTTCTCGCATGCCATTAATATCCCCGAAGATATCCAATCCCATTTGGTAAACGGGAAGTATCAGGGGACCGAAGCCGTAACGACTCAGCCGACGAGTAGTGACAAAACCATATTTTTCAGTATGCCCGGATGTATGACCAAAGAGCAGGAACTCCTGACAAAAGAGTACAAACGCATACTGGGCAAACAATTCAATGTCATCTATTATTATCGGGATATTTATCCGGGATTCGGACAATTCAATCAAGTGCGTCAAAGTATATTGAAATCGCATGCCATGGTTGCATTCGGCTTTAAGCAGATTAACATCGAAAAAGGTATATACCGGCCGGATACCTCTGAAGAAGAGTCTTTGAATAACAAATGGATGCCGACTCCATGGAATGAACTGGAAATAGGGATGGGACTGATGAAAGGATTGCCCATCTTGCTTGTCAAGGATGCCGGAATTGACAGCGGTGCATTTAACAATAGATTGAGAGAATGTTTTACCGCTTCGATTTCTGCCGATTACGACTTGAGACAGCTTGATTCGAACGAAACTTTCACAAAGTGGTGTGCCAAAATCTAAACGCGGGCCCCACGATACGGACTCGCTGTCATCAAACGAACGTTACAGCCTTTTGTGGTGAACGTATCTGAGTTTGGCAGCAACGGTCTTCTAATTAGGGACAGTCGTTTAATTCCGTCATTATGAGTCAATCGGCAGACTGTCCCGGTAATTTTTCCGATCGAACTCA
>CALVAJ010000049.1 GCA_944325505.1 uncultured Bacteroidales bacterium
TCCCATATGAGCTCCCTGCTCGTAGGATGCGGCCTTCCGGGCGGCATGATGGGATCGATGATGGCGGACCTGAAAGGTTTCCACGGTGCCATCAATGCTTCCCTCCGTGCCCAGGGAAAGAAGGAGCTGACTCTGGACGAGCTGATGGTGATGCTGTTCCAGGAGGTAGAGTATGTATGGCCTCGTCTGGGATATCCGCCACTTGTCACTCCGTTCAGCCAGTACGTGAAGAATACTGCGCTGATGAACCTGATGAATATTCTCAAGGGCCAGCCGAGATGGTCTACCATCGACAAGGATACCTGGAACATGATCCTCGGCAAGATGGGAAAACTGCCTGGCGAGCTTGCTCCTGAAATCGTGGAACTTGCAAAGAGCAAAGGTCTTGAGTTCTACACGGGAAATCCTCAGGATGCATTCCCGAACGAGCTTGACAAGTACCGTCAGATGATGAAGGAAGAAGGCTGGGATACAGGCGAGGATGATGAGGAACTGTTCGAGTTCGCCATGCATGAGAGACAGTACCGCGACTATAAGAGCGGAGTCGCCAAGGAGCGTTTCAAGAAGGATCTTGAAGCTGCAAAGGAAAAGGCCGGTGCTCCGATAGTGATTGTCCGTCCGGTAGTGGAAATGCCGAAATACGATGTAGAGAAGATTGCGGAGAAATATCCGAAGGCTACCCCTGTCCAGGCTCCTGTAAAAGGCCAGCTGCTGTGGCAGGTCGATGTCGATGACGCTTCGACGGCTCCTGTTGTCGGCACGGAAGTCAAGGCTGGCCAGGCCATGAGCTATATCCAGACATACTATGGAATGGAAGAGGTGGTTCCTGCAGTCGACGGCCGTATTGTCGCAGTATGCTCAAAGCAGGGCGATATGGTGGCTAAAGGTGAAATAATAGCATTTGTAGAATAATCCTTGAATAAAAAGGATATCGTTTCAGGCCTGTTTGCCGGAGATTTCCGGGAACAGGCCTTATTGCTATTGTTAGTTTTATTCTTACCTTTGCCTGTAGACTAACCATATAATTTTTCAGATATGAATTTTACCGATTTCAGAATTGCCGCCGCCGGGGCTTTCCTTGCGGTGGTGTTGTCGTGCTCAGGTAACGGGGAAACCGTGACCGGAGACCTGGACGTCATACCTAAGCCGCAGGTGCTGGTAGAGAAGGCCGATGCCGCTCCGTTTGTTGTCACACGCTCTACTGAAATTGTCTATCCTGCGGATAATGAAAAGCTTGCCAGAACAGCGGAATTCCTTGCCTCATACATAAAAGAGGTGACCGGAGTCAAGGTGAGACTTTCAGATACACCCGGCAGCCATTCGATAGTTTTGGCTTTGGACGCTTCAATTCCGGAAACTGACGGATACAGGCTGGATGTGTCGGAAGACAGGATAACGGTGGAAGGGCAGAGCGAAGCGGCCGTTTTCTATGGCGTGCAGACTATCCACAAGGCTCTGCCGATAACCGTAGAAACAGGAGGGCGCCCTGCCGTTCCTGCCGGATCGGTGTATGATTTCCCGAGATTCGGCTTCAGGGGCTTCATGGTGGATGTCGGCAGGCATTTCTTCTCTGTCGATTATCTGAAGGAACTTATAGATGTGATGGCCCTGCACAACATCAATTACTTCCACTGGCATCTGACCGAAGACCAGGGCTGGCGCATCGAGATAAAGAAATACCCTAAACTTACCGAGATAGGATCTGTCCGCAAGGAGACGATCACAGCTCCCGGCTCAGGCAAATACGACGGGGTGCCGGTCAGCGGATTCTATACGCAGGAAGAGGCCAGGGAGATAGTCCGTTATGCTGCGGAGCGCTTCATAACCGTCATTCCTGAAGTGGACATGCCCGGACATATGATGGCGGCCCTGGCGGCATATCCGGAACTCGGATGTACCGGCGGACCATACGAAGTCCAGACCCGTTTCGGCGTATTCAAGGAAGTCCTGTGCGGGGGAAAAGAGCAGACACTGCAGTTCGCAAAGGATGTACTTTCCGAGATTATGGACATTTTTCCGTCCGAATATATACACATAGGAGGAGACGAGTGTCCTAAAGCCCGCTGGAAAGAATGCCCGGTATGCCAGGCAAGGATCAGGGAACTCGGCCTGAAAGACACTCCGGGGCATACGAAAGAGAATCAGCTGCAGGTGTGGTTCATGGAAGAAGTGAAAAAGGAAATCGAGTCCAGGGGACGCAAGATGCTCGCCTGGGATGAAATCCTCGACGGCGATCCCGATACGTCGGTCACTGTAATGGCGTGGACGGGAGTGGATGCTTCCGTACGTTCGGCACGGCTCGGACACAAGACCATCGTCTGCCCTATAAGCCATCTGTATTTCAGCAATCCGGGATATAACCGTCTGAAAGGAGTCTCGAGCGTGCAGCGTGTATATGACTTCAACCCTGTTTCGGACAAGCTTACCGACGAGCAGAAGAAAAACATTATAGGAGTCCAGGCCTGCATCTGGACGGAGTGGACCAAGGACAGCACGAAAATGGAATGGCAGATGATGCCGCGTATCGATGCCCTGAGCGAACTCCAGTGGTCCGACCCTTCTGACAGGAATCTCGGGGATTTCCTCGGCAGGCTGCGTCATCAGCTGGATCTGTACAGGCTTATGGGATTCCATTACCGTCCTGACATAGAAAACCCTGTCATAGACCTCAGCCCTTCCGGGGAGGCTGGAAAAGCAGTCGTTACGCTTTCTACATTCGACGGTGCCGCCGTATATTATACGCTTGACGGGACGGAGCCGTCATCGGCATCGGAAAAGTATGCCGGACCGTTTACCGTATCCGGAGAAACAGTGATAAAGGCAGTGGCCGTCAGAAACGGCAGGAATTCGGAGACAGTAAGCGAAACCCTTAAGGCCAATAAGGTTACAATGTGTCCCATAGAGCTCGCTTGCGAGCCTGACCCCCAGTTCACTTATAAAGGCGCTTCCATCATGAATGACGGTCTGTTCGGGGATGACAGCTACCGTTCGGGAAGATATCTCGGAATTTACGGGCAGGATCTCGACGTGACTTTCGACCTGCTGTCCGACCAGATGGTTTCCACTGCTTTCGTCAATACCATGCTCGTGCCTGGGGATTTCATTTTCGGTCTTACCGGACTTGAGGTCTATGTCTCTGAAGACGGAAAGTCTTTCCGGAAAGCCGGTTCCGCCCGGTTCCCGGTGCTGGAAAAAGGCTCGAAGAACAATGTCCCTCACAAATACGGGATATCATTTGCTGAAACCCCTGCCAGATATGTCCGCATCGTCGGGAAGTGTACTCCTGAACTGCCGTCCTGGCATCCCGGGGCCGGACGCAAGGCTTTCCTTTTTGTAGATGAAATAGGCGTTGATTGATACTTTTTTAAGCGGATTTGCGGAATTAGTATAAAAAAATACTATATTTGTCGAAATAATACTTTAATAACTAACTAACCGTTATTCATATGTTTCTAAAAATTAAGTCTGCATTCAGGCTTGTCTGTGCATTCGCCGTGTCTGCACTTGTCCTGAATGTTTTCGCCCCTCAGGCTTTTGCTCAGGGGGGGGAATCCGGAACTCTTACAGGTATCATAACAGATGAAAGCGGCCCGGTAGTGGGCGCCGCCGTCTTTGTAAAGGATACCAACAATGGAGTTACATCCGATTTCGATGGAAGCTATTCTCTTTCCGGCCTGAATCAGGGTGACATTATCGTATTTTCTCTTTTGGGATACAATACCCAGGAAATCACATGGAACGGACAGGCTACGCAGAATGTCCTTCTCCGTACCTCTATGGATTTCCTTGATGAAGTCGTGGTCGTGGGTTACGGTGTCCAGAAGAAAGTGAACCTTACCGGTTCGGTCTCTACAGTGGAAGCCGAGGATCTCGACATGCGTCCTGTGGCGAATATCACGCAGAGTCTGCAGGGTCTTGTTCCTGGTCTTACCGTTAACAACAGCAACTCTGGACGTCCCGGTTCCAAGGGAACTCTCCAGATCCGCGGTCAGGGTAACCTGTCAGGCACTTCCAATCCTTATGTCCTTGTCGACGGAGTGGAAATGGACCTTGCGGATGTGAATCCTAACGACGTAGCAAGCATTTCAGTCCTCAAGGATGCTTCCGCCAGTGCCATCTACGGAGCACGCGCCGCATACGGTGTGATCCTCGTGACCACCAAGAGCGGTGAGGAAGGCAAGATGAGGGTCAGCTATCACGGAAACCTCGGCTGGACGCAGCCAACAGTCCTTCCGGACATGGCAAATTCCGTGGAATTCGCCAACTTCTGGAACGAAGGTGCAAGGAACACAGGAAGTACCAGGCTTTATTCAGATGAAAAGATAGCATTGCTTCAGCAGTTCATAGACAACCCTTCAAGCGTTGACCCTTGGGCTGAGCTTCCTGCCGGTTCATCGATGAATCCTGCTTTCGAAAACTCTGAAAGCGGTGTCGGAAATACAGACTATTTCGATCTGCACTATAAGAATTTCGCCTTCAAGCAGGACCACAACCTGAGTCTCAGCGGCGGAACCGACAAGGTACGTTACTATGTTTCCGGCGGCGCCTATACTGAAGACGGTATTCTCCGTTATGCGGATATCGATTACAAGAGGTTCAATATCAACGGAAACCTCAATGCCGATCTTACCAAATGGCTGCGTCTTAAATTCAATGCCAAGTACAGCCATCAGGAGACCAACACTCCATTCGGCACCGGCGGTCTTTCCGAAGGATTCTACCACTCTCTCGCCCGTTTCCGCCCGACTGTCCATTACAAGGATCCGAACGGACATTTCACGGAGCTGTCCCTGGTGCCTTATCTCCAGAGCGGCACATTCACCAACAGTCTTGACGATGACTTCCTTTTTACTCTCGGTCTGGAAGTCGAGCCTGTGAAGAACTGGAAGATTTTCGCTGATTACACCTATAAGCAGAATAACTGGAACTATAAGGCGATGAATCAGGCTCCTGATATCTACGCACTTGACGGGGTCACTACGAGCAAGGGTACCAGAAGCGAGATGGGTGTTGTGGCAGACGGCGCCTACACAAGACAGATGGATATAATACGTTACCAGTCTCTGAATCTCTATACTTCCTATAATTTCTCCGCGAACAAGAACAACTTCGCGTTCACCGTCGGTTTCCAGGAGGAGGACTACAACTACAATTATATGTATGGCTATGTGACCAATCTTGCCACATACACCAACTCAGGTCTTAATCTCGGTATGTCTGATGACAACAAAGTGGTGACCGAGACCCGTAACGGCTGGGCCACAAGAGGTTTCTT
>CALVAJ010000050.1 GCA_944325505.1 uncultured Bacteroidales bacterium
CCTCCTGCCTGGGCGATGTCTTCCGAAAACGGCCGGCCCTCGCTCCCGATACTTCCCATAGTGAGCGCTATGAGAAGTGAAAACAGCAGCATGCCTATGACATAGTCCCAGTAAAAAAGCTCATATCTCCAGCTTTTGGCGGCCAGTTTCTGGGTATTCCCCCATGACCCCCAGCACAGCATCGTGATGAAACAGAACACGACTGCAAGCATGTAATTGTCTACGATGAACATGGTTATTGATGATTTATAGGTTATTTCTGTACGGGATTGATTCCTGCGCCCCGATCTTCTGTACTGTCAGCGAGGCCGCCCTTGTCGCGAATTCAGCGGCTTCCGTCAGTGTCTTTCCCTCGGACAGGGCGACACAGACTCCGCCGCAGAAGGTGTCTCCGGCTGCCGTAGTGTCTACCGCGTCCACATGGATCGCATCTACGAACACAGTATTGCCGGTATGGTCTGTTACGGAAGCTCCGCATGACCCCATTGTTATTATGACATTTTTTACGCCCTTGTCCTGAAGTATCCTTGCGGCTTTCATGGCGCTTTCCCTGTCCTTTATCTGCACTCCCGTGAGCAGACAGGCTTCGGTCTCGTTCGGGATTATCAGGTAAAGGGTACGGTAGAGCCTCTCCGGAAGATTCCGGGCAGGGGCGGGGTTGAGAATCACTTTCGCTCCTGCAGCATAGGCTTTTTCCGCTGCCGCGACTACGGTTTCAAGAGGTATTTCCAGCTGAAGCAGAAGGATTCCCGCTTCGCTTATGGAGCCGTTGAGGCGTCCGATGTCTTCAGGAGAAAAATCGAAATTGGCCCCCGGCGCTACTGCAATGCAGTTTTCCGCATTCCCGTCTACGTAAATCAGCGCTACTCCGGAAGGTTCGGACGAAGTCATGATGTGGGAAGTGGCGATCCCCTCGTCCATGTAACGCTTGACGGAATCCCTGCCGAACATGTCATCGCCCACCTTGCATACCAGCTCGACTTCGCCTCCGAGCCTGCTGACGGCTACAGCCTGGTTCGCCCCTTTTCCTCCTCCTCCCATGGAGAATGTCCCTCCGATGACTGTTTCTCCGGGAGCTGGCAGCCGCGAGGTCTTTACGGTCATGTCCGTATTGCTGCTGCCGATGACTAGGATTTTATTTTCTTTCATAGTGTTTTGAAATGTGGTTGCGCAATCGATTGAGCAAAAGTAAATAAATAAAATTGAAAACACAACTGTTTCATTTTAAAAATATGCTAAAATTTTTTAAATTTGTCGTGAATATTGAATCTGAAGGCCTCTACTTAGGTTTTTTAACTCCGATCTGATGAAAAAAGATACATTGCAGACAATAGCGGAGCGGACAGGTTTTTCAAAATCCACCGTTTCCCGCGTGCTCTCGGGACAGGGGCGGCGCTACAGGATAAGCGAAACGGCGATATCGATAATCCAGAAGGAAATACGGGCTTGCGGCTATACGCCGGACCTTATAGCCAAAGGACTCAGGACCAGAAGGACCAATACGGTCGGACTGACCATCCCTTCCATAGAGAACCCTTTTTTCTCGAGTCTTTCGAGCAGTATCATCACCAGGCTGAAGAAGTCGGGATACAATATCCTGCTTTCCGACTCCATGGAGACTGAAGAGAACGAGAGGGAGGCCATTTCATCCTTCATTTCAAGGAAAGTGGACGGGATTATCGCCGTTCCCGTAAGCAGTTCTCCCGATTTCATAGAAAGCGTAAGCGCATCGACTCCTGTAGTGCTGATAGACAGGTACTATGAAAACACGATCCTTCCTTATGTCTGCACCGACAACTATTCCGGGGCACGTAAGGCGACGGAGTATCTGCTCGGCAGAGGCTACCGCAATATAATGGCAATCCAGGGCGTCCGCACCTCGATGCCGAACAAGGAAAGGGTCAAGGGATTTCTCGATGCGATAGGGAAGTACGGCTGCGGCGATGCCGGCTGTTTTGTTACCGGAGACGCCTTTTCCGTCGAGAACGGTATCAGGGAGGTCGAGGCGGCCCTTTCCGCAGGAAGGAAGATAGATGCGGTCTTTGCTTTCAGTACAACGATTCTTCTCGGAGTGATAAAGTCCCTCCGGGCACACGGCCTCAGGATTCCGGACGATGTGGCCGTGATATCTTTCGATGACAATGTATTCCTGGACTATATGGACCCTCCCATAAGCCGTGTCGCCCAGAATACGGATAAAATGGGGCAGGCTACCGTTGACATCCTGATGAGGCTCATGTCCTCGGATGCATCGGAAGCCTGCAGTGAAAACAGCCAGGTACTTATAATGCCCGAGCTGATTGTAAAAGGAAGCTGCTGAGCTTTGCCGCGACGGAAGAAAATCCGGTTATTTTTCCAGTGACCTGCAGATCCTGCCGTTGATTTCCCTGACGCGGTCCTCCTCCATCTTGACGACTTTGCGGTCGTAGGTCATGAAGCCGTTGACTTCGACCTCAACGTCCGTCGTCTGTGTATAGACAGCGGCAGAGAATCCGCGCTCTATCAGG
>CALVAJ010000051.1 GCA_944325505.1 uncultured Bacteroidales bacterium
CGGACATCCCTGTTATATTGGTCTGTCCTGTTCTGGATGGCGTTGTCTATTTCGGTTCGCTGCTCATCCGTTGTCGCATTCTCCCTTTCTCGCATCATCAGGGCGACATCATCGTTGAACTGTTGTTCAAGGCGGCGTTTCTGCTCGACATAGGAAGCATATTCGGCAAGCAATGCTTCCGTCTCCTGCCTTGCCTGTTCCTGAACACTGCTTTCGGCTTCATCAAGTGATTCTGCTTTGGCATTGTCAAGTTCCGTCCCGTCCCCGGACAGCTCCTTGCGTTTCTGCTCTATGACATTGAGCATATCAAGGACGGTTCGTGCATTGGACAACTGTGCGTTCAACTCATTGTTGAATGCTTCCAACACCGTTGCCCTTGTTTCCTCCGCGATGGAATCATTGAGTTGCCGCAACTGTTGGTTTTGCTCCTTTGTCCGGCTTGCCACATCAACCGCCAAAATCTGGTCTCTCTGATTCTTCAGGTAGTCAATGTATGTCGCACCCTCCGCAAGTAATCCGGCGAACTCCTGATTGGCTGAACGGACAAGGACTTCATCGCCCGAATTGACCCATTTCTGGAATCGCTGATATTCGGCTTTATACCTGTCCAACTTCTCGATAAAAGGGTCTTTGCCCTTTGCGGAATCATTCCCGGTCGCCGACTTGTTACCGGTTATCGCATCGGCTTGCTTCTGCAACCTCTCTATCTCTTTCAATGCGGTTTCATAATCCGCATTGTTGGAAAGGTTCTTTAATGCCGCCTGTTTGCTCTGAATAGCCTGTTCAATCGCGCCCAATGTTCCATCTTCGTAAGTGTTAGCGGCATCAATACCGGCTTGGTTGAGCAAGTTCCATCCGTTTGATTCGGCGGTTGCAGCATCGGTAAATCCCTGCGTTATTTCTGCTCTCAATTCGTCAAGTTCTTTCTTCTTTTCCTCCTTTGCCTTGTTGTCCACCTCGATATAATAGCCGGTGCCGAAAGAACTTGTCTGGACATATTGCATCTTCTTGTCCGGCATCGCATTGTATTCCTGTTCCTCCTGCATCAAGGTTTTCACTTTCTCCTGTGCCTGCTGGACAAGAATCATCGCTTTCGCCTTTTCTATCTGGGCATTGATGAAGTTCTGCTTGTTTGCAACAAGTAGATTTTCCGCATCAGTAACGCCGACAATGGACACGCCCAAGGCATCGAATGCCGCCTTGTTCTGTTCAATGAACTTTGTTTTGGCATCCAAGTCGTCACCAAGGGCATTCCACTTCAAGGACAATTCTTCAACCGATGCAATGGGCTTGTAGGCATTTTCCGCGATTGATTTGTAAAATTCTTCAGCCGCTTTCTTTCCCTCTCTTGCCTTGCCGACAAAATGGGAAATAACGGCTATCAATGCCGACAATGCAGCGGCAATCCATCCGAATACCGGAATGGACTTTATTGCAGCCCCGACCATTCGGAAAGCCCCGGCAAGACCTATGTTTGCCGCCGTTCCTGCCGCCGCTGCCGCCGTCTGTGCGCCTGTGGCAACGGTGTTCGCGCCTTGTGCTGCCGTGTTACCAGCTTGTGCGGCGGTATTTGCCTGTTGTGCCGCCGTATTTGCGGATGTAGCCGTCGTGTCCGCAACTGTTGCGGCGGTATCTGCAACGGTCGCCGCCGTGGATGCCGCCTGTTCACCCCTGCCGACCGCCAAAAGATTGTTCCACCACTCTTTCAATCCGTTGATGGTGACAAGCTGGAATGCTTCATCTTTGTCAAGTGCAAGTTGGACTTCTTTCAGACCTATTGTAACCGCCATCAGGGATTGAACTTTGAGCATGATTTTTTGCAAGTTCTCATTTTCACCACTGAACAAGGCGACCGCACCTTGTGCCGCCGAAAATGCACCAGACACCCCCGAAAGACCGGACAATAAACCATCCCACATCCTTTCACCGCGCTTCAACATATTCTGCTGCGTGGTGACAGCATCCATCGCTTCCGACAATGCCCCCATCTGGGCTTGCAATTCCTTGTATCTCTCGGAACTTGTGTCGCCGACAAGTTCCATTTGCATCAATTCTTCACGAACTTCACGCAACCGGGTACGGAATGACAAGTGGGATTGCGCGGATTTTTCCGCTTCTGCCGCGACTTTCTCAATCTTCTGGGCTTCATTCTCCAAGGCATTTGATTGGTCACGCAATTCATTCAACATCTGTTTGCGAACGGCGATTTCACCTTTCAAGGCATTCATCCGGTCGTTGATTGCCCGGTATTCGTCATCACGCCCAGACATAAAAGCATCGCTCATTTGCGTGGACAACTGCTTGTATTGCGTTTCAAGCCTGTCAATCTCCTGCTCCTGTTCGGCACAAGAATCCCCGATTTGCCCCAATGCCGCGCGTATCTGTTCAAGGGACATCGCCGCGCCGCTCGTTGCCCCCTGCAAGTTGCTAAATTCATTCATCAAGTCCACAAGACCCTGCCTTTCGGCATCAAGTTCCTGCTTCACTGAATTGGCTTGCTCAATAAGCTGGTTTTGCGCATCGCCCGGCTCTATCGCATTTATCTTAGCGGTCAGGTCATTGTATGAATTTTCCAAGTCCTGAATCACCTTGCGTTGAATCTCGATGCACTCGACCATTTCCTGCGTGGTCTTGTCCATAACATCGCCACTGCCAACCACGGCATCGGAAAAGCCCTGCACGCGCCGCAAGGTCTCGTCAATAGCCGCATTAAGTTGGTCATTGTCAAGTACGGACTTGAAAGACAATGCCCCGCCGTCTATTTCTGCCATATCACATCATACTGTTTATGTAGTTCATAATTTGTTCGGTGTTGTCCTCGGTCAATTGAATTTCCGTTTCCTTGTCACCGTTGAAGTCGTAACTTGGAGCATCAATCATCATCCTTTGGACAACAGACCACGGAATGCCGTGTATCAGGTAATCATAAGTCCACCCGAAATGCTCGCATATAGCACCCCGGCGACCGTGCGGACTGTTCAACCCTTTTTGCTTTCCTCTATCCGAATCGGCATCGTGGTTCTTTCCAGTAATATCAATCGAATAGAGTTCATAAAATCCCCCAAATTC
>CALVAJ010000052.1 GCA_944325505.1 uncultured Bacteroidales bacterium
CCGAACCGAAAGCGACCATGTCTGAAGTGGTACATTTGAAAACGCTCCAGGGGGTACATTCAATGTGATATAGTCAAGTGAATGTATCCGAGTCGACAGGAAGGGGTTTCAAACAAAAAAAGAGACCACCCGAAGGCAGTCTCTTCTTAGAGCGGAAAACGAGACTCGAACGCAGGCTTGCCTGCGTCTGCCTTTCACGTAGTCCCCTCAGTCGGCTCCGCCGACAGCTCCCTCGGGGAGCAGTCGCGAGTTCGAGTCCGGCAGGAAGAAACCTCAAACAAAAAAAGAGACCACCCGAAGGCAGTCTCTTCTTAGAGCGGAAAACGAGACTCGAACTCGCGACCCCAACCTTGGCAAGGCATATAAGCCTACGGTCATCTATTCTTAAAGTCGTTGTGTCCCAATAAGATAAAGAGTCTCTGCTTCCTTCATTTTCTATTCAAGTCCAACTTTAGTCCAACATAGTACAATACATCTTTCAGCTGTCGGGTTAATAGATATTATTTTTGTTATTCGTTTTCACAGCTGTCCCGTTTAAACTAACTCATACTGAATAAGTTAGGATTCAAGTCGCGTACAAGAAAAATCCTTTGTATTTAACTGGAAATAAAACAATTATAAACTTTTAACACTTCCTTAACGGGACACTAGTGATTCGTTTTTATTATTATGTCACAATCAGGATACAGTTCTTTGATACCGCGATAACCCGCTATAATCGAACGCTTCACTTGCCACGCGGAAATATAGACCTGTTCGATAAGATTATCTTCTATATCGTACTCTGCTGTTAATTTCTCGCATTTACTAATATCCAAAGATATAAGCCCATTTGAGCTACAATTCAAAACAGACAGGTCTAAACATCCACTAACATTCAGTGTTTTTATTTGGTTGCTAGTACAATTTAGATTTCTCAACCTATTACATTCTAGTATATTTAAGGAAGTTAGGTTATTATAACCGCAATCTATTACAGTTAAATTTGTACATCCATCAACATTCAACTTCTCCAATTTGTTATTTCTACAACTTAACGATGATAAAGCAGTATTATTGCTCAAGTCAAACATTGTCAAATTGTTATTATCTACATTCAACCTTTGCAGAGATGTGAAATATTCAATTCCCTGTATACTGCTTATTTTATCTGTCGAACCGAATTCTCCAAAATCCTCAAATTCGTCATATTCCATGGCAATAACTTGACTGGCTTCATATTCAGAAATTTTAGAATCCCCGTTTAAATCCGCCGATACATTATACCTGTTGTTAACAAGTGTATTGTTAGCACTTAATAAGGCTTTCAGGAAATTTTCATCTTGAAATTCTATTATCGGACTATCATCCTCCTTTTCGCACGAAATAAATACAAACGCAAATAAAATAACTATGGTTATCAATATATACTTTTTCATAACAAATTACTTTATTATTATGTTACAGTCTGGGTTGTTCGTCGTTATTGAAGAAATATACTCTTTGTCTTTTTGAGAATTAGAAATATAAAGAGTTTTAACATCATTACATATTAAGGTTTCTAAGTATTGGCAACAACTGATATCCAATATATTAATATAATTAGCGCTACAATCCAAGTATTTTAAATTGACATTTTTACTCAAATCTATAGATGACAATATATTATCAGAACAATCTATATACTCCAGCATTTCATTTTTGCTAATATCCAAGGTAAGTAAATCATTACTTGAGCAATCGAGTTCTACCAAATATTTATTGTTAGACAAGTCAAGTTTCAATAAATTACCATTCCCAATTTCAAGTTTTTTTAGTTTCGGACATGGTGTCACATCAATACTTAATAAGCCGCCATCCCCACCAAAGAATTTTAGATATTCTAAATTTGAACAAGAAGATAGATTTATTCCCGGAGTATAGTACCGTCCTGCTGCGCGACCTAAATTTATACATATAAGATTGTGTCCGAAATATGTAAAGTCCATTTCTGAACCGTAATCATCCGCAGGAATCTCAACTAACAAATGCTCCAGAGATGTAAACGGACGTAACCAAGCTGAAAGTCCACCAATAGAATTACCAGAGCCCATATGCTTAAGATATATTGTTTTTGCTTGCTCTATTTCAGATTGCTGAAGATAGCCGTCATTATTTAAGTCGTAATCATATCCTTTTATTTCGTTTCCGCATAAATCACAGTAAACCCTTTCAGGTCTTGGGGAATTTGGATTATATTCATATAATCCTCGTATGCGTGCATCGTTATTTATCAGTACGTCATTATCTGATTCTGAATTGTTCTCTTTTTCACAGGAAACAAGACTTGCGATAATAATAGCAGTCATACAATATATTACTCTTTTCATAATTGCACTATTTTGATTATATAAGTTCAAGATTGGAAATAGCCAAAACATTCACACGAACATCGTCTAAAATCATATTACTCAGCAAATGTGGTTCATTTACGGCATACTCGTATTTACGAACAAACCCACTTACAACTGAATTATCATTAAGTGTAATTACGACTTTTCTTCCCACTGGAAGTTTTCTTTGTGCTTCAAATTGCATTTCTCGCAAAGTGTTTCCGTCAAGTATATCCATAAAATACTATCTACTTTCCCAGCCCAGCCCCTGAACTCTGGTGGTTAGTAAAAAAACGAAAGTGTGGAGCTGATTTCGTTTATCTGATAAGAGGTTGTGGTAAAACCCAAAGCAAAAATAAACGTACTCAATACTCCACACTCATGTAGATATGAGGAATCGGAGGATACAATATCCCCTTACCGCATAGTCTAAATGAATGAATGAGTGTTGTCCGTTGTCCTTTTGCTTTTAGAAACTACCACATTTCTTATCAAGGACAGTGCGAAAACACTTTCATCAGTATGTAATGCTGGTTTCCCAGCACCCACAAAGATAGAAAACATTTCCGACATAATGGACAACACTCATGGAGTATTGAATGTCAAATTTCGCCTTTAATTTTCATCTGTCCAATTTATTCTTTGACAGAGGTATAGAAAAGAGCCACAACCCTGTGAAAAGGTCATGGCTCACAACAATAAAAACAAATGAAAGGGGTTTTATTCCCTTGTACGTTTGTTATTATATCTCTTATTTATTTCATCTGCCTCTTTTGCATTCTTTTCATCTTCGTTGATTATCCAGCCAAGGACTGCAAAGCCTAATGCAAGTTGCAGAAAGAATGGTATCAGGACTTCAAGAAGTTTTCCTGCCATATTTTATCTTGATTTATTTTGTGCATCTAACCTCCGTTGTTCTGATATACAAGAGTGAGTTAGATGCACAGTTTCTTGTTTTCCCTACTTCATTTATGGCATATCTGCGCACTTTGTCATATAATATTGATTATTATAATATCTATGAGTTTATGCTCAGATATGCCGTTCAAAAAATATCCCTACATAATGGATATTATACAATAGTGTCGCTCCCGAAGAAGGTGTGTCATTAGAGTTACACTATCTGATGAACCATGAGTATTCACCATCTCCTTTGAGAGCCCTGCATATCCCTGATGAGAGTTCCCCGACATTCAGTGACCTGTCAAGGAAGTTGTCAATATATGAGGACTTGTTGGCTCCTGTGAGAAGATTGTACATTTTCCACATTGAGAGTTCCTTTTCATCAGGCTTTCTTCCAAAATTGCCGTCTGAATAGTAAGCCTTTGTCACAAGGTTTATCTGTGTGTCTGTCATAAGCATCTCAGGAAGTTTCTTCCTCTCCTTGTTTGGAAGGTACTGGTACATCCTTGACTTCCCGAGGAACTGGGCAAACTGGGTTTCACTTATGGAGTATTCCTCCAGTCTTCTCATCATCTGGAGATGGTTGTCCATTGAGTAAGTCTGGAACAGACCTATTGCTGACCTGTAGAGTTCACCAAGGCTCATTGCTCTTATTTCAGATTTATATCCGTCTGTTGATATGCACATATTGCAGCACACCATATTCTTGAACCCGATGAATACCTTGAACTTCTCAAATGTCTTCTTTGAATACAGGTTCTCCTGATTGTATGCCCTGACACCACCTATTGTGAGATTCAGCCTGTTGCCTGCTATATCCTCGTATATCGTTGGAATCTCAATGCAGAACATCATCCTCTCATAGTAGATTGTCCTGTCACTGTCCAAGAGAAGATTGACTGGCTTATCCATTGCCTCAGGGATTCTTCCTTTTACTATGTGGCTGACCCTCACATCAGGATTGTCAACCCTCTCTCCTCTGAATACCTCATTTGCGGCATCATATACTGCCTCTATGAATGAGTGGTGGGAAATAGTGATTTCATTGTCTTTTGAAAAGACTGGGATTATGCACTCATTCTTCAGATGACCCACACTCACTTCCTTTGTGTTGGCTTCTATGAAGGGAAGTCTTTTTGAGATGATGCTTTCTTTCACTTCAGCCTTTGGGGAAGGAGCTGGCTCAACATAAGGCTTGTATTCACTTCTTTTGTCTATTATAGGGGAAGTGGCTACAGTTGGGACAATATCTATCCTCCTGTTGTTGATGTCCCTTATTTCATCAGGCAAGAGTGCCCTCTGTTCAGTTCCTGCCCTGCGCATATACATTGTTTCCATAGTATTTCTGATTTTGATAATTGTCGTTTCTGTACTGTCTTGGCTGTTCTTCAACTGGACAGCTCATTTGGAAGCCTGCACCATTTATTACATTGGGTCTGCTCTCTGTATTGCACCATTTCAGGATTGACTCTCCAGTCTGTGGAGTGATTGTGAATTCAGGTTTCCCCATAAACAGACCTGTCCTGTCCTTTGATGCAACAGAATGGTGCTTCAAGTCCAGGTCAAGCACTATTGTGAACTCATAGTCCACGCCATCCCTCATGACAGCTTTTAGTCCTACCTTTTCAGGGACCATTTTCCCGTTCCTCTCATTGAGCACATAGTCCTGCTTTGTCCTCATTGTGCAGATGATATGGCTCTTGCTCTTGAGAATCCTCTGTATGAAGGCTGTCTGCCTTGGGGTCACC
This sequence comes from uncultured Bacteroidales bacterium, assembly GCA_944325505.1. Taxonomy (GTDB): domain Bacteria; phylum Bacteroidota; class Bacteroidia; order Bacteroidales; family UBA932; genus Cryptobacteroides. The sequence goes on from CALVAJ010000052.1 coordinate 5,003, forward strand.
TTGCCCCAGTTCACAAAGGAGTTCCCCATAAGTCCTGCGTGGTATTCCAGGAGATAGTCCCAGCAGTGGGAGATTGAGTCAATGATGATTACCTCCATTCCAGCATTCTCACAGATGTTGATTGCCTCAATGTAGGTCTCCGGAGAATAGTCATTGATTGGCAGCACATTGTATGCCCCAAGATTTGCATATAAATCAGCACTCCCGTTCTCTGAATCTATTACAGCAACCTTGCTCCAGTCTTTTGTAAGGCCGTAGGCAAGAAGTAATGCAGAGTAGGTCTTTCCACTCCCAGCACAGCCCTGCAGTGCCATCTTTATCTTGGCCTGCCTCTTTGATGATACCCTAAGTGTAGTTGTGTCCATAACTGATTTCAAATTTTTAGTCCGAATGACAGATTGTAAAACCTTAAATTTTTGATAGGGGAAAAGCCAGACTGATGACAGCCTGACTTTCCCAATATAAGACGGAACAAGGTCAAAATCTTGCAAGAGTTGCACAGCCTCCCTCACCCCTCTGGTGGAGCATAAAGAACAGCTCCCCTGTGTCTGCCGAGCATACCTGTGATATGACAGGCATATCAATCCCTCCTCTTTCAAACCTTGAACTTACTGCACCCACCTCATTGCCATAGACAAAGAAGCATTTGCCTGTGTGGGGGTTCTTCTTCACTTCAATCTCAGGCACTCCCATTCCCTTCTTGAAGTCTTCCACGGACATTGTCCGTACAAATCTCAAATTTTCCATAACTTGAATTGTTTTTATTGTTGAACTTTACTTGACGGAGGGGACTGTCCCACCTCCTGAATGCTGGGGAGGGTAGTTCAAGGGGTTATGTTCCGCTTGCAGAAATTCCCAAAAATTTCAAAAAATTGGAAAATTTTTCAGAAAATATGTCATATCTGAAACTCATCCGATACACTATATTGATAAAGAATAGTTATAGAATAGTTTATTCAGCATATAAAATATCCCTTGCTTATTAGTGGAATAGCAAGGGATATACTACTTATTCGATTATAAGCCACAAATCAATATGATTATCTTCAGTAAATGTTTTATTTCGGGAAACTAAACAACTCAAAAAGATTTGCTTCGTTATCAATAAATTTCTTTGGAAGCGGTAAATCTTCTGGATTTAATCCTACTATTCTGTCATATCGCCCTCCAGAAGCCCTTTGTGTTTTGAAAAAACATTTGAAAAATTCCGTTATTGTATCTTCTGTCAACATCTTGTTCTGTGGTAATTTCAAACAAGACAAAAAGATATCTTTCATTTTTTGCTTCTTGTCAACTATTGATATTTTTCTCTCCGGATGTCGCTCCGGAAGACTTTGCAATTTAGAATAATTAAACCGGGCAAGAACTTGCGCCTTAAACGGATGACTATCTTCCATAGCCCAAAATACTACAGCATTATTGTAATTGCGTAATTTTCTTCCGTCATCCCAATTTTCAGTCAAGTCCGTCAATAGTCGTTCGGCATCAATATAAGGACATAACTTTCTGAATGTATCACAAAATTTTTCTTTGATACCCTTATCTACCTCTCCGAATAACTGCTTATAAGAAACATTATCCATTCCTTGACTATACCAATCTAACAATTTTGGCTTTAATTCTTCTATCAATGCTGACTTGCGCTCTTTCTCATTTTCTTTTATTCGAATTATCGTATCTGAATTATGCTCTTCTTTTGTTATGAACCGAGTTTCTCTATGGACATTATTATTTATAGACAACTGATTATACAGATTTTCTTCATTCGAATATGTCACATAACGCATTTCCCAATCCTCAACAAGAGCATCTATATTAAAATAAGCCGGAACAAAATCTTTTGACAAATGATTCTGCCGAAGAATTTTTGTTGGATAATCATTCGCCACCTTAGCCTTTGCACTGAAATTCACAAAAGAATCAATGAAATCCGTCAATGGTTGTAATTCTTCATTTTCCTGAGCTGCATTCCTTGTGGCATTCATAAAACCGGCATAACTGTCTGCTTTTTTCACCAGATGTGTCCGATATTCGTCTTTATTTTGATATTCGCTCTGCTCAATATTTTGAGGAATATCATATATAATCGTTTCCGACAGATTGCCATTCCTGCACCGTCCTGCTATCTGCGCCAACTTCCCCACAGAAAGATAGGTAAAAGGCTGCAAATGAGATGTGATACTTATCAAATGGCATTTGTCCATAATATCAATTCCAGCGAAATATGCGCAGGTCATAAATACTATTCTCTTCCCGAGATTGCCATGTTCATCTATTACATTATCTGTATCATCCAAATACCCGCTTATCTTGTCATCACTTCTTTCACTACACAATATTCCGACTTGAGATTTCCATTGAGCACCAAGTTGTTGTAAGATGTTCAATATGCCGTCCAATGAATTATATGCTATAAGTATTTTATCATTTGCGTTTTCTTCCAATTTCCTCTTTATCTCCGCTACCGCTATATCATCTGCATAATTAGTATAAATCAAATTTATATCCCGTTTCGGCATTTCTCTCCATTTTGTAGTAACACACGACTCATGTTCCAGTTCAGGATTGGAAAACACATTCATGGTAGCAGATACTATACACCTGTGCCTGTGGTCAAACTTCAAATAATGGTCAATGACATTCTCCAATTTAGGTCGATACACACTGTCTGATTGCATTGTGTCTATTTCGTCTACCATAAGGAAATAGTCATTATATACATCTATACCTATTTTTTGCAATGTTTCAATAAGTATAGACAAACTGTCTGCAACGACCAGAAACTTCTTTTTTAATCCGTTTCTTGCATTAAGGTATTCTTCAATATGTTTTCTGTCTGCCTGACCGCTATCTTTCATAGGGCTCCCCACATACATTGAATATGGTACCCCATGATTCAGGTTTGCAGATTTACTTTTATTATACGCCAGTGATTTCGTTGGAACTACTATTATAGAATTTCTTTCCTGATTCTCTATTTCTAAAGTTGTTGCCCCAAGCCCAGTTATAAGTTTATTAAACCGACCATATGGCACCCTGTCCATAACCTCCCCAATTTTTAGTCCTTGTTTTATTATCACGAGCCAACTTGCAACCTCGTCTTCAGCACAATCAGGTTGTGAACTGTCAAGATTCACATATTTGATACCGTCTTTAGTTCTGAAATTAGCACCGTTAATCATCCTGAAAGCGGATTCATATTCTGTATCTATGTCATAACTTGCTTCTTCGAGAGCTTTTGATTTCTGTATTTCCATAACTCTAAAATTTGTGCATCTAATTATTTTTTGTTTGCTATAAATCAAGAATTAGATGCACAAATTTAATTATTTCAGGTTCTCCATAGCCTTGTCGATTTGAGAATTTTCAAATGAATCAAGATATATCTGTGTCGTGGCGGTATCAGAGTGCCCAAGCGTTTCAGAGATAATATCAATGCTGACTCCTGCTCTCCGGAGTACCGTAGCATAGGTATGTCTTGCGACATAGGTTGTTAGAGTAATTTTCAGCCCTGTCATCTCCCCAAGTTTCTTCAGATTTCTATTTACATGACCGAGAACTTTATGCACCCTGTTATATATCTGCAATTCAGTTATATGAACTTTTCTATTAAGTATCGGAAAGATGTAATCATCATTACTTTGTAAATCTGTTGCATATTTGTCTATTATCTGCCGTGAATCAGGAAGAATTGGACTGTTCATCTCTTTTCCGGTCTTATGCCTACGATAATATATTCTTCCATTTTGAATATCCCTATACCGAAGCGTCGCTATGTCCTTAAAATTGATGCCTGCCACGAAGTATGAAAACAGAAAAATATCTCGGGCAAAGGAAAGGGAACAGACCGCCTTGTCATCCGGAATATCCAATGCCTGTAATTTCAAGACATCCTGCTTCATTATTGCCCTTTTCCTTGTAGCTTTCCAATATCGTCCCAACTTGAAATCTGCAAAAGGATTGCTCGATGGAATGAATAATCTTTCTTTCAGAGCATTGTTGTACACCGCTTTCAAGACACTCATCTTCGTTGCGACACTATTGTTCTGATTGCCTCTCTTGTGAAGAAACAGAGCAAAATCCTGTAAAAATGTCAAGTCTATTTCTCCGAACTTCACTGACGGACAAAACTTATTTAACAGAGCCTTTGTGACTTTATATTTTGATGCCGAGCCATATTTGTCTGCATCTTCCAGCCTTATTATCTGGAGGTCAAAATAATCGGATACAGAAAATTGATTTACACTTCTGCTACCTAAGAGAGTATCAAAGTTCACTTCAATATCCAATAGTTGCAGCCGTTTTATCTTACGGTCATACTCTTTTAACCGGGTGTCTATTTCAAACTGCAATTCCCTGCTATTCGGATAATCTGCATTAATTGACTGCTCGTCTTCATTCCAATAGTCAGGAAGTAAACTTATACCAAGACTGACCAATCTGGTTTCCCTATTATGAGTAAATCGCAGATACAATGGAGCAGTCCCATTCTTTGAAACATTGTTCTTTTTACATACAACTTTAATTTTCATTCGTTTGCCAATTATGACAAGCCGAAACACTGCATAATCTGTATGTCAGATTAGGTCCAACATCAGTCCAACATTTTGGTCTTTTAATGGCATTTTTTCCTTAAAAACACCTTTTTCATCCTAAAATTTTATCTTGGACAGATTAGACTGGACAGAGGAACAGATGTACTTCCGTTGCAGATTGAGCACATATAACTTATTGATACAAAAAGAAAAAGGCCACCATTTCTGATGACCTCTGTGGAGCGGAAAACGAGACTCGAACTCGCGACCCCAACCTTGGCAAGGTTGTGCTCTACCAACTGAGCTATTTCCGCAAAATCGAAGATTTTGCGCTAAATTTGGCTGCGGCTCGGCATAGAATAAATTCTCTGCTCTCGCCTTGCACAAATTTTCCGCATTTTCTTCAAAATCATTGTGTCTTTTTAAAGAGCAATCCCGCTATTTTGGTAACGGGATTGCAAAGGTAGGTATTTTTTCTTTTTCTGCAAATTTTTTGTGACTTTTTATCCTCAATTTGCTATTTCTTTACGATTTTGGCTGCATAGCCTCCACCAGGAGCCATATGAACGGATACCTTGCGGGATGCAGGAACTGCGAATGTTTCCTTGACATAATCGCGGGCTGCACGGTCAGCATTGATTCCGTCACGGTAGACCGTCATCTCATAGTCTCCCTCGCCGAGGAACGAAAGGTCAATAGTAAGATCCCTGGCATTCCAGTCGGTCATGATGCCAAGATACCAGGTATCGTCGCTGCGGCGGGCAGTCGCGATATATTCGGCAATTCTGCCGTCTATGACTTCGGTTTCATCCCACACTGTCGGGATTTCCGCTATGTATTCCGTACACTCAGGCTCCTGCATATAGTTTGAAGGAGAGTCGCAGAGCATGTTGAGAGGAGACTCGAAGACTACGTATTCCGCCAGCTGACGGCAGCGGGTACCCTGGCTCATGGCTTCGGAACTTACCGGGCGGTAGTTGCCGCGGGTAGCATTGCGCATTGCCCCCTGAGTGTAGTCCATCGGGCCTGCAACCATTCTGGTGAAAGGTATCGTCACATCATAGGTAACCTGGTTGACATCTTCCCCGGACCATTTCATCTGCTCAAGGCCATGCACTCCTTCATAATTTACTACATTAGGATATGTCCTGTGAAGACCTGTCGGCTTGTATGTCCCGTGGAAATCTATCATAAGCCCGTACTTTGCGGCCGTTTCGGCAGCACGGCGGTGGAAATCAACCATCTTCTGGTCGTCCCTGTCCATGAAATCCACCTTGAAGCCTTTGATGCCCATATCGGAAAAATATTTGCATACGTTTTCCATGTCACGGTCAAAGGCCCAGTAGCCGGCCCAAAGAATCAGGCCTACATTTTTCGAAGCGGCATAATCCGAAAGCATCTTCAGGTCGATTTCCGGAATCACCTTCATAAGGTCCGCTTCCAGATTTACTGCCCATCCCTCATCAAGGATTACATATTCGATACCATGCTCTGAAGCAAAGTCGATGTAGTATTTATACGTATCATTGTTGATGCCGGCCCTGAAATCCACTCCGTAGAGGTTCCAGTTGTTCCACCAGTCCCATGCCACTTTGCCTGGCTTCACCCAGCTGAAGTCGGAATCTTCGGCAGCAGGAGTCGCAAGACGGTAGACCATGTCATTGTCAGCAAGCTGGCCGTCATTCACTGTTACGATAACCGTTCTCCACGGGAAAGCCGTACCCGTCTCGAACTCGGCGATATAGTCTTTTCGTGACCGGACAACCATCTGGAGCATGTTATGGCCGCCCTGCTCCACCTCGTCCGGGAACGGTGCGAATTCCCCGTGAAGGACAGTGCCGCCGTCTCCGTTATGGAGATACATGCCTGGGTAGTCCAGAAGGTCCGCTTCCGTGATGCACAGTTTCTTTCCCTGAGGGGCCTCGACTACCATCGGCAGGAAGCACAGACGGTCCCTGTCCCACTCGGACAAAGCGATATGGGAGTAGGTATTTTCAAAAGAATTGAAGAACTGACGGGAAAAATCATCCCTGTCAAAATCCCTTACATAAGGGACATAGGCCTTCCAGTCTTCCGGGAAGGCGAATTCCGCCGTCTCGGACACTACCTTGAAAGGAGAGTCAGAGAGGGAAACGAACCTGTAGGCCATCCCGTCATCATATGCCCTGAATATCAGATTGAATCCCTTGAACCTGAGAGTCAGTTCGTTGAAATGGTCCTCAACTGTTTTCTTCTTGTAGTTGAAAGCGTCTGTCTGCGCATCTACGCTGCGGGTCTTCTTGCCCAGAAAACGCGACCCGACCCCATACACGGTCCCGTCATCGAGAACCATGGACACCTGTGAAGGCGCCAGAAGCAGCGTGCCGTCATGTGAAAGGCTGTATGTAACAGTCTCTCCTGCCTCAATGGCAACATTCAGCTTCCCGTCAGGGGAAGACAATCCGAATTTTTTCGGCGCTGCCATTACACTGGCCGCAATGCCGAGAGCAGCTACCGATAGAATGATTTTTCCGTTCATTTTCATATAATTATTAGTTCAATGTTTGTTTCTGTTTATACTCCTGCCTGTCCCGGAAAGCGGAATGCCCGGGAATCAGCCTTTCATTTGGGATTTCATGCTGCGCAGCAGGTCAAAGGCCTGCATGGGGGTCATATTGTCCAGGTCAGCGGAATTGAGCTCGTCCCGCAGCGACATCAGGAGCGGATCCTCCAGCTGGAAAAACGACAGCTGCAGCGAGCCGTCGCTCTCGATACGCCCTTCCTTGACATTATGAGGTTTTATCCGTTTTGACGGCAATGCTTTCGCTTTTCCGTCCTCTCCCTTTTCAAGAGCCTCGAGGGTCTTTTCCGCAGACTCGATCACCTGATGCGGCATACCTGCCATCCGGGCTACGTGCAGTCCGAAACTGTGGGCCACCCCGCCCTCCTTGAGTTTGCGCAGGAATATGACCTTCTTGTCCACTTCCTTGACTGCTATATGGAAATTCTTCACGCGCGGATAAATGCTTTCCAGATCATTCAGTTCATGATAATGGGTAGCGAACAGAGTCTTGGCCCCGTCTCCGTACTCATGGATATACTCCACTATCGCCCTTGCGATGGACATGCCGTCATAAGTGGATGTCCCCCGGCCTATCTCGTCCAGAAGGACCAGAGAACGGGATGACAGGTTGTGCAGGATCATCGAAGTCTCAAGCATCTCCACCATGAAAGTAGACTCTCCCCGGGAAATGTTGTCCGAAGCCCCTACCCTGGTAAACAATTTGTCGCAATACCCTATTCTTGCCGAATCGGCCGGCACGAAAGACCCTATCTGCGCCAGCAGTACTATAAGTGCGGTCTGCCGCAGCAGAGCGGACTTTCCGGCCATGTTCGGACCGGTCAGGATGATGATCTGCTGCGTGCTGTTGTCCAGATACACATCATTGGCCACGAACTCTTCTCCCCGCGGCATAAGCGTCTCTATGACAGGATGCCTGCCGGCCTTTATGTCTATGGCGTACCCGTCATTCATCTCGGGACGGCAATACCTGTTGGACAAAGCCAGGTCGGCAAACCCGGACAGGACATCCAGACGCGCTATTACACGACAGTTCGCCTGGATGACGGCAATATTCTGCTGGATTGTGGTCACAAGATCGGCATACAGCCGGCTTTCAAGGACATATATTTTCTCTTCGGCCCCGAGGATCTTCTCTTCATACTCTTTCAGTTCAGGTGTGATATAACGCTCGGCATTGACCAGGGTCTGTTTCCTTATCCAGGTTTCCGGAACCTTGTCCTTATGGGCGTTGCGCACTTCCAGATAATAGCCGAAAACTGAATTGTAACTTATTTTCAATGAAGTGATTCCCGTCTCCTCCATCTCTCTCTGCTGGATATTCAGGAGAACTTCCTTGCTGTTGCGGGCCAGGTTGCGCAGTTCATCGAGTTCGGCACTGAACCCAGGGGCTATCACGTCTCCTTTGCCTACTGCGGCCGCAGGATCCCGGGCCATAGTCCTTTCCAGAATGTCAAGAAGGCCGGTGCAGCCGTCGACAGATGCCATCATGGCGTCCAGAGGAGCGCATCCCTTCCCGGAACAGAGACCCGTAATCGGGCCTAACTGGGCAAGTCCACGTTTCAGCTGCATCACTTCCCTCGGAGCGATCTTGCCAGCCGCAGCACGCGAAATTATCCTTTCCAGATCCCCGATATTCCCTATGCATTCCTGAAGGTCTTCCAGATCATGGCGGTTTTCGACGAAATGCTGCACGACATCGTACCTGTCGTTCAACTCCCGGATATCCATCGAAGGCATCATCAGCCAGCTGCGCAGAAGACGCGCCCCCATCGGTGAGGAACACTTGTCTATAACCGACACGAGAGACACTCCCTCGCCGCCTCCCGCAGCGGCGAAAATCTCCAGGTTACGGAAAGTGAAGCGGTCCATCCAGACAAACTTCGACTCGTCTATGCGTGAAATCGAACAGATGTTCCTCAGCCCTGAATGCTGGGTCTGTTCCAGATATATCAGCAAGGCGCCGGCGGAGGTGACTCCTAGAGGATAGACATCGATCGCGTAACCTTTCAGGGAATCCACGCACAGCTGTTTTTTCAGTTTTTCAACGGACGAATCATAGACAAACGCCCATTCTTCCAGCGTCGAGACATAGAAATGCTCTCCGAAACGTTCCTTCACCCCTTTTTCATACCCTTTCGGAACAACAAGCTCCTTCGGAGCGAACGACGAAAGCAAAGTATCTATATAATCCACCGAACCTTCGGCCAGCTGGAAAGTCCCGGTAGAGACATCCAGAAAGGCTACGCCGCACCTGTCTTTCTCGAACGTAAGTCCGGCAAGGAAATTATGCTCTTTCTGCTCGAGGAGCTGGTCGCTGAAAGCGATGCCGGGCGTAACAAGCTCGGTCACCCCTCTTTTTACAATCTTCTTGGTAAGTTTCGGGTCTTCGAGCTGATCGCAGACGGCAACCTTGTAGCCTGCCCGGACCAGGCGGGGAAGATATATGTCAATGGAATGGTGCGGGAAACCGGCAAGCGGGACAGACTGGGCGGAGCCGTTGGCCCTCTTGGTCAGCACGATACCCAGGACCTTGCTCGCAATCAGCGCATCATCCGCAAACGTCTCATAAAAATCCCCCACCCTGAACAGCAGTACGGCCTCGGGATGCTGGGCCTTGACCTGAAAATACTGTTTCATCAGCGGGGTCTCGACTATCTTTTCTTTCATCTTTCTTCAAAATCGCAGATTCGTGCAAATTTACAATTTTATTCATCACATTTGCCATGCCCGTCCAATCTTGACGGTGTTATTTTTTGATTATCTTTGCCCCGGATATCATGAAACGCGTACTTATAATATCGTACTATTGGCCTCCTTCAGGCGGATCAGGCGTGCAGAGATGGGTCAAGTTTGCCAAGTACCTGCCTTCCGAAGGATGGCAGCCGGTCATCTATACTCCGGAAAATCCTGAACTTACCACAGTAGACCATACTCTGGAAGATGAAATACCTCCTGAAGCAGAAGTCATAAAGACGCATATCACAGAACCGTACGGTCTGTACAGGAAGCTTTTCGGAGGAGGCCGGACCGCATCGGAAGGAGAAGTCAACCCTATCAACAGCCAAAAAAAGACCTTCAGGCAGAAGATATCCATGCTGATACGAGGGAACTTTTTCATACCGGACCCGAGATGTCTCTGGATCGCCCCTTCCGTGAAATTCCTGAAAAAATATCTGAAAGGGCATCCTGCAGACATAATCGTCAGCACAGGACCGCCGCACTCCATGCATCTGATAGCAGAAAGAGTGGCGCATGCAACCGGCATTCCGTGGATAGCGGACTTCCGTGATCCCTGGACGAAGATGTTCTATTTCAAGCATCTCGGTCTGGGTCCACGGGCGGAGAAGCGCCACAGAAGCCTTGAAAAATCAGTACTGGACAACGCCGATGCCATAGTGGCAGTATCCCCTCTTGTCCAGGAAGAATTCCAGGCCATGACGGCAACGCCGGTGGAACTGATTACCAACGGATACGACGAGGAGGACTTCGACCAGGTCGTCGAACCTGACGGATATTTCAACATCACCCATACCGGTCTTTTCGCATCGGACGGGAATCCCGAAGTGCTCTGGAAAGTACTTGCAGACAAGTGCGCTTCAGACAGCGGATTTGCCGGGATGCTCAGAATCAGACTCGCAGGAAAGAATGACAAGGAAATAACGGGCTCCATTGAAAAGGCGGGGCTTGCCGCCAACCTGCGTGACGTAGGCTACGTGGACCACCAACGCGCCGTGAGGGAACAGAAAAGTGCCTCCCTGCTCATACTCCCTCTGAGGAAGGAGCCGGAATACAGGGCCACACTCCCGGGCAAGCTCTTTGAATACCTGGCTTCCGGCCGGCCCGTACTCGGGATAGGGCAGACAGACGGGGCCATGGCCAGAATCATCAATTCCACCAAGGCCGGAGTCGTATTCGACTGGAATGACAAGATTTCCATAAAAAAATACATAGACATCTGCTGGGACCGCTTCAACAGCGGGACGCTCAATGCAGGTACCGGAAACATAGAACAGTTTTCCAGAAAGGCGCTCACCTCCAGAATGGCGGCCCTGATGGACTCCCTCATCGATAAAAAGAAACAGGAAAAATGAACAGGAAACTACTCGCAAACAGAATATTGATCTTCGTCGGGGCCATAATCCTCTTTCTGGTCCTCGCATACGGCTTCGTACCGGAAGTGCTCGGAGGGAAGATCGTCAACCAGTCCGACTTCTCAGGATGGAGAGGCATGGCGCAGGAAACGATCATGCACAATGCACAGCACCCGGAAGACCCGACCTACTGGACCGGCTCCATGTTCGGAGGAATGCCCAATGTGGCAATGTTCGATGACTTCAAGGGAGACTGGACCAAGCCTCTGTATGAATTCCTGATGTCCGGGGCTCGGCCGGCCAACTACCTTTTCGTATCCCTTCTGGGATCCTTCCTTCTTATGCTGGCTCTCGGAGTAAACTGGCTGCTGGCCATCGGAGGGGCCATAGCCATCACCTTCTGCTCCTATAACCTGCAGATAATCCAGGTAGGGCATAATACAAAAATGCAGGCAATCGCCTTCATGCCGTGGGTGCTCGCAGCCCTGGTGTTCTCCTACAGGAGCGCTCTCGAAAGATACAGGGACAGGACATGGAGGACATGGCTGCCGGAAGCGCTTCTGGGCGCAGTCCTGTTCGCTCTGGCCCTGAGCATGCAGATAAAGGCCAACCACCCGCAAATAACCTATTATCTGGCTATCGTCATCTTCATATATGCCATCGTAATGCTCGTTCATATCTGCGTGAAAGAGAAAAAACTTGTCGGAAGGTTCTTCATTGTATCGGCATTGATGCTTGTCATCGGAGGCATCGGGATAGCGACCAATCTCAACAAACTGATCCCTACATACAAATACACCCCGTACACCATGCGCGGAGGCTCCGAACTCTCCCCTGCCGGCGAACACGACAGTGATGAGGGGCTCGACCTCGACTATGCCACGGCATGGTCATACGGCATAGAAGAAACACCCAACCTGCTTATCCCCAACTTCAACGGAGGCTCTTCCGCTGGAGAAATGACCATAAAGGACTCTGAAACCGAGAACCTTCTCCGCCAGGCCGGCCAGCCGAACCTCAGGGAAGTGATGAAAGCGCTTCCGCTTTACTGGGGTCCGCAGCCGTTCACCGCTGGACCGATGTATATCGGAGCCGTATCCGTATTCCTTTTCGTCCTGGGGCTATGTCTTTTCGACCGCAAGGAAAAATGGTGGCTGCTGGCCGCCACATCACTTGCAATATTGCTGGCATGGGGAAGCCACTTCATGTGGTTCACGAAGCTTTGGTATGAATACGCCCCTCTCTACAACAAGTTCAGGACCGTCTCGATGGCACTGACAACCCTCCAGGTGACAGTTCCCATGCTGGGATTCCTCGTACTGGACAGGATCCTGCGCGGGGATTTCAGCCGGAAGAAAACAGCAAAGGCCACTCTCACGGCATTCGTCATAACAGGAGGTTTCTGCCTGCTGTTCTGGTTCTTCCCTTCTCTTGCAGGGACATTCACGGGAGCTTCCGATGCAGGACAGCCGGATATTCTGGCACAGGCTCTGGCCGATGACCGCAAAGCGATGCTGAGCAAGGATGCAATGCGGAGTTTCCTGCTCCTGGCGGCCGTCTGTGCACTGATATTCTGGATAATCGCAAAACTTCCGGAAGGGACGTCAGATACAGACTCTTCTGAAAAACCTTGGCTGAAACGCTCGGCCCTGGCAAGCCTCGGAATCGTAATTCTGGTCTGCATCGACCTCTTCCCTGTAGACAAAAGATATCTGGACAAAGACGACTTCGTGAGCAGCCGCGATTTCTCAGGACAGTTCGATACAAGACCGGTAGATGAAATAATCCTGCAGGATTCCGCCCCGAGCTACAGGGTGCTCGACATAAGCGTAAACACTTTCAATGACTCCCACCCGAGCTATCACCACAAATGCATAGGAGGCTACAGCCCTGCGAAACTGCAGAGATATCAGGATCTCATCGAAAAATACCTCAGTCCTGAAATCAATACCATAATAAAGGCGGTCAACTCGTCGGCCACCATCCAGGAGGTGGAAAACAACCTGCCTTTCCTGCCTCTGACCTCGGCTCTCAACGGGAAATACATAATAATCGACAGCGATTATCCTCCTGTTGTCAACCGCAGCGCAATGGGCAACTGCTGGTTCGTACATTCCGCAGTACCTGCAGCGACCCCTGATGAGGAGATAGCCCTCACAGGTTCTGCAGACCTGCGCGAGACCGCTGTCATAGGAGATGATTTCATATGGGCCCGCGAACGTCTGGACTCTTTAGGCAGACTGGCAAGATACGACATGGCCCCGGCAGACTCGGTATGGATGACGTCTTATGCTCCCAATGAGCTGAAATACAAATACAGGGCTGCATCGGAACAGGCTGTCGTATTCAGCGAAATATACTATCCTGAAGGATGGCATGCAGAAGTGGACGGAGAGCCGGCCGAGATTTTCCGGGCGGACTGGATCCTGCGAGGAATGTTCATCCCTGCCGGCGAGCACGAGATTGTCATGCGTTTCGACCCGCCTTCGTACAAGATCGGAGAGAAACTCTCCAGAGCGTCTTCAGTCACGCTTCTTCTGCTGCTTGTCCTGGCATGTGCAGGAACGCTGAAAAAGAAAAGGCGGTAGCCTGTCTTCCGGCCACCGCCCGTTCCGCATTCCCGTTCAGATATCCTAATGAGGATACAGCGGTTTTCCCGTTTCATCCACATCGACCCAGTCGGAGACTCCTACCTGAGGGAATGACACATTGTCCGCTTCGATGACCGCACGGAAGAGGTATGAATTCCCCGCAGCAAGTTCCCCGTCAGGGACAGGTACATCCACTTCATAGGATTTGACGTCAGGCTCTCCGTTGGCATGGATTTTCAGGACGAGTTTCATCGGCTGGTCTGTCTGGAGAGGAAGCATGGTGTACTGGAGCTTCAGACCGTTTATCCCCATCGCGGCAGGATTTGCGTCATATTCCGTGGCCGGAGGTATCACTCCAGTCGAAAGGTCCATTTTCGCTCCAGGCTTCGGCACTGTAATAGTTGCCGAAACGATATCCTGCACATACATTCCATCGCCACTGTCAATCTCGAACGACACCTGCGTGGCGGAATGGTTCAATACTATCGGGACGGTAACCTGCGACCCGGAAACTTCATAATTGTCGGTGTTCCACCAGAGATAATCCACTCCGTTCACAAGCGCGGCAGAGATTCCGTTGGAAAATACGGGAGGGAAGTCGGAAGTGTTGGTCGAGACGGCATAGAAGTCAAATACTCCGTTGCTCAACAGCATCCTGTAGCCGCTGTCTCCCGTGAGTGTTCCTGACTGCTGTGCGATATATGTCCCCCTCGCCACGGCAGAAGTCGAAGTGGCTTCATCGGTCGAACCATGATAGGCGAATATGAGAACCCTCGTATCCGCACTTATCGGTGACATGGATTTCGTCATGTTCAGGCTTTCGACGGAAGCATGGAATCCGACAAGGTTCGAACCCAGTCCGGAACCGGTCTGGCCGGCAGACCCGCCATCTTCCGTTTTACTGCCGCACTCTATGATAAATACTTTCGTACATGCCGGAGATACAGCCAGAACTACGGCTGCAAATACAGCGGACAAAATAAAACTTTTGATTTTCATATGATTGCAGTTTGATTTTTACGAAAGATAAGAAATTTTCGGTATAATTGACATTATTGGTCGGCAACAATGACCCGATATCGACTTTTCGGCCCGGCGCACAACCCGTGAAGGGAGGATTGTCTCCATAAAAAAAAGAGGCCATCGGAATGATGACCTCTTTTTTTGTGGAGATAGTCGGAGTCGAACCGACGACCCTCTGCTTGCAAAGCAGATGCTCTAGCCAACTGAGCTATACCCCCGTTTTTCGTTTCTTTTTGATGATTACTGCGTCAGACTTCGTATCGTCGGTCAGTCATTTACATAAGTAAACTCCTTCTCTCCTCACTTGTCTTCCTTGTACTGATCAAAAATAAACTTCAAAACCACAAGCTTATTCTGACGGCACGACTTAATCCGGATCAGTCATTTACAGGAGTAAACTTCTTCCTCACCAGCCTTTCTTGCAATAATCGGAAATAAACTTCAATATATAAAGACCTGTAGTGTAGTCCTGAGCAGACTTGAACTGCTGACCCCTACATTATCAGTGTAGTGCTCTAACCAACTGAGCTACAGGACTG
>CALVAJ010000053.1 GCA_944325505.1 uncultured Bacteroidales bacterium
ATGAGTTCGATCGGAAAAATTACCGGGACAGTCTGCCGATTGACTCATAATGACGGAATTAAACGACAGTCCCTAATATAGAAACTCAACGTTTATATTTGCTTTGGGAACAACACCTAAAATGCCTTGTTTTGTACAAACAGGAAACAGATTTATTGATATTGCTCCAATCGTAGCACCATTGGAATAGATTATAGAATTTGAGGGAACAATCCAGGCTGATGACTTTTGTAGTCCAAGCTCTGTAATACAATCTTTATTAGTCTTTATATACTTGTTTTGTAAGTCATCTATTTTTATAAATGGAATAGTCCCGTTATCATAATATTCGGGATTTGAAGTTGCAGGAGTTCCACCTTCACCAGCCCGAACATAGATTTCCTTGAATGGTACTTTCGGATATTTATTAGCTGTAAAAAAGGAATCAACAATCCCCTTAATTAAGGAAGAATTTAACGGCAATGTCTGCCATTGTAGATAAACTCTATTCATCTGCGAATGGCGTAACTTATTCTTTTCGGCAACTCTTTGAAGTGGTAAATGAGAAGAACAAGAAACTTACTTATTCCAATGTACTTTCTGCCAGTCAGGAATTGGGTATGATTGAACGGAGCGATATAAACAAAGACATCAAATTCGAGCAAGATAGCATCAGTGGATATAAGATTGTCCGTAATGGTGATTATGTAGTTCATCTTCGTTCATTTCAAGGCGGTTTTGCTTTCTCCGATAGAACTGGAATTTGCAGCCCTGCATATACAATCCTACGTCCAAACGATTTAGTCGCGTATAGCTACCTATCCCATTTCTTTACATCGAAACAGTTTATAAAGTCACTTAAACTCGTTACATACGGTATTCGTGACGGACGTTCCATCAATGCAGATGAATGGTTGGATATGACTGTCACACTTCCAGCAAGGCAAGAACAGATACACGTTCTTGCAATAATAAATACCATAGATTCAAAATTGCGAAATGAAACTATAATGCAAACAGATTTACTTAAACAAAGGTCGTATTTACTAAATACAATGTTTATATGAACAAATGTTGTAGTAAATAGATTTTTTGTCTAGAATATAATTCTTGTAGGTTTTCATTTACGGCTATAGAGTTCTCTACTAAGTTAAGAGCAGATAATATAGATATGCTTTTCTCGTGTTCTACTACGCGGAAAGTCATATTTAAGATGTCATCACCATTCAGATTAGCAATAGCCCCATTCCCTCCTTGCAGGGATTGATACACCAATCTCTTATATATTTGTGACTGCATCAACCATTTTACAAGCGGTTGCGATGTGCGATAAATTCCGCAAAATGCGCCTATTGTGGAGTGCCTATCGTCAAATGAATAGTAAGAGTTCTTGCCAACAAGTGAGGAAGAACCGTTAGCCATACAAATTACTATATCTCCTTTGCGTAGTATTTGAATTTCTGTAGGCTTTTTATTGACATAAACGACATCTTCCTTATTTACATTGTTCCCGTAATTCAGATTGTTAGCTCGGATTACAGTTGTGGCATTTATATCTTCTGTAACATCTTCATTTGAATAGGTTAAACCTCTTACAAAAGAACCTATATCGCCCAATTTGAGTAGGACTCCACCGTGTTTGCAAAAAAGCATTTCTACAATGGCAGACTTTAATTTTTTCAAATCCTCAATGATTTTGTTCTGCAATTCCATGCGCTCATCAACGCGAACCAACAACTGTTCTATTTTTCTTTGTTCTAATTGATTGCCAAAAGGTATTCTTACCTTCTTTAGCATACTTGCAGTTATTAGCGGTTGTCCTGAACCAAATACCAGTCTATTAAGATTATGGTGTTGCAAATAGAAGTATAAATAATGAGAGGATAGTTTACAAGGCTTTATTATCAATGTGTTATCTGTAATTCCACAATTATCATTAACTAATTGCAATGAGCCAGCATTTGCTCCAACACGTGCAACCAGCAACATATCACCAGAATAATCTGCATTTGCGGTTTTTCCAATAATTCCTGTTGAACCATATAAATTATATTCTCCAATAGATGGTTTACTCTTCCCTGAAGTTATGTTGGGAGCGATTTCATCCAATAACTCAAAATTCCACTCCCCACCAAACTCTGGGAATCGCAAAGCCGGAACATTAAGGGCTTTCTTATCTTTATTATCTGCCATAGTCACTATTCATTATCAGGTTCAATTTCAATCGGCAACAAGTTGTCACCGTTATTAAAACGATCAAAATCCGAGCTAAACAAGCGGTCTTGAATGATACGGTATTTCTCAAATTCAGTTTCGGCAAATTTCTTTGCAAACTCAGCCGTAACCTTGCCTGCATTTGGAAGAACCGCATCGCCACCTGCTTCAAGAATGATGTCGATACGTTTTGCCCAGTCTTCCATCGTCATAGGAATATGACGCTTTGCCATTCGTTCAGCCATATCCAACACGGCATTGACTAAACGTCCCATATCTTCCAGTTCTACGCCTTTCAGATAATTTTTTGCAATGCCTACATCAGTCTTTACAATTTTCCCGTCAGGCGCATTCTCCCATGTAGTCAGCCCCATATGTTCTTTTTCAGCATTGGCTCTATTCACTATCAACTCTGCGGCAGTCTGACCATGTACGGCATAGTGCATTTTGTTCTGGACTTTCTTAAAGAACAGTTTTGTGGTCGGAGCATCACGGTTATAGTCAATGGCTGTGGCATAAATATCAGTAAGTTTCTGATAAAAACGGCGTTCACTCAGCCTTATCTCCCTGATTTCGGCAAGCAAATGTTCAAAATAGTCCTCGCCAATGAATGATCCGTTTTCCATTCGCTTTTTGTCTATCACATAGCCCCGGATAGCAAACTGACGAAGCACATATGTTGCCCATTGGCGGAATTGCGTCGCCCGGACGGAGTTGACCCTATAACCGACAGATATAATGGCATCAAGGTTATAGAACATCGTCTGATAGTTTTTCCCGTCAGAAGCAGTTGCCGAGTTTTTCTCGGTAACTGAATCCTTGACAAGTTCTCCTGATGCGAATATATTTTTCAAATGAAGGCCAATATTGTCACTGGAACAATCGAATAGTTGAGCCATCGCTTTTTGCGTAGCCCAAATCGTTTCGTCCTTATACATCACTTGAATCCCATCCTCTTTGCCTTCAAGTATAAATATCAGGAACTCTGCCGTACTGTTTCTTATTTCAAACCGCTTTGCCATTGCGCCCAATTTTATTCAACTAGTCCCAACTCTTTCAAATACACATCTATCTCCTTGTCAAGCTCGGCACGTTTGGCTTCCAGTTCCTTGATTTCAGCCATTACCGCCTTGATACCGATCGGTTCTTCTTCCTCAAAAGTATCGACATAGCGAGGAATATTCAGGTTATAGTCGTTGTCGGCGATTTCCTGCAATGTAGCAAGGTGGCTGTACTTTTCTATTTCCTTGCGGTCACGGTAGGTTTCCACAATCTTCTGGATATGTTGCGGACGGAGCTTGTTTTGCGTTTTGACTTTTTCAAACTCCTTGCTGGCATCTATAAACAGTATGTTATCATCTTCTTTGCGGCATTTCTTCATCACAAGGATACAAGTCGGTATACTCGTACCATAGAAGATATTGGCAGGCAGACCGATAATAGCATCTATGTAGTTCTTCTTCTCGATGAGGAAGCGGCGGATTACTCCCTCCGCATTTCCACGGAACAGCACCCCATGCGGAGCTACGCAAGCCATCGTGCCGCCCTCATTCAAGTGGTAAATCATGTGGAGAATAAAGGCGTAATCGGCTGTTTTCTTCGGGGCGAGCCTTCCGGCCTTGCTGAAACGGTCATCGTTGTTAAACTTATCGGCGGCACTCCATTCGGCGGAGAAAGGAGGATTTGCCACTACCGCATCAAACTGCGTATCGCCAAAAGCATCCCATTCCAATGTGTCGCCGTTCTCAATCTTGAAGTTGCTGAACTTGATACCGTGCAGCAGCATATTCATACGGGCAAGATTGTAAGTCGTAGGATTTTTCTCTTGTCCGTAAATATCCACCGCATGACCGACCTTTGCCGCACGAAGAAGCAACGATCCGCTACCGCAAGTCGGGTCATATACATTGCGAAGCCGTGTGCGACCGATAAAGACAATTTCGGCCAATATCTGACTGACTTCCTGCGGAGTGTAGAACTCCCCGGCTTTCTTTCCGGCACCGGCAGCGAACTGGCCTATCATATACTCATAGGCGTCGCCAAGAATATCAATCTCATTCGATGCTTCCACGCCAAACTTTATGTCATCCAATGCCAACAACACATTGCTGACGAGGGTATTCTTGTCATCTGCCGTCTTACCCAGTTTCGGTGATGCAAGGTCAATGTCGGAGAACAGACCACCAAAATCTTCCTCACTGTCATGCCCCAATGTACTGTCCTCAATCCGCTTCAACGAGCGTTCAAGGATGGGCAATATATTCTCTTTCTTCTTTACTCGGTCTATTACCGATGAGAAAAGGTAAGTCGGTTCTATGAAGTAGCCGACACCATCCAAGCATTGCTTTTTCAGTTCCTCCTGCAGTTCGACGGCATCTTCATCCTCCATAGTCCACAAATCCTTGAATGACACTTCGTCATCCACCAAGGCACTGTTGGCGTATGCCTCTATCTTTTCCGAAAGGTATTTGTAGAAGATGAAACCCAAAGTGAAATACATGAAATCACTAGCCGACATATTGCCGCGCAACTTATTGGCTACTTCCCAAAGCTGATCACGGAGTTTCTGTTGTAATTCTTCGCTCATATAATTTTCTATTCTATGTTATCAATATCGATTTCTGCTGATGCCGTTTCTTCATTCTCTATTGCGCTACGCAAATCATCCAACACTTTCCCATTATACGAAAAGTATTTTGCACCTTGATAAGCTCCGGATGTATTTCTCTTGTCTTCAGGCATGAAAGTGCCGACAAAAGGAGAAAGCTTGTAAATACGGCCTTCGTATTCAATGGAATCGTCACTGGCAACTTTTACCTCTGTATTTGTGGGCATAAAAGTTATGCATTCCCCTATTTTGATGCCCACCATGCTGAACTTAAAGCGGCCTCGCCTGACTATGCGCTTATGATCATTGACATGCTCGTCCGGCTTTTCATTATTTGTAACAGGCTTGTTGTCTTTATAAACAGTGACAACGGCATCCTCTATCATCCTAGCTATGTCATAAAAAATATCCAGCGCAATTTGCGGCGCGACATTGAAAAATTCCCTGTTCTGCCTGATGCGTAAATCGGTCAGACGGTCTATGGTTTTATGGACATGTTTCTCAACCTCATTGTACTTTACAGTCTTAATGGTTGCATATATCTCAAATGGCAAAGGCACGGCGGTATTGTCGAGTTCCTTTGAGCGCACATCAACTGGGCGTGAACTTTTGCCAATCTTTACCCAATCCTCACGAAAACTTGGATTGGTCAAGATATATACATATCCCGGTTCTTTTATCTTATCCATATCCTTAGTCCCAACTAAATGTTCTTATTATGTTCCCCAACCTATCCATAATTCTCGTAAGAGCCTTTCGGGTCTTAATCAGTCCGAGGTGTTTCTCCTTGAGTGCCTGTTGTATGATTTCCGGCTGCTCTTTCTGAAGGTAGTCATACTCTTTCAGATAATGGTCGAGCACTTCCGAAGAAAGTCCTTCATCTTGCGCCAAAGAGTTCACGGCTTTTTCACGCTCGATCGAGATATAACGGTTCAGGCGTTCTTCCAGTTCACTTGTGCCGTCTGCCTTTTGTCGCTGCATCATGAAGTTATCTTTGTCCTCATCCACATTCTTTTGGATGAAGCCGTCGATGAGCTTTGCCTTGCTACGCATTTCAGCATCCTTAATCATCGTATCAATAATGTTCTTACGACGCTCAGGATAATCGTTGCTGTACGGATCAAGATTGGCAATCAATTCAAGGATGTAGGCAACATTGATGATGTCGCTGTGCAGGAGTTCAAGACAAAAGTCGATATCTTCCATTCCTTGGCTGTTCCCGTATGGAACAGGATCTTCAGCAACGACCGAAGGTGCTACCGGAGGTTCGATAAACCCTACTGTAATATCAAGGTACTTGCTCTTATAATCGTTAAACTGCTGCTCAGTCATACCAAGATCATCAGCTTCATCGCTGTAATCCTCGTATATCTGAATCTCGGCATGCTTGCGGATGATTTCACGAAAAGCCAGAACAAAGTCTTTCTTGTCCCTTTCGCTTTGCAACAGGTCAATGCTGCTCGGGTTAGGGTACTTTTGCAAAAAGTCGGTTGCCAACTGCTGGTATTCCTTTTTCACTTCCTCAAACGGAGGACGAACAATATCCTCCGGATTATCAGAGTTACTGAATAGTTTTATGGCCGTATCGACATTGCTTTTCAAGTCACGGAAGCATATAATCTTGCCAAAACGTTTTTTCTCATTCAGTACTCGGTTAGTACGGCTGAATGCTTGCAACAATCCGTGATATTCCAAGTTCTTGTCCACATAAAGTGTATTCAGTTTCTTGCTATCGAATCCGGTAAGGAACATACCCACAACCAGACAGAGGTCAAGCGGTTTCATATCCGACCGTTTCTTTTTCATGCGCAGGTTGATGTCATCGTAATAAGCACGGAAATTCTCGGTTGTGAACGCTGTGCCGAACATTTCATTGTAATCATTCATGATGACTTGCAGTTCGTCGGCTTCTCCTGCGCTTTGATTTGCGAACTGCCCCGTATTCATCCCGGTCTGTTCATCATCCTGACTGCTGTTGGCAGCGTAAGTAAAGACCGCACCGATACGGATATCTGGCTTTAGAGACTTAAAAATCTTGTAGTAACTGATAAGCATCGGCACGGACTGGACGGCGAACAGTGCATCAAACTCTCCGTCAAATGTTGACTTATTGAAATTATTGAGGATGAATTTGGCGATTTCCTCCATGCGGTGTGTATCGTCATTTCTCACTTCTCCGTTTCCGTGATAATACTCCACAAGGAACCCCAACACATTTTCATCTGCAATGGCATCCTTGATAAGATACTGGTGCAGGCAGTTGCCGAAAATCTCTTTGGTCGTATGCCCGTCCACTGCATTCTCTGTAAAGATAGGCGTACCCGTGAAGCCGAATACTTGGGCGTTGTCAAAGAATTTCATTATCTTCTTGTGACTTTCCCCGAAATGGCTTCTATGGCACTCGTCAAAAATCATCACGATACGGGAGTGTCGTATGTCCTCTATACGATTACTATACCATGTCTTGCTGACTGCTGCATTGAGTTTCTGGATAGTAGTGATGATTATCTTGGAATTGCTCTGCAACCTTTTTACCAATTCATCCGTGTTGTCCGTACCGTCCACAGCACCCGGCTCAAACGCTTCATATTCCGATTGCGTCTGTGTATCAAGATCATGGCGGTCAACCACGAACATCACCTTATCCACATCATCCAGTTCAGAAACGAGTTGTGCGGCCTTGAATGAGGTCAATGTCTTTCCTGCTCCGGTGGTATGCCATATATAACCGTTGTCATTGGAGTTCTTTACCTTGTCCAATATCTTCTCCACGGCATAGAACTGATACGGACGAAGCACCATCAGACATTTGTCGCCCTCGTGAAGCACAATGTATTTGCCGATGATTTTTCCGAGAGTGCATTTCTCCAGAAAGAACGAGGCAAACATATTCAGTTCATTGAACGGATGATTGGCGGCATCCGTCCAGTTGAATGTAAACTTGTAACCGCTGTTCGGATTGTTGGCAAAGTAGCGGGTGTTTACACCGTTGGAGATAACGAACAGTTGAATATAGTCAAACAGACCGTGAAAAGATGTCTTGTGGTAACGCTGTATCTGATTGTATGCCTGTTTGAGTTCTACGCCACGGCGTTTCAACTCAATCTGCACCAATGGCAGACCGTTTATGAGAATGGTCACATCATAGCGGCATTTCTTTCGCCCTTCCACTGTGATTTGGTTGGACACCTGAAATTCATTTTGGCACCATTGCTGACAGTCAAGAAACTCCACCCAGATGCGTTTGCCGTCCGCTGTATCAAGCGGATAAAGGTCTCGGAGTTTCTTTGCCTTCTCAAAACGTGTGCCTCCTTCAAGGTAGATGAGTATCTTGTCAAACTCCTCATCCGTAAACCCGGTACGGCCATGCTCTGCCAAACGCTTACGGTTGTGTATCTCCAACTGCCGTTTGAAATTGGCTTGAAGGTTGTTCTCTTCCGCAATCTGGACATATTCATAGTCCATTTGCTGAAGCGTAGCGATTAACCCGGCTTCCAATGCCGCTTCACTTTGTATTGCCATATTCTTGAAAATTATCTGGATTAGTCCGCTTTTCTACATGAATCAACTCCCTTACATCCACATTCAAGACTTCAGCGATACGAAACAATGTTTCGAGATCCGGCTGCGATGTATTTGTACACCAACGGGACACAGAACAGGTATTCTTACCAATCTGTTCAGACAGCCATTTTGCCGTCCTATTTTGCTCAACAAGTACTACCTTTATTCTATTTAGTTGCTTCATATATCATAAAATTGTTATGAACAATTTTTTGTGTACTTAGATGCTATTTTTTAGAAAACCTATTGGCTATGATATGACTATCTCGAGGATTGAGATTTACGGTATTAATAATTCTTTGACGATCAGAAACACTTACATGATTATTGTACAAGTATGATCGTACTCTTGCACGAATGATGCTCATTGCTACAGGATTGTTTTTTAGTTCTTCAACTAAATTTTCAAGTTCTGGAATGGCAATCTTTGAGAAGCAACTAATAATTGAGAAAGATACCAATTTTGCAGCTGGAGTACCAATTTCATCTGCAATTTGTGAAAAAGTAGTCCTAAGTTCTTTACTCCCAACAGACTTAATGACTTTTGAAAACACAAATAAGCAGAAATTCAAGGAACTAAGTTCAAAAAAAGAATCTATCTTCTTTACAATTTCATTATTAGGTACCCCTTCTTCCTTGTTATTAATTACGTCTTCAATAACAAGCTCTCTCTCTGATTTAATTATAGCTCCGAAATAACTTATTGTACGGAAAGCTGCACCATATATCTCCATTACCATAGTCTTAATCTCTGGTTTTGGCAGTGAACCTTGTCTGTTCTTAACAATTTGTCCAACCACTTCAATGGAGCGCAATGATTTATTCATATTTTGTATCTCGATAGGTAAGCTATTGGGGTCTAATTTTTCATTTGATATGAGCTGTTCGTTTTCGTCCCGTTTCTGCAACATTTTTTCTCGTTCTTTCTCTGGATCTATTTTTTCCGTAGGCTTAACGATTTCCTTCTTAAGGCTTTCACAAATTTCATTGAGTAGTTTATAATAATCGTCATCTCTATTTAAAGATACAGGTTTTTGGCTATCCAAAGCTGACATTAATGCGAGTTGTGTCGCTTCTACGAACTGTGGATTTTTGATATGATGTGCGATGAATATTAAAATATTAGCCTTTTGATTATCCTGTATATTCACACATAAATTCAGGATGTCATCAAGACCTTTCTTGCTATGCATGTTATCTGCCATATATTTGGCCACTAGGAAATAATAAATATAATTATATGAGAATTTATAATAATAATCATCAATACAACGCAGTAAATTACACTTTAAGAGATTATTCTTAACTTCTTTGTACCCTTGCGAGTAATAAATTTCCTGATACTGTTCATAGAAGTCCTTGAAATTATCTTCTGATATAGGTTTGCCATTTTTCTGATATATATAGTAAGCCAGATGTGTCAGAACATTATAGTACCTATCAATTTTTGTTTTATCATCTACACATACCATTAGTGCACAAGTTATTAAAGCCTCGTAACAATAACCGTATGAGGTCTGCTCTAAAGAACTGCTTTGCATCTTGGTATTGGATAACAGAATTGATAGAATATAAATAGGATACGACGGAATATATTCTTTACCAAGGAAATTTTCTACCATATCGAATCCAGCCTTCACTTGTTCCAAAAGTGCCTGCTTTTGTAAAGAAGAGGCATTCACATCATATGTAGTATAAAATTTTTTTACTAGTTCATTTCTTTTTACATATCCTAGAGGTTTAATACGTGCAGCCAATGTATTCTTCTTTTCCATAAGATAATACGAAGAAACTACACTCTCATTCTCACTGGTAGTGATAATGACCTTACTGAATCGGGTTAAGAACTGGTCAATAAGTTTTTTCTTGCTTTTATCATTCAACTGACATTTATCAAAATCATCTACAAGGAGAATCTTTTTTTCTTTGTTATTCAGTAAATACTTTTCCAGATCTTTGCTATCATATTGTTCATTAAAAGCTTTTCCTATAATCTTGTCAAGATTGTCATTGACAAGATTCTTTCCTTTAATGAGAACAGGATACATATATTTATCAACAAATCTGAGGTAATACATATTAAGCAAGCTTGTTTTTCCACATTGGTTATCACCTTCAAGTATAACAAGCTGGTAATTTGCGTCATCTATAATTGAAGAACTGTCCGTAAAATCTTCATCAACTTTTATTTGCCTGGAATTAATTCGTTCCAAGTCTGGATACACAAAGAACTCATCAAGAGTCATATTTACATTCTCACTGTTGTGAATTGGGATTGACATTTTTTTTAGAGACTTCATAAAATTAGTGTCATGACGAAATTCATCCATCTTACGTTCTCGATTTAGATTCACTGGAACTTCCTTCTTCTTGGAATAAATGTTGTTATTATAATCAAATGATCGCACAATGCATTTAAATGAGTCTAAATCCAATATGATGGAATTGAAAGACGAAACTCTTGAGCATCCCGGTCGAGAAAAACACAATGCACCACCTTCAAATTCATTAATAGTTTCATTCTCGTAATGATCCATAACCTGTGAAGATGAAGGGGTATGTTCATGACCATATAAAACCATATTCGAGGTGTTCATGATGTGTTTTCTAAAACGATTCCGATTATCGTCACAGGATGGCGTAATCCATGAATAGTAGTGATGAAAAAGCGAAATCACCAAATCTGCATCAATATTCTTTTCTTCAATCATCTCTAATGGCATTACAATACTATTTTGTTCTTCCTTTAGACTTGACATCCATGCTGTATTATAAAGTCTAAAAAGAATGGTTTTGCCACCAGCATTGACTGTTATATTATTATTTATTGCAAGAGTATATGCTTTATCACACATTACACTCTTTGCAAAGTCTTTAAAATTGTTCTGAACTTTAGAGATTATATTATATACACTATTATCTACCTTTCCAGTATTTAATCGCAATGAATTAAGCAAAATCTGTCTTGCATTATCGGCTATTTCAAAATCGCAGTCGTGATTACCTGGTACACATACAATTTTATTGTCCAATTCTGTATCACCTAGTCCTTTTTTTGCGAACTCCTTTAAAAGCGTTCTAAAAAATTTTTCTGCATAGTTATATTGTTCTTTTTCTCCGGAATAAGCAATATCACCAGAGACAACAATTATAATTTTTTTACATTCGGAAAAATCATTCCAAACAGCAGAAACTATCTGCTCTGTTTTCCTTGTCAACCACTGATAATTTTTACTATCAATATGCATATCCGAAAGATGTAAAATTGCTACTTTCATAATATTTCCATTTTGGTTTCAATTTCAACTATATTAGATGTAAATATAAGGCATTTACTTCATTTTATGATATATACAATTAAATTCAAGTCCGCAGTTGAACAACAGGGATTTTATAATTTAAGCAGAGGTTTATC
This sequence comes from uncultured Bacteroidales bacterium, assembly GCA_944325505.1. GTDB lineage: Bacteria > Bacteroidota > Bacteroidia > Bacteroidales > UBA932 > Cryptobacteroides. The sequence continues at coordinate 11,781 of CALVAJ010000053.1, forward strand.
CACCTATTTTTCAGCCATTTTGTCATTATCCCCGAATCTTTCTCAAGCCATATAGCATGTCTTATTCTGTTTTAACTTAAAAGTACAGGTTCTCTTTTTCCGGCACATTGTTCTCCAGGAACATTACATAGTAAATTGGGAGATAAAGGATATTTCCTTTTGTCTTTATTTCCCTCTCATTTGAAAAAACAATAGATGAAACAATATGGTAGTCCTGAATTGCCATCAGGTTGTCCAACGCACTATGAACCGTATAATCCTTTCCGGACTTTACCTCGATAGGCAGGACACTCATGGTGTCGTTGTCATCAACAAGGAAGTCAACCTCCCCTTTCTGCTTATTGTCGTAGTAGAACAGTTTTTCGTAATGTGCTTTCAGTTCCTGGGCAACAGCGCTTTCATAGACAGAGCCAAGGTTAATGCTGGCAATGTCGTTCAGTATTGGCTGGATATTGTAATGATACAACTGGGAAGTAAGCATACCTACATCGTTCATGTACAGCTTCAACAAATTTTTCTGCTGGGATTCTGCCAAGGGATATTTCGGATTGCTGATTGCATGAGATGGTATCGTAATACCTGAATTGATCAGGTACTCAAACTCCTCCATGTAATTGCTGAATCTGTCGCCTTTCCTGTCCAATATATCTTTTGCCACAATCCGCTTCTTCTTGTTCTCCATCTGAGAAGGAATCATATCATAGATACGGCGGATATACAGTTTCTTGGCAGCATCCTCTTCGTAGCGGGAAGCATCGACACCATACAATTCTCTGATAGCCTCCTGAACCTCCCTCACTTTGACGATATTATGACTGTTCAAATATTCATTGACCGCATCCGGCATACCTCCCACGAGAAGGTATCTTTTGAAAAGACTTAGCACCTTATCATGAACCTCCGGGGCCAAAGGCTGTTTCTGCTCAAAGGATTGTCTCAGATGCGCAATCGCATCCTCGCCGAAATCATTTGCAATCAGGAATTCTTCAAAGTCCAGCTGATACATTTTCTTGGGGATAATACTTCCGACTGGAACCGAAACGGTCTTTTTCAATGCAATTCCCAACAGGCTTCCACTGCAGATAAACCGATACCGATGCTCTTGTCTTAGGAACTTGAGCATCGTCAAAAATTGCGGATAATGCTGAATCTCATCAATGAAGACCACTGTGTTTTCATATCTGTCCAGCTTGGACCCTGCAACCATACTTAAGTTCAGGTAAAACTCTTCCGTGGTGCGGACATTCCTGAATATCTTGTCGCCCGCATCGTCTTCCACGAAATTTATCTCCACATAGTTGTCATAGAGTTCGGTCCCTACATCTCTTATGATGTAAGACTTGCCTATCTGCCGCGCTCCTTCAATCAGGAGAATCTTGTCCTCATTAGACCTAAGGTGGTCATCTATATATGATCGAATCTTTCTATACAGCATCGCTTTTACACTTTTCTAAAAGATTTTATAGTGCAAATATACACTTTTCCATAAAAATAACCCTTATGATTCTACACTTTTTCTACCCTCCCGTGTCTACTTCGACAGCAGCAACTTTTTCGACAGCAGCACTTTTTCAGCAGCAATTGGCAGCTGCTCACATATAAATCTATCCTAGTAAATCTTTAATGAAATAGACACAAGTTTCCACCAAATCTTTGTTCCCAAGAAGAGGCATTATCAAGGATGAATTATCTTTATTCCATGAAAGGTTATATGCCGACCCATATTCAGAAATCACTTGTTGCAAAGATTTTTGCTCTGGCAAAACATTATCTGGATAATCTATCTCAATTTTCCAATGGTCTGTATAGCTTTTCAGCCTCAAGTTTAATGACTCACAATGAATAGCACCTCTATTTCTGCCGTATCCCCACGAAGATACTTTTATTTCCTTGTTTTCCGATTTTAAATGATTAACTACTATTTGCGCAAAAGGCTCACAATGATAACCGTTCAAGGGTCTGGATGAGGCTCTTCGTAGTGATACAATTCTTAAATCCACTGGATTATCGTAGTAATAACCCGCATAATAGTATAATTTTCCGGCAGACTCCAAAAAGTCATCATATTTTAAAGCATATCCGATATAACCATAATCTTTCTCGTGTGTCTTTAAGATGGTCTCAGTATCACCGTACTTTATGTATTCACGAACATAATCATTGAATGGCCTTGCCACTTCCTGTCCTGAATCGTGCATGAAAATAAATTCCCACCCTTTTTCTTGACAGCCATAATAAAATCTGTTCTGATACGAACTCCATCCAACGCGGACTCCACGATAACCTTGTGATATCAAGAGTTGGATTTTCTTTGTGTCAGACAACTTTTTAAATTCAGAAATAGCCGCAACCAAATCATAGTAGTTCGTATTTCCATCCAACACATATTTAACAACGGCCAGATTGCCATGGAACAAAGAACAGTCTTCGAGCTTATCAAAGTTGCCCACTGTACATACTGAACGCAACTCATTCTTTGCAATTTCATGAGCAATATTTCCGAGTCCTGTAGGACAACTGATTAATAATGAATCCACATCTTTTGCAGAGCATAAATGTCTGATAGTTTTTTCATAATTTGAAATCTCGTTGAGACGGATATTTGATCTGTAGCTTAGATCCTTCGTTAAAAACTGGCGCACTCCGTCTATAAGATTTCTCATTACTCTGACATATCTTATCAATTCAGGACTCGGTTTATAACATTGATTTTCCTGACAATATTGTATGATTGAATAGAGAAATATCTGAATTGTCACCAAACAGTTTTCCCTCTTATTGCTTATACAGTATTTGAACAAGTCTAAGTCTTCAGGTATTTCTTTTGAAAATAGCCTAACCTTTCCAATTACATATTCGTTGCCATGATAAAATATCGCATTGAAGAAATTAGAAATGGAGCCGTTCTCTCTTTTAATATTAACGAACACATCAAGACTCCGGAACATCAATGAGAGATATTCAATATCTGAATATGTTGAACACTGCTGCCCGAATTTGTTAGTATAGTCCGAAGTCTTAACATCCTCACCATTAATTTTAGGATTCTTAAGATAGAAGTGAAGTTCATGGATATATTCTATATACCGCTCAAAATACCCGTCTATCACTGGGTATGGTTTGTCTTTCTGTTCCTCTGGCTTAAGTTTCCTCCATTCTTCAATTGCATAAGTCCAAAATATGTCACTCCATTGATGCTCGATAGATTGAACAAAATAATCCTTTATCCCTGTATAGTTCTCTCTATCCTTTTCAATAAACTCATATTGAGAATTCGCATGTTGGTCTGCAAGAAACTTGATGAACCTTGCTTTCCAATTCTCGAAAGAAGTCAGCTGCTTGCCCCTCTCATTCATCTTCACATAAAGACTGTCAGACAAATGAAAATCTTTCATATTAAGACAATCGAACTTCAGCAATGACATTGAATTTATACACATCTTCATCCAATGATCGATATATCGTGGTTTACTGATGAAAACATCGGTTGTATCAATCATATCAAGCATTGCCTGAATCGTGGGGTCAGTATCCCATTGCTTGAGATACCAAGCAACTTCTTTTCTGATATATTCCGAAATGGTCTGACCTTTTGAGAAGCAGCTGAAATCAATTCTTTCTTCAATCAATTTTTGGCAGAATAGTTCTGAACTCCTTCTTGTTTGGTATGAAAAATAATCTTTGACCTCAATATCTCTAATACCAGATCTTTGAGAAAGAACCCAATGTATCAGAAATATCGTAGTAAGCCGTTGCTGTCCATCCAACGGAAGAAATTCTCCTTGGTCAGTGCCTCCTGTACCATAGATAAAATCCAAATGATATTCTCTACCTGAAACCAAATGGTCCAGTAACACAGCAAGAAACTCATCTCTTTTCTCTTGTTGCGCATTACTTCCTTGTACATAATCCCTTTGTATTTTTGGAATTACTATTTTGTTCTCCTGGATTAGTTCTCCGAATGTATGTAAGTCTTTCATTTTACAAATTCATTGTAGATGGATTCAACATGAGTATAATAGGCATCTCTGTCAGGCAAAGACCAGAACTTCAATTCCTTGACACATTTTGAAAAAGCCTTATTAAAGGCAAGTTCAGTAGTAATAGGAACATATGTATGTCTCTCACTTGATGGATCAGCTTCGCTCCGTTCTTTAAGTATATTTCTCTTGGTATCAAGAAGATAATTTTGAAGTGCAGAATTTGTCTTTTTGTCAACAAGAGCCATATTTCTGATTGAGTGCATCTCCTCGTCTTTCATTCCAGCCAATTCGTCAAACACTTTGTCAACCTTGCCCATTAACTCTTTGATTTCCTTTGAGGATTCATACTGTTTTGAAGCTTCTTGATTAGCCTTCTTATTTGCTTCTCTCACCACCTTGTCTTCCACATCTTCATCAAGATATACCAACGAATGCTGAAGGGCTTCAGCCGCTTCTTTGGCCGCAGAAATTAAGTCCTTATCATCAAGGCTCTCCAAATCATGATCTTTAAGTTCGTATACCTTCCTATTTAACCATGAACATGCATCTTTGAAAGACAGATCCACAATATTTTGCGGATGTATATGCTCAAGACTTGTAACGTTGTATTTCTTAAATAGATGGAACGGAAAACGGCTGTTGTCATTCGGTTTTCTGAGATGATCAATAACATTAACTAGTTCAAGCACCTTTATTATCTCTTCCGGATTGTCATGATAGTTGATAGATTTTAAGGTGTTTGTCTCATTATCCTTATTTTTTGAGCGTATCTTCACCTCTGAAGCAATCTTGTCGTTTAAGATATTAATGAAAGCTGATTTTCTCAGTGACTTCTTAGCATAAAGCTCGCGGATTAAATTATTAACTCGACTATCTCGTTCTTTTGTTCTCTCTAGGAACAGCACCAACAAACCAATTCGATGATAAACTTCGAAATCCTCGTACCAACTCTCAAATAATGAAAAAATATCCATTACTCTATTCCATAAATCCTTCACCAGCATTTCTCGGTTGACACCTGGTTGTGAAAGCCATTTGTCTATAACAACATAATCAAAATGGTTATCCCTCTTGATGTCCCTGAAGTACTCATCTTCTGCTTTTTCTTCATAAATATCTTTTGCTGCAAACGATAGAAGGAAACTGATATGCGACGGATTGTTAGCATCTTCCACAGCATTTAACATCGACCAGAAAAATGGATTATGGAGTTTCTTTTCCATATTATCCCAATCAGCCGCAACTTTACTGGTCCACTGCTCCATGCTGGCATACTTCTCTCCTAAATAGCAGTCACTTTGCATAATGAGGGCCTTGACAAGTTCCGTGTCTGTTAGTTTTATCTGCCCATAATTCAGTCGATTGAATATCTCAATAGAGTCCTTTTCCAACTGTACGGGGTCATAGCAATCTTTTCTCCCATAGTCAGTTTCATACCATATTACCCTGAGATCTTTTTTATCCTCATCTGCTAAATTGGAGTTACTGTCATTGTTCATTAACATTTGTGCAAATGGGACGCGACAACGCTTATTATTGCGGAACCAATTACATATTTCGACATAGGCTTGCCGAATAAAAAAATTATCTGACGTAAGGTATTGCTTGTCATCATCATTCAGAAAGTAGTTATTATTCAAGTAATCACTCTCCTTCGGGTCGTCAATAAACTTTGAATAGCCTATCTGATATATATTCTGATTATCACAATTATCCTCGATAGTAGCTTTCAAAGCTTGCAGGATAAGATATAATGTAGTGAGTCTTTGCTGCCCATCTATTACATCATAATGATTATCACCTATTTTATATACAACTACTGGTTGAAGGCAGTAAAACTCCTTATCTTTTACCTGATTAGCAGCTCTTCTATCAATAAAATCTTTTAAATCATTCATCAAATCTACCACTTGCTTCTTTTCCCATCTGTAACCTCTCTGGTATTCTGGGATATTGAATCTGTAGTTCAACAAGTGATAGAAATTTAGTATTCTAGGATTATCAGCCATATTATTGAAATTCTTATTGTGTTTTATGAAGTTAATAATATTTCGGATATCACTACTGTCCACTAAAAATGGACAAGGTTAAAAATTAAATAAATTCAGTTCACTAGAATCATATCGGTCTTTG
>CALVAJ010000054.1 GCA_944325505.1 uncultured Bacteroidales bacterium
AATGATTATCCGCAATAATACCCAAAGGGACAAAAAGAGAGGGAGGCAAAGACCTCCCTCGATTGCATTCATTCGGACGCTCACGCGCCCTTTACTTTGAGTCCTGCAAAGATAAACATTTTCCTCCAATTCATACAATACTCATTTGACAAATGGCGAATTATTTATACCTTTGCCCCGTCAGATGATTCTGGCAGACAATACTGAAAAATAGCTCAATCGCTCTCGAATCACCACCTCGACAATGAACGAGCTAATGAATATACGTTGGGATTCGTGCCCCCTATCGGCGCGGACTTCTCCATAGTATATTCGGCTTGTGGTGAGCCTGAGAGCGTATGGCGATAGTCTGCGCTTTTTCTTTTGTGGTTAAACGTGTACCTGTCGCTACCAAGACGGAAATATGTTTAACTAAACCTTATAGAGTTATGGAAGAGCATAGTGATAAATTATACTGCCCATACTGCGGCAGTTCTCAATTAACCGCCAATAAGAAAGGGTTTGGTGCTGGTAAAGCATTAACGGGTGCTGTTCTTACTGGGGGAATTGGCTTATTGGCAGGATTTATCGGAAGCGGTAAAGTTAAAATCACTTGTTTGAAGTGCGGAAGGGAATTAAAACCAGGAGAATTAAGAACAAGTCCTGTAAGTGATGCTCAGATAAAGAAAAAGGAACAACAAGATTATGAAAACTTAAAGACTAAAATTATTTTAGGGGCTATATATATCGTAATTATGTTTATAGTTTTATTCATCATAGGTATGTGTAGCTAAATTTTCTTGAAGATAAGATATGTAGAAAACAATAACGGGCGACTCGCAAGAATCGCCCGTTGATATTATCCCATTAATGAAAAAATAGTTTTTTATCATCTATTGAATTTTTCAATATGTTGTAAGCATCAGAATTGTTATCTTCATAATATCCCCACACGATATTGTTAATCCAATCAATAAATATAAGATTATTAACTGATTTGCTATCAGACGGAATATCAATTACTTTTGCTTGACTGTGTAAATCAAACCACAAAACGGTTTGCAAATAGTCAATTAAACAATTTCCTGAGCGTACTTTTATAGAGCGATTATCTCTGATTAAGTTTACATAAGAAAATTTTGTCACCTTGTCCAATACGGCAATACGTATCATATAATTATATAGTTTATTGGGGTCATCTTTAATATGTGGTTGGACATTTTCTTTTTTCACCGTAATAGAACATATATTAATATCTGAATGTGTCGCCAATAAATTTACAGTCTTTTTTGCAATTATTTTTTTCGTTTCCTGACTAAGTGAACTCCCTTTTAACTCTATTTTAGGATTAGTCTTTGTTTTTCTATATATGTCTTTTACAAGACGTTTAATAAGATGCTTTTTTTCAGGTGGACAAATGACAAAAGCTATTGTAAGATACCTACTTGATCCTCCATGTCTATAAGCAGAATCAAATTTCCATCCCAAATCTCCACTTTCATCTAAATATATATTCATTGTGATTGAGGCATAAAAAAAGGCAGCCCCTAAAAGAGATGTATTTACAATACATTTATGACACTTATCACTCTTGATTAGGATTTACCTGCCGTATTGCAAATATAGAACGAATATGTGATTTATGCAAAGAAAATCGAAACTTTCTTGCCTTATTCCAAGAGAGTTATGTCGTAATTACTTCAGTTTATGCACTTTGCTTATGTCTGTAAGTTCGGTGCTGAAACTCCGGTGTATAACCTGCACTAACCATCAATAAACGGTCGAAAAGGTCTTCCCCGAAATACCGCCTGTTGAACTTGTAGCAGAACTCGTTGAGATATTCCTGGAGGTATTCCCGCTTGATTCCGTGGTAGGTGTCGAGCAGGAGCGACTTTGCATTTGAAAGTGTGGTATGCACCCACGGAAGGAAGTTGTCGATATCCTCCTGGGTGATTGACTTCCGGCAGTCGGACTTGTACTTCTTTTCGATGTCGGAATGCGAGTGGCTGGCATCCATGCTGACAAGGGCATCCTTATGGATACTCTCAACAGCCTTTTCTGTAATCGTGGACTTCTTCGTGTCAGGGATGACTATCATTTTAAGATGCCCGACCTTCTTTTTCTTCATGTTCAGCTTTGGCTTTTCGACCTCTATACTCTCTGCCATGACAAGAACTGTAGCTTTTCTTTCCTTTGACCCTGGCTTCATCTTCTCCTCCTTTTTTGGAGTGCCTACGGTGAAGAATCCCTCGTCAAGTTCCACGGAGTAGGTCAGCATATACTCGCTGTCCCTCTGCCCCATGACGGAACGGAGCTTATGCACCATCTCCCATATCGGCTGATAACGGTTGTGCCCCAGCTGCCGCTGAAGTTCGGCTGCGGAGAAAGTATGCTTCGTGGCGGTAAGCAGGTGCATCGCTATGAACCAGTAGCGGAACGGGAGTTTCGACCCATGCATCACCGTGCCGTAGCGCAGGCTCTGCCGATGTCCGCACCCCTTGCACTGGAACATTCCCTTGTCGGACTTCCAGTAATGGTGCGTACAGCCGCATTTCGGGCAGACAACGCCCTGCTTCAGCCTTAAATCACGGAATTTGTTCCTGCAGCTTTCCTCGTCGGGAAAGTGCTTCTCGAACTCGAAAATTTTCATAACTCAAAGTATTTGAATGCACTACAAATATACGAAATCCCGGCAAGATAAGCAACTAAAGGACAAGGAATCTTCAGATTTTATGGGTACTTTTGCGGATAATCATT